>NZ_WTPY01000030.1 GCF_011378905.1 Paraglaciecola sp. 20A4 | reverse complement strand
CACGACAAACCTAGCTCGTCAAATAACTCGTCAAATTTTTTTCAACTGGTTAAAAAACATTCACGATCTCGCCCTGGTTCTGACCCCGATAATATTTTATTTAACTTTGTTCTGACCCCGATAATATTTAACTTTGTTCTGACCCCGATAATATTTGTTCTGACCCCGATAATATTTTTAACGCACATTATTCCAGGGCCCATCCTCAATCGTAAGGGCTTGAAATAAATTAACGCTTGGTGAGGGTAAATCCCACCCTGAAACAGGTAGATTTTTTTATACTATTTTAAAATGGATGTCTCTGTAAATATTAGCAATTAAAAACTACCAGTTCAGATCAATATTAGTGATGCTATTGTCCCGTAAACAAGTCGCAAAACTTTCTCTTAGCGTGCTGTACTATTCCGGCACTTGCTCCGGCATTTGCGCTATAACAAAGAAGATTAAGCTGAGTTTGACGTGAAGAGTATTATATTCTCAGAACTTAAATCGTACAAAAAACAAGCAAAATGTATTATCTAGGTTAAACTTGGATCACAGTAGGTTGACGTTAATTCTATTGATATACAAGTTGGCGTGGGTGGGAGACCAGTTATGCTGACACGTTACAAGGAAAGGTTATGAAAACCGACAGATATAAACTGATTTTTCTATTTGCACTAAGCTTATTTTGGTTGTCTGCATGTAGTTTGAACGTTGATGTTTCGGAAGACGACGAACCCATATTTGGCTCTAGCGTGTATGAATTGTTTGTGATTCAACAAGATATGGACGAAGCCTTCAATATATTATTTGTACCTGATGCATCGTATGGCGATCTATCTATTTTAGCGAATAGACAGCTGTTTGTAGATGATATTACCAATGCCATAGAAAATGGCTACTGGCAGAATCAGGGGTATTATCGCAACTTAGCACGCTTTAATTATTACTACAGTATTGACGCTGGAAGCGTTGTGGCTAATTCACCTGTTAATGGTGTTTTTCAGTGCCCAACAGTGACATGGCCGAATTCTGTTAATACCGACGGTACGTTCGCTGACGCAACGTTATTGATTCACTCTAATGAGTTACGCGATTGCGCTAACCCTTCATCAGGTCGTGCAACAGCTGAACCAACAAGCTATAGAACGATAGTTCATGAAACATCTCATGCGTTGTTTGGGCTACCTGACGAATATTGCTGCGATTCAAATTACTCAACCAACGTCCCCGTTTTATATGCTACCGAGGCTGCTTGTGAAGGTGATGCGACAAATGCGTCTTGGCGAAATTGTGTTAGTTTTATTGCGGCACGAGACGGTAACGATTGGTGGCGATCAGAGGGCAACATCACGACTGACGCAATCATGTTGTCAGGGGGAGACACGGTGTGGGAATTTGGTCCCGCGGATTGGGTCATCATGGAAGCTGCTTATCTTTCGCTTCCTGGCGCAACGTCTGCTGTAACGCCTTTAATCTTTGCACCATCTAATTGGGATCGCCCAGAATAGAGGAATATGATGATGAAATATTTACTATTATTTTCGATAACATTGTTCTCTGTGGTAACAATCGCTCAAACAAATGATTTGGGTGTATCTAAAGCACCTAGCTTTGCACCATTAAACCAACATAACACGCTAGAAAAACCCAATTCATATCAAAGGGTTGCGCTATTAAATATTAAACTGATGTATGAAAACGGTGAGGTTGTCGGGGCCGAACTTGTTCGTTCAAAAGTTGTCGCTTCAGTTGCTCCAAAGGTATTTGCTCGTCAAATGGGTGACTGGCAAGTGTACATTGGTGAAAATGAAAAGAACGTATTTTATGTAAATGACCCGGGGTATTTAGAAGCAGAAAACGAGCCTGAAGACAAAGTTCCTTATCATTATGTATCTCAAGGTGCTGAAGTACAGTGGGATTTGGTTGTCCCCCTGTATAGGAATGGCCAAAAAATTGATGCTTCAACCATTTCAATACAGCGTGTCAGCGATGGAAAGCCAATTTTACAAAGCAAATTCTAACTTTGTTAAGCATGGTCATTTTTTGCGTCACGCTTAGGGGGTAGTGGCCTCGTGAACTCGGCCACTACAAAAAAACCTACTGGAACACACTTTAGTTAGCTGGCTCAATCCCTGCAAATTTGATTGAGCGAATGGTCGAGCATTCTTTTGTACTGGTGGTAACTAAGATGTCCAAAAAAGACCAGCAGTCAATTTTGGTACACCTTTGATTTTTCTCACTTGTATTCTTATTTGCTGACCTTAGCAATATATTTATCGACTTGTTTAGCCTATATAGGTAAAGGCAAGGCGCCCGTACCAATGACTACATCATGAAAGTCTTTGATATTAAACTTATCACCTAAAGCGGCTTTTGCTTTTTCTCTAAGCTCTAGTATTTTTATCATGCCTAACTTATAACCTAGTGCGTGCCCCAGATTAACAAAATAACGTTCAACTTCAGTGACTATATCGCCTTCACTAATAGGCGTGTTGTCACAAAAAGAATGAAAATATAGAGACACCCAAGATCAAAATGGTAAATTTTCAGGCTGAACTAGACTTCATTAACGTCTCATTTTTATCGAGTAGATTAGTTATGCCTCAGCCTCGAAAAAGCCAAATTAGTTTAATAGATACGCCCTATTTTATGCACAACATCCATGTCGTTCACTTCTTCGAAGCCAGCTAAAGCTGTTCAAATTTTATTCCCGATAAATTTGTCATTGTGTTTCCCCGATGTGTTCGCCAGTCATTCTTATGTGGTACGGCAGCCGCGCTGTAGATACGCATTCCGGGCACAGCTACGAGCATCGTCAGGGATGGGTAGAAGAGCGTTTGTTGTTTTTGTCTAGGGTATTTGCCATTGATAACGCGGCTACCGTATTTGTGCCTATGCAGTGATGAATAATCAGTAAAAATGTCGGGAGCATTTTACAACAGCTTTAGCTGGCCCTAAGGGCGTAAGGGCGTAAGGGCGTAAGGGCGTAAGGCAGGATGCCTGAAGTAGACGCATGTGGTGCTATATGTCGATAAAGCCTTGGCTGTTTGCTTAGATACCGATGGGGTGTTGAGGCGTTACCACAAACTACATAGAGGTACGTTGCTGACTCAGAAATTTATGAAAGGCGATACGGTGAGCCAAGGAGAGCTAATCTCATTTGATGGAACCGTTAAAACCTATCGAAAACGCTTGTACGACATAAGCTGGTTTATGCGTGTATGGCGTATGTGGACTTAAACCCCATCCGTGCAAAAATGGAAAAAACACCTGAAACGTCAAAGTACACCAGTATCAAAAAACGTACTCACGCCATTAAAAACCAACAACCTCAACCGAGTGTTTTGATGCCGTTTGTGGGAAATCCTCGTGAAAATATAACCCGAGGTCTAACTTATTCACTCACAGTCCTATTCTGCAAAGATTGGGATTAGAACCTGCTCAATGGTTAACGTTGACTACAGAGTTTGAAAAACACTTTTGTTACGCCGCAGGTGCGGAGCGAATGATGAATGCATTTAAACGCCACACTCATCATCAACGGCTCCGAGGGATGACCAAAGCGAAAGAGTTGTTAAAACGCGTATAAGACATTTCAACTAACACATCTCATGCATATCTTGTAGCGTTGACGCTTGCCCAAAAACTGACCTTACTCGCCCTTTCCTTCCTCAAGGCTCAATATTTCAGTAAAAACTCTCAATCATTCAGATCAAAAGTACCTTAACGCTTGTTGAGGGTAATCACCCCCCTCTCAGCAAAGGAGCTTTTTACACGACTTTAAAGATGGATGTCTTTGAAGTTTCTTTAGAGGCGGTGAAGATAATTAAATATGAGCAGTGGTTTATTCTGAACCATTACCATCAATAGATATTGCCTTTGCTGCTGTTTCGGTCTTAGCATAACTTAACCGTGATAAGCGCTGAGTTGTATGGTAACTATCTAAACCTGATAAGGCGACGGTATTTAATGATTCAATATCAATATAGCCGTCTTTTTTTATGGCGCTTTGTTGGCACAATATATCGGTGATTTCTCCTATCACAAACGACGTATTGTTAGCTTTGATAGGCACTATTTCTTGAAGTGTTAACAGATACTTGAGCTGACTTTCCTTTACAAATGGTGCGCCTACCCCCTCTATAAACTCTGTGGTTAAGCCTGTTTTTTCAAATTCACATTCGTTTTTAAGATAACGGGCTGAGGTTTGGTGGGCCGATTGCCAAATCTGCTGGTTCACTTGATTGATAGTGTATTGCTTTGTTGCTTTGATATTCTCCAAGGTATGCCTTTCAACACTGTCCGGGCGCATAATAAACCCAAGCAAAGCTGGTGAGGAACCAAGATGTGCCACCGAGCTAAATATGGCTAGGTTAGTTTGCTGCTGGTTATCTATTGTACCAATGAGGTTAGCGCTTTTAAAGCCAGAAAGACTATTAACAAGTTGGGCTCGATAACGATTGGACATGACTTGTAATTGACTGCTATTGATATGCTGCATAGTGACTACCTATGTTTCGTTATTTGGCGGTTGAAATGTATACACTGCGGTGGGTTACACAGATCAATCAGAACTTTAAAACCAAATTTATATAGACATATTGTCTTCATTACTCTTTCTTTACAGAGGCATTAAGGTAGCTTTTGTAATATCTTCATTGCGGTGTGACATTGTCGTTAGTATTTTGACAATCTAATTATGACAAGGGCTGTACGATGCGTTTTATCTTCTTTGTATTATTGCTTTTAGCGCTTAATCATTATGTTTTTGCGGAACAAATACGGGCTAGAGATTTAGGGATTACTCCGGGCGTGCTTGCCACTGGGCCGCTAAATTCGATTACCGATGTGTCAGGTGTCAAAGTGGGTCAAGTAACACTGCGCGGAAACAAAAACCAACATACTGGCGTTACGGCGATTATACCTGCTGAGGGCAATTTGCGTCAGAACAAAGTCCCTGGCGCAGTATACGTTGGCAACGGGTATGGAAAAATGGCGGGGATCAGCCAGGTGCAAGAACTCGGCGAGATAGAAACCCCCATTGTACTGACTAATACATTAAATGTGGCGGAAGGTATCGCAGGGGTGGTGGAGTGGACATTGCAACAACCAGGCAACGAAAACGTACGGTCTGTCAATGCTGTGGTCGGTGAAACAAATGATGGTTACCTAAACGATATTCGCGCACGTTTTGTCACCAAGCCCCAGGTGATACAAGCGATTAACCTTGCTGCAGACGGCAACGTTGCAGAAGGAAACGTCGGCGCCGGTACCGGAACTCGCGCATTTGGCTGGAAAGGCGGCATAGGCACTAGCAGCAGAGCCTTATCGGCAAGTTTAGGTGGTTACACTGTGGGAGTGTTGGTACAAAGTAACTTTGGTGGCATCTTGACGATTGATGGCTTAAAAGTGGGGGAAACCCTAGGTCAATATTATCTTAAAGATGCTGTAAATAACGACACTGCGGCCGACGGTAGTATTATGATTGTAGTGGCTACTGATGCCCCCTTAGAGCATCGAAATTTGTATCGATTGGCTAAACGAGCAATGGCAGGGGTTGCCAGAACCGGCGCCAGTTTAACAAATGGTTCCGGTGATTACGTTATCGCATTTTCGTCTGCCGACGCAGTAAGACGTTTCGCCGATGCACCGCCAAGCTTACAGCACGTTGTAAGTAACAATGATATGTCGCCGTTGTTTCAAGCGGTAAATGAAGCAACAGAAGAAGCGATTTACAATAGTTTACTGATGGCTATGGATGTAAACGGCCATCAAGGGGCTGTGAAAGCGCTGCCGATCACGGCCTTACGCAAAATTTTACATAAGAGCGTGCAATAAAACGGAGCGCTTTGGATAGCTTTACCGCAAAATCAGCCGGAATAGCACAGCCCTGCCCCACTCTTTTGAGCGTATCCGATTAAGCCTTGCGCATACTGAAATTAGCAAGGCTTAATCGAGTGACTCCTTTTCGCTCGCTGTCGACTATCAGCTCAATATAAATAACCGCAGGTGAGCACCTTTTGCATTGAGCTAAACCGACTTAGCAGATTGCGGTCGTAGGGTGAGCTTTGAGAATCTGAATATGGGCCGGTAGGTTGCTAAATATTTCATGGTACAGATAAAAACTTGCCATGCTAAATGCCATTTATAGAGGCGCTTAATAACCTACTAACCCCGTTTCATCATGCCTATTTATGCTTTTTGCTTGTTTCTAATACAGCGTTCTGATTCTTCAATTCAAAATTTAATTGGTTCGATGAGCTGGTACAACAAGCGCCAAATCGTCCAGTATTTAACATTTCCAAGAGACTTTAAAGCCAGATTTCCCGGAACGATTGTATTAAAAAATAACGCTTAGTTTAGCTATTTTAATCGACACGAAAAATGATGAGATAATAAATACTATAAGGCTATCAAATATTAAAAAGGGGAGTAGAATCCGCCCGTCTTACTTTTCACTTTAACAATTATGGCAATTGGATTTCACCAACAAAACGAAAAGGTTTTACTAAAGCTTTCTTTATATATGGCAGGGTTGTTTGTGTTCGTTGCATTTGGTTTTGCACTCATCACGCAATCAGGGGCAATATTATTTGACGGCGTTTATTCGCTTATCTCATTCTTTATGGCCCTTTTAACACTTAAAGTTGCGAACCTTGTGCAACTGCCCGATGACGATAGATTTCACTTTGGCTACACGGCTATTGAACCTACGTTAAACCTGTTTAAATCACTCATCATAATAGTAACCTGTCTGTACGCTGTCATTGGGGCTATAAATAGGCTCTTTGCCGGCGGTAATGCCGCTGAATATAATATAGCCATGTTTTATGGCGTGTTCGCAACTATTGGATGTTTTGCAATTTCTGTTTATATGAAGCATCGCAGCAAATCACTGCGTTCTGATTTGGTTAGTGTTGACGCCCATACTTGGTTTATTGACGCCGTATTGAGTGCGTCAATTCTATTAGGATTTATCATTGCTTATTGCCTTGAGAAATTTGGATTTGCAGCCTACGCACCATATGTCGATCCACTTTTATTGATTGTGCTGGGCGTCGCAATTCTTCCTGTGCCTTGCAAAATAATGTTAGACAGCCTTAACGAGGTCATTCATAAGGCACCACCGGAAACGGTCACATCAGTGATCGAGAAAAAGCTTAAACAAACTTTATCGACGGTTCCTTACGAGCATATAGAAGTGCGAATTAGCAAAAGTGGCAGAGATATTTATTTATTAGTGCATATTATTGTCGACGAATCGTTTAGCGTGGCAACCGTTCATGAACTTGATAATATTCGTAAAGAATCGGAAGCGGCTATGCGCGAATGGAATCCGTCGATCATCATGGACATTTTGTTTATTTGCGATCCTGATTTGGCTGACTAAAGTTTGCTATATCTAGCATAGTTTTCACTGATTTAGTGCACAGTCTGCGATGACAATTAGCCTTAAATATTCACGGGTACGAGGTACTTAGTGAGTCATCTAGTTGAGAGGCCGATTTAGTGAAACTTTTGGCGTTTAAAATCCAATGGCGAAGGTCTGCAAATTGGCAAATCGCCGCCTGTTGGATTTAGTGTAGGAAGCATGAAGTACTCGCTTTCTTTTGGATTACTAGCCCTCATATTTACGGTTAATCAGAGCGCTGCCCGCCTGACCGTATTTCACCTCCCTCCCAATTAGTCAAAACTCGGCAAGATATAACGAAACTGAGTATGCTCTTGCCAGCGCTCTGCCAAATTTAACAGTTGGTTATCACTGCCAAGTGGCCCAACAATTTGCATGCCAGCGGGTAACGGATTATCACTGAGCATGGGTAAAGACACAGCAGGCAAACCAGCTTGATTGGCAAAACTGGTTAAGTCTGCTTGATTGGCCGGTACAGGCTCTACAAACGAAAATGCCCTTTGTAAAACAGTAGGCATCAATATGGCGCAGCCTTGCTTGAATAACTGACGCGCGAATACTTTCGCGTTATCTAGCACCCGTTCGGATTGCATTATGTCCATGGGCGATTTTCGCTCAATATATGACAACATTCCGCGCATATACTCTGAGAACTTGTGCTGATTATGTTCCCAGTCATATTGATGCTCGACACGCATATCCGCTTCGCAAATGAGTAGACCAGCTCTGCGTGCAGCGGCAAAATCATAATTAGAAAAATCAAAATACTGAAGGGTAAACCCTAAGTCGGTAAACGCCGTTAAATTGGCGGCAAAGTCACTGGCAATATCAGGTGCAACGCCCAACTTCTCGAGGTTTTCAGGTACCAGTAATACTTTGTTGTCAGTGTAGGACAAGCGATTAAATGCGCTGAAATCTATAGACGCCGCACATCCTTCATCAAATGCTTTCATCACATTCAGTGCAAGACTCAAATCTTTCGCTGAGCGTGCTAGCGGGCCAATGTTGTCCATTATTCTGCTGCAGGTGACAGTGCCGTTGTTACTAACAGCGCCACGACTTGGTTTGAAACCAAAAATACCGCAATACGCCGCGGGAATACGCACCGAGCCCATGGTATCCGTGCCCAGTGTCAACCCAACCATACCAGATGCCACCGCAGCAGCAGAGCCACCCGACGAACCACCAGGGGTTATTCCGTGCTGGTGTGGGTTATGGCAATCACCGAAGTGCTCATTTTGGTTGGTCGCTCCCAGCGCACCTTCGTGCATATTGAGTTTGCCCAGCACTTGCACGCCGGTTTGCTTTAACCGGTTTACCACGAAAGCATCCTGTTTGGCCTGACGACCCACTCGCGTGGCCATGCCCGCTGTTGTAGCAAACCCTAGCACGTCAATATTATCTTTCACACCGATGCAAATCCCTTGAAACAAGGATTTCTCTAAAGAGCTGCCTTGCTCAAAATTCGGCATGGTGTAGCTGATAAAGGCATTTATCGACGGATTTACACGTTCAATCAAACCATGTTGCTCAGTGGCTAATTCTTGAGCAGAAATTTGCTTGTCTTTGATCAGCGCAATATGCGTACTCACATCTTGACTTAGAAGTGCGATATCCATTATTGAAACCTGTTATCGATTAAACGAATAGGTTTCTGCCTGATGTCCACTTGCGTTAATGGGGTTAGCTCTCCTTCACCTACTAAGGCTACTTTGACTTCGATGCCTATTTTACGTTTTAACAAATCACTATATGCCGCTAATAGTGAATCGCGCTGAGCAAGCGGCGTTGATACCTCTGCGGTCACTATCATTTCGTCCCGTCCGGTTTCATCACGGATCGCTTCACAAATAAATTCACCTAAAAATTCATCACGCTCCTCGAGCATCGGACCAACACCTTGCGGATAAATGTTGATCCCGCGCAGTTTAACCATATTGTCAGAGCGACCCATAAACCCTTTGATGCGTTTAAAGGGTAAATTAAGTGAGTTGTCGCCAGTAACTTCTTGGGTAATATCGTGGGTGTTAAAACGAATAATCGGGTAGACATCATCTTTGTATAAGCAGGTCACCACCATATTACCCGTTTCACCTGGTGTTACGGGCTCGTTACTATCGGTGTCAAGCAATTCTAAAAATTGGGCGTCTTCCCAAACGTACATGCCGCTATGATCAGGGCCTTCAGCGGCGATGGTGCCAGTATCGCCTACGCCGTACCAATCGAATAGCTCTGGATTACCCCAGGTTTTGGCGATGCTTTCACGACTTTCCATGCCTAGATGACCAATAATCATGTCAATTTTGATATCTTTGCCGGGGATCAAGCCTTCGTCTTTGGCTACATCGGCGAGTCTTTTTATATAATCAACAAAACCAACGAGTACATTCACACCAAACGTTTTCATTAGATTGACTTGTTGTACCGAACGGGTTTCAACACCTGTGCCTGCTGATAAAAACAAGGCGTTGGTGTATTTAGTGACGGCTTCGCGAATGTAGTGTCCACCGTTTATCATACCGTGACCATAGCAAGACTGTATTGTAGCAGCGGGTTTTAACCCCATAAATCGATACGATCGTGCCACGAGTAACGATTGCACTTCTCGACTTTTAGGTCCAAACAGCAAAGGTTGAGGGGTACCAGTGGTGCCACTGGTAGTATGAAAAACTAAAGGTGGACGCTGCTCAGGTGGTATACCATCTAGACCGTGAAAATCGCCAATAGGTGGGTATTTTTCAACACTGTCCATGATGTCTGACTTTGAAATCAGGGGCAGCTTTTCAATATCATCTAGGCTGTTAATATCAGTGGGTTTAATCCCCGCGTTTCCCCAGATGCGTTGGTAAAATGGGATCTCCCAAGCACGCTTTACCACCTGCATAAAACGGCTATTTTGCAATGCTTTTAGTTCACTTCGACTCATGCCTTCAAATTGCTCAAACACCGCATCACCCAAGGGGTAATCTTTCAGCATTTGGCTGTAATCAAAAGACTCAAAATAGGTCGGGTATGTTGCCTTTTTTACGTTATTTGGGGCATTGCTTGGTTTTTTTGCTGTGTTATCAATCGTATTATTCATTGGATTACCTATTACTGACGAGTACTTCAACTAAGCTATTAATATTCGGGATCTGTTCGAGTTGGTCTATGCGTTTTATCAATAAGCCAATGTTATGCTCATTAAAAGGGGGGACAGCGCTCGAACATGCTGCCGTAAACTTGGCAATTTGTGCATCTCGGCTAAGTGGATTTTGCGGACTACCTAGCACATGCTTTAAATCTACTTGGTATTCAGTCCCTGAATTTAGCGTAACCGATACGCGAACGGGTACCAACGCGTTTAAATCTTGTACCTCATTCACGTGCGTATGCACCTTCGCGCCAAGCGCAATTCGATCGGGGTCGTCTAAGCAATCTTGTTCAAAATCGGCGACTCCGACACTACCGGTCAGCAGCAAACTGGCAGCGATATAACCGTTACATAATTTGGCGTAACTGGCGTCCATATCTTGTTTCACAGGGCGACCCACGAGCTTGATAATCAGTGGCGTACCGTATATATCAATTCGCGCAATCTCATGTGTACTGAATCCGTGCTCTTTTTGTAGCCGAAGTAAACCGTCGATGGTGCCATGGCCTGCCCTGCCAGTCGGAAACGGCTTATGACTGACCTGTTCAATTTGAAATTCACGGCCTAACTTTTCTACTAAAGGGCTTAAATCATAACTGTCTTCAAACAAATGAAAGTACCCGTAAGGGCCTTGCAATATATCTTTGGGGCCGGTAAATCCCGCTTCGGCCATGTCAACTGCGCGAATAGCGGCAGCCGCGTTAATACCAATTTGCATGGCCAACATCGGTGAACCTTCCACGTGGGATTGCATGGTCCCGCTAAGTTGACTGTAGGCAATGCCTAACGCATTTTGTAGTGTTTCACCCTTGATACCCTGCATGGCACATATACCTGCGGCTGCGCCTAAACAACCACAAATTGACGGCCGAAAAAACTTTAAACTAGACGTAACACATTCACCGATTAATGTGGCCACATCAACCGCAATAACGACCCCTAGGATCAGTTGCTTAGCGGATAAATTATGTTGCTGGGCATACGCCACCAAAGACGACAAAATCACCGCCATTGGGTGCACAACAGCGGGTTCGTGAACGCAATCCCACTCTTGGTTATGAATTTGGTAGCCGTTTATTGCCGCCGCTGAAACAGCAGGCAACCATTCACCCGTTACCCATACTTGTGCTTGGTGGCCTTCTCCCCACTGACTAACCGCCTGTTTTATTTTGGCCACGTTTGGTATCCGTGAACCGCTGAGACCCACGCCAATAGAATCTAAAATAAATGTTTTACTGGCGGCAACTGTCGATGCAGGCAGGTCGCGAAACGTAGTTTTTTCAATATGCTGGATCAATAAATTGATAGCATCAGGAACGTGGCTCATAAGCTAATGACTCGGTGCGGGGCGCAGCAGCGCCGAAAGTGTAGAAATGGATGTCGCTTGCAACCAATCGAAATGACACAACTGGGTGATTTTTTCATTACTCACGCCTGCATGACTCAATAACATATTTGCTTTGTTATGGCGTTGAGCGGGTGTCAGTGGTTTTTCCGGATCCCCCAGGGTATCTCGTTGGCTGAGCACTACAGATTGACCGTTTTTTATTACCACTGTGCACTTGGCACCGAAATGCTGGGGATATAGCGCTTCAATCTCTTGGTCAACGTATACATTGATGCGTTCTCGTAGTGCGCAGCACTGAGCTTGCTTAAATGCATTCTGGGCATAGTGCTCAAGCTGAGGTTCACCCCATAACAATATTGCTGCCAACGCGTGTTGAATACTGAATTTAGCCTCCAAGCTAGTTTCAGGCGTTAAGCGATCGCAAAACAGTTGAGCATCTTGGTAGACTCCAACGTCAATACGTTCAATATCAGCAAAATCAATCGTGCTTTGTTGCAATATACTCAGCAGTACGTCCATGGCACCATGGGCATGACGACAAGCAGGCCAAGGCTTAAAGCTGCAACTATACATCCGCCAACTGGCATGCTTTTCAACGAATTTGTCAGGAGAAGCATCATTAGACAGCGCATTAAATATGCCCTGGGGGCCTTCTAAAATATATTCCGGCCCGGTTAAATTTTGCTTGGCCATAAATGCTGCCATAACACCTGACCGGCATGCCTCAGCGTTATGCCACTGCTTGGTTAATACCTTTTCATTACGCATTTGCCACAAACCACCAGTGGTGCTGCCTGCATTGCCTATCGCCCAAATTGTCTGCTCTTGTGTCAAACCCAATATTGACGAGGCGGCCATCGCAGCGCCTAACGTCCCGCAGGTTGCAGTGTTATGAAAGTTGCTATAATGACTACGTCCAATCGCTTCCCCCATGCGGATAGTCATTTCGTAGCCTTTAATAATGGCAATTAAAAATGCCTCTAACGAGCAATCCATTTGCTCAGCCACGGCCAGTGCTGCCGGAATGATCACCGGACCAGGATGCAATATAGAACTGCGGTGTATATCGTCCATTTCCAGCACGTTACCAAGGGCACCATTATGCTGAGCAGCATTTTGCATACTGACTCGCTGGCCACCGATGGCGGTACACTTGCCCCCTTCATCGAGTGACAATAATGCTTGATACGCACGCCCTGCATCCGACAACTTGCCTAAACTGGCGCACGCCAACCAATCGAGCACATGTTCACCTGCTCGGGCACAGTCATGCTGCGTTAAGGGCATTTGATCAATGTCAATTAACAGCTGTTTGCTTAGTGAAAGTTTGATTGGCAATTTAGCTTTATTCCTATACTCTTCGATTTGTCCGGACATATTTATAACAGGTATCATTCTGTTATTCGACTAACCATTGAGCATAAATGACTAAAATCAAATTGTTATCAACGAAACGTTCGCTACCTAAATATCAAGATATAGGTGAAACGTTGATCAACCAGATCTTAGCGGGGGAATTCGCGCTGAACACGTTATTGCCTACTGAAAAGCAGCTATGTGAACAATTCACTATTAGTCGTCATACGGCCCGTGAAGCGCTGCGTTATGTTGAAAAAACCGGTCTTGTAGAACGTAAACAAGGTTCAGGCACGTTAGTCAAACGTAATACGATGCCGGAGCAAATTAATCAGTTTATTAACTCAGTGAAAGACTTACTGGCCTTTGGGAAAAATACCCGTTTCGAGGTACAAGTGAGCGATATGATCTCCCTTGATGGAGCCACCGCTACCCTGCTTAATTCTGACGAAGGCGAAGAATGTATTCATATTGGCGGTGTGCGTTTTGAGCCTCATGATAAAAAGCCGATTTGTTATTCCAATATCTACCGGCGCCCTCATCAGGACGAAGTGGATAAAAAGCTCAAAGACATAAAAACAGCTATTTATGCCGTAGTCGAAGCGTTAGACGATAAAAGGATTGGCAAAATCGAACAGCAAATTTCAGCTTGTTTATTGCCCCAGGAGCTCGCGTCCCAGTTAGATGCCTCTGCGGGTTCAGCTGCCATGAAAATAACCCGTCGTTATTTTTCGCTTAAAGAAGATACGTTAATTTTAGTTGCTCAAAGTATTTATCCGGCTAAGCGCTTTAGCTTTACCTCTGTTTTATATCCAAATAAATAACCGGAAAATACCATGTTAGTGCACTTTAACTGTCTCGATAAAGACCCGTCCATGCAAGTGAAACGCATGCAGTATTTACCCGCGCATCTCGCTTGGGTTGAAGAAAAAATGGTTCATATTCGCGTGGCAGGACCATTAAAGATTAGCGGTGAAATTATGGGCTCTTTATACATAATTGAAGCGGACAGCACTGATCAAGCAAAAGATATTTTATTTAGCGACCCTTATTATCATGCAGGTATATGGGCGTCGATAGATGTACAGGAATTTAATGCTTATGCCGGTAGTTGGGTAGGCGGTAAAAATTGGCCAACCTAGTTTGCTAATCCAAAATTCTAATGAGTTTCCATAACATTTCCACATAACAACAAGAAAACGAGGAGTACCCATGCAATCAGTGTCAGAAACAAGTGAAAGCCCCGTAGTTAAAGAGGGCAAACGAATGGGACATCCTATGCATTGGATTACTGTTTTTATCGCCATGATGTGTCTATTGATTTCAAATGGCATGATCATCACCGGCATCACCGCATTCGATAGTGCCATTCTTGCGGAATTCAGTGATTGGTCTCGTGGCGATTTAAAACTGCGTGGGCTAATTACACTCGCATTAACCGGAATGCTTGCCCCGTTGGTGGGTATATTGATCGATAAAATCGGCGTTAAATTTCTGGTTATGGTCGGTACGGTTGTGCTCAGTTTATGCTTTTACGCTTATGGGAACATTCGTGATATCACCGATTTATATATGATACATGCTGCTTTTTCTATCGTACTGCTGGCGTGTGGCATAAATGTAGCGGTTATTTTGGTATCAAACTGGTTCGTTAAACTTCGCGGCACAGCCATCGGTATTGCGGTTGTAGGAACCTCGTTAGGTGGGGCGGTATTGGCTCCGTTGTTTAGCTCGTGGTTAGCTGACGGAATGACATGGCGTGAAGCGATGCAGCTAGCAGCAATGATCCCATCATGCTTGTTTCTTTTGGCGTTATTTTTATTGCGTAATCGTCCGACAGACATGGGCCTTAAGCCGTTTGGCTTCGATGGTAGCGCAAATGAACCCAGTGCCGACTTATCACAACACGGTTTGACATACAAAGAAGCAATTAAAACACGCTCATTTTGGTCAATCGCTTTTATTGCTATGTTTACCTTTTATACCATCATGGGTTTTCAAGCCAATTTGATACTGCATTTAACGGATTTAGGTTTTACCTCGCAAGCAGCTGCAGCAGGCTTAAGCGTGCTGTTTATACCGGCTTTAATTGGTAAATTTTTATTTGGTTTAGTTGCGGACAGAATTACCGGCAAACGTGTGTTATACACGAATTTACTGTTGATGTTAGTGGGCTTGGGGGCGATGTTAGTAGCTGACAAAGACAATGTCCTTATCGCAATCGCATTGATTGGCTTTATGTGGGGTGGCTTTTATACCCTATTACAATTGAATGCGGTAAATAACTTTGGTTTGCGGGCTTCCGGTAAATTACTCGGCACTATTACGGTATTAGATGCGTTTGGTGGCGGTTTAGGTATCTGGGCGACGGGCGCCATATACGATGCTTACGGCAGCTATAACAATGCCTTTATGATCTTCTGCGTACTCGTGGCTTTGTCTGTGGTACTTATCAGTCAAATTAAAAAACACGCTTAATACTCTTACTCTTTAAACGATCCCAGCGCTGTTTTAAGCGCTGGGGACATCCCCCCCAAAACTGGCAACAAATTTAGCCTTAGTGCTTCTTATTAATTCCATCAGCAAACGTACTAAGGCTTTGCAAAAAGGCCCTGCACAGCCCAAGCATATTAGATTATCTGCTTTATTTGTACGCAAGAGTTGAATAATTAATTACGTAAACACTATCTATCTGTCACTAATAACTTCTTACACAGGTAACACATCACTGAGTTTCTTATAGCAGCGTTACTGGGTAACGATGCAAAAATGAAAATGGGCTGCAACAAAAAATAAGCATAAAAAAAGCTTACTTCACACTGTGAAGTAAGCTCGCTTTTTGTAATGAATGACACCTTAAAACCATAGATTCAAATAGATTGCGCTAAAACCACCAAGGTGATGCTACGCCAGTGTTACGAATATAGGCCTTTTTACGGGTGAAACGACGGATTGACTCCGCCCCCATACGAGAGCCACCCAATCCAGAATATTTAAATGACTGCTTCTCCGCTTCATGAATAAGCGCGGTTAGCGAGGCATCGTTAATGCTCACAGCCCCAGCTTCTAATTGACTGGCAAGCTTTTTGGCATAATCAACATTCTGACTAAATACCGCCGCCGATAAACCAAATTCAGAATCATTGGCTAAAGCAATACCCTGCTCATCGCTGTCAACCACAGTAACAGGTAGAATCGCTGCGAAGGTCTCCTGGCTGACAACTAGCATTTTCGGAGTTACGTCGGTTAACACCGTAGGCGCGCAATAGTGCCCGCCGCCTAAAGTGAGCACCTCGCCTCCACACAAAATAGTCGCACCTTTATCCTTCGCATCTTGCAGTTGAGTTTCGACTATTTTTACTTGCTTGGCAGAAATAATAGGCCCAATTTGTCCTTGTTGAATATCTGGGTAGTTATGTTGGAGCGCCTTCACGTTTTCCACTAACTTAGTAAGAAAAACGTCTGCAATATCTTTGTGTACATATACTCGTTCGAGCGACATACAGGACTGCCCAGCATTAACCATACTACCCCAGCACAGCGCTCTGGCAGCCAGTTCAGGGTCAGCGTCTTTACAGACTACTGCTGGGTCTTTACCCCCTAATTCTAAAAATGCGGGGATAAAGCGTTCAGCACAAACTTTGCCTACCTGACGACCCGTTGCGACGCTGCCAGTGAAACACAATGAATCAACCGCGTTAATCACCGCTCGACCTGTTTCCGCTTCACCGGTCACTAATGCGAGTATATTGTTCAACATCGGAATGCGCTTGAGCACCTCATTAAACGGCGCCACAAAGCGCGACGTGACTTCGCTGGGTTTAATCAGCACTGCACTGCCTGCTATCAGTGCTGGTATGGCATCAACGAGTGATAATAACAACGGGAAATTCCACGGGCTGATAACGCCCACTAACCGATAAGGCAAATAATCTTGCTGTAACTCGATAAAAGGAATTTCTGCTGTCCACGGTTCTCCCTTGGCCAATAACTCTGGAGCTTGCTTACACCAGCGATGAATAGCATTAATAGTGACATCGACTTCTAACTCAGACTCATTCGCTCGGCCTGTGTCATTGATCAACGCAACAACTAATTGCGTTTTATGCTCAGCCATAAAGCTTGCTAAATTTTGCAGAACCTCTATGCGTCCCGCAAGACCTATGCTCCACCACTGACTTTGCTGCTGTTTTAAATTTTTTGCTACCTCATCCACCTCGTGAACACTAAATAAAGGTAAGTCAAAGTCTGCTAACCCCGTTCGCGGATTAGAAATTGGCACTGTTTGCATAACATTACTCATGGGGTTGCTCCGGTAAAATCACGCCGTTTTTTTGCAAATTTTGAATACTCTGCATTTGCGTTTGCATAAAGTGGCTGCGGTCTGGCACATTAACTTGCTTGTCTTCATTCAACATAGTGTTAGCAGGGTAAACAGCTTGACTGTAGTGGCCACTAAAAAGCTCATTACGTTGCCGCGATAGAATATTTCCCATGCCAGGCTTGTTACGATATCGGCGTAATGCGGTTATATCCAGCTCTGCATTAGCCACCATGCTTTCGCCCATGCCAGCCTCAGCCATCACTCGGCCCTTAAAGTCCACAAGCTTGGACATGCCATCGGTCGACTCTGCAGGAAAATCAATATCTGCAATCCCCGCTGAATTTGCCGAAACTACATAAGCTAAATTTTCGATGGCGCGGGCCCGCTTAGCGATATCTTTTGGTGTCAACTCAACCGAGCCAACTTCAGAACTACTGTGCAATAACACTTCCGCGCCATTCATCACTAAGCAGCGGCTTATTTCTGGATACAAGATCTCTTCAGACGCAACACAAGCCAAATTACCTAACTCGGTTTTTGCTACCGGAAATAAAGACTCTTGGCCGTAAACATCCAAGTATTTGTCCAACACATCATGGGGCGTAGGCGCAAACATAGATACTAAGCGACGATAGCGCAAAATACAGTCACCGTTTGGACCTAATATAAATGAGGTTTGAAAATAAAGATCACTAAAGTGCGGGTCGAGTTCATACACGTTACCAGATAAATACACTTGATTTTTCTGGGCTATTTCGCTGAGCATCTCATATTCTTTACCATCTTGAGCAATGGCGCCTTTCTCTTTCCATTGCCCCAACGACTCACCCATAGGGAAACTGGTTAAAAAATACTCGGGCAACACCACCATTTTCACACTGGGCCCAACAAAACCTTTAGTGCCTTGTACGTGCCCACCAACTCGACGAATATTATCGAATATTTTCTGACGGGCATCGGCCACGTTCAATTTGTTAACGGCAAAGCAGCGGGTCTGCAAAGCAACAGCGGTATAAGCAATAGACATATTCTACTCCAAAGGTGTTTGAGATAAACCATCGATAAGCATGATGTTAAATTCACCTGTGCCCTCTCGGTATTTCTTAGCCTCGGCGTATTCTGCCGAGTCCCAAAATGCATGGGCAGCTGCACAATTTGGCCACTTGGATATCACCACACTTTTTGGTGCGCTGTGACCTTCAATCAATTCTGGGGCGCCCATCGCAATATATTCGCCACCAAACTTTTTAATTAAAGGCGGAACAGTTTGGGTATATAAGGTGAATTTCTCCCAGTTACGAACCGTTGCTTGGATAATCAAATACGCACTCATGAGCCAACTCTTTTATTAAATTTTGTCTACTTTAGCAAAAGGCACAACATATTGAAGTGAAAGAAGTTTTAGTTCGTTCATTGTTTGATATTTAGCAATAGTAAAGCCCTGGTTAAACGCATGTAATTTTTGCTGTCAGTGCCTAACCATGCATTTATAGAGATAAGCATAAAAATAACGAGCAAATAACAACCAGAAACTGATTAACTTTTAAGCTAATTTAGTTTAATAATATCAAGACTGGGATTTTCTCAACCATCGTTATTAAAAACCGGACGACCACTGTGAATAAAGGACAACACACGGACACATCGATGAATAAAGTGCGCGCTAGGGGAATTCGTGCTTCGCGCCCAAAATTACGCTCTGCACAACTCGCCGCTGGGTTTAAATCTCAAGCTGAAGTTGTCGATAAAATTCAAATCATTGAAGGTTTAAATAAAGCCCCGCGGTCATTAGTAAACCGCGTATTCCGTGGCGATGCAGTTGACCCATTAAGTATAGAACGGGTGGCAAAAGCCTTAAACGTTGAAGCTTGGGCACTTTATCTCGATTCCGCCGAATTAGAAAAATCAAACGCGCTCAACACACAAGAAACGGATCCACGGCAGGCTTCTTCAACGTCACATAAGCATAAATCTGAAAACGCCTTAGACACTGAATATACCATCGACGATTCAATAAATTCACCTGAAGTAGTACCTTATAGTGCATCGACCAAATCCGCGATTTGAATATTCAGTCTTTCACCTTCGGTGGCCTCGAACGTCCAAGTATCCAAATCCCCTAAGGTGATGTCACTGCTCACCGCGCCGCCATTATTAAGCGTACCGTTTTCATCAGCGCCAATCGACTTGGCAAAGTGCACTTCATAATTGCCTACCTGAACACGTCCACTTGTGCCGTCTTGCACTAGCAAGATATACGTCCCTGTTTGCGTGGCCGCGATATTGTACAGGTTAGCCACTGTGTAACTGCTAGCGGCTCCTACTCGCGTTCCATCTGGCGCGTAAAGTGTCATGAACGGGAACAAACCATCTTGATCCACATCAGCGATTTGAATGTTTAACAGCTCGCCTGCGGTGGCCTCAAACGTCCAGGTATCTAAATCCCCTAAGGTGATGTCACTGCTCAACGCGCCGCCATTATTCAGCGTGCCGTTTTCATTAGCGCCAATCGACTTAGCAAAATGAAGTGGATAAGCCCCTATCTTATCCTGCCGTGAGGTGCCGTCTTCAACGACAAGAGAGTAAGTACCTGTTTCAGACGCTTCAACATTATAAATATTTGCCACTGTATAATGACTAGCCGAAGTAACGCGTGTGCCATCAGGTGCATAAAGAGTTATGTGAGGAAACAAATCGCCGACCGCTAAATCGACTACTTGAATGTTAATTAGCTCACCCGCGGTGGCGCTAAACGTCCAGCTGTCTTGTTCGCCTGCAACAGATATAGCGCCTGATACTGAACCGCCGTTGACTAAATCTGCTGCCTGAACTTGAATCGCCCCCGTGCATAGAAGAAGTAAGCTGCACAGTATCAGCCAATAACGGTGTAAAGAGCAGCGCAAAGAGCGATGCAAAGCTCTTTTAGAAAGGTAGGCTGAAGCATGCTTGATGTGAACATCAGGCCCTCGCTGGTTGTACGTAACGTTTCTAGTATCCATGATCTTTCCTTTACATGTTTAATTAGAGTGGTTTCGCTGTACAGCTCGCGTGACCGCAAATCAAGTGTGAAATCGAGTGTTATGGCCTCCCGTTAGAATTGATTAACATTTGAATTGATTAACAATGAATCTTTAGACTGACACATATACAAAGCGGTTAAAAACCCTCCTAGAGCTTAAATGATGCAAACTGAAGCAGTCTGAAACGTAAATGAGGTGAAGTGAATCACAGATAGCCAATAGCAAAGTTTGCCTAGTATACAAAGCAGTAATTGATTAATTAGCTGGTGATTGACCACTTAGCTACTTGAAGAACGACTGTGTCAGATACCTACCGAAAAGGCGGATTCGGTATTTGTACACTACACTATGGCAACCCACTCGAGCGGCACCGACTTTGGTCATCCGGCAGTTTTGAATATATAACCACTAAGTAATTAGCCGCTCACCTGTTTGTTACCAAACAATAAGGTGATTGATATGTTAAGACGTGAATTTTTAAATGGATTTGGCCTGAGCGTTGGTGCAAGTTTGTTGATACCAAGCACGGCGCTTAATGCTCAAACGACAGAGGTAGTTGCCTCATCTCCTATTCAACCTGGCGATTGGAGCGCATTACGTAATCTATTTCCTTTGACGCGTAAGTATATCCAGTTGTCGACATTTTTACTGGCGTCACATCCAAAACCGGTAGCGGATGCCATCGAAAGACATCGTATAGCGTTTGATGAAAACCCCTCAGATTATTGGCATCAGCATTTCGAAACAATTGATTATGAAATCTGTGCTGCCGCCGGTCAATATATGGGATGCAATGCGCGCAATATTGCCTTAACCGATAGCACAACCATGGGATTAAGCTTGGTTTATAGCGGACTACAATTGCAACCTAATGATGAAATATTACAGACTGTGCATGATCATTATTCTACTGATATGTCCTTGGCATACCGCGCTCAGCGCACTGGCGCTAAAATAAACCGTATCGCGTTATATACTGATCCTGCGCGCGTCAATACTGACGATATCGTGCAGCGTATGAAAGCTGCCATAACCCGCAATACTCGAGTATTTGCGGCAACCTGGGTGCATTCATCCACTGGTGTTAAATTACCAATAAGAGCCATGGCCGACACGATCAATGCTTTGAACAAACAACGAAAAGCCGATCAGCAAATATTATTTTGTGTTGATGGTGTTCATGGTTTTGGTATAGAAAATCAAAATATTAGTGAATTGGGCTGTGATTTTTTTATAGCAGGTACCCATAAGTGGATATTTGGTCCAAGGGGCACAGGACTAATTTGGGGAAACGACAAAGCGTGGGCCCAAAGCGAACCTGTTATTCCGAGTTTTAGTGCTTCATACGACGTTTGGTTGGGCGGCATGACGCAAAATCAGGTACCCGTTGGGGAACACATGTCTCCAGGTGGATTTCATTCTTTTGAACATCGCTGGGCATTACCTGAAGCATTTAAACTGCATCAACAGTTAGGCAAAGCCAATGTGCAAAAGCGCATCCATCAATTGAACCAACAAACAAAAATAGGGTTAGCCAAGATGCCACATGTAACCTTATATACACCAACCAGTAACGAACTGTCATCGGGTTTAGTTTGCTTTGATGTAAAGGGAGTATCGCCTGGGGATGTTGTGAAAAAAATGCATCACAAAGGGATAATAATGAGCAGTACACCTTACCGTATTAGCTATGCTCGATTCGCCCCTTCGTTGCTAAATAACGAGCAAGAGATTGAACAGGCACTTGGCGAGATCCAAGCTTTAGCTTAAATAAGAAAACGCATCGGCTAGGTACATAAACAAATAAAAATCTATCAAGGTGTGACTAGACTCACACCTTTTACCATATACAAATCATCGTACCGTAACCCACCATTTCCGTAGGGCTGAGCTATAGGGCCAGTATTACAGTTCATCAAAAAGTAGGTTAAAGGTAGCGCCCGTTGCATGCGAAACGCAGCCCCACGGTAAACCAACGTCTGCTCAGGAAATTCGTCCCCTCCTTTTAAATACACATCGTAGGTTTGCCCACCGTATTGCACCTCGGCATTGTTCACCACATACCAAATTTCGTACCACACGCCAGCAACCAGGGGTTTAGCATCTGATTTAGCGGAAAAATTCTTTACGTTGTCGTAACCATCAGCCACTTTTACCATTAACGCGCCATTGTTTTTATGACCATTTGATTCTGCTTTATCTGTTATCCGAAGTGTCGCTTCAAAGGCGTTGTAATCATGCCTTTTAATATCTTCAGGTCCTAAATTACTTAACCCAAAAGCATGGTTATTGGGGAAGTATTCAACATTTATTCGGGTATAAAACGTATATGTGTCACCAACATCCACCGACTCCGGTAATGCTTTAAATGTAAGTGCCTTACGGTTACCGACAATGCCTTCGCCAGCTGGCTTTTTAAGCATGTAGTTATTTGCGACTTTGTCAGTCATTGGAGCATTAACGGAAAGTTTAAGTTGAGTATTCAGCCCAGTACGACGTTCAGTGATCTGTGGGTTGGTAATATGCGGAGAAGTATCGTTCTTCGTATCGGCTTTTGTCCAATGATCAAGACTATCTGTTTGTTCAAAATCGTCAATTAGCAACCAGCGATTGTTTTGGTTTTGGCTAATTTGTGGCGTCGCCCATGACGCCACGAATACTATCCCTAAAAAACCTATGCTAATTTTGAATATATGCATTGCGTTAGCTCTAAAGATTAAACATCTCGATTTAATTGGAATACCAATTAAAGGGCCGCTGGGGTGCTAGACAATCTTCCAATGCCTTTGCATTTCAAAGTATAAAAACGAAGCTGTCCAGGTGATAAGTACTAATCCCGTTAATGATTCTATTCCAGTTAAGAATCTCAGGGGCCCCAAAGGCTCAATGTCGCCAAATCCCGCAGTGGTATATACCGTAAAGGAAAAATATGCGCTATCGAGCAGTCCGCCATTATAGTTTCCTGTAATACTTCCCCATCCATCTACGCGATTCATAACATAATAGCCAAATGCAAAAATCCAAATTTCACAGATGTGGGCCGTTATTGCGCCGAAAACCCCAAACACTATACGGTAACTGTGCTTAATTTTCATCGTGGGTAAATAGCGCATAATACGATGGAGAAACTCGTAGTGAAGCATTACCGTCGCCGCGACAAGTAAAGTATTGATGATCAACACGTAAAACATTTTTGGGTATCCAGTTAATCCACATTAGATCGTTGCGTTAGAAATCAACCTTTACGTTAAAGGTATCTAAGCAAGATAGTGAACTAGCAACAGTATTCATATATCAATATTAACATCAATCATTCGCCTGCTTGTAGTTTTGTATTATTACTGGTTTTTTATGCTTGCTAGCATAACCTTAATTGCATTATCGTGAGCCAATCGCTCACTTGGCTTTGAGCTGTCATAACGATGGGCAAATCTCGCGCTTTATCGGTGGTTGATGTAACAAATAACGCAGTGTTATTACGTTTATTTAAATCGTAATAAAGAGACATAGAGATGCCCCAGCAGTCAAAAGAGGTCTGAGACATTTCAATTGGTTAGCAAATGGCTTGAGGCTTATATCATGTTACGTTTATCCATCCCCATAAGGGATTAAGCACGCTAAAATTTATGAACAGCCTAACGATGAGATAGCGATAGAGGGGCGTGAAATTACGACTAATAATCATCATAGAGTCAATGCCCCTTGTTTTATGAAAGTCGTATCCGCTAAGACTGCTAAACCTGTTCTGTTTGCTTAGGGCCTTTAAATAACAAATAGGCCGCGAAAAAAGCTAACGGAATATTGATTTGTAGTGCCGGTAAACTAAAACCAGCTAAACCAAACTTCACGGTATAGAGCACGATGAAAAGTATTAACAATATTGCTAATGTTTGCTTAAGGCGATTAACCCACAGTCGAATATTTTGTTGCCGCGTCGCTATAGCAAGAGCAACAACAAGGCCAAGCCAAATAGAAAGGTCTATGCGTATATCGACGAATAAATTAAACAGTGCACTCAGAGTAAGCATGACAGGAATACCCCACACCAGCGTTGGCCACCACTGATTCAATACATCGGTGGTTTTTCTTTTTAATAACCAAATATTGATACCCGTCGCCGATACCACTGTCAGCATCATGCCAAGTACAAAATAAAGCAGTTTGCTTGCAATACCGGCAAACTCACCAAAGTGCAGGCGATACATTGAATAAACCACTTGCTTGGCGGTATCACCATCGCGATAATTACTCGTATCTAAGAAATTACCTTGAACATCAAAGCGATAATTTTCAGAGTAAATCAATCTACCAGGCTCTTTTACGTACGCTTCAATAAATTGTCCTGAGGTATTGGGCTCGTGAACCGTTAGAAAAAGCAGTTCCCCTTCAGGGGCATTCTGCTGAATGTACTCAATCGCATTACCTATCTGCGGTCTTTGTAAGGGTTGCTCTAAGCTAGGCTCAGGGGTAAATATTTCATCGATCACAGCTTGATTGTCGCCAGCGTAAAATGCTTGAGAAACAATGGCAATTAAGATGGTCGCCAGACCAAAATAAGCCCCCGTGACGCCAATCATTAGATGAAAAGGTGCAGCCCATACACTAAAACGATTATGTAAATCGATGTTTTCTTGCAGCCCAGTGCCCCCCCGACGAAATCTAAAAGCATCTTTGATAATACGCGGATGAGCAATAAAACCAGAAAGAATGAGCGCGCATAATAGTGCGCCAAATGCACTGACTAAAATCATGCCGAAACTTTTTGGGAGATGTAGATAAAGGTGCAAATCTACCAGCATCTTGGTCCAATTGGATTGCTCAACCTCGCCAAGGGTACCATCAGTATTCATAAAGTGCGCAACATGGTCGTTTTCAACCACCACCCGTGGAATGCCTGATCCTGGAAACACGATATACATGTGATCAGTTTCTTCAGGATAGGTTTCTACAAAGCTGTCATAAGCCTTTTCGATGGCAGGAATATCAACCAAAGCGGTTTCGGGGACTTGCGGTTGCTCCCAGCGCTCAAGCTCTTGATGAAAGACAGCTAAGGTGCCTGACAAGCAAATGATGTACATAAAAGCACTGACAAATAAGCCTAACCATGCATGGGCAGAGAGCGAACGTTTACTAATTGAAGGGGTGTTCATTGGTTTTGAAATCGTCATAGGTTAAACAAATAAATAAAGGCTAGAGGCTACAGAAACCAAAGCACTGAACAACAGAGGGTTACGCTTATTGGTTGCGGCCAAGTGCCAAAATGACAGTCCAGACCAAATCAGTGGTAAGATGATAATCCCTGTAGCCAACTCAGTTAGTCTCTCTAAGGGCAGTAAATCAAGTAGAGCAATAGCTAACAAGCTACTTACAATCATAAGTAGAACAAGGTGATACAATACGTAACTACTATTACGCATTAACTTTTTGGCGTTGAATTGCGGTTGCGCAATGACCCTCTCAATATGCTTGCTGGGAAGCTGCGTTTTCTTCTCCTGAATGATGCCCATCCAGACATAAACGGCCGGTAAACTTAGAGCAAACACCGTACCAAATTCCTCCCCTAACGCCATAACGAATAAAGGCACCGTTGCCAACAAGCTGCCCCAGCCGAAGGTTGCCAGTATTGCTCTGTGCTGTTTCCAGCTCAGATAAAGCAAATAGCTGCCAATTAAGCCAAGTGCTATGGCAAATAACAGTATCATTATTGTTCCTTTGTTTTTGTTATGTTTAAACGATGGAAGTAAGCTGCCTTAACGTGCAACTTTTCAATGAAAATATGAGCAACTTCATAGCCATCATGACCAAAATTGAACAACCCATTGGCCAAGACTACACCCAACTTATTGCAAGGCTTACGTTCACTACAAAAATCTACTCACACGACAAAAGTTAATAGTAATGATTACCATTATCACTGTAAAGGTATTTATAATTGCTAAATTGTTTAACTAACGTCGCGATAACCTCTCCCCTTTGTAAATCAATCTTGTAATGCTATTAGACAAATAAGCTTGATTTTGAGGTCATACACAGAGCACCAATTTGGAGGATAATATGAGAAAACAAGATATAAACAGCCTTAAAAGCTGGGAGCTGCGTTTTTAGCGATGATTATTCAATAATCCCGTTGCTGTATTACTTCATTACTGCTCGTCAAACGCTATTCCTAAAGCACCAACCCAATCACAAACTTGCAAATTACTCACTTCACGTTTTAATTAAGAGGAAAAATAATTTAAACGTTAGCTGGTAACGAATATTGGGATTATAAATTCAGTGCTGGCCTATAGAAGGATCCTTATGAACATTAATAGACTGTTTATCGTGTTAATTTCCACGTTTTGCATATTCGTCAGCGGGTGCGCAAGCCAGAAAAACACTTCGCCGACGACGGGCGTATCGCCAAAGAAACTTAACATTCCAGCTGTTCCCCTTACAAAAGGTGTAACGAACCAAGCTTGTATCAATATTATTAAACACTCGGAAGGCGTTAGACTAAAAGCTTATCAAGGTCCTGGAGGACACTGGTTAATTGGCTATGGTCATAAGGCTGATGTCGTTAAAGGCATGAAGATAAATGCGCAGCAGGCTGAAACATTGCTTAAAACTGATTTGCTCAAAATTGAAGATCAAATGAGTAAATTGGTTAAAGTACCGGTCAATAATAATCAATTTAGCGCGCTGGTTTGCTTGGGTTACAACATAGGCATGGGCAATCTATACAAGTCGACTTTATTACGTTTACTCAATAAAGGCGACTACGAGGGCGCGAGCCAACAATTCAGTGTGTGGCGAAAAGCCGCAGGCAAAGTAAACAGTCATTTAGTTGCCCGCAGGGCCAAGGAGCAAAAACTGTTTAATCGATAGTGAGGTTTAAGAGTACAATAATTACATTTACGCCCATTACCCATGGCCAGTAGAAAGCGGGTAACGGGCGGCTATTTGTGGATAAAACAGGGTTAACGTCAACAAAATAACAAATTCACCGTCCTCAAGCGCACCATAATTCAACTCAATAACAATATCTACTAACCTGCCTCAGCCACTGTTAGTATCAATGCTGCTCTGGCGGCGTGAGTAGCTTCGACAAGTTGCTCTCTAACCTGTTTAGCTGTCGTGCAAGACTGGCTAAAAGGTAAATACACAATCTTGTCGTCTGCTTGAATATGTACGCCTTCAAAAAATGCCGACAACATAACAACCGTCTTTGCTTGTAATCCATATTGATGTGCAACGATAAGCGCCATAGCGTCTTGGTGGTCATCATTCATATGCTGCACAATTTCGTTACTTGCATGATGCCATTGCTTAGCATCCGAAAACCAATCTGTTTTATTTATCCAAAATATTTTACCAAAGCCACCTATATAACGAACACGCTCAGCTTTTATTTGATAAAACATAAAATCATGGGTTTGTTGATAGCTTATAGCTTGCGGAAATAAACGTAGATACTGAGACATCACATCTTCGCTGTCGATTACCTCAGCGTCACCTAATAACGTTACGCGACCAGCCGCTTGAGAGTCATCTTGCACACTATCGAAGATGGTCATCGACACTTTAGCGTTGCCCTTAATATTTCGAGTATGTTGCGCAATTTGACTAATATAAATAATCAAATGGCCTTCTGTCGTCATAAAGTACGGTACAACGGAGCCAAATGGATAGCCTTGCACAGATTGTGAATGGGTACTTAGTACTCCGCTGTGTTGCTGGCGAACGAGGGTTTTGGCGTCGAAGATGTATTTGTCTAATTTCATTTTTACTCCTTTTTACTAAACGGGAAACAATCAGTGGGTGATATACGGCACACCATCTGGCTGTGGGATAAGTTTGGGTATGACCCCAAAACACTGTTGTAAGTTTTGTGCGGTGATCACATCCGCAGCGCTTCCTTGGGCTAAGCAGCGGCCATTGGCTAGCAAGATAACTTCGCTGGCATAAGGTAAAACCAAGTTTATATCGTGACTGACGCACATAACGCTTAAACCCTGTTGGCACAGGCTTTTGACCACGTCCATCAGAGCTTTTTGAAAGCGAAAATCCAGCGCTGAGGTCGGCTCATCAAGCAACAGCAACTTACCATCAAATGGTTTTTCGCCGTTGGCGTCCCCGTGACTGCTGGCATCAATGGCATTGCTGCCATGGGTTTCAGCATTAGCATTGGGTAATAGCTGTACTAATGCTTTGGCAATAAATACGCGTTGGCGTTCACCGCCCGATAGCGTTCTAACATCCCGGCCGAATAAATGCCCGATGCTAAGCTGTTCAGCCACTTGGCAAATCAAGGCAGTGCGCTGAGCGAGTGTTTCGGTCTGATTCATACGCCCTAATTGCAAGACCTCTTCAGTCAAAAAAGCAAACTGCACTTGATTATGCTGATTAACAAATGCCCGCACCTTTGCCAAAGACTTAGTTTGCCAGTCGCCCAACGTGCGTTTGTTGAACGTAACCGAGCCACTAAATTGACCATGAAGACCAGCAATACAGCGCAGTAACGTTGATTTTCCGCAGCCATTTTCGCCAATGACTGTGGTAAAGCAGCCCGGTTGGAGCTGAATATTCAGTCCTTCAAGCAAGGTAAGGTCACCGTGCTTTAACGTGATGTTTAGTAGATTAAGCATGAGTATTAAGCAATTGCCCCTCCCTTTTTCTGTTTCGCTAAAAGGTATAAAAAGAATGGCGCCCCCACTGCCGAGGTCACAATACCGATTGGGATTTCAAGGGGGGGAAACAACGCCCTTGAAGCGGTATCAGCACCCAGCATTAATATGGCACCCAGCACACCACAAGCAGGCATCAAATATTTATGGTCGGCGCTGAACAAGGTGCGAGCAATATGCGGTACAACCAAACCAACAAAGCCGATAATACCGCACAGTGCCGTAGCCAGAGCAACCGAAAACGCCACCAGCCAAAGCACCAAACGTTTGTATTTATTGACTTCAAGACCCATACACTGAGCTTCGTTTTCGCCAAGAGCAAACAAGTTCAGTGGTTGGCGTAAATGCATATAAAGCGCGACAATAGGCACACTCAATGCTCCTACAAACATGACCTTGGACCAAGTGACTCCACCTAAACTGCCCATTGTCCAATAGGTTATTTGCCGTAGCGCGTCATCATTGGCCATATAACTAATTGCACCAATATGTGTACCCGCCAATGCATTAACCGCAACGCCTGCTAAAATCAGCGACGAAATAGCCATACCTGCTCGAGTACGGGCGACGATCAATACAATCCATACTGCTATTAATGCACCAATAAATGCACTCAGGGCGATTAAGTATTGTCCGCCTATTTCAAGCTGTGGGTAATGGTTAATCAGCGCGAGTGCTGTGGCGGCAGCTGCAGCCGCTCCTCCTGAAATACCTATTAAGCCTGGGTCAGCCAACGGGTTTCGTACCAAGCCCTGCATCGCACAGCCTGACATTGCCAGCAACGCCCCCACAAACATGGCCATAAACATTCGCGGTGCACGCAGTTCAGAAAACACGTACCACTGTAAGTACTGGTCTTGTGACAGCGCTTGTTGGTTAAACTTGTTAATTAGCACGTCAAATAAAACCTGACTTGATTGCTCAAAACTGCCCGACTGCAAACCCAGCAGCAGTAAAACCAGCCCCAAGACGAGCGCAATCGTAAAGCTACGCATATGCTTTTTACGCCTTGCGTGAAGAGCAAATTGTAAGGTCAATGCGGGGGATTTTACGCTGGCATTCATTGCTTTTGATCGACGTAAAACACAGCAGTGCGCTCAATCACCGTTTGCAAGGCTTGTGGGTAACGAGGAGACAATCCTAATGCGCTGCTACTTTCCATTGCACTGATGGCACAGTTTCGCCCTGCATTTGTCGCTTTAAGTGCAGGGTGTTGGCATAAACGCTGTAATGCACTAGGCTCCCGTACCCGGTGACTTGCGACAAAAATGATGTCTGGGTTGGCGGCTAAAATCGATTCGTTATCCATCACTTTATAATCGGGCAAGCGTTGCGCTGCATTAATCACCCCTGTGTCATCAAATAGCGCTTGGGGCACCGTGTTGCCCCCGGCTACCGTTAATCCACGATCACTGTCAGACATCACAAACAGCGCGGTGATTTTGTCATGTCCGCCTGCAAGGGCCCTTGTATCATTCGCCAAACGGCGTTTACTCGCCTTGGCTTTTAGCTGTGCAACTTGCTGGGTGATCTGTTGATTCAATGCTAGCGCTTTTTCAGAAGCGTTTAATAACTGCCCTATCTCATTGATGAGCTGATGCAAGCCAGCTACATCTCGTCGCTCATTAAATATATGTACATTAATACCGGCGGCGCGTAATTGCTCGGGTAAACTTTCAGGCCCAGTGGCTTGTGCACCCAATAAATGGGTGGGCTGGAACCCTAAAATGCCCTCTGTACTGAGCTGACGAAAATACCCCAGTTTAGGCAATGAAGCAGCGGCAGCAGGAAACATACTGGTGCTGTCTGTTGCGACGATAAACTGCTGTTTACCCAACGCGTAAATGATTTCGGTAATACTACCGCCAGAGGCGATAATGCGCATTTTCTCGGGGCTTTGCTGGGCATTCGATTCAAGCGAGGTGTCTGCATATGCTGATGGTTGCAAACTTATCAACGCAAGAAAAAAAACTAAACTAACGAATTTGTACATGGTGTATCCAATTAACGTATAAACGATTTGCCAAATTTGTGCTCGGCTGAAGTGCGGTTTACGCCAAAAGAGCCGCAAACCGCATTTGTTAAAAATAAACCTTCACCTGGGCACCTATCCCACACTTCGGCGCAAGTACCTGTATGCAAGACTAATAATTTACTCGCTGATTAATTCATCGAAACGGAAGCTGTAATTACCTGAGGTTCCTGCTTCATCGTAATAGCTGGTGATCTGCATTTTGAACGTAGCGTCGCTGGTTTTAATTAAATACACCCCGTATTGCGACCACAATAAGTGCCCACCATTTAAGTTGTATTGGTACCAAGAGTTCTTATCAAAAGCGAGCTCTTGGGTCACATCCGAGGTAAAGCCGTAATACTGAGCGGCTTCGCTGTCTATCGTAGCGTAAGTGTTGTCTTCATCTACTAAGGCTTGCGCATCAACAGCAATATGAATATCAAATTCAGCCCCAGTTATGTCATCGACTGTGGTGCAAGGCAATGTGATATCCCATGCGTCAGAAGCGGAAAGGGCTGCCCCTAAATCGAAGTCGATATATATGTCATCAGTGCAGTTGGCCGTATTGATCGTTAGCGCAGATTCAGCACCAAATTCAGTATCCCCCGCTAAGGTATTTTGTATTGCTACCCCAAACGTAATGGACGACATTGTGCGCCCGTCACTGGTTAAATCTATTACGCGAAACTTGCTATACATGCTGTCAGAATCAACAATAAAGTAACGGTCATCATTGGCACTGACCACATGAGTGGTGATGTCGTAATCATAGAATTTCGCGCCAATTACACTTTCTTCGCTGTCTCCTATGAAGCTATCTTCCTCCGGAATATCAGCGGCACTGATTCCAAGGTAATCATCAAGCTCTGAATCAGCGTCTGCATTCAAAAAGCTATCTACGACTGCTGCGCCCGTTTCATCGTAAAACTCACTGTTGACATCGGTAAAAAACGCCCCAACGGCATTGTCGACATGGGTATTTAAGTACACTTTCGTGCGCTGAAATGCGATGTCCCATGCACTGTTTTCCGCCGCTTCTTCGTCAGTTAATACCAGCACCTCACCCGCATCTAAATCAAAGTAAACGCTAGTTGGCTCTGCCGTAGTGCCAGTACTAAAAGGCCCCACTACTGTGCCCTGTTCAACCACTGGGGTGGTAGATTCAGTAGGTGATGGCGTAGCGCTTGAGTCAGTGGAACTTGAACCGCCACATGCGGTGAGTAACAAAACTGTACTCAAGCTTGCTAAATAACTGATTTTCATACAAAGTAATCCTTTTTAGTTGTGTGTTTTAGTAAAATTGATATGTCACACCTGCAAACAATCGCCGACTCGCAAGTGGTCTGACGTCGAGTAATCCTGAGGCAATGGCGGTACTGTCTTGATGTTCATCGAACACATTGTCGACTCCAGCATTCCACTGCCATTGCTCGTTGATATGCTGATTTACACTTAGGTTCACGCTTAGCCAATCGTCTTTTTCGATGCCGGTTTGGGTGCTGTTTTGATGTTCGCCCGCCTCATAGACCACATACGCTAGAAGATTGATGTCGAAGGGCAGCTGCCAATTCACGTTGGATTTAATCTGGTGGGTAGGACGGTCGCTTAAATATGCGCCGTCATCGTCAGTTGCGTGCAGGTAGCTGTAGCTCAATTGATAATCGACCTTGGCCCAGCTTAGCTTGGCTGATAAGTCCACGCCTTTGATATAGGTTTGATCTACGTTCTCATAACGTGAGATAAGCAAGCCCGTTTGCGCCGATGCCTCTGCGTCCGTTACTGTGGTAATAAAGTCTTCCGCTTTGGCGTAGTGCGCATTAGCCCGTAGTGATAACCTCGGCGATCTCTGCTGGTTAGTAGAAGTCCCCAAGGCCAGTAAATTGCCAACACTGCCCTGATAACTCATTTCTACATTGGCACTGAGCGCAGTTTCAGGCTCAAGAAATTTATTGCCCAATACCATGTAACCTAAGTTACTGTGATCAAACACATAAAAACGCTCTTTCAATGTAGGGACGCGATAACTCTGCCCCGCCCCGACACGCAATTGCCATGCATTGTGTGTATCTTTATTTAGAGCGAATAAGCCATTCACACGAGTAGCAGAATGCCAACCAAAATCGCTGTCGTGCTGAACCCGTACGCCAGCGACTAATTCATGCTCGCCTACCTGCCAACTCCCTTGGGTGTAGCCCTCTGCGCTGTTGCGGCCTTTGTCATCAATTTCAATAGTGCCGTTTGATGTAGCATCCCCCGTAGAGCTTGACACCACAGGCTGCTTTATTTGGTACAGTTCATCTCGGTGTAATACCAAGCCAGACACAAACGAAAAGTCTTTTAGTTGCCACTGGTATTGGCTGTCTAATTCCGCCAGTTTAATAATGGCATCGCGCAGGCCGTTCGAGTCACCGCTGGTTTCATCATGTTGCAGATAGCGCCCTTGTACCTTCCATAATTGCTCTTTGCTGAGACTAAAATCCTGTTGCCACTGCTCCACATCTGATAGATAGCTTATATCGCCTGTCTGCCCCGGAATGGCATAACGCAGTTTTGTTTTTTCATCGCTAAAATAGCGCGACTTCAATGCTAAATTTATCTCACCAAATGTGCGGGCAAGCCCGAAATTAACAAATGTTTTGTCCGTGCTTGGAGCGCTTTGTGCGAGTGTATTTTCGTCATAGTCAAAACCGGGGTCGTCAATTTTTTGTGCGCTAACACTTCCCTGCCAACCTAAAATCATTTGACTAAGGTCTAACTGATACAAGCCAGCCACATCACCTGAATCAATGCTATTTTGTGTATAGCTACTCGCTTGGTATCTGAACTTGCCACTGTTTCTGGCTTGTTTCCGGGTAATGATGTTGATTACGCCGCCCATGGCTGAACTACCGTAAAGCACTGAAGCAGCGCCGCGTAACACTTCAATGCGCTCAATGTTTAGTACACTGATTTGATCTAAATCGACCGAGGAGCCCGTAGGGGAAATAAGCGGTTGGCTGTCAAGCAACACCAGCACATGATCTCCATCAAAGCCCTGCATTTGCACTGTGTAACCATCTTTGCTGTTGCGTTTGGTCACCACTCCAGGGATGTAATTAAGTGCACTCGCCAATGTACCGTGGCTAACTTGTTGTAGCTCAACGCCACTTATTACATCAATAGAAATTGGACTACGGGATTGAGCTAATTCACTGCGGGTGCCGGTAACGACCATGCGTTCGAGTGGCTCGTTATCGATATTGTTCTTTTTTCCAGAAAACGACTGGCCGTAGGCGCTAGCATTTAACATTATCAGGCAAGATATGATTGGCTTAAGGTTCACGTGAATCTCAACTGCAAATAGTAATAGTTATCATTTGCATTTTAATTTGTCACATTTCTATCCCATTGGTCAAGTGATTTATAAAAATATTGCTCGCCAACCCAAAGACCTACGGAAAAAGTGGGGTCAGAAAAAGTGGGGACTAAGTAAACTTAAATACTCTTCTTACAACACGTAAATCTAAAACAGCACAAGTGCCTGCAAGTAAGCACAGTGCTTATTATGCGAGACAAATTTAGTAGACTTGTTTCAATGTTTAATGCTGTTTTATAGACCTAAAAGTGGCAGAATATCGGCCTTACGTTTTCAATTTTTTTTTCAATAAATCAGGTTGTATCATTTGAAATATTCACAGCGCGCCCAAGATATTTCGCCTTTTTTTGCAATGGCTTTTGGGGCTAAGGCAGCAGAGTTAGAGGCCCAAGGCCATCATGTGGTGAAGCTAAACATTGGTGAGCCTGATTTTGGGGCGCCGCCTGATGTATTGCTTGCTATGCAAAACTTGGCCACAACTTCCCCCCTGCCCTACACATCGGCATTAGGCTTACCTGAACTGCGCGCAGCCATCGCGGGCTTTTATAAAACGGCGCATAATATTAACTTAAGCCCCGACCGTATCGTTGTGACCGCGGGGGCATCGGCTGCTTTATTGCTGTTATCCGCCGCATTTGTCGATGCTGGCGATAATGTGATCATGGGCGACCCCTCATATCCCTGTAACCGCCAGTTTATTAAGAGCTTTGGTGGCAATGTTCAGTTAGTGCCGACTACAGCAGATTCACGCTTCCAGTTAAATATGGACTTGCTTGAAAAACACTGGCAAGACGGTACGCGTGGTTTGATGTTAGCCACACCTTCAAACCCAACAGGCACTGCCGTTGCGCCAGAAGAATTAAAGGCCATGTGCGAGTTCGCTAAAAGCCACGGTGCATGGCGCATTATTGATGAAATTTACCTTAATCTGCATCACGGTGACGCAGATTATCAACCGGTTACGGCTTTATCGTTTGATGATGAAGCACTGGTTATTAATAGCTTTTCGAAATACTTCGGCATGACAGGATGGCGACTTGGTTGGTGCGTTGTGCCGGAACGTGCCGTACCTGTGATGGAACGCATGGCGCAAAACTATTACATTTGCCCATCGACGTTGGCGCAAAAAGCAGCCCTTGCGTGTTTTACACCGGCTTCTATTGCCGTATGTGAATCACGCCGCGCGATGCTTAAGTCTCGTAAAGAATTGATTTTAGCGGGTTTGAAAGAATGTGGTTTACACGTACCTGTTCAGCCAGATGGCGCGTTTTATGTGTACATAGATGTAAGCCCTACGGGCTTGTCTGCGATGACATTTTGCGAACGCGCGCTACAAGAAGCTCATGTAGCATTAACGCCCGGTAATGATTTTGGCGAATATCAGGGCGACCATTATGTGCGCCTATCATTTGCATCTGCTGAAAGTGAATTGCAAGAGGGATTGGCCAGATTAGATGGGTTTATGACAAAACTCATTTTATAAACGCTTTATGGCAAGTCAGCATTTCTCGCTTGTTTTTGATTCTCACTCTAAGAGTAAAGTTGCGCTGTAAGACATTCGCTTGGTGAACGTCTTACAGCGCACATCATATTTACTCAGTGCAGTAAGATATGCGCTACGTTTGCGTATTAATGGCCCGCAGCCACTTATGCATTTCGCACAGGGCAATCATGCCTGCTTTCAAAGTACGTCCCAATTTACGCTGCTCGGGGCTAATGCAACTTCAGCTTAAACCGCAAATAAAAACACGGATCCAATTGGATATCTAAAGCAAGCTTCAGATATTGCTTAAAAAATGTCTAACTTTTCAAGATTACTCTATGGTCTTTTCTTTGACTTAGCTTACTCGATTCCAATATGCCTTAATAATAACAACGGATGTTCCAACAAACTAACGTGGTAAAAAAAGTCGTGTAAAGTAAGTGAAAATATTACCATCAACCTATCGCTACGTATAAAAATCACTTACCTCACCTTTGAGCAATAGTATCTAACCGGCGCGATTTGCAGGTTAGCATTTTCATGTTTTTGCCTATACATGGAATTATATTTTAAGGGCAACAATTCATAATCAAGCAGCTCAAACATTCACCGTTAATGCTGAGGTGCCTACCTCTGACAAGTCTCAAACATTTTTTATCAGCGGCCTAGGTCAAGAGCAAGTAACCAATGCTGCGCAAATTTGTGGTGGTGCAGTAAATATTATTAAAGTTGAAGCACAACAAACGTTTATAAATGCCTTATTAGGAGCGATAACCTGGGGTATATACACGCCCAGATCCGCTAAAGTTTAGTGTAAAGTAAACTAATATTAAATAATTTATGCGAGCGCCTATGCGTTCGGTATTCAATCAAATCTAGTCCCCCATACTTTTTAACCTTACCCCTTTACACAATCTTTACGCTATACACACTAACAATCTCCTAGTTGCAGTATCCAAAATACATGAAAGTAAATTTTGGGAGCATTGTTATGAAAGTTCGTACTGTCTTTATCACCCTGAGTAGTTGTTTTCTTTTGTCGTCGTGCGGTTTGTTTCATGGTAGGCATTCGGGGGGGCATGGCCATGGTAGCGTTAATGTTCGTGGTGGAGGTAATGGGCCAGCGGCGCTAATTATATTAGGCGTAGGGGTTGCGATTGGCACCATCATATCCTCCATCCCCGACAAACATACCCCTATCGGCTCAGGCCGCTATTATGCTGATGGCGTATTCTATCGCGACTCATCGCGGGGCTACGAAGTCATTGCGGCTCCAATAGGGGTATGGGTCAATGAGCTCCCTAAACGGCATCGCATTGTTCGTTATCATGAGTTCGACTATCACGAATGCAAAGGGGTTTGGTATCGGTTTGATCCCCGTAATCAACAATATCAAGTTGTTGTTAACCCTTATAAAGTTAGCACGAGTTAAAAAAAATTTAGCTAGGATAACCGCGCTACGGTAGCCGCGCTACTGTCGCCATACGACGGAAATTTAGTGAGGCGTCAATGCTAGCCGTTTACTGGCGTCTCAGTTTGTACTCGGTGCGTATGCTCTTCGTCAGATCCCGACTTTTTAGGCGTCACCTTTTGAATCGGTTGGTTTCTTACGCACATTAAGGCGGTTGCCATATATTGGCAGGTACCAATATATAAATCGTTATGGCCACCTTCATACTCGCATGCATCAGACTTTGCTTTTTCTTGGCATGCATTTAGCGCAATAACGTTGAGTGGCCCCGAGTGTGCGTGGGCAGACTCAGGAACAGTCAACAAAGGGGTAGCCGCTAGAAGCACGATTAGCGCTCTATGCAGCATTTTTGTAAACAGCATAAATTCCATTCCTATCGTTTTTCCGTTAACCATGATTCGAAGGGCCACCAGCGGATAAATGGCCACCAGCGGGTGGAGCTCCCTCCGGAGGAGGCCTATCACCAGGAGGACCGTCTGGAGGGCCATCCCCTGAACTCACCGCTTCACCATGCAAACACCCAATAAACATGTTTTCGCTGGGAGTCGCAGCATGGTAATGATAGCCCCTCGTTTCGTCAGTTGTACCGCGGCACTGATCAAGTGATTCTTCTTTGCCTTGTGCGTCTCTCATCGCGTATATACCGTAACCATCAACGGCATAACCAATTAATGATGCATGTCCGTCTTCGCTAGCTACAGCGTTAGTGCATCCAGTTGTAGAATGGTAGTGATAACCTTGGTGCAAATTAATATGCCCGCCGCAATCATCAAACGCCGCAATGGTATAACTTCCTAAAATAGCGTTTATAGGCGCAGGCCCTGATAATTCCGTACCATCTAGGGCTATGCCCACGGTGTGCACTCGGGCTGTTTCTGCGCCAGGTATAGGCGTAGTCGGAATGAGGTACGTTAAAGAAAAATCATCATCAAGATATGTCAATTCGCACTCAATGCAGTTTTGCTTATATTGCTCTTCTACATCAGGCCGTGCTGCCCCTGAACATGCCGCTTTGGTGGCCGTGTAACGTATCTTTTTGGTTTTAGCGTCGTAAAGCATCCATTTTTCATCACCGTAATATTCACCCAACATTAAAATAAAGTTACCGGTGAGGTCGATCAAATCACCTGTGCCGTCTTTACTAAACCAGCCCCCAGTCACATCGGCGCCATCGCTGATTGTTCTAGGGCAGAAAGGGCCTGGTACGCGTCCTGCTGGGGCACCTGACGTAACGAACTGATAGCACGTTGTTGCAGTGCCTTGTGCCGTTTCGCAATCAACAATTTTTGGGGCTTCGGTAAATGCGTCTTTGGCAAACATCGAAATGTCTATGCCAGTAGAAATAGCAGACTTTTTAATCATATTGTCGGAGGAGCTGTCGCATCCCCCTAAAAACACTGCACTAAATACCATAAGGCCTATTAGTGACGGGAGTCGATTAGATAAGCGCATGCTTGATATCCTTTTTCATTTGAATCTTTATTTTACAGCGTTCGTGGATGTGTTTTAAAAACAGCCTCACATATTCATTGATGAAAATCTAATTTTATTACAAATACTTACATGGCCTCTTACCCTATTTGACGAATTTCTTTTAACAATTGTCCATTTTCTTACTCTGGGTCATTTTAATTCTTCGTAGTTTGATAAGCAGGGATTCGATTACCGTGCACAGTGTGGTATAAATTTCCTTTAATAAGCCGCTGTACTCACCGTCGCAATAATTGAGTTTGATAGATGCACATTTTAAATTTTGAAGCCTTTTTATTGGCAATTACCCTGTTAACCCTTACCCCGGGTATTGATACCGTGCTTGTGATAAAAAATACCAGCCGCTCTGGTGGGCGCGATGGCGTGGTAACTAGTCTGGGAATTTGCCTAGGGTTATTTGTGCACGCAACCTTTTCTGCTGTCGGGATATCGGCAATTTTATTGCAATCAGCTGAGCTTTTTATGGTGGTAAAATGGATAGGTGCCGCCTACCTCATTTGGTTAGGCATGGGGGCATTAAAAGCCGCGCTTAAACATGATGCGAGTGTTGCCATTGATGCTAGCGGTGTAAGAGTTTCAAGTCTGAATCGCTCGTTAAAAGAGGGTTTTTTATCGAATGTGCTTAACCCTAAAACCGCCGTGTTTTATTTAGCCTTTTTACCGCAATTTATTGACCCTCAGTACTCGCCGTTTCTACAAGCAATGACTATGGCAGCCATACACTTTGTGATTGCCATGATTTGGCAGTGCAGCCTTGCAGGTGCGGTTAGTTCGGCGAAGCGCTTTTTTGCTAGCAGCACAGCCATGCGTTGGATGGAAGGTGTATCTGGCAGTGTATTAGTCTTTCTGGGATCGAAACTTATTTTCGATGATCAAACCGTCGCGCCCAACGAACGTTAGTGCATTGAGCTTTAATGCCATAAGCCCTAACGCAATAAGCCTTAACGCATAGTGCAATGATTCTGTGTACATTCTCGCGAGTAAAACAAAAGGCAGTTGATGACCCATTTATTATTGTTAGGTGTGTTTTTATCGATATTGACGCTAAGTGTGCATGTAAAAAGTGTACATGCAAATGCGCCCTCTAAGATGGAGCAATTAGCCATGAAATATGCGCAGGTAATAGGGCAAATTGAGCTGGTAAATATGGCGCTGAAGCAAATGAATGGGCGCTGTGAGACTGATTTAACCCAAGACCCTAAATTCTTACCTGAGGTAGACTACCTACTGCGCAAGAACATAGATTATGGTTTAGCTGAATTCATTTATTGGATGGAAGGCGCAGCTGAAACCCGGTTGTTGGCGACGCAGATGGTTGATGAAGTGATAACGGAACATGGCGGCTGTGACAGTAACGCACTTGCCCATTGGTTTCGTTACTTAACCGAGTCAAATGAACAAGAAAACCTCGCTTTTTTACGTCAAAACAAGCTGTTGTTTGGTTTGCCAAGAATACCCCGCAGCGAACAATACGTTCAGCACGCATTCAATCGTAAAATCAATGATTACAAAAATTTACCCTATCAAGAAATACATGACTTGGCGTCATCCTTAGACGATGGCAGTTATCGCTATTCTCTGCTTAGCTTTTCTCAGTCTATACGCAGGGACACTGCTATAGCGCAAACTTTGTGGCAGTTCGCCATCGATGAATTCAAGAAGCCTGAGGCTTATTACGCTCTTGGTAAATCACTACAAGAACATGCAAAAGACCAAGCCTTAGCCGCCTTCACCCAATCGGCAAAGAAAGGTTATCGTTTAGCTGAAACGTGGTTAGGCACCTATTATGCTTGTCAAAATGATATGCCACGGGCTTCATTCTGGCTCGAAAAAGCCAAAGAAGATGGCGTTGATTCAGAGTATATAGACGATATTTATGCTGAGATCGACGAGCTCGGCACACCTACCAGCTGTGTTGATGGTTGGGTGTATTAGTACAAATTTGATAGCGTACTGGCGTTAGCGAATTTACACAGGTAAGGAGGTTTTCTTCACTGGGGATTTAAGTACAAATGACGAGTGCACACCGCTGACGCCTTCAATACGGGTGAGTTTATCGAGCAAAAACTGCTGAAAGTCGTCCATATCTTTTACAATCACTTTGAGTACATAATCTGCAGCTTGACCAGTGATTAAATGACATTCCAACACTTCGCTAAAACCGGTGACGCTTTGTTCAAATGTAGCGAAGCGCTCGGGTGTGTGTCTATCCATAATAATTTGAATAAAAGACAGCAAGTTTAGGCCTAGCTTACGGGCATTTACCATGGCGACATATCCGTCTATCAATCCACTTTCTTCTAATTGGCGCACCCGGCGCAAACACGGTGATGGAGACAGATTAATCGCATCGGCTAACTCTTGGTTCGAGATCCGCCCTCGTTGTTGAATTATTTCAAGAATATGACGATCGTATTTATCAAGTTCCACGATACCTCCTCTTTAAAGCGCTAAAAATCAAAAAAACCAATAATTACGCAATATTATTGCTTAAAGAAAATAAAATATACCTGTTTTAGCAATTATCTGCGCTGAGCGCTGGGTTACGCTTATGCATAATCTTTATAACGCAGCGGGAACTTAAAATGATCAGCCAACCACACACTAAATATCAGCGCTTTGAAGGGGTTAGCTTGCCTGATCGCCAATGGCCAAATAAGCATATTACTCATGCACCTATCTGGATGAGCACAGACTTGCGCGACGGTAATCAGGCGCTTATCGACCCCATGTCGATTGAAACCAAATTGCGCTTTTTTAAAGAGTTAGTCGCTATTGGCTTTAAACAAATTGAAGTGGGCTTTCCCTCAGCGTCAGACATTGATTTTAATTTTGTGCGTTTGCTGATCGAAAAGAATCATATTCCACACGACGTTACGATTGAAGTATTGGTACAAGCACGCTTTGACTTAATCCAGCGTACAGTTCAGAGCTTACGCGGCGCAAAGCAAGCCATATTACATATGTACAATCCTGTCGCTCCTGCCTTTCGCGATATCGTATATAAAACCGACAAATCGGGCGTAAAACACATTGCCACTCAAGGCACCGCGTGGGTAAAGGAATTAACCGCCCAGGCAGCAGAAGTGAATTGGACATACCAATACTCACCTGAAGTGTTTTCCAGTACCGAAATCGAATTTGCCAAAGATGTGTGCGACGCAGTCGTTGAAGTGTGGCAACCGAGCGCTGAGAATAAAATCATCATCAACTTACCCGCCACCGTTGAGATGAACACCCCGAATACCTACGCTGACCAAATAGAGTGGATGCATCGTCATTTAAACCGCAGAGAACATATTGTGTTAAGTGTGCACCCACATAATGATCGCGGTACTGCCGTGGCCGCAGCAGAATTAGCGGTAATGGCTGGCGCAGATAGAGTAGAAGGCTGTTTGTTTGGTAACGGTGAACGCACAGGTAATGTTGACTTAGTCACGCTGGCAATCAATTTATATACCCAAGGGGTAAACCCAGAGTTAGATTTTTCGAATATCGATAGAGTGCGAAATTTAGTAGAAGAATGTAACCAGTTGCCTGTGCATCCTCGGCACCCTTATGCCGGTGAATTAGTGTTTACTGCGTTTTCAGGCTCGCACCAAGACGCAATTAAAAAAGGCTTGGCCGTGCAAAAAGCCGATGCCTTATGGCAAGTGCCCTATTTGCCCATCGACCCTGCTGATTTAGGGCGCAGTTACGATGCCGTTGTCAGGGTGAACAGTCAGTCAGGTAAAGGAGGCATTAGCTTTTTGCTGGAGCGCGAAGGCGGCTTACAGCTTCCGCGTAAGTTACAAATTGAATTCAGTAAAATAGTACAACAACATAATGATTCAAGCGGCAAAGAAATGAGTGCGGCGGGTATTGTGTCGCTATTTGAGTCAACATATTTAACTCAACCAGATTGGATTGAATTTAAACAATGTCAAATTAAAACCATTGAAGACAACCAGCAGCAAATTGATATTCAGTTAGTGTTAAAGGGTGAACTCATCACGATCAGCGACATCGGCAATGGCCCGATTGATGCCGCAACCCGCGCGATGGCTCGTTTTATTAATGCACCGCTGGAAGTCATAGATTACCACGAACACGCCATTGGTGAAGGCTCAGGCGTAACAGCCGTATGTTATTTAGAGTTAAAATCAGGCAATAGCAACACACGCTTTGGCGTTGCTAAAGATAGCAACATCTTGACAGCTGCCGTCAAGGCAATACTAAGTGGAATGAATAGAGGCGAGCAACGTGGAAGTATTCAAACCGCCATAGAGCAGACTCGAGCCAAAACTGCGGCTAACGAGCAAGCCCACTGCTCTGCTTAGTTCGCCAAAAAAAAGAGGCCCGGTGATTACTTTGCATTACTGGGTGCTTTTCGTTTAGTTAGTCAGCACATGCCAACCTATTAGCAGCCAATATTTTCAGCTGTGCTGAATGTTTGGCTAGCGCTCGGCTCTTGTTTTGTTTTTTATTTAGTTTTTTGTCTACTTGTGCTCTGTTTCAATTCGCGTGCATCAAGAGTGAGATTTTGCGGAAACCGCGCTGGTTGGCTCGACTCATGCACATGTTGCTGGCATCCCTTGATTTTTAGCACTAATTGTCTGAATCAAAAGATTTTTATTTAACAATATACTTGGCGAAAGAGAGTGTAGTAATGAGCGAAGACGCGACAAATTTTGAGCGTAGAACCATCCTAAAAACCCTGACTGCTGGGGCTGTTTGCTCACTAGCGATGTCTGGACTTGCGCACAGCACGCCTCACGTTGGCCTGACTGAATTTCCGGTTATCCCTAAAAATGCGTCAGCAGCATCGCTGGCCAAAGATGAGTCGTTTTGGGCAAAGGTTGCACTGTTTTATGACACGGCCCAAGGTATTGTTAATCTTGAACATGGTTATTGGGGTAAAATGTCTCGACCAGTACAAGAAGCCTTTATAGAAAAGACGCGTATGGTCAACACTGACCTCTCCTACTATGCGCGTAAACATTATGGCGAAGATCATAAACTTAGCGCCCGTAAAGTTGCCGAAGCGCTGGGGGCGCGAGAAGACGAAGTTGCGCTTACTCGCAATGCCACGGAGTCGATACATAATTTAATTCGTCAGTACAATAAATTAGAGCCTAACGATGCCATTCTCTACACCGACATTGATTACCCTAGCTTCAAAGACACCATGCAATGGCTAGCGACATCTAGAAACCTCGATGCAGTTGAGGTAAAGCTACCTCCTCAGGCAAATCAGCAACAAATACTCGATAAATATATTGAGGCCTTTGATAAGCACACTAACTTAAAATTAATGCTGCTCACTCACGTGAGTAATCAACATGGCTTGATATTGCCTGTCGCTAAAATTTCAGCCATCGCGAAGCTGCGAGGTATTGATGTGATATGCGACTGCGCGCAATCTTGGGGATTAATCGATTTTAATATCACTGAGTTGAATGTGGATTGGGCAGGGTTTAATTTGCATAAATGGATTGGCAGCCCAGTGGGTGTAGGTGCGCTGTATATGAAAAACGGCTCGCTGAAAAAAGTGTCCGCCTACCCTGGTGAATCTGACCCAAAAAACGCTAGTGTGAACGCACGTGTTCACACAGCCACTGTCAACTTTGCTGCTATTCTGACGCTGCCCGCAGCGCTTGATTTTCATCATATGATTGGCGGCGCAAACAAAGAAGCGCGGCTGCGTTACTTACACTCGTTGTGGGCAAACGAAGCGCGTAACATGCCCCATATCGAGGTGCTAGGAGGCTCTGACGAAGGATCATCAACAGGTATGGGCGCGTTTCGTCTTGTTGGTAAAGCGACGCTGGAAGATGCGACACAGCTTCAACAAAGGCTAGAATACGAATTTGGTGTTTTCACCGTGGTGCGTGTCGGACTGTCCAGCGGCTGCTGTATACGGGTTACACCCCAGGTGTTTACCTCAGCAAGCGATATTAGCCAACTAGTTACCGCCTTGAAAAACCTCGGTTAAACGCTGAATAACACAAAATAAATTCTAATAATTATAATCAAAAGGAACAGCATGAATAAATTACTCCTAACCAGTGTTTTGTCTATTGGCCTTACTTTATCGGCTACTGCCTTAGCCAATGATTCACCCGAAGCGCGCATTAAAGCAGCTGGTTTCGAATTACCTACTCCGGTAAAACCCATCGCCAATTACGTTACTTGGCGACGTTCAGGCAGTACTTTGTACTTATCAGGGCACGGCGCCTGCGAAGGTAAAAGTGTACTGGGCAAAGTGGGCGATACGCTCAACATTGATGAAGGATACGAAGCCGCTCAGCGGGTAGGCTTGTGTGCATTAGCCACGATAAAATTAGCGGTAGGCGATTTATCGAAGGTCAAGCAAGTATTGCAAATTACCGGAATGGTTAACGCCACACCTACATTTACTGGCCACTCCAAGGTCATCAATGGCTTTTCTGATCTGTTTGTAACGGCGTTTGGCGACGACGGCAAAGCCGCTCGGGCGGCGATAGGCATGAGCGGCCTACCGGGCAATATGTCAGTAGAAGTCAGCGCGGTTATCGAGTTAAAAGAATAATCTAGACTCAATGTAAATCTGCCTTGGTAATTTGCTGACTTAGTGTGTAAAGCACCAGCGCAGATATTTACCCTAACTTCTAATGAAACGGATATAGATGGAACCTAAATTCGAATAGTACACCTACCCAGAGTTATTGGATGTGCACAGGAATATCAATCGAGACGCATACCCCTAGCGCTTTCAAAAAATTTGCGCCTTAATAGATGATTACCAAAGCGCACAAAAAAGCGAGCAAGACCACACCCTTTCATCTAGCGATAGTAGTCGTTTTGAAGCAACAGAAGAGAACAAGTCGTCTGGTATTTACACCCTTCCTCCAGTGCGTAACGTTAATGAAAACAGCGTATATATTGCCAATGAAATATCTTTAAAAGAGCGTATTATCAGCCTGATTATTGCCCTATGCCCTATGCATTTTGTCATATGGCGTTCATAGTTTTTATACAGGCGAGATTTATATCCCCAGCAGAAGCAAAGGTGGCATTCACCTTTACCAAGAATCTGTTTGGATAGTGTTCGCAGCGCTCATTTGCGGAACTGGTGTTTTTCTTATCACTGTGGTTGCTCACTATGATAGAAGAGACAACGAACAGAGTTATTTCAAATATGGGAAATTTCTTAAAAATATGGGTATTGTTTTATTCTGCGTGGCAGTAATGTGGGAAATTGTAGTTGTGCGCTAAGTGATTTATTCTGAGAATGACCGATATGCTGAGAACCAACGATATTCCCAGCAGCGCTAGTATTTGATAAAGCAGCTAGCAGAGAGGTCAGTAATCGACTGCTGTTGATCCTCCATACACCGGCTTAAACCATCTAGGCTATAAACTAAAAGAACAACACAAACATTAACAAAAGAGCTAAAAATGACACACGATCTAGCAGCGAATAAGCAAAACGCCATTGATTTTTATCGCACGGCCTATTTAGGTGAGCCAGCAAAAGCGGTCGCACTTTATGTGGGTGATGAGTACATTCAACACAATCCAGCAGTAAAAAATGATAAACAAGGTTTTATCGATTACTTCACTGAAATGGCTGAGGATTACCCTGTAAAAAGTATCGAGTTTGTGCGGGCTATTTCACAAGGGGATTTGGTCGCCCTGCACACTCACCAAACCTGGCCTGACAATATGCAGTACATCACTATGGACTTCTTTCGTTTTGACGATGACGGTAAAATTGTCGAGCATTGGGACTCGATACAAGAAATACCCAGTGAGTCAAAAAATGATAATACGATGTATTAGCCACGCGTAATTGCGGTGATAGAGAATACTTTTGAAATAATCGTTGGGGCCTTTAAGGTCATAGGTAATGCGTTCCGATAACGATCTTCCTAGTGCGGCTTTAATATCGTTAACGCAATTTTTTTCTCACTTTTATAATTCGTTCACTGCCCATTTGGAGTCACCATTGCCATATCAAGCATTTTGCAAGTGCAACGGAGTCCAAATTAGCCTAACGTTCCTTAAACCCATAGAGCAATATCAGCCTAGAGCCTGCGGCTATGATTTTTGCTCGGCCTTAAATATGACTTATTTATTAAATACTGGTGGTAAATTGAAGGTATTTGGTTCAGGCAACCTCAAATACACTCAACAAGGTTCTGGTCAAACTGTAATAGCAGTCGGCGAAAGTGGGCTTCGGGTGTGACTAAGGCATTTCAAAAAATGTTTATCCCTATCGTAGATAGAATCGAAACCGATAAAAATACGCTTTACTCAATCTCGGGCAACTCAACCGCTACCCTATCAACTAAAGGCTTAGTGCGTACTGGCCTGAGTGATTGGGTCAGTACTTTCCGATATCCCTGGAGCAAAATTTCACCTAAACCTATCGTAAAAGGGATTATTTAAGCTCCTAAGAATAGAACACTAAAGTAATACTAAAGGTACTTACTACAAAATGAAAATGAGCAATAATTGATTTACAACAGTGATGGCTTCTACTTAAGCGATGTAATTGACACTAGGCTTATGTCTACGACTACTTATTAAAAGGTCCGAAGCTGGCTTTAATACTCGATATGAAAAAAGGTAGCGTTAATACAACTCCGGCCGTCAGCATCATCACGCCTGCATAGGGCACATTTAACGACTCGGGGAATAAGCCTTGAGGATGAAGTTGCTGACGCAGTCCTATCAGCATTAACGCAACACCGAGCAAATCTAGCGCTATCATTGACCCTAAAACTCTTTTAGGGTGGGCAGATATATCTGCTACTGGGGACGCTTTCACATCGCATGTAATGTGTGAAATTGTGGATAAGGTGGCCATTTTTCTCTCGTTGATCTGTATTTATATGATAATTTAACATTGATATAACAGTTGACCGCTCTTTTCCTGAATAAGTTCCATTTGATCACTGTTAAATAAAAAACGTCAATAAAATACCTGCATATAATGACAATTCGAATACAACATGAAAATAAATACGCCTCAGCAAATTACATCTAGTCTTATAACAAGGGCGTGAATACTTTCTCCCACATGTTTTGGTAGCGCCCTTTGTGCCAACCAATATGCCCTATTCTTTTGTGGCCCATATCCTCGGGTCGAACTGTTTTGCGGGTAACATTTGCGCCGCTAAATTGATTATGCAACATATCGATATTCTTCATGGACATCATTTCATCGTCACTGAAGGCAATTGCTGTGATGGGCACATTAACGTTAGCGAAACGATCTCTAAGCCACTGGCCTTCCCCCTCAACTGCGTACCCCTCTTTTAAGCACCAACGTCGCCACTGCATCATGACGCCTTTTGGCAGATCACACATAATTTTCAATCTATCGCCAGGAAAGTATCCTAACGTTGGCACGGTAACTGGCACCAAGAAATACCATAAAAACCACGCAACACGTTTAGTAGGCGCTGAGTTATACCACCATGTACCTGTACCTGCTGCGACGGTAATCGCCCGGCTTATATTACCTGTATTAGGCATCATACCGAGCAGATGCCCACCTACGCTGTGACCAATCCAAATGCATTCGAGGTCGATGAAGTGGCTTTCAACGAACGCTAACACTGCTGGGCAATCATGGTTTGCCCAGCCTAATAAATCGCTCTTACAGTGCTTAACGTGCGTAGCTACTGACAAGCCAATACCGTCATAATCAAATGTAACGACATCGTAACCAAGCGAAGTTAGCCAAATGGCAAAGTCTTGATATAGGTGTTGTGCTACGCCGGTCGCCGCTGCAACCACGCAAACACCTTTTACGGGCTTTAGCTGACTCATAAAAACCTTAAGCACCACAGAATGACCAGCACCCGTGACGATTTTATGCTCAACGCTTAGCTCGCTACCTGACGCTTCATCCGCGGTGGAAGGCTCGTTGCTAGTATTCAATTCGTCCGCTATATGGCTTGATATAGCAAGACTTGTTAAAGATTGCGCAGACGATCCTATACCCGATTGCGTTGAATTATTCATAACTAGCCTCTTCGTTGTGCAGTGATTACCGTGATTCACTACATTTAGATTCTGATTACCTTTTAAATCATAAGAGCATTATTTATTTCGCATGTAAAATAAATTATTTCGCACATTAAATAAATAAGACTTAAATGTCTGAATGTCGGCATAAAAATAGACCTTAACGTTGCAATTAAAAAATTTATTTCGTACATTAAATAAATGTGCGTCGACAATGGTTTTTAATGAAAAAGCAACTCAAGATATTTCACTTGCTGCAACTGGCCCATGGTGCTTTGTTTAAAGCGGCTGACAGAAAGCTAAAGAGTGAATTACACATTAGCACCACTCAATTAGGCGTATTGTTTTCACTGGCCAAGCAAGACAACGCCCCTATTACCGCAATTGCCGATCAGCTCAACATGAGCTACTCCAGTATATCGGGCGTGATTGACAGAATGAGCAAAGCAGAATTGGTTACCCGCCAACAGGGAAAAACTGATGCTAGGGTGCAAAACGTTATCTTATTGGCCAAAGGACGCGAACTTGCAAAGCGCTCCGCTTCGAAAGTACGCAACATTAATCATGCTCTACTGGAAAAATTCACCTTAGATGAGCAACAAACCATTGCGCGGTTCTTAATCCACGTCACGCAAAATGCAGAAAACATTGTCAGTGAAAAAGAACCGTTTTAGTCGCATTTTAGTGACTTGTATTAACCCAACCACATTGCCGGAGTCTCAACATGTCAAAGAGCCTTATTGTTTCCCTAAATAACCGCGTTCTTTCGTTAACCATAAATCGTCCTGAGCTGAGAAATGCGCTCAATCGTGAAGTATACGCAGCCCTAGCGGATGAGCTAGAGCGGAGCAACCATGACGACCAGATCCGCGCTGTTCTATTAACCGCTAATGGCGATACATTCACTGCGGGTAATGATTTAGATGATTTCATTAACCCAGTTGAAGAAAATGGCACGCCTTCGGTCATTCGATTTTTAAAGGCTATTTCAGAATGTGAAACCCCTATTGTAGTCGCGGTGAATGGCCCTGCCATTGGGGTTGGCCTCACCATGTTGTTACATTGCGATATGGTGTATGCCAGCAAAAGTGCACGCTTTCGCGCACCCTTTACCCATGTAGGTTTAGTACCTGAAGCCGCGTCCAGCTTGTTGCTACCCCTTGCCGTGGGTCTAGCTTGGGCAAATGATTTAATGCTTGCAGGTCGAACATTAGACGCCCAAGAAGCACTGAGTGCAGGTCTTATCACTCGGGTATTCGAAGATGACGCCTTGGTAGCTGAAAGTCTAAAAATAGCAGAGCAAGTTGCCAGTTTAGCGCCTAATTCAGTGAAGCAGTCAAAACGCTTGATCCGCGGCGTAAACAAAGAGGAAGTTCAGGCGCAAATGAAGCGTGAAGGTGTTATTTTTGCCGAGCAATTAGCTTCAACGGAATTTAAAGAGTCAGTAGCTGCCTTCTTCGCTAAACGGGCTCCTAAATTCAATTAGCGCTGGATAACGATAGATAATCACAGCAGCACTTTATTCTGATAAAATGCTGCTGTGCTTTAGGCCCTTAAAATTTATAAAAGTGAATATCCATGTCCGGTATAATGGAACTTACCCAATTACTGAAATCTATGGCACCTCATTTACAAGACGGGGAATATGCCTTTTGCACTGTGAATGGCAAAGTAGCTGATTATGTTCATTTGAACCCAGTATGCTTTTTTCAAGAATCTGAAGGTTTAACGCTCATATTGTTAGCCAATGATGCAGAACGGGCGAATATTTCATTTTCAGGTACGTATAGGCAAATTACCCTAACTGTTCACTCCAGTTTAGAGGCTGTGGGGTTAACCGCAGCAGTAGCGGAAAAACTAACCCAATACGCCATCAGTGCCAACGTCGTCGCAGCGTATTATCACGACCATATTTACGTGCCAACCGCTAAAGCGGAACTAGCAATGTCAGCGCTAAATGAATTTGCCACAATGAATTAATATCCGCTAAAGAGTATATTCTTTGCAATATTTTACGGTGCTGTATTTACGGTGCTATAAGTGTGTAGGTTTTTAGTCGGTACTCTTTATAAGTTAGGCGAATCGTAAACAATGGGAAACTGTTGAGTCAAGCAAGTGGTGGCCATTGCTGAAGGTAACCTTTAATTTTAGGGGCTTTATTATTCACTTTGCGGGTTTGTAAAGGGCGGTTAACATACATCCCTTTATTAAATAGTTTGCTCTGTATATGGAACATAAGCCATAAGCTATTTTTTGTATAGCCAATCTAAACCGTGAATAGCCGTTGTAGGAAATACTCTGGATGGGTTGCATTTTAAATCACAGAGAATTTAAGTGTGACTGATTTTGTTAATCGTTGATCTTCTGTGCAAACGCTTTTGCATCGCTCTCCCTATCTTGCTGCTGCCCGACATTAAGTGTCACTTGCACTCCAAACGCCAGATAAACACGCTTGGGTAGTTCGCTTTTCACGACTAACTGCGACAAAATATCTTTATCAGCAAAGCAAACAGATGGGCTACTGATGATAGAACTGCTGAACATATCCGGTTGCTTGAATAGAATATATAATCCAATAACCCCTCTTAGCGAATTGCCTGCAAAAGTACGTTTCTGAGCCTGCACGGTAATGTGTTTCAACGCACCTATACACTTTTTCGCGAATAAAAGCGGCGTGTTTAACGGCTTCACCAGGTATAAATGTCAACCTAGGGCTTTACGCACAATATAATTACGCACTCTACTTACTTTGCGTTCTTTTTGAGCCCTTCTTATAAGAAATAGCAACGATAATAAATTTACCCACCTAAAGCTATTCATCAGAAAATGTTTGGCCCCAGGGATAAGTTGGAAAATGTAAAAGACATCCGTTAACTAGCGCACTGAATAGGTTTTGCTTAACAGGGGATCAGAAATATCGACGACTCGACTTCTAGGGTTTTAAAAGCTGAACGCGCTTGGCATTTTGCATTTTGCATTTTGCATTTTGCATTTTGCATTTTGCATTTTGCACATAACACTAAAATCATTAGCGTCAATTGAAACTGCGAATCATGAAACCTGAAAAATATCTGACAGATATTTCCGCTTAAACAAAATCGATATATTTCAGACTAGACGGCCACAAGTGCCGAATTTTGCTCAAGATCTAATTTTTGCAGTAGAAATTTTGTCGCGTCAGGGCGCAATTTCGTTTGCGCTAATAACGGTATTAATTCGTCGGGTTGAATATGCCCCCCTAAATAAGACAAACTTATCTCACTGATGAGATTCGCTTCAAATAACGTCGCTGATAACGGTTCGATATTATCCAATTCGGTGATAACACCTACTTGCTCTTGCACCACTTCGATAATCAACTTAGGCATATTCCATATTTTCATCAGTTCAACACTCAGGCGCATAGACTTTTCACTTAAAAACTTCTTAAACACCAACGAGTCTTGTTTGAAATCTGGATCGATCTTTTTAAATGCTTCCACCATAAACTGGAAAATCACCACCTTGCCTAAATCATGCATCAGGCCAATTGTGTAGGCTGCATCACCGTTTTGTTTGCGCTGTGCAGCGAGAGATTTAGCGATACTTGCTACGTCTTGACTGTGTAGCCAGATTTTTTCGCCGAAGGTTTTAAAATAAATGGGTTTCTGTTGACATAAATTTTTAATAAAGCGATTAAGCACAAATTCTTTTATGTCCTTCGCCCCCATAAACATAAATGCTTGTTGTAAGTTGGTGATGTCTTTATCACCCCGCTTATAAGCGGGGCTATTGGCTTTTTTCATCAGCTCAGTAGCGATGCTTGGCTCTTTCTCTACCACTTTGATAAAGGCTTTTAAGTCAAAATCAGGATCATTCAATAAATTAGTTAAGGCGATAACTGACTGAGGTAACACGGGGAAATGTGTTAATACACTCTCGGGTGATTTAAGTGCCTGATTCACTCGCGTTAAAATATACTGTTCAATTGGATTTAATGTGGTGCTAGTTTGTGACGGGCCAAGTAGATAATCGTAAAACAAAAAGTCTAATCTATTTAAAGACGCCACACTCATCGTGACAGTGCGTGTCGGTAAAGGGATATCAGACGTTTCAGTTATATTCTCTGTTGTAACTAAACCCACCGTAGGCTGGGAAGTATTTTCTGAACGGTGCTCAGCGCCAGTTTGGTCATGGGAGCTAATTGATCTGTTTCGTCTAAAGAGACGTGATATTAATTTTTCAAACATATTTCAAATGGTTCCAACTGCCCCAAAACTAAAACCCTCGACGACAAGAATGTACAAAATCTTGTATCAAAAATGACTCACCCACACTAAATATAAAATCAACTTCGATACTTTACTCTCAAAACGTCACACAATTTGTTACACCTGTTGAGTACATTCTAACTGCAATAAAAAATTTACCCAGCATTAAGTTATGTAAAATGTTAATAATTTTTGTTTAGTCTTTGATTTATATCTAGTTAGCCCCAGACCCGCTACTCTAAAACTTTAGTATTAGTCTATTATTTTTGCATTCAGCCGCTTAAAAATGAGTCTATCGCTATTCACTCGATTAAAGACAAACAACGCCGCCAAACAAATTTATATTAGTTAATTTTTTACGGCGCCGCTCTAACTTTATGCCGAAAAATTCAAAGCTCCTCTTGCAGGCTTGCTACTGGGGCTCATTTCCTCGGTATGGTTTAGATATTGAGTCTAAAAGAATGGCTCGTTAATATGATGTTAGATAAAGAGAGAATAGGCCTTCGACAATATTTATCGAAGAATTCAAACGGTGATCCCCAGGAATAAGATGTAAAGGGCAATTAGCTGCAGTCGCAAATTTTATTGAGTTGTTGATTGGACAAATATCGTCTGACCACCCATGCACTATTTCGATGTTGCTGCTAACGTTATAGCTTTGTTGTCTGTAGCCTTCTATATACAAAGCAGGAGCCAGCAAAAACACGCCCTTAGGTTGCACTTTCTCAGCCGCAACAAGTGAGACATAACCCCCCATGCTTGAGCCTACTAATATAAAGTCATCAATTTCATCTTTTAATATATTAACTAAATGTTCAACCCGTAAGTCTGGATCATGGATACCTGAATAATCAACACTATCAACCACGCAATTATGGCTTTTTGCTATGCCTGCAAGTCTCTTAATCTTGCTCCCCCAAGGGCCACTTTCTTTGCCATGAGAAAAATAAACTTTCATATCAACCCTATACGTTTTTATGTAATAAATAACCGCCTGAAACGAAGAAAAAATAAACACGTAACCTTATCAATTAATCATTCCTTTTACGACGAGCGCTATCGAGTGATGTGACTTATATACGAAGCGCATGATACCAAGCAGGACAATTATTTCCCCTAAACTTGATAGTCGAATACGACTATACCTGCCAACAAGGGAACAAATACGCGTTTTAAGGCCTCATGCTCTGGATGAGGCAAGTATTCTTGGCGAGCTTGTTCATCCAAAAATGTCATCAAGACGCAATGCGTATACCCATCGTTTAACTGTTCTGGGCTGTTATTTAAACCCCATTCCACCGAAATCACACCGTCAATTTTATGTGGAATTGATTCAAATAATGCTTTGAGCTTATCTACTTCAAATGCGCTAACTGACTCTTTTAATTTAATCAGTAAAATATGTCTAATCATGCTGTTAGCCCGTATCTTTATTAATTCATCTTCGATGTATGTAACACATGCGTACTTTACATAAATTGTCGTATTCGCAGGCGTTAAATGATTTATTAATTTCGATGCAGTAAGTAGTCAGCATAGTAATTATTTTTATCAGTAAACTTAGCCGCAACCAAAAAATCAGTTTTGAGTAAAAGATCAGATATGATCTCATCACTATATTTTCGTGACGTTTCAGTGTGAATTTTTTCACCTACCTCAAAATGATAGGTTTTTCCGGTAGCTTCAATTTCGACGGATTGTACACAGTTGCTCAGTAAAAAACTTTTGGCAATACCTTCTTGCTCGCAGTATTCTGGGGCGTGTTCAAAGCCATTTAGATCGAAAGTGGCACCTAACTCTACATTCATGCGGTGTAAAAGATTCATGTTAAAAGCGTGAGTTATGCCACTTTCATCGTTATACGCGGGTAAAACGATATCAGCTGATTTAATCAGATCTGTGCCCAACAATAATTTATCATTCTTGCTCAAATTGGCGCCAAGTTGATAAAGAAATTCGCTGGCAATTGCATCAGTCATATTGCCAATATTTGAGCCAAGAAAAAGTACAATTTTAGGATGATGGCTATCTTTTACTGAGCCCAGCATGTCAAAATAATCGCCATGTTTTGGTAGAACAGATACTTGAGGCAAACTTTGTTGCAACGATTGTTCAAGTTGATCTAATGCATTTTTAGAAATATCCACCGGCATGTAGTCGAACTGGTATCCCTCTTGGCTAAGTGCTTCAAGCAATTTACGAGTTTTACTACCGTCCCCTGCCCCCAGTTCAATTAACTCAAAATATACATTTTTATCGGCTTGGAATGATTCGATAAGGGCTCGGGTTTGCGTGCTGAATATTTCCATTTCACAACGCGTTAGATAATATTCTGGCATAGCCATTATTTCTATAAAAAGCGCATCGCCTTTTTCATCATAAAAATATTTAGACGGTAGCGTTTTTTCACTTTGGCTCAGGCCAGCGTCAACGTTATTCGCGAACTCTTCAATCATTTTGCTCATCTCTTTTATTACCATACTAAGGCAGCCTACTTATTTGACTAATCGAATACCAGAATATTGCCACTGATGATGTGGCTGAAAAAAGTTTCGATAAGTAGCTCTTGAATGGTGCTCTGAGGTGGCACCAGATCCACCGCGTAATACCATTTGATTGACCATAAATTTGCCGTTGTACTCTCCGACGGCACCCTCGCTAATACTAAACCCCGGATAGGCTTGGTATGCAGACGATGTCCATTCCCAACGTTGACCCCATTCGAACTTTGATGACGCGACTTCCCATTCAAATTCAGTCGCCAGGCGCATACGTTTCCAGTTAGCAAACGCACTCGCTTCGTAATACGAAATATGCGAAACAACGGCTTGGCTATCCACGGGTTTGATACCCGCTAACGTGTAGTAATGCCATTGACCATCAATATTTTGCCAATACAATGGGCAATCAATGTGGTTGTTATTCAACCAAGTCCAACCATCATCTAACCAATAATGGAAGGTACTGTAACCAGCACTTTCAATAAATTCAATATACTCACCATTGGTCACCAAAGACGCAGATATATCAAATTCTTGTAGATAAACTTTGTGTCGTCCCCGTTCATTGTCAAAACAGAAGTTATCGCCCAAATGACCTACTTCGTAGACACCCTGGGTGATTTTTAACCACTTTTGCTCTTGTAGATTCTTATGATTATGATCACCGACCAGATTGAAATCTGCCCGATAGACAGGACCTATGGGATTTAACGATAAGGTATATTTCAGGTCAGTTAGTAATAATTCTTGGTGTTGCTGCTCATGATTGATGCCAAGAGTAATAAGCGCTTTAACTGATTGCGGAATATCCCCACTGAGCATACGTTGAATATGCTCGTCCACGTAATGCCGATATTGGTATACGTGTTCAACAGTAGGTCGTGTTATCACGCCGCGTTGGGCACGTACTGCTTTTTCACCAACACTTTGATAGTAGCTGTTAAACAAAAAACCGTAGCATGTATCGAATACAACATAATCCGCGACAAATTTTGTCAAAATCATTTCTTCAAAAAACCAGCTAGTATGCGCCAAATGCCATTTCGGTGGGCTAGTAAAATCAGCCGCTTGGGGAATATAATCTTCGATGTTAAGTGGCGCGCAAAGCAACTCGGTGTATTGTCGCGTTTCTCGATATTGGGCTGATAACATGGTGTAAAGCCTTAAAATATAATAGGTAAAATCTAAATTTTGCGTCAATGGTGGCCAACATTTGTATTCGATTTACCAGAGCCGCAAGCGCAAGATAAACCAGTAAGGCCTCGTCGATCTTTTTATCGTTTATGCATTTGCTTTTACACGGGCAAAGTACGACTGCCAGCTTTCGTGCTCTCGGCCAGCCGCAGCAAAATAATGACTGGGATTATCCTGTTTCCCCTCACGAATTCCTTGATAAATCCCCGTGATAACCTCACCGATAAATTCGCCTAATTCAGCTATACGATCCGCTCGGTATTCTTCTACCGTCACAGGGGTATAGGCTAATTGTGCACCGAACGCTCTATTTAGGTATTCTGCAAGTTGGTACTGTGTAAGCGCTTGCCCATGTAAATTGTAGGTTTGAGCATTGTGTTTATCTTCAGTTAACATTTTTGCGTACGCGTAAGCTAACTCGGCTCTTGAGGTATAGCCACATCGGCCATTACCCGCACAATTAAATATGCCCCCCGCTTTTTTATAACTCTCGATATATTCGATATCAGGCTCTATATAAATGCCATTTCGCCCAATAACCCAGTCCATACCACTGCTGGTAATATCCATCTCGGTTTGTCGGTTACTTTGCACCACAGGCGAAAACGCAGTGTTTTCTTCTGCCCCTTGAATGCTGGTATAAACAATCTTTTTGACCCCAGCATGTTTCGCAGCCTGAATAACATTTCTATGTTGAACGATACGTTTGTCGGGGGCGTCCATGCCAGAAATTAGCAGTAAGGTATCAACAGACTGTAACGATTTTTCCAACCCCCTTTTGTCATTGTAATCACCTAGACGAACTTCGATACCTAAATGCTTAGCTTTATCTGGTGTTCGTGCTAATCCGATTACATCTTCTTTTTTTAGTAAAGCGATTGTCGCTTTAACTACTTCTGACCCTAAATGGCCACTTGCGGCGGTGATTGCAATTTTCAATGTTATTTACCTTTACATTAATAATGAAATACACGTGTTCTAGTGAGTTTATCGATTCGGTCTATTCACAAGTAAATACATTGGTAATGGTAAAGACAACTTTAGTTTGCGTTATAAGTTCCACGATTAGCCCTTACCTTCGTCAAGGAAGAACACAATAAACTTAGCAAAATTATGATATCGCTCATAGCGACCACCTTTGATATGACCTCCATTGCGTATATCGAATATTAACTGTTCGTTATTCGTCCTTAACTTATTAATTTTTGATACCCATTTTGCTACTTCCCAATAGCCAACTGCCGGGTCGTCTATAGCTGCGCTAACATATATACCAGGATAGTCTTGAGGTTGAATATTATCGTATGGGGAGTATGACATTAGATACTTGTATACTGCCGGGTCTTTCTTTGGATTTCCAAACTCATCCCAATCTGAAATTGTATAATTCAGCGTTTCATCCATTAGGGTGTTAACTACATCAACAAATGGCACTAACATAGCCACTTTTTTAAATAGTTCAGGCTCTTTATTCAACGCTACGGCAACAATAGTTCCACCTGCGCTCTCCGCAGAAGCATAGATATTGCCTTTCTTCACGAAATTGGCTGACACTAGATAGTTAGCTACAGATAAAAAATCTGAAAAGGAATTTTTACGATTCATTAATCTACCTTGTTCATGCCAATCATTTCCTAGCTCATCACCGCCTCTTACATGTGCAATGGC
>NZ_WTPY01000003.1 GCF_011378905.1 Paraglaciecola sp. 20A4 | reverse complement strand
ACGCAGTGGCCGTCGAAGTTACAACTGGAGTAATTTCAAGAAGATGCTAGAGTATTTCCAAATACAGAAGCTACAAGGTAGCAAAAGAGTTATCCATGTTTACTGGTATTAAAGTGAGTGTGATTTACACGGGTGAATATATAACTGAAGAGCCGGATGCGGTAATTCCGCACGTCCGGATCTGTGTGGGGTCGGCTCAGTGATGGGCCGCTCTACCACGATTAAGTAAAAGGATATATATCGCGCTGTGGATATAGTTACTAAAAATGAACGATTGTTTTTCAAGTTACTTCCAGTCGTAGCTCCAATTATTCTTGTCGTTATTTTTGGGGTTCTTTCATATTTTTGGTATGTATCGAAATCAGCGTTAACTCCTTTTGAAACTATATTAACTAATAATAAATCTACTGTTATTTTGTGTGGCAATATCACCTTAGAAAAGACACCTGTTCAAATAGCCTTTAAAAATCTTGAGTACACCAAAATTAGTGGTACTCATCCGATAGATTTTTATAAGTTAAGCGTGGAATCGGGTGTTAATAAATCAGAAGTTAGTCTTGGTCAGGATTCAAATGATAAAAGTATGTTTTGGCTGTATTCTAAAACGAGTAAAATTAAAGGTTTTACTCTTGGTTATATTAAATCAGAGTACCTAAAAGATAATGTCGGGCAGTGTAGTTAAATTTACTTATAATAAATAAGAATAGGTCGTGTGAGCGACAGCGAACCACGACTTAATCCTATTGTTGGACAAGCCCGGATTGGAAGTTTTCTGCTTATATAGTAGATATATCGAAGGTCGGCTGAGGAGTGGTAAGTCGTTGTTATGACTTACCTTTTTATATCCGAGTTTGGCTAAGACCGCCATTTTACTGTTTTGGCTATCTGTTTTATCATCTTTTTTTAATTCTTTTTGTCTATTTATCTCCTTGTTTGTTTTTGCACACTGTAGCGTGGGCGCATCCTGTGCCTAAGCGCATTCCATTGCTGCTTGGGTTGGCGGTATCTGTGGTATGAGATTGTTTCGTTTCATCCATATCAGTTGCAGTTTTGTGCCGCAGTCAGGGCAGCACATCGCGGCTTTATGCCGAGGTGCTGGCGGTGTGAGAATGACCTTCAACATCAGTTGAATGCGCTGCAATGTGCGGCTGGCATTGCCATGTAATAAGCCATAATCTCGTGCTCGTCGAAAGCCTTTTGGCAACACGTGTTGTATCACACGCCATAAGAATTGGACGGCAGACTCGGTGATGGTTTGATATTGACCAGAGGTACTGTTTTTATAACGAAAGGTGATCCTGCCTTCATGGCAACGCAGGATGTTGTGTTCGTTGATGACGCCGCGATACAGATACCGCGCTAGGTAGGTTAATGCTTTATCACCTTTACCCACATGCTCACAATCCGCATTCCATTCTTTGGGTGTATTTTGAGGTAAGCGATATGCGGCCTGCCTTAAACATGAGTCAAAGGAATTTGCTTGCACTGGTTTTAACAACGTGTCTTCTTGGGTTTACCTTGCTTGTCGATAGTAAGTTAAATTGTTGGCCCTGACACTCGGTGTGATCGACTAAAATTGATGCTTTCGAATTCAGTGAGCTATCTTTTTTTGCCCTTTTTCAGTAGGCTATCGCGTTTTCTAGGGCTTGACTGCGTCACATTTCTTAACTTTCTAAATCGGATTTTCTATTTTGCACACCCTAAATCAGCTTAAAAACGGCGAGCTTGTTGGTATAACTCGACTCTTCTTATCTGAAGGTCTTACCGAATTTCCCATGGAGATTTTAACGTTATCCGATAGCCTTGAAGTGCTCGACTTATCCAATAATGCTTTAAGCAGTTTGCCTGATGAACTTGTTCAGTTCAAAAAACTTAAAATAATCTTCGCTTCTAACAATCAATTTGAGATTTTGCCAGAAGTGTTGGGGCAATGCGAAAACTTGGAAATGGTTGGCTTTAAGGCTAATAAAATTAAGCAGGTGCCAGAGCACGCATTACCCATCAAGCTGCGCTGGTTAATTTTAACGGATAATCTAATAGAGGCGTTGCCAAACACCTTAGGCGAGCGTCCTCGATTGCAAAAACTAGCGCTAGCGGGGAATAAGTTAACAAGTCTGCCTGAAAACATGCATCAACTACATAATCTAGAATTGCTGCGCATTTCTGCTAACGATTTGAGTGAGTGTCCCGAGCAATTATTGAACCTACCAAAATTGGCTTGGTTCGCGTTTGCGGGGAATCCTTTTTCGTATGCCGATGTGCATATTGAATCGGTGCCTCATATCAGCGCTTCTAGTTATCTATTACACGAAGTACTTGGGCAGGGGGCATCGGGTGTTATTTCAAAGGCTACGTGGCATAAGCCAATATATGATTTTCCGCCACAGGTGGCTGTTAAAGTATTTAAAGGGCAGGTAACCAGTGATGGCTATCCAAAAGATGAATTACAAGTTTGCCTTAAAGTTGGTGGTCATAAAAATTTGGTTAAGCCATTGGCTCAGGTAACTGAAGTTGATTATTTAGCCCTAATTATGGAGTTAATTCCCGCTGACTATCGTAATCTTGGACTACCGCCATCGCTCGATAGCTGCACTCGGGATACGTTCACCGATAATTTTACGCTGACATCAGCTGAAATTGACAAAATCATCAATCAAATGCAGCAGGTATTTGCGCATTTACACGCTAATCAAGTGTGTCATGGGGATTTATACGCCCATAACACCTTACTTGATAACGACGCCAATATCATTTTTGGGGATTTTGGCGCGGCCAGTATGTACCACATGTTAAGCGCTGAGCAGCAAGCTAAAATAAAGAATATAGAATCGCGGGCGCTTAAACATTTTAACGATGATATGCATAGTCTATTAGCGCTTGAGGCCTAATAAGCTATTTCTATAACCAATATTATGTACGCATTAAGCGGCCAAACACACCAAGCGAAAAACGATTTGATTTGTACTTTGTTCGTTATACAGCTGCGGGATCAGTCTTTTTTATCAATCGTGACTGAAATATTTTTCGACGATCCAGCATACCATTTTTGTACATAAATAGAGCCCAACACTGGGGCTTTGCCTTCTTCTGGCACCTCTTTATAGCGCACACTATTTTTAGTAACTTTTTCAAGGGTAAAGTTTAGTTTTACTGCTGACATAAGGTTTCCTTCTCAATGTAATTTCCCCGTGATGACGAGTGGTCACGTATGATATCCCAGATTATCTAAAAAAGCGTAACGCACATTTTGACTGTCAGTTGGGTGATATTTATCACGGTAAAAATGTCAGCTTTATTTACACAATTCATCAATATTATTTTGGGCGGTAAATTTTTTTCCTTTAAATCAATAAGGTAAACAAATGGTGTAAAATATGCATTTTACCGGTAGAGCAAGCATTAATTGTTCGAATGAGTAGGCATTCAGCAGTAGTTTATTCAACTTTTATGGCCCTGTTTAAAGGAATATACAAATGAAAAAATTACTAATTGGCAGCATTTTAGCGCTCTCCAGTATGGGGGTAAATGCGGCGGTTGTTTCAGCCGGTGGTATCTCTTGGGATGACACTAATCTCGGACCTGGCGGTATGTCTAATCAAGTAAACTTTCAACAATGGTTTACCACTACGCCCACGTTTACCGACACCAATGGCTCACCAGCCAATACAGCAGATGATTATCAACGGATAACTTCCGATGCGGCGGTAAATGGCGCATTGGGCACTGAACTTGTAGGTTTAGGCGAGTTTTACAGCTTTAACGATGGCAGAGATCCTGGCGGTTTTTGTGATAGCGGCGCTTGCGAACTTACTTTTGCATTTGGTGGGTTGGTGGTAAGTAGCTTTGCCGGAGCGACACCTTTATTTGATACAAGTAATGCGTGGTTCAATATTTATATTGATCAAATTCCAAATTTTGATAGCGCAGTTGTGACAGATACCACGTTAGGCTCAGGGGCTCATGCGCTTTTTGCTGAAGCACAAGATGGTCTGTTGTTCGCGGCGTTCGATTTTGACTCCTTTATTTTAGACGGCACTATTTTAGGTGGTGAGTCAGAAGCTGAGCTAAGTATTCGCACAACAGCGGGCTTAGGATTAGCAGATGTTCAGGCGGCATGGAATTTTGATAGTATTGGGTCGGATATTGGCCTTACGGCGGGTGCAATTTTCGATAATAGTATGTATTCCTCACAAGGTAATGGCCAATCGATAGGCGTTCCAGTTCAAGCGAGTGCCCCAGCCACCATAGCATTATTTGGATTAGGCTTATTAGGTTTAGCTGCAGTATCACGCCGTAGAAAAAGTTAATTAACAATCGAATTAACAATCGAATTAACACGTTAATGTAAATAATGGCCTTTGCCGTCTCGCAAAGGCCATTTTTTTTAGAATTTTTTGCTTATAAGCTTAATTGGGTAAACCTATAATTAATTCTGTGCTGAGTGTTAAAGGAGTTTGTGCCTATACCCTAAAGAATACTGTTTTCAGCTGATAAATAGTTTTTCGACCAAAATGTGTCACTCTCATTAGCTAGCTATTAAACACGCAGCTAATCAATCTGATAAGCTCGAATAAATACCATACCATGCAGAAATCGGATGAAAGTGGGTAGCTGTTATATTACGTAATTAGATTGATGATGGTGCTTATTGCTCACTAATGACAGCAATACGCCTAATTTCATTAGCCGTGAATAATTGGGTTTTTAATTTTTGTATTTCAATACTTAATTGCTCGTCTTGATAATGCTCGCTAAGATCTCTTCGTCTCGTTAGGTACTCACCGATACGTTGTTGCCAATTTTCACGTTGCTTTTTTAAGGCGATTAATCGTTCTGCGGCCTCTTCACCAAACTCTGCAGCAAGGGTATTGTAACTTTCTGTACTCTCATCGCCTTGTTGGCGCTGTGTCATTAATTTATGTAATTGAAACGTTGGTTGAAGGGCCGATCTAGACGATTCAGGCAAAGAGGCAATATGTGCTTCGAGCAGATCGCGCTTCTGGGACAAATCTAGGGTTGGGTCTAACTGAATTTCCAAACGTTGTATCGCTCCCTCATCCCACTGGATCTCTCGGGTGAATAATAAGGTATTTTCTGCTGGTGTGAAGAATCGCTCACGTATGATGTGTAAATCATCCATGCGCTTAACGAAGGTGCTCACATCTCGAGGTGATGGACCATCTATCTCCACTAACGCTTTTTTATAATCAATATATCGAACAAGTAGGGCGGTTAAACCATGGCAGTCGGCGAATAAGCTGCATTGGGTGCGAAACGACTGCCACATTTCCTTTTCATTCTCTTGATAATAAACAATATAGGAGTCTAAACGGTCCTTTAGTTGTTCATTAAACCAGTGTGGTTTTAACACCTCTTGAAACTCGCTGGTCTTTATTTGTGCGCTGTCGCTGCTGCCACTAATGACGTTGTTACTAGGCGAATGTGCAACCGACGAAGGCTGCATATTGATATTTTCTGAGGGCACGAGCAAGTGGTACGCTAGTAGTACACCGCCCAGTCCCAAGATAATTATTGCCAGCGTTAAAATACCTCGCAAGATACCTATAATCCCATGTTTTTTAGACGATTAGCGTGCTTACGATAAAGGGTGATCGGGTCGGTTTCAAAGAGATGATGGATCCCCAAAGTTTGATTTACCTCGTCAAGGTGATTCATTTTGTAGTTGTCTTTTATCACGTAGCCCAAATGGCTGCTACAGGATGAAACAAGGCCATCATTTGGTTCATTAAATAATAAGCTAATTACTGAAAGCGGACCATCTACAGGGTCAAATACATTGGTAAAGGGTCGTGCACCGCTCCATGAAAAATAGGCAACACCATTTTCTGCATAGATATCGCCTTGGCCGCAATAGTCATCGGGTATACCCTCAGGATAACGGTTATTGAATGCTAGAGAGCCTGCAGTACTAAGTGAGTCTAGCGACGCGATAGCGCTTTGGGGTAAATCGCTGTTGCCTGATAGTAATTCTATCAGTCCGGCTAAACTATTGCCGACAGTGGCGAGCACGGTCTCGGGAACACTATTTTCGGGCAGTGAGTGACGTAATAAGTCAGCGACAGGCGTGCCCCAATTTACACCCCCTACACTGGTGACCGATGCCACAAGTTGTGGACTGACTGAGGCGACATAGCGGGAAGTAGGGCTACCATGGCTATGGCCAATCAAATTAACTTTAGCTGCACCGGTTAACGCTAAAATATCTTCGACTTGGGCAAGAAGTTGTTCTCCGCGCACTTCTGTACTATTTGCAGCAGAAACAGCAGCGATAAATACTTTCGCGCCATCTCTGGAGAGCGAATTTGGGATGCGATAGAAATAATCGATACCGAATACGTCGTCGAAACCAAATAAACCATGAACCAATACAATGGGGTACTTCGTTTTGGTGTAGTTAGATGCACTGGCAACAAATGAAGTTATAAGACACAACAACACAGTAAAATATATACGGGCTAGTTTCATATCAGCTCTCTTTATAATTTAAGTTAACAATTATTTTACATAACAGTAGCATTATCTCATCAGAGGTCAAACCAGAAAAATGTCTAACGGCTAACTCGACTTTAGTTTCATGTTAGCCAGTTACATAAATCGCCATAATAAGGCCTTTATATAATCATTAAGGTTGGTCGAGCATTTGAGCAGATTAATAATGTGTAAAAGAGGTGAGCCATTCTTGGGTAGATAAAAGAAAGGCCTGACTCCCAATACTCAGAAGCCGGCCTTATTTGGTCACTTAGTTGGACTAGCTAAAGGCCTAACGAGCCGTCCAGCCACCATCAATGACGATTGTTTGAGCAGTGATGTTACGGGCGCTATTTTCCATTAAAAATGCGGCACTACTGACTAATTCATCAATATCAATAAATGATTTCTTCGGCATAGGTTCAAGCATGATTTTATTGATCACATCCTCTTCACTCATACCGTGCTCTTTTGCTTGAGCAGCTATTTGCTTTTCTACTAATGGTGTTTTTACATAAGCAGGACATAGCGTATTAATCGTTACATCGCAGTCACCGGTTTCTAAGGCAATCGTTTTTGAAAAGCCGAGTAGGCCGTGCTTGGCCGCGACATAAGCTGACTTAAAAGGGGAAGCAATAAGGGAATGTACCGAGCCGATATTGATGATGCGGCCATAGTTTTTACTGCGCATGCCGGGCAAAAAGGCTTGCGTTAACATGGCTGGGGCGACCAGCATGATATTAATTAGCTGTTGCCATTTTTGCGCTGGAAAATCTTCTAGCTTGGCTACATGCTGGATACCCGCATTATTGATCAGTACATCAACGGTATCAGGTGCTAAAATAGCTGGTAGTGCGGCGACTTGTTGAGTATCTGTTACATCGAGCATAACAGCCCGGGCGCTTATTCCTTGTGCACCCAATTCATCAACCGCATTATTAGCGGCGTCTAAGTTCATATCTGCGATAATAATCTTATGACCACTAGCGCCAAGCTGCTGCGCTAGACCTAAGCCGATACCGCTTGCTCCGCCAGTGATAAGTATGGTGCGTGATACTAAGTGCTGATTAGATTTAGTCATGTTGAGTCTCTTGTTTCGCTAACGCGTGTATTATTTGCTTAACGGCTTTAATTTGCTCACCGTGTTGATTGGCGTAATCATCTCCTGTGTAGCCCCACCAGTCCCAACAGCCTTGTGGGTTGAGCGGCATCATCATGGAGCTTTTGGTTTGCGGATAAAGAACAACCATTTGATTAGTGTCTGCCCAATTATTTAGACCTGTTTGAGTGGCGTAGGCATCGCCTATAGCGTTGGCATTTTGATTACAGCCGTGAAAGCTCACATGTACTGTACAAGATCCTCCTTCTTGGCAAGATTTAGGTACATAAAGGTACCCCTTATCGGCCAAGCTTTGTGCTGGTTTTCCGCCTAATTCATGCTGATCAATTTCAACTAATTGACCGTTTTGAGTTTCGTTACGCTGATTTAATTCACCATAAATAAAGTTAAGCATTTCACCCGCGGCGTCGTAGTCACAATTTCCAATAAAAGGCGCTTCTGATACATCACATTTTGATCCCGAATTTAAAGTGGGAAATAGATGAGCAAAGGGCTTATCGGTGATATAGACAATATTTTCAGCTTTTACCCAGTGTTGATATTGGGTAAACAAGGCCTGGTTAACTTGTGGTAATACTCTGGTGTCCAGTGTGCCACTGAGCAACCAAACTTTATGTTGTTGTAAATTGCTTAATGGCGGCAACTTGCCCGCTTCTTGCCATTGAATTACTTTACTGTTAAGAATATCTAAACTAATCGGACTGTTAAGTTGATTAACACATTGGTTTAGAGCGGTTTGAATACTATTCTGTGCGCAATAATAGGGGCCCGCAGCAATAATGCCAACACCTGATACCCAGTCTGAATGCGCCAGTTCAAATTGCGTAGCCATATAGCCACCACTTGATAACCCCGAAAGACTAATATGGGAAAGGTCGAGATTAAACTGGCCCTTAGAAAGGGCTTGGTCGGCAATTTGTTTTGCCGCTAAATTTCCATGAGCTGCACCCAACATCAAGGCTAATGCGCTAGTTATGCAGGTTTTCCCTAGGATAGTGGATGAAATTTTCATAATGTTCCTTTTATCTATTATTCTTGCAGAAATGCGCTAATTGCTTTAGCCGACTGACTGATCCCAAGTACGCCATTTAGGTGACCTAAATTGCCCGACAACTCTTGGTATTGGGTGTTATTACCTAATTTTTGAAGGGTGTCTGTAGCATCTTTAGCCAAATACGGCATCAGCAGTAAGTCAGTAGTAGAGGGTAAAAATAGTGTTTTGGCTTTAACTTGGGCTAAAGCGTCTCGCAAGTCCCCGCTGTGTCCAGCCATATATAGTTGAGAAGCACGGACTAAATACAACAAATGATTGGCGTCCATTAATTCAGCGCGACTCTGTGCTCTGCCGCGCAACCAATTAACGATGCTGTGATTTTTATTAATATCGTGTAATGGGTCTTGTTCCATGGCTGAATATTCTAGTTTTTTACCGGTAGCGTTAAAAAAATCGGGTGTTAGGGCGTCTTGGGTAATAAACATTAACGCGGCGGTTAGCCCTTGCATTGGACGTTCGCCGTCATAATAATCACCGCCAGCCCAATTTTTATCCAATCGAATGGGAATTGCCCATTGCTCAAGTAGCGCGGTGGTCCATGCATCGCTCTGCCCAGATCCGATTACGGATATCATTCTGGGGACCCAATCAGGATATGCTGTTGCCCAATCAAGGGCTTGCATAGAGCCCATTGACGCACCGACCACTGCATGCAGCCGCGATATGCCTAACGTTTCTAACAAGGCTTTTTGCACATTTACAAAATCGCGGATGGTCACCACGGGAAAAGTTAAACCATAGGGTTTAGCTGTATCAGGGTTAATAGAAGCAGGCCCGGTAGTCATCACGTTAGGGTCAAAAGCGTTTAAGTTAGCCAATGTGTCCACGCTTATCACAAAGTATTTATTAGTATCTATGGCCTTATCTGGACCAATAATCGCATCCCAGTAGCCAGGCGCTGCATCACTGGGCTGATACTTGCCGGCGGCGTGTGAAGTGGCACTAAAATAGTGGGTGATCAGTATTACATTATCTTTAGCGTCATTGAGGTTGCCGTAACTTTCCCATCCAACTTGTACTTGTTTAATGGTTTTACCACCAAATGTTTTGAAAGTGTCAATTTCAAAACGTTGTTTTTCAACCAACAAGTCGGATGTTGCGTAGCTCAATTGACAGTTCAGAACACCTAAAACAATCAACGCTATGGTCACTATTAGATTTCGTAACTGCATAAAATTAGCTCTCATTAAAATAGGTTAAATAAGGCAATGGCCAGCACGAGCCCACAAAGTGGCACAACGACAGTGAGTGCGCCTACAGCCCAATATGCGCGCTGGTGTGTTTCGTTACAAATAGCACGGATCACTGTCACTACGTAGCCGTTATGTGGCAGAGAGTCTAATGCGCCAGATGAGATAGACACGACTCTGTGCAGCTCTTCTGGATTAACGCCTTGGTCGATATAATGCGGTGCTAACAAGGGCAGGGCAATGACTTGACCTCCTGAAGCTGAGCCTGTTAAACCGGCGATAACGCTGATCGCTATAGCTGCACCAATCAATTCATTGCCAGGAATATGTGTCATCACTTCAACGGCTGTTTGAAACGCCTCGGTAGATTTAGCAATGCTTCCAAAACCGACTACTGCCGCGGTATTCCCGATGGCCACTAACGCTCCGGTGGTGCCAGCGCTAATTGCATTTTGCATATTTATAAAATAGCGATAATTGATGATCATAAGCGTTAACACACCGCCGCTTAGGGCGATGATTAACGCGAGATGCCCCAAGCTGTCATGCAGCGCGAATGAAAGAATGAGTACCACAAGTAAAGGTAACAAACCGGTAATAGGGCTAGGTAACTCTCGGTTTGTTACTTTTGGATCTTGGGCCCACTGTTCAAACGTTTCACCATTAGCCAGGGCTTTATTGATCATGCGGCGCATCCACCAGAATCCAAATGTGGCCATAAAAATGGCCACCACTAAACTGACTTCCCAACCCGCAAAAGGCGAGGTGCCAAGATACTTAATGGGGATCCAGTTTTGAATTTCAGGAGATCCAGCAGAGGTCATGGTAAACGTCACCGAACCAAATGCCAGTGCAGCAGGAATAAATCTGCGCGGTAAGTTTGCGTCTTTAAACAAACTGAGTGCCATTGGATATACTGAAAATGCCACTACAAAAAGGCTTACACCACCGTAAGTTAAAATGGCACAGGCTAACACCACGGCCGCTACAGCTTGGCTACGGCCCAATTTTGAGATGATAAAGCGGGCAACAGCATCTGCTGCGCCAGTGTCTTCCATAAATTTACCGAACAACGAGCCAAGTAAAAACATAAAAAACCAAGATGCAATAAATCCAGAGAATCCCTGCATATAATTATTAACGAAATTCACTTCACCAATGAAAACGGGTATTCCACTGGTAAGCGCGACAATCAGTGCGCACAAGGGGGCGGCAATAAATAGATTCATGCCGCGAATAGTTAACACTATTAGCAGCAACAATCCGCCTATTAAACCAATTAAACTGAGCATGTTATTTTCCTTTAAATGAATACTTGTGACCGCAAGCAAGCACCTAAAGTGATGACGCAAGTGTGTCTCAGCCCTGTTAATTTGCCCATAGTACTATGGTACTAAGGACGCCAAATCAAAACTCGATTAAGGTATTTACGACCGCAGCAAGCAGACCACGACAAAACTAAAACTGCTATTTAAGGACACACTATGAACAAACAAAGGTTTACCCAATCGATTATTGCTGGCGCTGTTGCATCAGTGCTGTGTTACCAACCTGCATTATTTGCCCAAGAAGCAAATAACGGCGCACAAACTGAAAAAAAGGGCTTAGAGCGTATTGAAGTCACGGCCCGTAAAACCGTTGAAAGTTTGCAAGAAGTGCCTATCTCTGTCACGTCTCTAGGGGCAGTAGAGCTGGATGAAAAAGGGATTTCGGTTCTGACTGAAATTCAGCAGTTTTCACCCAATACCACGCTACAAAATAGTCGAGGCACGAACTCAACGCTAACCGCTTTTATTCGCGGGGTAGGCCAGCAGGATCCACTTTGGGGTTATGAACCAGGTGTTGGAATTTACATTGATGATGTGTACGTGGCACGTCCTCAAGGGGCGGTATTAGATTTGCTGGATGTAGAGCGAATAGAAGTGCTGCGCGGCCCACAGGGAACCTTGTACGGCAAGAATACTATAGGCGGCGCAATTAAATACGTGACTAAACCTATGAGCGGCGACCCAACGCTGAATATTCAAGGTACTGTGGGTAGTTATTCTCAGCGGGATATAAAACTAACTGGCCAGTTGCCATTAATCGAAGACAAACTCTATATAGGGTTTGGCATTGCAGATTTAACCCGTGATGGTTACGGTGAATATTTACAGTCTGCGCTAGATGGCCAAGATTTAGAAAACTACAATAAAGATTTAACCGCAGCGCGGATAACCGTAGAGTTTACCCCCACTGATGATTTGTTTTTCCGCTTTGCCTGGGATAAAACCGAAGATGACTCAAATGCAAAAGGTGGCTATCGTTTATTACCTAGTCGTCTAACGGATGCGCCAGTACCCAATAGTGTGTTTGACTCATACACCAGCTTGCCTACTGAAAATAATGTTGAACTTGAAGGTTATAGTTTAACGGCTAATTGGGACGTAAATGATGATTTAAGCTTGAAATATATAGGGGCTCATCGCGAAAGTTACTCTCCCACTAATATTGATTTTGATAATACTGCGATTGATATATTTGATGTTCCAGCTATCTATGAAGATGAAAACAACACTCATGAATTACAATTAGCCTATAGCGGTGATGGGTTTAATGCCGTGGGCGGTATTTACTATTATGACGGTGAGTCTTGTGGACAATTTGAAGCAATTCTTGGCTTTCTCGGACGTGCCGCATTCGGTGTTCCGGGTTTAACGCGCGAAGTTTCAGGGTGTAATAATAGTGAAAGTATTGCAGCCTATGTTCAATCTTCAATCGAAGTAACCGAGCAACTATCGCTTACTTTAGGTGCACGTTACACTGACGAAGAAAAACAAGCCACAGTACGAAATGGCCTCGTTTTCGCAAATGTTTATCCTGAATCAAATTGGATCCCAGGCTACGTTCGCCCTGAAGGCGAGTTAGTACCGCAAGTATTGGGCAGTGATTCAGATGGAGATGGCATACTTGATGCGCCAGCGAAAGAAAGTTGGTCTCGTTTTACCCCGCGCGTTGGTGTCGAGTATCAGATGAATAGCGATCTAATGTTTTTTGCTAGTTACTCGCAAGGTTTCAAATCAGGTACCTATAATCCAAGAGCGACCATTAATGAGCCTGCGGTCGACCCAGAAGTAGTTGATTCGTTTGAACTGGGCATGAAAAGCGATTGGAACGATAATCTACGCGCTAACGTAACCTTGTTCGCCCTTGAACATAATGATCGCCAGTACATTTCAGTATTGCCTGTTACGTCGCCTGAAGATCTGCAACAAATATTAGGCAACGTGGGTAAATCGAAAGCCAAGGGGGTCGAAGCCGAAATTACGTACGCTGCGACAGATGAACTGACCTTTGATATCGCTTTGGGATATATCGATGCAGAATTTGAAGAGGTATTTCAAGAAACCCTTGAAGGGCGAGTAGATGTAGCTGACACCTTTGCTATTTCGAACACCCCTGAATATACAGCTAATTTTGCCGCTAACTATCTGCTTAGCACCGATATGGGCGACTTTATTTTTAATGCCAACTACTACTACCGCGACGATTACACTATTACCGAAACGTCCAATAGTTTGATTACCCAAGACGGCTACGGTTTGGTTAATTTAAGTGTGTCATGGCAGAGCGAAGATGGTACTTGGTATGGTGGCCTGCATGCGAAAAACCTTACGGATGAAGAGTATGTTGTCGGCGGATATCAGTTTGTGGTGGAAGACTCAACAGACCCAACAGGTTATGCCGCAGGTACGGGAGGGGATAATACCTTAATTGGTTATTATGGCGACCCACGTACGGTAAGTTTAACCGTCGGTTATCGCTTTTAGACTGGCTGAACGAAAGGTAAATAAGCACTGTTTTACCGAACAGTGCTTAAGCACAGCGGATAAGATTTTGGTTTAATTTAATATTAAGGTTTTAACCCTAAACTTTACAATGTCAGTTTACTTATAAAACGTGTTAAAAATTGGTCAGTTTTAATGATGTTTGGCAGTGTAAACTGCCTTTTTTATGGGCCATATATAACGTATATGCGCTAAACCTTTTGCCATTTTATAGCAATGATGAACCACGCTATATTATGTGTTTCTGAGTGTTATTCACCTATTTCAATCCTTGACAGCAAAATTGAATTCACTGATAGTGTTGATAAATAATGTTATTATTTATCAACTAACTAGCGACAATCGTTAAATCCTTCTCGTGTTATAAATGAGTGCTACTAATGCAAGCTAAAGCCATTGTTGCTGACGACCATCCTCTGTTTCGTAGTGCTATGAAGCAAGCCATACAAGACGTATTGGGTAGCGACATTCTTGAGGCTGCCTCATATCAACAAACCATTGATTTATTGAAAGAACATAATGATGTTGAACTAATTTTTTTAGATTTGAATATGCCAGGTAACGACGGGCTCACGGGATTAACATTAATTCGCAGTCAGTTTCCTGACGTGCTGGTGGCGATTGTTTCAGGGGACGAAACACCCAGTATGGTGCGAAAAGCCATCGATTTTGGCGCCTGTGGTTATATTCCGAAATCGACACCGCTCCCTATGATTGGGGCTGCTGTACAACAACTGCTTGACGGCGAGCAATGGTTGCCTGAAGAACTCATCGCTCAGGTACAGAAAATTGAGGGCAGTGAAGAACAAGAATTTGCCTTAAAACTTGCCCAGTTGACGCCTCATCAACTTAAGGTGTTGCAGTTAATGGCAGATGGCTTGCTTAACAAGCAGATTGCTTATGAGCTAGGTGTGAGTGAATCGACCATTAAACAACATGTATCAGCTGTGTTACATAAATTGGGCTTTAACAATCGCACCCAAGCAGGTGTGTTATTTAAGCAAATGTTGAAAGTTGATTAATCTATTAATATTGCGCTACTTCAATGAGTAAGCAGTAGATAATTTACATGCTGCGTTTGGCCATAATAGTCATAAAAACAAGAAAGCCTAATATATTCTATTAGGCTTTCTTGTTTAAGGGCTTAACCGGGGAGTTTTGATTCTTCCGTTATGGTTGTCGTATCTTCGACTTTTTCCGCAGGTTTATCAGCGTTAACTAAACTGACTATTTTCCACTCAGCCTTAGGCTTAACGTTACTGGATGTGGTGAACATCTGCACGTGATTGTGTGTGTCAATGGCGCAAAGTTTAATAGCTCGGTCCTTGTACTGCTCTTTGTAATCATCGTAAGTAAAGGTATCAGACAAGCGGGTTGTCTTTATCGTTGCCCCTTTGGCGACCATGCCTGCCAACTTGCCATATGTCGCATCATCACTGAATAAGCCTAATTTTTTCACGTAAGATTCGGACACTTGGTGACTCGGCCGCTGTTGTTGTTCGTTATTGCTTAGCCCCAGCACGGTGCCTTTGCCCATTTCATGCTCGAAATGGTAGGTGACCATGGGGTTTAACTGACGATAAGGTGATATCACCAATACGGTACCAAACATGGATAAATCGAGTGTACGGGCAGCATGTTCTGACATGGGATTACCGAAGTAAGTCGGGATATTCTCCATACGTGCCAAGCGCATATTGTTCCAGTTCGTATCTGTGATGCGCACTTGTATATCATGAGTCATAAGTTCTTTAGCGAACAAGCGACTAAATAACCCACCTCCAAAAATCAAGAATCCATGAGGCGCGGGAGCACGCATATCAAGTTTTTTAGCAATCGTTACAGAGGTTAAGCTTTGCAGTACCACAGTGGTAATGATAACGAGAAACACCATTGGCACTAAAAGGGCCGCTTGATCGTAATTAAGCACTTCAAGCTTTAATGAAAAAAGAGCAGAAACCGCCGCTGCAACAATTCCCCGAGGCGCTATCCAGCTAAGTAAGGCTATTTCTCGCCAATTTAATCCTGTGCCCAATGAGGATAGAAACACACCCAATGGCCGTGCAACCACTATCATGGCTACAAGCACCCATATGACTCCCCAGCCAACATTTAGCATCGAATGCATATCAATACGCGATGCGAGTAAAATAAATAACCCAGATATCAATAAAACGCTTAACGTTTCTTTAAATTCAAGAATGTCTTCTACGTCCACGTTCTTCATATTGGCTAACCACATGCCAATAACTGTGACCGTGAGTAGGCCTGATTCGTGAGCTATTAAGTTTGAGCCCGCAAATGCGCCTAACATAAGTGTCAGCACAGCGGTATTTTCTAGGTAATGGGGCAGCCAGCTATTACGTAGCACTAAACCAAGTAAATAACCGGTTGCCGCCCCTATGCCTAAGCCTACGCTAATCGTTAGGCCAAATGCATACAAGGTGTGGCTCAAGGCATCTTGGGTAGAGATAATATACTCAAACACTAATACGGCGAGCAACGCGCCGATAGGGTCGATGACGATGCCTTCCCAACGCAAAATATTAGATACTTTACTACTGGGACGGACTGTTCGCAGCATAGGTACAATAACTGTAGGGCCGGTGACGGTCACAATCGCGCCAAACAAAAAGGATAATTGCCAACTTATACCTAAGGCATAATGCGCTACAGGAGCGGTAATAAGCCAGGTTACCAAGGTACCGACGGTGCACAAGTTACGCACCATGGAGCCATGTCCGGCGAGATCGCCAAAACGCAGAGTCAACGAGCCTTCAAATAAAATAATGGCCACAGACAAAGATACGATTGGAAAGAGCAAGTCACCAAAAAGCGCATCAGCGTCTATAACGCCATAAACGGGTCCGACTAAAATTCCCACAACCAATAAAGGTAATATGGCAGGAAGTTTAATTTTGTAGGCGAAGTATTGGCAGGCAATGGAGATAAGTCCCACTGCCACTAAAGGAATGATAGGGTCGCTCACGTGAAGTCCTTGTAGCAACAAATTAATTAGTCTGCGTTTGATCTGACCACAGGTCGCTTAGCAAAAGCAATAATACCTTTGATACTTTATCAGTAGCATAACTAATTACATTATTATTTGATGGGTAATAGCTGTTTTATTAAGCGTTTCAACGCAATAGGTTTAAGCGGTTTAGGTAAATAATGTAATTGCTCATTGATAGCCAATTGACGAATATCTTCATCTTGGCGAGCTGAATTTAAAATTCCCGGCAAAATAGCCTTTTCATTTGTAGCGAATTTACGCCTAATTGTACGTGCCACATCAATACCGGTTTCGCCGTGATCAAGTTGATAATCAAGGATCATTAAATCTACTGTATGGCTGAGTAAGTTTAACGCGCATTGCCTGTCGGTAGCAGCAATGACGGTGGCTCCCCAATCTGTAAGTAAGCGTTGTAAGGCATCAAGTATTTGCGGTTCGTTATCAACAATAAGTACCCGTTTATTTAACAACGGAAGTCCAGACTCATAATTTGACTTCATTGGCATATTGGGTTCACAGGCTTGTTTTTTTCCAATGGGTACGGCTACATCAAACCACGTTCCTTTACCTAATATTGAATGCAGTGTGACTGGATGCCCGAGTAGGGCACTGATACGTTCTACAATCGTTAAACCCAAGCCCAAACCTTGTGAACTTGGGCTTGTATCGAGCTGATGAAATTCTAGAAAAATTTCTTGCTGCTTGTCTTTCGCAATACCGGCTCCGGTATCAATAACGCAAATGCGAGCCTGACCGTTTTGACGTTTCACCCCTATTAAAACACGCCCTTTTTGTGTATAGCGTATGGCATTTGAGAGCAAGTTTTGAATAATGCGTCTTAAAAGTTTTGGATCGGAAATAACGATTAAATCAGTATCTACATAAGTTACGCGTAACTTTTTTTGTTGTGCTAAGGCCGAAAATTCATTAACCATGGGGCGTAGAATACTGCGTAATGGAAAGGTTTGAATATGGGCAGTTAACGCGCCGGATTCTAGTCTTGTCATATCAAGTAACATGGATAAAAGCGATTCAGCATTGCTAAGAGAATCAACTAAATTCGCACTCATCTGGGCCATTTCTCCCTCTGGTGCTTTTTGTTTTAGCATGGCCGCAAAAAGTGAAGCAGCATTAAAAGGCTGCATTAAATCGTGTCCTGCAGCCGCTAAAAATTTGCTCTTGCTCTCATTCGCGCTCTCTGCTTCGCGGCGAGCTTTTTCGAGATCGCTATTGGCTTTTTGCAGTTCTTCGGTTCGTTTTTCTACTCGGCTTTCTAAATTAATTTTAGCTTGTTCTAACTGTTGCTGAATATTGATGTATTCAGTGATATCGCTATAGGTAGTCACGAAGCCACCTCCGGGCAAGGGACTGCCATTTAGCTCAATGACTTGGCCGTTTTCTTGGTGACGTACATATTTATACTTACTACCTGATTGCATAAAGGCGACGCGCTTACTTATTTCTGTTTGAATATTGCTTTGGCCTGTATCAGCGTTATGGCCAAAGAGGCCACGTTTTGCGTTAAACTCAAGTAATTCATAAATCGACATACCAACTTGCACGAAACCTCTAGGATAGTTAAATAACTCTACATAACGCTGGTTCCAAGCAAGCAGCGAAAGTTCTCGGTCGAGTACGACTATGCCTTGTTGAATATTTTCTACTGATGATTGAAGCAACTCATGGTTGAACTGAAAGGTTTGACTCGCTTCTTCTACTAATTCAACCAATTCGGAGAGCTCTACATCGCGTTTCTCTCCTATAGCGGACAGGAGAATACGCGCACTTGCGCTGCCTACTTGACTGGCTAATTCGCTTTCAATGCTGGTTAATAATTTGGGGCTGGCATACCCAGATAACTGATTGGGGGACATTTTAGCGAGCAAAGCTTGGTGGCGCTCTGCGCCCCAGACCTTTTCTGTTATCGCTAATAGATTCGATACTTTAACCGCATGTCCAAAGGGCTGAGTGCTGTGGGTAATGGCATCTATCGCATTGGGTTTGCCTCGTAAACCTTGCAGCAACGAAACGATAATAAAACAGCCGATATTGGCCCCTAAACTATATAAAAAACCGACGGAAAGCTGAAAATCACTCGGAGGGGCATTGAAGTAATAACTGGCAATGATGCTTGGCCACAGTAGCCAATAAACCCAACATAAGGCACCTGACAGCAACGCTAATTTCGCCGCTAATGCGGTGCCGCGTTTCCAATACAAGCCTAACAGCAATATAGGAAAGGTCTGGGACAGTAGTGCAATAGCAATGACACCACTTTGCACTAAAGACGTGGATTGACTGATATTGACATGATAAAAATAAGCAACGCCCAAAACGACTAGAACGGTGGCCCGGCGTATAAATAAGATACTGGTGGGTTTTAGGCCGTGACGTTGTTGGGTACGAAGTTGCAATGTTAACCAAAGTGGTGTGGCAAGGTTGTTAGAAATCATAATGCCCATGGCAAGGGTCGCGACAATGATCATGCTGGTGGCAGCTGAAAGGCCGCCGATGAACGCAACCATCGTGATCCACAAATTGCCAGATGCAACAGGCAACGCAAGTGCATAAGTATCTGTGCTTACATTGCCGTCAGAAAATATCATTTGCCCAGCGAGGGCAATAGGCAGTACAAAAATAGTCATGCCCAGCAAATAAAGCGGAAATAACCAACGTGCAGTGCTGATTTCTTTCTCACCATTATTCTCGATGAAATTGATATGGAATTGACGGGGAAGACAAAACATCGAGCATACCCCCAATAACATTTGACTGATGTAAACCCACACACCTGAATCGGCTCTTATAGTTTGTTGAGCTTTGGTGTCGAGTTGCGCTTTTCCTAATAAGTCAAATACCCCGTCGTATAAACTGTAACAAACGAACAGTCCCACAATCACTAATGCAGCCAACTTGACCAATGATTCGAAGGCCACCGTTAGCATTAAACCCGGGTGTTTATCGGTTAGATTTAGCGAACGAGTCCCAAATAAAACCGCAAACAAGGCCATTAATAACGCCACATAAAAGCCAACACCATCGGACCATAAGCTGTCGGCACCGGTAACCACGCGGATCCCTCCTGTAACGGCGTCTAGCTGTAACGCGATATAGGGAACCACGCCAATAAAGCACAATAAGGTGACCAAGGCGGCCAAGAAGTGCGATTTGTCGTAACGCAAACTAATAAAATCAGCCAGTGAGCTTATATTATGTTGATGACAGACATTGGCGACACGCCTGAGTACGGGGTGTGCAAAGAGAAAAACACAAATAACCCCCATATAAGTCGGAATAAACGCCCAGCCATAGTGGGCAGCTTGGGTGGTGGTCCCAAAAAATGCCCAGGAAGTGCAATGCACACCCAAAGCTAAACTATATATGTAGGGATGTTGTTGGTTTACCTGAGCACGTTTATCGCCCCAAAAAGCTAACATAAACAAAATAAGTAAGTAGCCAACTACTATGGCCATTAAGGACAAGACACTAAACATAGGTATTCGCATTTATTATTATATCAATACTTTATCCTGAACAAGGTTCAGGTAAAAGCGCGTATTTTCACTAAGCCCCAGTAAATTTTAGACACAATTTTTTTAAAACATCACAAAAAAAACTTGAAGAGCATAAAAGCAGCCCCATTATTAGCTGCAACATAATTTAGCTTTCATGTGATACCTAAGAACGGAGTAAATAATGAGTAACGAAGATCAAGCTCAAAAAGATGAGGCCCAGCCGACAAATGAAGACGCCACTCGCGCTAATGCTGAACACGATGAGACTGTGGTAGAAGAATTAAGTGCTGAACAAGCACGTATTCTTGAGCTTGAAGCTGCTTTAGCTGCATCGGAAGCGACACTAGCTGCGCAGAAAGATTCTGTTATGCGTGCAATTGCCGATGCTGACAATGTTCGTAAGCGTGCAGAAGGTGAAGTCGATAAAGCGCGTAAATTTGCATTAGAAAAATTTGCTGCGGAATTATTACCCGTTGCAGACAACTTAGAGCGTGCGTTACAAGTTGCAGATCGTGAGAACGATGCGCTTAAGCCAGTGGTTGACGGTGTAGAAATAACCCTTAAATCATTTGTTAGCAGTATTGAAAAATTCGGAATGAAAGTTATCGACCCTCAAGGCGAAACGTTCAATCCAGAGAAGCATCAGGCTATGTCGATGCAAGAAAATGCTGAATTGCCAGCCAATACGGTTATGGCAGTGATGCAAAAAGGTTACGAATTAAACGGGCGATTATTACGTCCCGCTATGGTCATGGTATCACGCGCTCCAGAGAGTGGTGTGGATACACAAGCTTAATTCGTGAACAAATAACAAAATATTTCACTGAAATGGGAAAATTTTTCAATTTATGAATTGAAAAATTCAAAAATAACCCCACAAAGTGTACAGGCATTATTAAATAATTTTTTGGAGAAAAACTAATGGGTAGAATCATTGGAATCGACTTAGGTACAACCAATTCATGTGTTGCAGTACTTGACGGTGATAAAGCAAAAGTAATTGAAAACGCAGAAGGGGATCGTACTACCCCTTCCATTATCGCATACACTCAAGATGGTGAAACACTAGTTGGTCAACCAGCAAAGCGTCAAGCGATAACCAATCCTCAAAACACAGTATTCGCTATTAAGCGTTTAATTGGTCGTCGTTTTGAAGATAAAGAAGTTCAGCGTGATATCGATATCATGCCTTTCAAAATCATCAAAGCTGATAACGGTGATGCGTGGGTTGAAGCCAAAGACCAGAAATTGGCTCCACCGCAAATTTCTGCTGAAGTATTGAAAAAAATGAAAAAAACCGCCGAAGATTATCTTGGCGAAGAAGTGACGGCAGCGGTTATAACTGTACCTGCATACTTTAACGATTCACAACGTCAAGCAACCAAAGATGCTGGTCGCATCGCTGGTCTTGAAGTTAAACGTATTATCAACGAGCCAACGGCTGCAGCACTTGCATACGGTATGGACAAGAAAAAAGGCGACAGCGTCGTTGCAGTATACGACTTAGGTGGTGGTACGTTTGATATATCTATCATCGAGATTGATGAAGCTGACGGCGAGCACACGTTTGAAGTACTTGCGACCAACGGTGACACTCACTTAGGTGGTGAAGATTTCGATAACCAAGTTATTAACTACTTAGTTGAAGAATTTAAGAAAGATTCAGGCATGGATTTACGTAAAGATCCGCTTGCAATGCAACGTCTTAAAGAAGCTGGTGAGAAAGCGAAAATCGAATTGTCTTCTGCTCAACAAACAGAAGTTAACTTACCGTACATTACGGCCGATGCGTCAGGTCCTAAACACCTAACTATCAAATTAACACGTGCAAAACTTGAATCTCTTGTTGAAAAAATGGTTAAAGCGACGCTTGAACCTCTAAAACAAGCACTAGCTGATGCAGACTTATCTGTAGGCGATATCAACGATATCATCCTAGTAGGTGGTCAGACACGTATGCCATTGGTTCAAAAATATGTAACTGAATTCTTCGGTAAAGAACCAAGAAAAGATGTTAACCCTGATGAAGCAGTCGCGGTAGGCGCAGCAATTCAAGGTGGTGTTTTATCTGGTGATGTGAAAGACGTACTTCTTCTTGACGTAACGCCTCTTTCATTGGGTATCGAAACAATGGGCGGCGTAATGACTGCCTTGATAGAGAAGAACACAACGGTTCCTACCAAGAAGTCACAGACATTCTCTACAGCTGAAGATAACCAGTCAGCGGTAACAGTGCATGTACTTCAAGGTGAGCGTAAGCAAGCTGCAGGTAACAAATCGCTTGGTCAATTCAACCTTGAAGGTATAAGACCAGGACAACGCGGCGCACCGCAAATTGAAGTTACTTTTGACATCGATGCTGATGGTATCTTACACGTATCTGCTAAAGATAAAGACACCAATAAAGAGCAAAAAATCACTATCAAAGCATCTTCTGGCTTAAGTGATGATGAAGTTGAAAAAATGGTTCAAGATGCTGAAGCCAATAAAGAAGAAGATAAAAAATTCGAAGAAATGGTGCAAGTACGCAACCAAGCTGACGGACTAATTCACGGTACACGTAAGCAAGTCGAAGAAGCTGGTGATGCATTATCTGATGAAGATAAAGCTGAAATTGAAACGGCAGTATCTGCACTTGAAGAAGCTGTTAAAGCAGGTGAAAAAGAAGCAATTGAAGCTAAAACTCAAGAGCTCATTCAAGCCTCTGCTAAGTTAATGGAAGTGGCTCAAGCGAAACAAGCTGCTGCCGGTGGCGCTGAAGGGCAACCAGAAGATGCCGCTAAGCAAGACGACGATGTTGTTGATGCCGAGTTTGAAGAAGTAAAAGACGACAAAAAGTAATTTTTGTTGACTACATCAGCCCGAACGCTTTAATGGCGTAAGGGCAAGCTCGGGCGCATGGAAACTTTCCATAGCGCCCGTGTTTGTTTCAAAACCCGGTGAGTCATTAGGTTTTATTACCGAGACGTGAAATCAGGTAGTGAGATTGTAAGAGAAGAATAGGTAGTTAGTGAGAGACTGGCTACAAATATCAGGATAAACAAGCTATATGTCGAAGCGAGATTATTATGAAGTGCTGGGAGTCGATAAATCGGCAGCTGAGCGCGATATAAAAAAGGCTTACAAGCGCCTTGCTATGAAATATCACCCGGATAGAACCCAGGGTGACAAAGCCATGGAAGAGAAATTCAAAGAGGTTCAAGAAGCCTACGAAATTCTTACCGATTCCCAGAAACGAGCTGCATATGATCAATACGGTCATGCAGGTGTCGATCCGAATCGAGGTCAAGGCGGCGGTCAAGGTGCAGGCGATTTCGGCGATATATTTGGCGACGTATTCGGTGATATTTTTGGTGGTGGCCGTGGTGGCCGTCAATCCAGAGCAAGCCGTGGTTCAGATTTACGCTACAATCTAGAGTTAAGTCTAGAAGAAGCTGTACGTGGTAAAAGTGTTGAAATTCGCGTTCCTACGTTAGCGGAATGCGATACGTGTGACGGCTCTGGGGCGAAAAAAGGCTCAAGTGCAAAAACATGTACTACCTGTCACGGTCAAGGCCAAGTGCAGATGCGTCAAGGCTTTTTTGCTGTTCAACAGGCTTGTCCTACTTGTTCAGGCAAAGGCAAGATCATCACCGACCCATGTCGTGAGTGTCACGGTCAAGGCCGTGTTGAGAAAACCAAAACTCTATCTGTAAAAGTACCCGCAGGTGTGGATACCGGAGACCGAATTCGTCTTTCAAATGAAGGCGAAGCAGGTGAAAATGGTGCACCAGCAGGGGACTTATATGTGCAAGTTCATGTTAAGCAGCACAAAATTTTCGAGCGTGATGGCAATAATCTATATTGTGAAGTGCCCCTTAGTTTTACTCGTGCAGCAATAGGCGGTGAGATTGAAGTACCCACGTTAGAAGGGAAGGTTAAGCTTAAAGTGACACCTGAAACGCAAACGGGCAAAATGTTTCGCTTGCGTAATAAAGGCGTTAAATCGGTCCGAAGTGGTAGCGTCGGTGATTTAATTTGCAAAGTTGTCATTGAAACGCCAGTGAATTTGAACAGTCGTCAAAAAGAGCTTCTTGAAGAACTTGAGGAGTCTATGGGGACAGGCAAAGACACAGCGAAAAATAGACCCAAAGAAAGTGGTTTTTTCGATGGCGTGAAAAAATTCTTTGAAGATTTAACAAACTAAGTTGTACGCTTTTTGATCACTAAGCCGCTGAAAAGCGGCTTTTTACTGTTTGCCTATTAGAATGATGTTGAAATACACACAGCGTAAATTGTGCAAATTTTAGTGTAAGTTACGCACCTAATTTGCTAGCCTGTAACTGTTACATTTGATGGATTAACGTGAAATTTTTCAACGACCTATGATGTTCAATTGTATCCAACAGGTAGATTTTCAACGGGCTTTGTTTATTACTTCAACACAGTTCACTTAACTTTACTCTATAAACTTAGACACCGATAAACGCGAGGGACTATGAAAAAACTATTAGTAAGTGCATTAGCCAGCACCATTTTATTAACAGGTGGCGCTGTTGCTCAAGAAGCAAGCTCAGAGAAGCAAGCTAAAAGTGCAGTGCAGTTTAGACAAGCATTATTGCAATTGGTACGCAGTAATGTCGGTGCGTTAGGTGCAATGGCCAAAGGTGCGATACCTATGGATGCCCAAACGATTGAGACGAACGCCACGCGTATAGAACAACTGTCGTTAATGATGGATGACTACTTTGCGTTAGACACATCTTCATTTGATGTTGAAACAGAAGCGTTACCAAAAATATGGGATAATCGCGCTGATTTTGCTACTAAGGTTGACGCGCTTACTGATGCTTCAGTAACGTTGAAAACTGCAGCCATTAAAGGTGAAGAAAGTGCTTACAAAGATGCTATTGGTGGTGTTTTGCGTTCTTGCAAAGGTTGTCACGATACTTACAAAGCAGAGTAATTGTAAGTCACTCTATACTTACTAAGGCGCCTAGGCGCCTTTTTTAATCGCTGAATAATGTATCTATTTGGTAACATTGTTGGATTCCTAGCGTACTTGTGACATCTTGAAGTTGTACTTAATGTGAGCAATTGGATTAAATTTTCCATTAAAGGTAAAAAGATCGGTAATTTTCTTTATATTTGAACTTGATCCAGTTAACTTGGGCGCCATATCCAGCCGTAACTAATCAATTCACTTTATATACTGGTGTTCAAAACGTGACGTTAAGCAAAACTGACCTGTACAAAGAGGTCGCCCAACAAGCGCAGGCACTGATGGCTGGCGAAAAGGACCTGATTGCTAATCTAGCAAATTTAAGTGCACTTATGTATATGCGTTTGCCTAAGCTAAATTGGGCTGGATTTTATTTATTAAAACACCAAGAATTAGTACTAGGGCCGTTCCAGGGTAAGCCTGCCTGTATTCGTATTCCGCTTGGGCGCGGTGTTTGTGGCACAGCTGCTCAAACTGGTGTTGCCCAATGTATTCAAGATGTACATGAGTTTGAAGGGCATATTGCCTGTGATGCAGAATCTAATGCTGAAGCTGTATTACCGGTATATCAGCACGGAAAAGTAATGGGTGTTATGGATTTAGACAGTCCTTATATCGGTCGCTTCGATCATGATGATATGATTGGCCTACAAAACTTGGTCAATATATTGCAGGATGCGATAGCATGAAAAGCTCGATAGATATTCATGTAACGCTTGCGACCCGAGATGATATGGATTTTTGGGAAGATAATGCAGAAGAAGCAATGGATCGCTTTAACTCGCTGTTGCATCAATTATACGACAGTGCAGACGAAGATATTGACACCGTCAGTTTAGAAAATATGATTCAATATATATGGGAAAACTGGCGTAACGATAGTCATTTACTTGACATAGACGATGATGATTTATTCGAATGGGTTGACCAACTATTGGCAACTTGGGATGATGAGCATCAAGAACCTCGCTAACAACACTAACTAGAATATTTAATGGATAATCCTCAAAAGTTTTCAAACAGTAAAGAAGTCATCAGTTTTTTAAGTGAATCATTTCCAGCATGCTTTAGTGTGACGGGTGATGCAAAACCTTTAAAAATTGGCATTTTCCAAGATTTAGCTGCGCGCTTAGCAGAAGATGAACGTGTGAGCAAAACGTTGCTACGGTCATCTCTTCGGCACTATACAAATAGCTGGCGCTATTTGCACAGTGTTAAAGAAGGCGCTTTCAGAGTTGATTTAGATGGGAAAGAAGACGCTCCTATCGAAAAAGAGCATTCTGATCATGCGCAAACTCAATTGGAAGAGAGTAAAGCTAAGGTAGCTGAAAAGCGTAAAGCGCAGAATGCAGCTAAGCCTGCAGCAAAGAAAAATTATAAACCTAAGTCGGTGCCGGCATTTAAATCCTCACCCAAGGGAACTAATCAGGACAGTGCGAAGCCCAAAGCTAAGTTACCACCTCCTGAGAAACTCTCGGCTGAGCAAATTGTTGCAGGAACTTCGGTTACTGTGAAGATAGGCAAATCACCTATGCCTGCTACAATTACTGATGTCAGCAAAGATGGCGTTCAAGTTCAACTTGATACAGGTATGGTGGTAAAGGTTCAAGTAGATAACTTGAGGTTGGCCCGTTCTAAGAGGTAGTTTAATGATCAATTCAATTCGCGTTTGTGCGGTTTCCGCTCTTTTTGCATTTAGCACGGTAGCCCTTGCGGTTAATCATGCAGAAAGTGTTGACGAAATTCCTGTTTTAAAGCAGGAGTCGCAACATGCGGTGTCGGTAAAACGCATATCGTCTAATTTCTTACGTTCGCACTATAAGCAGATTACGTTAGACGATGCGCTATCAGAGAAAGTATTCGATCGATACATGCGTTCTCTTGATAGCAGCCGAAATGTATTTTTGGATGCTGATGTGCAGAAGTTTAAGCTTGAGCAAGATCATTTCGATGAAGCTATTGAAATGGGTGACTTAGATATTGCGTATCAAATTTTTCAATTAAACATGCAGCGTCGAATTGAACGTTATGAATATGCGTTAACCTTACTCGACAAAGAGTTCGATTTTGAAAAAGCCGGTGATACATTCACATTTGACCGTGAAGATGCTGATTGGCCTAAGAGTACTGCCGAACTCGACGAGTTATGGCGCCAGCGTGTTAAATACGATGCATTAAACTTAAAATTGGCTGATAAAAAATGGCCAAAAATTCAAGAGCTGCTTAGCAAACGTTACGAGCGTGCAATTAAGCGCTTAAAGCAAACCACCAGCGAAGACGTGTTTCAAACATTGATGAACTCGTTTGCCCGTAGTATCGAGGCTCATACCAGTTACCTGTCGCCACAAAATGCTGAGCGTTTCCAAATGGAAATGAATTTGTCGTTTGAGGGAATAGGCGCGGTATTGCTAAGTGAAGATGACTTCACCACTATTCGTAGTGTTGTTCCGGGTGGTCCGGCGGATCTTTCGAAGAAGATTAAACCTGAAGATAAGATTGTCGGCGTTGCCCAAGACGATGACGATTTTGTTGATGTGGTTGGTTGGCGCTTAGATGAAGTGGTTGAGCTTATCAAAGGACCCAAGGGCAGTGTAGTTCGCTTACAAATTCAAAAAGGCGACTCTGAAAGCACAGTGCCAGAGGTTGTTAGCTTAACGCGAGATAAGATAAAGCTTGAGGACAGAGCTGCAAAGTCTGAAGTGTATGTGCCAGATAGTGGTCCGCACCAAGGTGAAAAACTGGGTGTGATAACCATTCCTTCTTTTTACAACAAGCTCAGCAACGATGTGCGCAAAGAGTTAGAAAGCCTTAAAGAACAGAAGGTCGAAGGTATTATCGTTGATTTACGTGGCAATGGTGGCGGTTCATTAACTGAAGCAACGTTGTTAACAGGCTTATTTATAGATAAAGGCCCAGTTGTACAAATTCGCGATGGTGCAGGGCGTATACGGGTTGAACAAGATGTTGATGGCGTAACTTACTACGACGGTCCACTGACTGTATTGGTAGACCGATATAGTGCGTCCGCATCAGAAATTTTCGCTGCTGCCTTACAGGATTACAGTCGAGCGCTTATATTAGGTGAACAAACTTTTGGTAAGGGTACCGTACAACAACATCGTGGTTTAGGCCGTATTTATGATTTGTACGAAAATCCATTAGGTAGCGTGCAGTTTACCATCGCAAAGTTTTACCGAATTGATGGTGGTAGTACGCAACATCAAGGTGTTGTGCCGGATGTATTGTTTCCTTCCGCTATCGATCCAAAGGATTGGGGTGAAAGCCAAGAAGAAAATGCTCTTCCTTGGGACAGTATTAAACGCGCAAAGTATTCTACTTTTGGTGATACCTCTCAAGCCGCGATGCAGCTAAGTGAATTACACGCTAAGCGTGTTAAGTCGGATCCCGAATTTGGCTACATTTTTGAGGATATTGAGCAGTATAAGAGTAAGGAAAATGATAAGACCCTATCTTTGGTCGAGTCTGAACGTATTAAAGAGCGTGAAGAGCGTGATACGAAACGCCTAAAAAGAGCCAATGAACGACTTGTTCGTCATGGACTTGAGCCGGTAAAAAGTCTGGACGATTTACCTGAAGACCAACCAGAAATTGATCCTTTCTTAGATGAAGCGGCGAATATTACTTACGATCTACTTGGTACAGGTAAGTACGCAATTCAATCCAAATAAAGACTAACGCATAAAAAAGGGCTGGGGAATCTAGCCCTTTTTTGTTGGTGAAACTTTTCTAATAGCATGGTGTTGCTCAAACCGATAAACTAACGACATAAAATGCATCAACCCACCCACGGGGATTCACAATCATGGGAGTTGATGAAAAATAACAAACCTCATAAAAACTAAAATAATGATAAAGGTGATTGATGAGTGCACGTGGAGAGTTTTCATCTCGTATAGGCTTTGTATTAGCCGCAGCAGGTTCAGCGGTTGGTCTAGGTAATATTTGGGGTTTTCCGACCCAAGTTGCCAGTAATGGTGGCGCGGCATTCGTGCTGGTTTATGTGCTATTAGCGTTTGTTTTAGCCTATCCCGTACTAATGGCTGAATTGATTATCGGACGTGCAACTCGCTCTAATATGGTCGATGCGCTAGGTAAGATATCCAACAGTAATATTGGTCGCGCAACTGGTGTGTGGGGATTTATTACTGTTTCTATGATCCTCGCCTTCTATGCGATTGTCGCAGGGTGGATGATCAGTTATTTCTTTGAATCAGCCACACAATTAATGGGTTGGGACAGTGCGTCTGAGTGGTTAACCGACTCGTCTATGCCTCGTAGTTTGATTTTTTGTGGTGTGTTTATCGCTTTGACAGCTTCAATTGTTGTGGGTGGCGTCAGTAATGGCATTGAGCGCTGGTCGGTTCGATTAATGCCTACTTTGATTTTAATTATTTTACTACTCATCGCGTATGTGAGCACACTTGATGGCGCGATAGATGGCTGGAAAGCGTACTTGATACCTGATTTTAGCGCCATTTTGAACGCTGATTTATTAATTAGCGCTATGGGGCAGGCTTTTTTCTCTATGTCACTGGGTGTTGGTACCATGTTGGTGTATGGCTCTTATGTGAGTAAAAATGAGAACCTACCTGTATTGGGGGCGTCAGTCGCGTTAGTGGATATTGGCGTGGCCATTTTGGCGGGCATGCTTATTATTCCCGCAATGTATGTAGCCGCGAATAACGGCGTTCAGATTTTCTCTGACAGTGGTGCGCTAATTGCCGGTGATAGTCTTATATTTACGGTACTTCCTGCGTTGTTCAATACCATGGGAGGTGTAGGTTATGTGGTGGCATTCGCATTTTTCGCGTTGATGGTGATTGCTGCGTTAACGTCCTCCATTTCTATGCTAGAGGTACCGGTTGCCTACGTTGTTGAAAGCAAAGGGTTAGCCCGTAAGAAAGCGGTGTGGATTTTAGCGCTTATTATTTTCGGAATGAGCAGCATCATTATTGTTAATTTTGATCAGTTATTCGGTTTGGTTATCGCAGTCACCACACAGTACAGTCAACCGTTGCTCGGTTTAGCATTGAGCATTTTTGTTGGTTGGGTATGGAAACGGGATCAAATTCTTGCAGAAATTAAGCAAGGTAACGAACAAGCTGAGCACGGTTTATTCTGGAAAATTTGGCCTTGGTATCTGAAGTTTGTGTGTCCGGTTATCATCCTATTTATGTTTATTCGTTCACTTAATATTTTGGATTTTTAGTTATGGAAAATGTAACGATAAAACAGAAAAAAGTACCCAGTCTATTGGATGCACTAATCCCACTTGGTGTATTGGTCACGTTATTGAGTACATCAGTTTATCTATTCTCAGATAATTCCTCATTTGGACCGAATCAAATTGCCCTGTTATTTTCTATGGGAGTAGCGGCGGTTATTGGGTTAAAAAATGGCTACAGTTGGGCTGAAATTGAAAAGGGCATAGTAAAAGGTATTTCCTTATCCCTTGGCGCCATATTAATTTTGCTCGCTGTTGGCGCGTTAATCGGTTCGTGGATGTTGTCGGGCACCGTACCCACACTTATCTTTTATGGCTTAGAATTACTCAATCCATCATTTTTCTACGCCGCAACGTGCCTGATTTGTGCGATTGTCGCCATGAGCATCGGAAGCTCTTGGACCACAGCCGCAACTGTGGGCGTTGCATTAATGGGCGTCGCGTCAGGTATGGGCATGTCAGATGCGATTACTGCCGGTGCCGTGATTTCAGGTGCGTATTTTGGCGACAAAATCTCGCCTTTATCTGAAACTACCAATTTAGCACCTGCTGTTGCGGGCACAGAGTTATTTGAGCATATTCGATATATGTTGTGGACAACCGTTCCTAGTTTTGTCATCGCGTTAATTCTCTTTACCATCATTGGTTTTTCAGGGGATGCGCAAGAAACCTCGAGCAATATTGCTGAAATGCAGACCTTGCTAGCGCAAGAATTCAATATCAGTTGGATAATGCTCGCCCCGTTAGTTGTGCTTTTAACATTAGCCATAAGGAAAATGCCGGCATTTCCCGCTGTTGCCATTGGTGCATTATTAGGTGCGGTTTGGGCGGTATTATTTCAGCCAGATGTTATCCAAAATATGGTGGACGAGGAACAGCAAGGTGCACTAGGCGTGACTGCAGTAGTATGGACATCGCTGTTCGATGGAGTGGCGTTTAGCACTGCGGATGAAAATCTAAACTCGCTGCTTAGCAGAGGTGGTATGTCAAGTATGCTCAATACCATTTGGTTGATCATTTGTGCCATGAGTTTTGGCGCCGTGTTAGAAAGCACCGGTTTATTAAAAGCAATAGTGGCTTTATTTTTACGTGGCGCGCACTCCGCTGGTAGCATGATCAGTCGTACTATTTTGACGTGCATTGGTACTAATATCATTACGGCTGACCAGTATATTTCGATTGTTATGCCTGGGCGCATGTATAAAGAAGAGTACGCAAAACGTGGCTTGCATCAACTCAACTTATCACGAAGTCTAGAAGACGGAGGTACCATTACGTCACCTCTTATTCCTTGGAATACCTGTGGTGCATATATGCAAGGTGTTTTGCTTGTTCATCCATTTGACTACTTTATATATACTTTTTTCAACCTAATTAATCCTGTGCTGGCTATTATTTATGCTTATCTTGGGGTTAAAATATTGCGTATTCCCATTCCTGAAGTCGTGGTTGAAGTAGGCGACGAAAAAGTTGTTATCGAGTCACCTCAGGCAAAACTAAAATAACATGCTACGGGTGGTGTTATGTAGTCTGCTAATTGCGTTACATGCGCAACTACCAGAGTACATAACGCGATTTGTCATTAGCTTATACTAAGAGGATTCTATGTCGGTTTTATCTCCTGTTGCCAAAAAACGCAGCGATTATCTCGTTCCCGATTTTTTAATTCACCATGTTGATATGGTGTTCCACCTAGATGTTGAAAAGACTCGAGTGGTCACTACTTGTCGATTTACCCGTAACGGCCAGCATCAGCGCCCACTAGTACTTGATGGTGAGAGCCTGCAACTTATTAGCGTTTTACTAAACGATAAACCGGTAAGTGATTTCGACGTGACCGACGAGCGTCTCACGCTCCATACCAGCGAAAACGAATTTGTTTTATGTATCGAAACACAAACTAATCCGCAGGAAAACAAAACGTTAGAAGGTTTATATTATTCTGCTGGCGCTTACTGTACGCAATGTGAAGCTGAAGGTTTTCGCAAAATAACCTATTTTCTCGACCGACCTGACGTGCTGGCCAAATACGATGTAACTATTTTTGCTGACAAGGCTCGTTATCCCCATTTATTGTCAAATGGTAATCAAATTGATAAAGGTGAATTAGACGATGGCCGCCATTGGGTTAAGTGGCAAGACCCATTTAACAAACCGAGTTATCTTTTTGCTTTGGTAGCAGGGAATTTTGATTTACTTACCGATCGCTTTATTACGCAAAGCGGACGCAATGTAGCGCTAGAGTTGTATGTGGACAAAGGGGCGCTTGATAAAGGTCACCACGCGCTGGCCTCACTTAAAAAGGCCATGGCATGGGATGAACAGGTTTTTGGCTTAGAATACGATTTAGATATTTACATGGTTGTCGCTGTGGATTTTTTCAATATGGGCGCCATGGAAAATAAAGGTCTTAACGTCTTTAACAGTAAATTTGTCCTGGCGGATGCTGAGTCAGCCACCGATGATGATTTTTTTAATATTGAAGCGGTTATCGGGCATGAATATTTTCATAATTGGACCGGCAACAGGGTGACGTGTCGAGATTGGTTTCAGCTAAGTCTGAAAGAAGGATTAACGGTATTTCGTGATCAACAATTTAGCGCCGATATGTCCTCGCCAGTGTTTAATCGTATTAAAAATGTACAGATTATTCGCGAGCATCAGTTTGCTGAAGACGCCAGTGCGATGGCGCATCCAATTCGTCCGGAAGAAGTAATAGAAATGAATAATTTCTATACCGTGACGGTATACGATAAAGGTGCAGAAGTTATTCGCATGATGCATACGTTGCTTGGCGTAGCCGGTTTTAGAAAAGGCATGGATTTGTACTTTGCGCGATTCGATGGCCAAGCAGTTACCTGTGATGACTTTGTGCAAGCGATGGAAGACGCAACACAAGTCGATTTAACACAGTTCAGACTGTGGTATAGCCAGTCGGGTACGCCCAAAGTTACTGTAACCGATAGCTTTAATGCTAAAACAGGTTGCTATACATTACGCTTTGAACAAACAACTCCGCCTACAGCCGACCAAAAACAGAAAGATAATTTACATATACCGTTTAAATTTGAATTATTGGATGAGCAGGGCAGCAGTATCCGCGATGAATCTGTTCCTGAATTAAGCGCTAATATGATTGAGTTAATTAACAAAACCCATGAGATAACTATTAATGGCTTAACGACTGCGCCAACACCGTCACTGCTGCATAATTTTAGCGCACCCGTTAAGGTTGATTACGCCTATAGTCATCAGCAACTAAGTAACATTATTCTGCACTCAAGTGATGATTTTGCTCGCTGGGATGCCAGTCAAAGTCTGTATAGCCGCTGTATCCATAATTTAGCCACCACCCCAGATGCACCAGATGATGAATTGCTCGATAGCATGCTTGATGCAGTGGATGGGATGTTTGACGTTACTGACGCTAACCCAGCTCTAGCGGCCGCAATGTTAAGCCTGCCCAGCTTTGAAACACTTAGCCAACAAGTTGATGAGATACAGGTTGAATCGCTCTACCATGCCCAGCGTAGCGTGCGAAATTTAATCGCCAGTACCTTAGCCGAAAAATGGTTAACGCTCTATCAAAAGCAAGCTCGGGTGCCTTATCAATACGTTGCTGACGACGTTGATAGCAGGCGGTTACGTAACTTAAGTTTGAGTTATTTGGTACAGGCTGGTATGCCTCAGTCACGTGAATTATTGCTAGAACAGTTCACTAACGCAGATAATATGACTGATAGCCTCGGGGCGTTAAAGGCTGCTCAGTATGGTGAACTGGCACAATTCGATGAGTTGATGACGCAGTTTGAGCAGCGCTGGCGACATGATCCGTTAGTACTTGATAAATGGTTCGCTTTACATGCAAATATGGAACGCAACGATATACTTGTCCGCTTACCGTTATTATTAAGTCATGAAAAGTTCAGCATAGATAACCCTAATAGAGTGCGCTCTGTATTGGGCAGTTTTGCGTTTTATAACGTGCTTGGCTTTCATGCCCTTGATGGCAGTGGCTATAAATTTTTGGCTGATTATATTCTTAAGCTTAATAGTGTAAATCCTCAAGTGGCAGCGCGGATTATTACGCCGCTAACCCAGTGGCAGAAATTTGATGAAAAACGGCAAGAGCTTATGCGTTATCAGTTAGCCCGGATTGCTGATTGCAAAGATTTAAGTAAAGATTTAATCGAAAAAGTCAGCAAGAGTCTCAACTACACAACGCACTGATGCAAACTTTATATTTTCGTTTAGCGCTCAGTTATGAGCGCTGTGAACCCCTTTATCTTACTAGCACGCAAAACGTCATCGTACTTGCTGACAATGGCAAGCGCGTGCAATTACCCGCCAAAAACTTACGTCCTTTTATACAGCATAACGGCATTCATGGCCGATTTCGCTTAATTATCACTGATACTAATAAGATAAGCAGTCTAGAAAAAATAGTCTGAATGGTCTATTTTTTATACTGTTGATTCTACAACCTACTGAAAATAAAGACTTTGTATTGTTAAATACTGGTACGATTAGTCCTTGCTATCGAAGCGATTTGGTGTAATCATTTTGTTAAATTTGAGTGGTTTAATTGAATGGTATGTTAGTACTCAGTACTAATGATTAGGGAGGTAAAGATGAGTCGTGAAGTCTTCGGGTTTAAAAAGTCGCCTATAGCATTAGGCATAGTGGGGCTTGTAGGTGCGGCATTGATGCCAGCGCAAGCCGCCAGTTGGAATGAAGGCGATTGGTCTGTGACCTTTGACTCAAATTTTTCATTGGGAACCAGTATTCGAGTAGAAGAGCGTGACTTCTCGCGTGTAGGCAACAGTAACGGTGTGCAATTTGATTGGTCGGGCTACAACCCTGCAACAAATCCAATATACAGCTCTGCTGACGTGTGGGCTTCGGGTACAGGTGGTTATTCAACCAACGGCGATTTGGGCACACTAAATTACGAAAAAGGTAACCCTTTTTCGACTCTGTTTAAAGGTGTGCATGAGTTAGATATTCAATATAAAAACATGGGCGTCTTTATGCGCGGCATGTATTTTTACGATTTTGAAATGAAAGACAGCTCACGTGATTGGCAAAATCCAATTACCGGCACCACGCAAGATCCTTGCGCGTCGTCAACAGCAAGTGATGAGTTGTGTTCAGATGTGCGTTTACTCGATGCATATTTCTACTCTGATTTCTATATTGGTGACATGCCAGTTTCGTTCCGCGTGGGCAATCAAGTTGTCAGTTGGGGGGAAAGTACGTTTATTCAGCATGGTATTAACTCAACCAATCCAGTGGATGTATCTCGTGCACAAGCACCTGGGGCAGAATTAAAAGAGGTCTTTATTCCCGTGGGCATGGTATTCGCCCAGTTTGGATTAACCGAAAACCTCAGTTTATCCATGTACTATCAATACGAGTGGGAGCGCAGTCGTTTACCGCAAGCGGGGAGTTATTTCGCTACCAATGATTTCGCCGGTGAGGGTGGTCAAGCGCAAAATATCCAATTGGGCTTCAGTGGTAACCCTGATATTGATTTAGATTTCTTGTTAACTAACCTAAATGCCTTAGGCGACGCACTAAGATCAGGAGGCGATGCTTCATCTATCGGCGCTGCGTATTTAGCCTACCCAACAAAAGTAGCCGTTCGTGGTTTCAGTGACACAGCACATACAGATGCTGATGACCAAGGTCAATACGGTATTAAGATTGGTTATTACGCTGAGGCGTTAAACGAAACAGAATTTAACTTTTACATGCTTAACTATCATAGCCAACGTCCACTTATCGCTGGTTTAACGTCTGATTTCACTGCGGCGAGTATTGGTGCTGATTTAACGATGTTAGCAACGACAGAAATCACTAAAGAAAACGTAACGGATCTTAGAGCCTTTACGAAAACGGGATTTGTTTATCCTGAAGACCTTAAGCTTTACGGATTTAGCTTTAACACTAATGTGGGCACAACGGCTTTAGCGGGTGAAATTGCGTATCGTGTTGATGAGCCACTTCAGCTTGATGATGTTGAATTATTATATGCAGCTATGCCTCAACAGTTAGCGATTGCTGGTTTGCGTCCTGATTTTGCAGGTATTTCTCAGCTTGATGGTTACCAAGGCTTTACCACTGGTTCTGGTGAAACGGCACAAGGTTATCTAGAGTCAGATACGTTACAAATGCAGGTAACAGCGACACATATTTTCGGTCCTGCGTTGGGTACCGATAATTTGGTAGTATTAGGTGAAGTAGGGTATGTCAGTATTCGAGACTTCCCGGATACAAGTCTTATTCGTTTAAATGGTCCAGGTTCGGTGCGTACACCGTCTCTTGCACCAACGGCAGACGGCAACACGCGTGAAGGTTTGCATGTTGGTATATCCAATGGTCCGGAAACGAACCCATTCCCAACGTCTAGTGCGTGGGGATATCGCTTGCTCGCTAATGCGTCGTTTAACAACGTTTTCGCTGGTATCAATTTACAAGCTAGAGCCACATTTTCTCATGATGTAAATGGTATTACACCCGATCCTCTGTTCTTGTTTATTGAAGATAGAAAATCAGCCAGTGCATCTTTGACATTTGATTATCTAAGCAAATGGTCGGCAACGGCATCTTACAATGCGTTCTGGGGTGGTGAAGGCACAACCAATGCCCTTTCAGACCGTGACTTTGTTTCTTTTAACATCAAGTATTCTATCTAAGGAGCCATATTATGATTAGAAAATTTGCTCTCATCGCGTCTGCAATGGCGCTAACATTTAATTCAGGCTTAATTCAAGCCAAGGTTTCAGAAGCTGAAGCGGCTAAATTAGGTGCTGAACTAACGCCAGTGGGCGCTGTAAAAGCAGGTAATGCAGATGGTAGTATTCCTGCATGGACTGGCGGTATTACTGAAGTACCTGCAGGGTACACAGTGGGTGACCATCATCCTGATCCGTTCGCTGATGACAAAGTGCTCTTTAACATTACCGCGAAAAATTATCAGGAATACGCTGAGTTTTTGAGTGACGGTCAAAAAGAGTTGTTTAAAGCTTATCCTGACACCTACAAAATGCCGGTTTATCAAACGCGTCGGTCTGCGTCATTACCACAATTTGTGTACGATGAAACAGCCAAAAATGCGCTTATGGCTGAGCTAATCCAAGGTGGCAATGGTATTAAAAATGCTGCAATTGGTATTCCATTTCCTATTCCACAAAACGGAGTAGAGACCATTTGGAACCACATTTTACGTTATCGCGGTGAAAGCGTTAAACGTTACGCAGGCCAAGCAGCGCCTACCGCTTCTGGTGATTATAACGTGATCGGTTTCGAAGAGGAGCTGATGCAGAAGTATTCAGCTAAAGATGCAACACGTGAAAAGCTACTTGAAGAAAATGTTATCTCTAAGTTCAAGCAAAGTGTGACCTCTCCAGCTCGTTTAGCCGGTACAGCGTTGTTGGTACATGAAACTATGGACCAAATACGTGAACCTCGCCAAGCGTGGACTTACAATACAGGTCAACGCCGAGTTCGTCGTGCGCCGAATGTTGCATACGATGCCCCAGGAACAGCATCAGATGGTTTACGTACATCAGATGATTTCGATATGTTTAACGGTGCGCCTGATCGATATAACTGGGAGTTGAAAGGCAAAAAAGAACTGTATGTTGCTTATAACAACTATCATTTACATAGTGATAAAGTGAAGTATGAAGATATTCTTCAACCTGGTCATATAAATCCAGATCTAACGCGCTTTGAAAAACATCGTGTATGGGTAGTCGAAGCCACGCTTAAGCCTGAATTCCGTCATATCTATCAAAAACGTGTGTTTTTCATCGACGAAGATAGCTGGCAAATTCAAGTTGCGGATATGTACGACAATCGCAATGAATTGTACCGAGTAGGCATATCTCATGGAATTAATTACTATGAAGTCCCGACACAATGGTCAACGCTAGATGTTTACCATGACTTAAACTCTCGTCGTTACCTCGCGTTAGGTCTCGATAACGAGGAAAAGATGTACGAGTTTAATGCTGATTTAAATGATCGCGAATTTACCCCCGAGGCCATGCGCCGAGCCGGTAGACGCTAATCGAGTAAAAAAACGGTTGGCTATTGCCAACCGTTTTCATTTTTATGGAACCCAATTACTATGAAATTATCCATTGCAAGTGCAGTGATTGCCGTTTTACTTGCACCTTTATCCACTGTTCAAGCCGCTCAAAGCAGTTTTCAAGCCCCTTTAGTTGACCAGTCTTTATTACTTGATATTACCCAAAGTGGTGAGCAACTTATTGCTGTTGGTGAACGCGGCCATATTATCCGCTCCACTGACGGGCAAAAATGGCAGCAAGTAAACGTACCTTCAACGTCTACATTAACCGGTGTATATTTCGTCGGCCAACAAGGTTGGGCTGTGGGACACGATTTGGTTATTTTACACACTGAAAATAACGGCCTCAATTGGGAAGTTCAAAATTTCGCACCGGAACAGGAACGTCCATTACTTGACGTCGCTTTTTTTGATAAAAGTGAAGGTATCGCCATTGGCGCTTATGGGGCTTTTCTTCGGACCCAAGACGGTGGTAAAAACTGGCATAGCGAATTGCATGCTGAGTTTGTAAATCAAGATGACCAAGAATATCTAAATGAACTTCGTTTAGAAGATGAAGCATTTTATAAGGAAGAACTCGCTGCAATTTTACCGCATTTAAACAGTGTGTCCGTTTCAGGTAATCAAGTTTACTTAGCTGGCGAAGCAGGTCTACTAGCTATGAGTTCTGATAAAGGTCACACATGGCAGCGAATGAACATTGATTATCACGGTTCTTTTTTCAATATCGCAAAAGCCGAATCTGGGGATTTAATTGCTACTGGACTTCGCGGTAACGTATTCGTGTTCAATAATGTCGAGCAACAATGGAAAGCACTTGACGCAGGTAGTCAGGCATCAATGAATGCCATTGTTTCTGTAGACGAGGATCGTACGGTTTTACTGGGTAATAATGGCGCAGTGGTTACCATTCAAGGTGACGACGTGAACTATCAACAGCAAAGCGACGGGCAAACACTTGTTAACGGAGTGTTTTATAACAATCAAATTATCGCAGTGTCGGTTGACGGCATTAAACATTTGCAGCAAGCACGGTAGCCGTTCATGAGTAATATAATCAAATTTTTAGAATCCTTAATTTTCAGAAACCGCATTGTTGTGTTGTTGATATTTTTAGTGGCAACTGTATTTCTAGGTTATCAGTCATCACAACTTCGATTAGACGCAGGTTTCACCAAAAATATTCCTCTTAATCATGAGTATATGCAGAATTACATGAAGCATGTGAATGATTTTGGTGGCGCTAACAGTATTCTAGTTTCAGTGTGCGATACCAAGGGTGATATTTTCAATCAAACCTTTTTTGATACCCTTAAAGATGTTCATGATCAGTTGTTCTTTATCAACGGCGTTGATCGTTCATTAGTAAAATCACTATTTTCATCGTCCACCCGTTTTACTGAGATTGTAGAAGGCGGTTTTGCAGGCGGACCGGTCATACCAGCTGATTTTAATTCTTCCGAGCAGCGCGGATTGGACAAGGTCTCGTCTAATATTGAAAAGGCGGGTATCGTAGGCAGCTTAGTATCTGATGATTATAAATGTGCGATGGTCACTGCCAAATTATTAGACTTGGATCCTGAGAGCGGTGAGAAACTAGATACCTTAGCGTTAGCTGATCACCTTGAAACTCAGCTTCGAGGACAATTTGAATCCGATGATATCAGTATCCATATTATTGGTTTTGCAAAGATGATAGGTGATGTAGCTAACGGCGCTAAAGATGTATTGGTATTCTTTGCTATTGCCATCGCAATTACCGCTGTTTTGGTTTACTTCTTCTGTAAATCTTTGATGCTTACAGTCTTACCGTTGTTATGTTCGATCATTGCGGTAATTTGGCAAATGGGCTTGTTAACACTGCTTGGCTTTGGTCTTGATCCGATGTCAATTTTGGTGCCATTTTTAGTGTTTGCCATTGGCATCAGCCATGGCGTTCAAATGATCAATTCAGTTGGCAAAGAAGTGACTAAAGGCAGCACGTCGTTTAATGCAGCTAAGTTAGCTTTCACCACGTTATTGATTCCAGGTGGTGTAGCCTTATTGTCAGACACAATCGGATTTATGACATTATTGGTTATCGATATCGGTATCATTCGTGAACTTGCTATTACGGCGAGTATGGGTGTGGCGGTTATTATTTTAACCAATTTATTGTTATTACCTGTTCTTATGTCTTTTGTTAAGTTCAGTGACAAATACAAGCAAAAGTTTGCCGGTAAAGAGGATCGCGCGGATAAATTTTGGGATTGGATTGCAGCGTGTTCTAGCCCGAAAGTTGCAGTGGGTATTTTGGTTGTGACGGCAGTCCTGTTTGGATTTGGTTGGATGCAAGCTCAGAAAATGAAAATTGGCGATTTGCATGCTGGTGCTCCTGCACTGCATGAGTCTTCACGTTACAACCAAGATACGTTTTTAATTACTGACAAGTATGAAATCAGTACCGATTATTTGTCTATTTTAGTTGAAGCCACCAAAGATGCTTGTACCTCATACGACGTTATGAATGCGATTGATGAAATGCAGTGGCGCATGACTAACATCGAAGGCGTGCAATCTGCGGTAAGTTTGGCGTCTGTAGCGAAAATTATTAATGCGGGTTATAACGAAGGAAATGCTAAATGGCGAGTGTTGCCTAGAAACCAGCAAACTTTAGTACAAGATATAGCACGGGTCGATACCTCTTCTGGTTTGTTAAACGGCGACTGTTCTGTGATGCCTATCATTTTGTTTATGAAGGACCATAAAGCTGAGACGATTAATCGCGTAGTAGAAGCAATAAAAGAATATCGTGTAGATTTCGAAACGCCTGAACTACAGTTTAAACTAGCGTCAGGGCCGATTGGTGTTATGGCTGCACAAAATGAAGCCGTGGATGAATCGCAAAATCCGATGATGTTATATGTGTTTGGGGCGGTGATTTTGCTATGCCTTATAAGCTTTAAGTCATTACGTGCAACAATGGCTGTGGTTATTCCCTTATATGTAGTTTCAGTATTAGCGCAAGCGTTAATGACGTATCTACAAATTGGCTTAACCGTTTCTACGTTACCCGTTATTGCATTGGGTGTGGGGATTGGTGTGGATTATGGTATTTATATTCTATCGACCATGAATCATAAACTTAAAGCTGGCATGCCTGTACGCCAAGCCTATTTTGAAGCATTGAAAGAACGAGGAAGTGCAGTGTTATTTACCGGCGCTACTTTAGCAGTTGGCGTCAGTACTTGGGTATTTTCGTCGCTTAAATTCCAAATGGACATGGGAATTTTGCTGACCTTTATGTTTGTTGTGAACATGATGGGCGCCATTATCGTGCTACCTGCCTTGGCGAGTGTATTTTGGCGTAAGCAAAAATAAATTCGCATAATTATTTAATATTTTGCATAAAAAAGGCCGTATGGCCTTTTTTTATGAGCGAAATTCAGATAACTATTTCAATTGTAAATTTGACGTGAATTTAAGGCTTTTAATGGTCGTCTATTTTAGCGAGAATAGTCATATATAGATGAAAAACTGTATATATGTCAGTCTATTGTCTAGTCTCATACAATATCGTCGGCGGTACTGACATTGTAACAAATTGTTAATGCGTCGATTCAATACCACTGTTACTTCCAAAAAGTAAGGAATAGGTAAACACATGACGGTTGCAACACACCAGCATTCAGTTTTGTTAGAAAACGTAGTCAAACTTATTGAAAAAAAGGTTGATAAGTCACAAGTTGACTTGGTCAAAAACTTTTCTCGTATTTTGTTCAACAATATTTCCACCGATGATTTGGATAATCGCAGTGATAGTGATTTATATGGAGCGACGCTCAGTCTGTGGAATAAGTTTTTAAACTTCGATGCCAGTAAGCCAATTATCCGTGTATTTAATCCAGAGGTAGGTAAACATGGTTGGCAATCAACCCATACCATAATAGAGATTTTAGTACAGGATACGCCGTTTTTGGTCGACTCAGTGCGCATGGCGTTAAACCGCGTTGGCGTAACAGCCCATTTACTATTGCATAGCCCAATCGCTATTCAGCGTGACGAAAGCCATAAATTTACCGGCTTTATTGATGGCAATAAAAAAGTTAAACATGCCAATAAGGAAACTATTTTCTTAATTGAGGTTGATAGACAAACTACTAAGAAAGCCTTAGACAGTTTGGCAAACGAACTGATGTCAGTTGTTAATGAAGTGTCATTGGCCGTGCAAGACTGGAAAGCAATGAGTGATAAACTCGATGTGATTATTAAAGAGTTTCCAAATAACCCATCGCCAGCTACGGCAGAACAAAAAACACAAACCATTAAGTTCTTGTCTTGGTTAAACGACCATAATTTCACCATTATGGGTTATCGATCATATAGTGCTAAGGCCGTTGAAGGTGATTATCGGTGGTTAGCGGATAACGAATCAAGTTTAGGATTAATGAAAAACTCCGTGAGCGAACGCGAACGGGTTTTATCCAATATTCCTGGTTCTGCCCGTGAAGAAGCATTGAGTAATCATCCACTTTTGCTAACGAAAACCAATCGTCGTTCACGTGTTCATCGTCCTGCTTATCTTGATTATATTGGCATCAAGCGTTTTGATGATAAAGGAAATGTGGTTGGTGAGGACCGTTTTATTGGCCTTTACTCTGCTTCTTTTTATAACAGCAGCGCGACCCAAGTACCGGTACTGCAACACAAGATTGATAACATTTGTCAAAAATCAGGATTTGATAAAGATTCACATGGACATAAAGCGTTCTTGAATATTATTGAAACTTATCCTCGTGATGAATTATTACAAGGCAGTGAAGACGAGTTAGCACAAATTGCGTTAGGTATTTTTCAAATGCAAGAGCGTGGAATTTCGCGTTTATTTGTGCGTAAAGATGTATTTGGACGTTTCGTTTCTTGTATGGTTTACGTCCCTAGGGAGCGTTACAACACACAACTACGTAAAGATACTCAGGTATTGTTGCAGAAATCGTTTAATAGCCAAGAAGACGTAGAGTTTACGACTTACTTTTCAGAATCTGTATATGCTAGAACGCAATATATTGTCAGAGTGAAAGACAACAATTCGGAATATAACGTGAAGGAAATTGAAAAGAATATCATCGAGCTGACTAAGAGTTGGAACGATAAATTAACGGCTACCATTCGTACTACTTATGGCGAAGCGGCTGGAAAAGTTATCGAGAAAAAATACGAAGATGCATTTCCCCCCAGCTATAAAGAGCAGAATTTGCCTAGCGCCGCATTGGTCGATTTAGAGAAAATTGAATTACTTAGCGCAGAGCATACCTTAGATATGCTGTTCTACCGGCCTCAAGAAGAAGCCCTTGATAGTGAAATCGTTAAGTTAAAGCTATTTCATAAAAATGAGCCTATTCACTTATCTGCCGTGTTACCCATGTTAGAAAATTTCGGTCTTCGCGTAATCGAAGAAAGTCCGTATCGGGTTAAGTCCAGCGATGGTCAGATGAACTGGATTATGGAATTTACCATGTTACATAGCACCAGTAATCGTATGGATTTGGTGCGTGCTCAAGCCTTGTTTCAAGATGCGTTTGCTAAGGTTTGGTCCAATGATTTAGAAGATGATGCTTTTAACCGTCTCGTGCTTGGTGCAGGATTGCCAGGTAGAACTGTGACCATTTTACGCGCTTATGCAAAATATATGCGTCAAATTGGAAGTTCTTTCAGTAAAGATTATATTGCCAACACACTTGCCCATTATCCTGATATCGCTAAGATTTTGGCCTCGTTGTTTAATCAACGTTACAACCCGAAAGTGCGCCGTTCGAACAAGCGTGAGGAGACATTACTAAACGAAGTGAAAAAGCACTTGGATAATGTTTCAAACTTAGATGATGATCGTATTATAAGGCGCTACTTAGATCTAATTCTTGCCACAACTCGAACCAATTTCTATCAGAGCGATAATCAAGGTAACGAAAAGTCTTATGCCTCATTTAAAATGTTATCTGAGCTTATTCCAGATATGCCTTTGCCACGTCCCAAGTTTGAAATATTTGTTTATTCCCCACGCATTGAAGGTGTTCACTTACGTGGTGGTAAAGTGGCGCGAGGCGGGTTGCGTTGGTCTGATCGCCAAGAAGATTTCCGTACTGAAATTTTAGGCTTAGTTAAAGCGCAACAAGTCAAAAATACGGTTATTGTGCCAGTGGGGGCAAAAGGGGGATTTGTTTGTAAAAACTTGCCTGTTAATCAAGGCCGCGAAGCATTTCAAAAAGAAGGCCAAGCGTGTTATAAAATTTTCATCCGTAGTTTACTTGATATCACTGATAATATCGTCGATGGCGAAATAGTCTACCCTCGAGATGTGGTGCGTCTTGATGACGATGACCCTTATTTAGTTGTTGCGGCGGATAAAGGCACGGCTACATTCTCAGATATTGCCAATGGTATATCTGAGGAATTTAATTTTTGGTTGGGTGATGCGTTTGCTTCTGGTGGCAGCATTGGTTACGACCATAAGAAAATGGGCATTACCGCTCGTGGTGGTTGGGAATCGGTTAAACGTCATTTTCGTGAAATGGATGTTGATTGTCAAACGACCGATTTCACTTGTGTTGCGATAGGCGATATGGCGGGTGATGTGTTCGGTAACGGCATGCTGTTATCAAACCACACTAAATTAATATGTGCATTTAACCATCTGCATATTTTCTTTGATCCATCTCCAGACGTGAAAGCCAGCTATGCAGAACGCAAACGCTTATTTGAAAACCCTTCTCTGGGTTGGAATGATTATGATAAATCGTTGATTTCGTCAGGTGGTGATATTTTTAGTCGTTCTTCTAAGTCGATTAAATTAACCGCCGAAATGAAACAATGGTTGGGCACTAAACAACTCACCATGACACCGAATGAACTTATCCATAATATTTTGCAAATGGAAGTCGATTTAATCTGGAACGGCGGCATTGGAACCTATGTTAAAAGTGCGAAAGAAAGTCATTCACAAGTAGGTGATCGGGCAAATGACGATACACGTGTTAATGGTGCACAGGTAAAAGCCAAAATTATCGGTGAGGGTGGCAACCTCGGGCTCACACAATTAGGTCGTATTGAGTTTGCTCGCAGCGGCGGAAGAGTTAATACCGACTTTATTGATAACGTTGGTGGGGTGGATTGCTCTGATAACGAAGTAAATATTAAAATTTTGCTCAATGCCTTGGTTAATGCGGGAGACTTAACACGCAAACAACGAAATAATCTATTGCACGAGATGACTGATGATGTGGGCGATTTAGTTATCCAAGATTGTTATCGCCAAACGGAATCTATTTCTATTACCCAATTGAGTGGCGGCAGTCAGTTAAAAGAACAGTTACGTTTTATTCATAATTTGGAAAAAGAAGGCAACTTAAATCGTGAAATTGAATTTATTCCCACTGACGATGAAATTTCTGACCGTTTAGCAGCATCCCAAGGACTTACACGTCCAGAACTATCCGTGCTGATTGCCTACGGAAAAATGATGTTGAAAGAAAGATTCAATACGCCGGAAATTACGGATAATCCCTATCATCGTAAATTATTGATCAGCGCGTTCCCGGCCGTTTTGCAAAAACGTTACGCCGAGCAAATGGAACAGCATCCACTGCGCAGCGAGATTATTGCCACTAAGTTGACCAATAATTTAATCAACGACATGGGAATGAATTTTGTTTTTCGCATGCAGGAAGAAACCGGTGCCAACATTGATGAGATAGCCAATGCGTATTGCGTGGTCAAAGGTATATTCTCAATGGAATCACTATGGGCTGAGGTACAAGACTTAGACAATAAAGTCAGTGCACAAACGCAACTTTCAATGCTTGAAAGTATGCGCCGCACGTTACGCCGTGCTTCGCGTTGGTATTTGCGCCACGGTGTAAAATCCATGGATATTCAAGAAGCAATCGACAGTTACACGTCTACCTTTGCTGATTTGTTCAAAAACCTCAAAGATTACCTAGTAGAAGACGAGTATCAAGAACTGGAAGCGAATTGCACTCGCCTGACCAACGCAGGAGTTCCTGAAGATATCGCTTATAAAGTCTCTAGTTTAAGTAATTTATTCCCCTGTTTAGATTTAGCACAAATTGCCAAAACAGAGGGGCGCAGTATTAAACTGGTTGCAAGTCTATATTTTAAACTCGGATCACGTCTTGAACTCCATTGGTTCTTGGAACAAATAAATAAACAGACGGTTTCTAACCATTGGCAAGCTCTAGCACGGGCGTCATATCGGGAAGAACTCGATTGGCAACAACGCGCCTTAGCAACAGTATTACTGACTGGCGCACCAAAAAATAATGACGCGGAATTGATACTCGGTACATGGATGGAACATAATCAGGCTCTATTAGAGCGTTGGTATAGTATGATGTCGGAATTCAAAACCAGTAGTACTCATGAATTTGCGAAGTTTTCAGTCGCATTACGTGAATTAATGTTGCTTAGCATAAACGCTAACGCTTAATATTAACCGTACGGTCTTTAACGCCCTGGTATCGCACTGGGGCTTTTTTTTGTCTGAGGAAAACGAACACCATGTATGCCATTTTACAGAAATTTTTATTTACCCAAGATGCCGAGTGGAGTCACGACTTTACGATTAATTGGCTTAAGCGCACGCAGCATACATTTTTAAACATGGCCTACAAACAGCGTATCGCAGACAAACCTGTTGAGTGCTTTGGTTTGCACTTTAAGAATCCTGTTGGTTTAGCTGCCGGGTTAGACAAAAACGCAGAATGTATTGATGCCTTTGCGGCGATGGGATTTGGTTTTATAGAAGTTGGTACGGTTACCCCTAAACCGCAAGCAGGTAACGATAAACCCCGAATGTTTAGATTACCAAAAGGGCAGGCGATTATTAATCGTATGGGATTTAACAATAAAGGGGTCGATTACCTTGTAGAGCAAGTTAAAAAAGCGCGTTATACAGGGGTGTTAGGTATCAACATTGGTAAAAACAAAACCACTCCCGAGGATGAAGCGCTAAACGATTATTTGATTTGTTTGCGTAAGGTTTATCAGCATGCTAGTTACGTTACGGTAAATATATCGTCACCTAACACGCCGGGACTTAGAAACTTGCAATACGGTGATGCGCTCACGCAATTATTAAGCGGCTTAAAAGCAGAGCAAATCAAACTTAAAGCGCAACATAATAAGCAGGTTCCTATCTTAATTAAGATCGCGCCTGATCTGCAAGATTCTGAGTTAAGCTCGATGGTTGATTCTTTTTTAAGCGTTGGGATCGATGGGGTGATCGCAACGAATACGACTCTCGATCGTGAAGCCGTTAAAGGTCAGCAGCATGCCGAAGAGGCTGGCGGTCTGAGTGGGTCAGTACTCACAGACAGAAGTCAAAGGATCGTAACATCCTTATGCAGTCAGCTGGCGGGGCAGGCGCCAGTCATTGGTGTGGGGGGGATTGATTCGGTGTTGGCTGCGAAAGCTCGGATCGAAGCCGGATCGCCTTTAATTCAGGTGTATTCGGCGCTGATCTATCAAGGTCCGAAATTGATAAAAGAGATCGTAGACTCGTTATAATGATCAATGCCTGATCGGCTTCTTTTATCACCTTTAAGTATGACGAAAAGTGCATGATTCCAAGGTAAACTATGCTAGCTTTTATTTAAGGATTAAATTCTAACTAGGCTAAGGAATCATGCTTCTTCCTAATACAAATTGGTTTTGGTATACGCACGATAACGAACTGCGTCTCGACCTAGGTCACACATTGACCTTTGTGGTGCCTTTTGCCCTAAAGAATTTAGTTAATTTACCTACCGATAAACAGTTATTTAGTCTTGAAGATACCGAGCACTATGTGGCGTTAGCTGAAAACTTAGATAGCAGCGGGTTAGCTTTGTCAGAAGGGCAGTTGGTGCAAGTTTTATTAAATGCTACGGCTGCGCTTAAATTCCATAAACCTGTTTGCATGAAGAGTTGGTTGTACAAAGCCCAATCGACTAGTGGGGTGCATTGTCAATTGGCGATGTTAGAGGCAGCTGACAATGATAATAGCGAATTAGGTCAGGTCATTGTGATAGAACAGCACGGCACAACGGCAACGTGTATGCTTATTTCTGAACAATTTATCGTAAGCAGTAGTAAAACATTAGCGCAGTTTGAAATAATTAAAGTTATGAGCGATCGACTCATTCCATATCTCGCTGATATTCCTATTTATAAACGCGCTTAGTTGTAAGCCTCCCTCAGCATTTATCCCTGTCGTTATTCATTTTTCATTCTACAAATTAACAATCTGATTTTTCTGCATTTAGCCATGCGATAACTCCTTTATTACCGTATAATCGCGCCCGAAGAAATAACTGGATCGGTATATGTTTGAATTTTTAGTCACCACGTCTAAGGGGCTCGATGAGCTTCTTGCCAAAGAAATATCTGCGCTGTGTCCGCAATTATCCGTAAAAACCAAGCCTGGTCAGGTGTTGTTTAGCGGTGAAATTGAGCACGCATACAAAATTTGCTTGTGGTCGCGTTTGGCCAATCGGGTATTGCTTAAGGTTGCAGAAGGCCACGTGGATGTCGCTGATGACGTATATCAAATCACCAGTAGCGTAAATTGGACATCGCATTTCAGCGTTGATAGTACATTTGTCGTCGACTTTGTTGGCGCCAATCATTGTATTAACAATACCCAATTTGGTGCATTGAAAATTAAAGATGCGGTTGTAGACCAATTTAATGAATTGTTCGAATCACGACCCTCGGTGAGTAAAATTGATCCCGATATTCGCTTGCAAGGGAGAATGTGGAGTGACAAGTTAACGGTTTATCTTGATTTGTCAGGGCACAGTTTACATCAACGTCATTACCGTGTGAAAACTGGCTTAGCGCCTGTAAAAGAGCACATTGCTTGCGCTATGTTGGTGCGCAGCGGTTGGACGCAAAATAAAGCATTACCTTTGCTTGACCCTATGTGTGGTGCGGGCACCATTGCGATTGAAGCGGCGCTTATGGCTGCCAATATTGCCCCAGCGCTGAAGCGCAAAGACTGGGGCTTCACGCGCTGGCTTCAACATGATGCTACGTTATGGCAATCACTGTTAACCGATGCAGAATCAAAGATTGTTGAGTCAACTAGTGTGATTTGCGCAAGTGATATCGACCACGGTGTTGTTGCCATTGCTAAAGAAAATGCCGATGCTGCTGGGGTATTCTCAGCTATACAATTTAACACCATAGATGCATGCAAAGTGACGCCGCCTAAAGGACAGGCACCAGGTTATATTGTTAGTAATCCGCCTTACGGTGAAAGACTGAGTGAAATTACCGCTTTGCTTCCGTTGTTCCAAGATTGGGGAGTGAATCTTAAAGAACATTTCAAAGGTTGGAATTTATCTTTATTGACGTCTAATCGAGATTTGCTGCGCAGCATGAAAATGTTCGCTAACAAAGAATATAAGTTGATGAACGGCAAATTAGAATGTCAGTTGGTTAACTTCGCATTAGATGAAAAGAACTGCGTTACCAGAGAAGTATCACTTAATAATAATGACTTTGCTAATCGCTTGACTAAAAATCTCAAACGTCTCAGTAAATGGCTTAAAACGGAAAATACCAATTGTTACCGTATTTACGATGCAGATTTGCCAGAATACAACGTAGCAATCGACCGCTATGGAGACTGGCTAGTTGTGCAGGAATATGCTGCCCCGAAAGATGTACCTGCAGCGAAAGCGAAGCGACGTTTACATGAAGTGATTGTGGCATTGCCCAGCTGTGTTGATGTGCCATCAGAACAGATTGTGATGAAGGTTAGGGCGCAGCAAAAAGGTAAAAGCCAGTACGAGAAAGTCTCTCAGACTCAGAAGACAGTTGAAGTGTATGAGAACGGTGCCAAGTTCAAGCTTAACTTGACTGATTACTTGGACACTGGATTATTTCTTGACCACCGGATAACACGCCAATTAGTCCAGCAGCGAGTCAAAGATAAAGACGTACTAAATCTTTTTGCTTATACCGGCAGTGTTTCGGTACACGCGGCCATAGGTAAGGCTAAATCAGTGACTACCGTTGATATGTCGAATACCTATGTGGATTGGGCAAAAGAGAATTTTGCGCTAAATAATTTAAAGGGACCCTATGAATTTATTCAAGCGGATTGCTTGACTTGGTTAGATAGACATAACAAACAGTATGATTTTATTTTTATCGATCCACCGTCGTTTTCTAATTCCAAACGTATGGATACAACATGGGACGTTCAGCGCGACCATTTAGCATTGCTCAGTAATGCCGTAAGATGTTTACGCCCTGGTGGGGAAATCATGTTTTCCAATAATTTACGCCAGTTTAAATTGGATGAAGAGGGCATCGGCAAGTTAGGTCTGAGTATTCAAGATTTTACCCAGAAAACCTTACCTGAAGACTTTAAGCGTAATCCAAAGATACATGGATGTTGGGTGTTTACCCTGAATGTCTAATGTAACCATCTTGTTATACTCCGGCAAAGATTGCTGCCTGTGTGATGAAGCAGAAGTTATTTTAAATTACGCGGCACCAGACGCATCTTATAACAAGGTTGATGTTAGAGCGTCTACAGAGTTATATCATTTATACGGTGCACGTATCCCAGTACTGAAAAGGTTAGACACAGAGCTTGAGCTCGAGTGGCCTTTCAATGAACAACAATTAAGAGAGTTTTTGTCTTGAGTTTATTACAACTTAAAAATGCCAGTATTATTTTCGGTCACCCACCTTTATTAAGTGGTGTGGAATTAGTAATCCATCCAGGTGAACGTGTGTGTCTTGTTGGCCGAAACGGTTGCGGTAAGTCCACATTATTAAAAATTATTGCTGGAGAATTGAAACTAGACGATGGCCAGAGATTAGTCGGCAATCAAGTTAAAATTTCACGTTTACCGCAGGATCCACCGCAAAGTGTAGATTGCAGTTTGTTTGATTATGTAGCCGAAGGCATGGCTGAGGTAGGGGAGATCCTGAAAGCGTATTTCCATCAGACTCATGTTATTGCTACCGATTACAGCGAAGCACAGATGGACAAGCTCGAAAAGTTGCAGCAACAACTTGATCATCATAACGCCTGGCAGTTTGAACAAAAAATAATGCAGGTGTTAACCCAGCTCAAACTTGACCCAGATCAACAGTTGTCTTCGCTTTCAGGCGGCTGGCGCCGTAAAGCGGCACTTGCAAGAGCACTTGCTAATCAGCCTGATATTTTATTATTAGATGAGCCTACTAACCACTTAGATATTAGTATGATCAAATGGTTGGAAAACACGGTCCTTGATTATCAAGGCGCAGTGGTTTTTGTCAGCCATGATAGGGCCTTTATACGTAACGTTGCCACACGTATTGTTGATTTAGACCGTGGACAACTGGTTAGTTATCCTGGTAACTATCAAGAGTATTTGGATAAAAAGGCCCATGACTTAGAAGTTGAAGAAACGCAAAACGCCTTGTTCGACAAAAAATTGAGTCAAGAAGAAGCCTGGATAAGACAAGGTGTTAAGGCTCGTCGCACACGTAACGAAGGGCGCGTTCGTGCATTGAAAGCATTACGTAATGAACGCAGTGAACGACGTGATGTAACAGGTCGTGCTGTTGTCACACTTGGCCAAGGACAAAACTCAGGCAAGATTATCTTTGAAGCTGAAAACCTTAGCTATCAAATCGACGATAAAAATATTGTCGACCACTTAGACTTCACCATCTTCCGCGGCGATAAAATTGCCCTTATCGGCCCTAATGGTTGCGGTAAGAGTACGCTGATAAAACTATTGCTAGAACAACTAGAGCCAACGTCAGGCACGGTGCGTTGCGGTACCAAAATAGAATTAGCCTATTTCGATCAGCATCGCTCGCAACTTGACGTGTCGCTCAAAGTGATTGACGCCATTGCTGATGGTAAGCGTGAAGTAGAGATAAACGGCAGCAGCAAGCACGTTATTAGCTATTTACAGGACTACTTGTTTACACCAGAGCGAGTGAATGTGCCTGTGAGTTCATTATCGGGCGGCGAAAAGAACCGTTTGTTATTAGCCAAATTAATGCTTAAGCCAAACAACTTACTTATTCTCGATGAGCCAACCAATGATCTCGATGTAGAAACCTTAGAGTTACTAGAAGATATACTCGGTAATTATAAAGGTACGCTTATCTTGGTTAGCCATGATAGAGAATTTGTCGACAACGTTGTGACTTCAAGCCTGTTTTTTGAAGGCCAAGGTAAAATTAAAGAGTTTGTCGGTGGCTATGCCGATATTTATCAATGGTATGCTGCAAACGCGGTATCAAAACAAGCAAATAAAAACAAAACTGAAACTTCTAAACAAAGTGATAGTCCTAAGACCAAGCCTCAAAGTAAGCCGAGTAAAAAATTATCGTATAAGCAGCAACTTGAACTCGAAAAACTGCCTCTTTCAATCGATAAATTAGAAAAAGAAATCGCGCAATTACAATCGCAAATAAGCGATGGGGATTTTTTCAAGAAAGATAACGACGCTACATCCAAGATACTAGCCCAACTTGCTGATGCTGAAAGCAGCTTGACCGAGGCTTATGCGCGTTGGGATGAGCTCGAAGCTTTAACTGAATAAAATAACATATAAAAGAAATCAGGATTTTAAATGAATAAAACTAGATTGGCAGCATTCGCATTTTCTGCATTGACGATATCCTTGGCTAATGCCGCGCAATACAATGTGGTTGAGCTCGAAACAAATAACGTAGGCTTGAATACCTTCCCAAGTGATATCAACGCCAGTGGGCAAATCGCTATTAATGTTTCAATACCGTTTAATCCACCTATTGATGCATCGTTACTAAATTTCGAGTCGCAAACGCTTATTGATAACTTGACTGATATTGAAGCAGCGAAAATAGGTAACTATAACGACGCTGATTATACATTTCTATATGGATTACTGACGGCTGATGCCAACAGTGAAGGTCTAACCATTCAACAAATTGCTAATCGCCATGCTTATGTTGAATCAGACAATAACAGCGCTTTAATCCCTGGCTTTGATGTACTTGATGCAAACACAAACGAGTATACCTTTAGCAACGATACACTTGTGCGAGGAATAAATGACTCGGGTACGACGGTAGGTAGCAGTTTCGACGTATTTTACACCTTAGATTACACCTTAGAATCAGGTACTGATATTACCTATGTAGTGAATGATTTTTACAGCCGTGCATTTGCCACAGTGAATAATACAACCATTGAATTGCCTCCCATTGATGATACGGCAGGGGGCCTGAGTGTAGCCTATGACGTAAACAACAGTAATCAGGTTGTTGGCTACAGTACGACTACACTTTTAGACGGTTCTACACTGCAGACTTCAGTTGATAATTGTAATGATGAAGATGTCCGTGGAGACGAGCCAGCGGAAGTCTGCCTACGTCGAATTAACTTAAGTTCTGCATCTGCTAGTGGTGAGAAATCGTTAAAGTTCAACTTTCAGCGCCGAGGTACTATTTGGCAGTTGGATAATCAAGGGCAGATCATTAGCACGAAAGAGCTAGGCTTGGCTTATACCCCTGAAGAAGACGACACCAATGGTTATGAAAGCAAAGCTTTAGCGATCAATGATAACGGTGTAGCCGTAGGTGAATCCTCAGGTCAATATCGCGATACTAATTTTATTCGTACCTTTGCTGCTATTTATGAAGGCGATACAGTCACTGAGATTACGGATGACCAAACCTATACATCAAGTACCGCAACGGACATTAATAATAGTGGTTTAGTGGTTGGTTCAGCGGTTAAGCAGGTTAATGGAATCTCGCGTAGCAAATTTTTTATACATGATATAAATACTGATGAAACCGTTTTCCCAGAAGATTTTTTCTTGGGCTCATCGAGCTTTGCCAATGCCATCAACGATGCTGGCATAGTGGTAGGTAAAGGCGAGATAGAAGCAGGTGTATCGGCCAGAAGAAGCCACGCCTTTCGATTTGATAGCAATTCGTCTGAATTTATCAACATGAATGATTTAATTCAATGTAATTCACCTTATACGTTAGTGAATGCCACAGGCATCAATAATGACGGTGTGATTGCAGCTTCAGCTCTAGTGCGCACACAGTCTAAAAATATTTTTGGTGATGTGGTGCTAGACAGCAACGGTGATGAAGTCATAGTTGATAGAATTATCAGTGTTCGCTTAGAGCCAATTGCGGGAGGCTTTATCGAGGACTGTGATGTGACAGAACCTGGTGACGACAAAAGCGACAATGACACTGACCGTCAAGGAGCGGGTTTTGGTCTTATCTCACTGTTCGGCCTAATGGTAATAGCAATACGCAGACGTATAAAGTTGTCGTAAAAAAAACTGACTCCTGAAGCCCGCATTTAGCGGGCTTTTTTGTGGATGTTTAGTTTTTTATTACTAAATACAATAAATAATCTGTCTAATATTCGAATTGAGTTTATTAAATTTATATTAATTAAATCAATGTCCTGTCGCTATTTTCTGATTATATTAGCCAAACGCTATTGAACCAATATGCCTGATCTACTATCTCTATACACGTGCTTAATTTAAGCACGGTTATCGCTACGTAAAAATAGGAAACTCGATGAAATGAAGAGACAAAAGAGAGATAAACTTTCCAGAGCGCATTCAAAGGGATACCACGCAGGCATTTCCGGTAGATCTAAAGAAAACTGTCCATTTCAAGCCACGACGGCTCGTTCAGAATGGTTAGGAGGGTGGCGAGAAGCCATGGGAGACCGAAGCGTCGGTCTTAAATTCTAGTTAAATGTAGCCCCTTACGGGGCTTTGTTTTTTACAGCAAAAATTTGCGGTTACTGTTTTTGCTTAGACTTTGCTTAGAAAGTGCTCGTATCTTGAAACAAGCCCACTTTAAGATTTTTAGCTTGATAGATTACGCGGCCATCAACAGACACTTCACCGTCGCCAATTCCCATATACAATTTACGCTTAATCACACGTTTCATATCGATACGGTAAGTGACTTTCTTAGCTGAGGGAAGTATTTGACCTGAAAACTTAACTTCACCCACACCCAAAGCACGGCCTTTTCCTGGTCCGCCACACCAACCTAAGAAGAAGCCAACTAACTGCCACATTGCATCTAGGCCTAAGCAGCCTGGCATCACGGGATCGCCAGGGAAATGACAATCGAAAAACCATAAGTCTGGCGAAATATCTAATTCGGCAATGATAACGCCTTTTCCATGCTCTCCTTCTTCCTCAGAGATATTAATAATACGATCCATCATTAACATGTTTGGTGCAGGTAGCTGGCTATTACCAGGACCAAATAACTCACCTCGACTGCAGGCTAATAATTCTTCTTTTGTAAAACTGCCTTGATTCATTGTCATAGTATTCCGAGTCTAATATTTTTAAAGGACGTAATTTAGCGAACACTTGTAAGCTAAACAACTCTGAGCAGTTAATTATTTTACATCTCTGCCATAGTAATGGATGATATCAGCGAATTTATCATCATTTTAACCTTAATAATGACATTGTAATGAAAAATCCCAAAATGGTTGCCAATGCTCAGAAGCAACGCAGATTTAGAGAGCGTCAAAAAGAATTAGGAAAACAACAAGTTCGTGGTTATGTAACCCCTCAAGGTATGGAGAGCTACAAAGAACTATCTGCGAAAACAGGTTGGTCTGACAGTGAATTATTGTCTAATGCGTTACGCATAACCTATGCAGCCTATAAGTGTGGGCAAATAAAGCTGTTAAACGAGTGGCTTAAAGACAACGATAAATAAGTATAAATAATTAACAGAAAATAGCGCTTAAAAAGGCCAGAACTTATCTATCTTTGTCACACGCTTTGTTTAGTTACTTATAAGTGGTAGTCAACTGACGTTTATATGCAGCACTTTTTAAATTTTTTTCCACTGCCACATAAACAACTATCATTGCGTTGGGGTTTGTACACGCCACCGTCTTCAAATAATACTCCTGAGTCATACCGCCATTGATCTTCTTCACGGAAAAACTTCGAACGCTCGTGCATCTGGTAAATTACGTTGTTTTGCCGGTAATAGGCAACAAATTCAACTTCACCTGCCTGAGTGCGATTGTCTGTAAACGTGTCTAATACATCTAAACGAAGCCAATGGCTGTCGTCACCGCCTTGAGATAATACTTGCAAGGTCAAATTTTTGCGCTGGGTGATAGTGTAGGTATCTAAAATGTACTGGAAGTTCTTTGTGGCATATGCGCTAAAACGTGAGCGCATAAGCTGTTCAGGTGTCTCAGGACAGCTAACATTGTGTATATAAGGTTTGCAACACAGCTCAAAGGTGCGGCCGCTATTACAAAAGCATAAAGGATCATTCATTTATTCTAGTTAACAGCAAAAAATATCGCCATTTCCTCCATATCGTTACAAGATCAATAAATAGATTATACACTTTTGACAATGGAGATAACGCTATTGTTCAGCGCTAAGCTAAGCATAATTGTTTGCCTTTATGTATTAATGCACACATCCGTATTGTTCAGTAAACATACTCAGTTGTTTAGCCATGGACCTTTTATCACGCTAGCTTGATTTTGCGTCATTAAATTAACCACATTTACGTTGTGAATAGCACATAGTTGAGTGAGACGTATTTGATTCATTTCGTCTAGGTGTAATTGCTCAACGTAAATATTGGCACATTGTTCAGCGGTAATAAGTTTCTCTAACCAAATAGCCATTTGCGCCTGAGTGGGTTTTTTTAGCTTAATGCAGCGCGTGTTAGGGTGAGTAAACGCAATATTATCTGCAATAAGATACGACCATTTTGTTTTACTTTCGCCCCTAAGAATTGTTTGTAAGCGTTTTTGATTAAAAACTGAAACACTGTCGAAGTGGCTAATTTTAGGGTTTGATATTGCATGTACGCTGGCCATTTGCTTTTACCTGTTTGTTTATACAGTGGTTGCAAATACAATAGTACTGTATAAAAACACATGCAAGTTATTTTTTGCTTATTTGCGTATTATTTATTCGATTTTTTACCCAACGTTTTAACTTACCTCGTCTGTAAAGCAGCAGTGATAAGGTTAAGAGTATATAGATAAGCGGTTCTATTACATCTGACTTAACTGACCATAAGAAGTGAAGAGCCACAAGCCCCACCGCTAGATAAACCCAATTATGTAGTTTTTGCCAACGTTGGCCTAAATTGCGCTGAGCTTTTTTGTTTGATGTTAAAGTGAGACAAAACAAAATTATCCAGGCGACAAAGCCTACCGTTATATAAGGGCGTTTGACTATTTCGCTCAGTAAAAGCGACCAGTCGAGTTGTAAATCGAATAATACGTAACTTGCCAGATGAGCAAATGCATAACTGAAACTATACAGCCCAAGTAATCTGCGAACATTGATAAGTAAGCCTTGCTTAAATTGTCGCGCAAGGGGGGTGATAAGTAATGACAGCAACAGCAACTTAAACGCACCTAGACCAGTAAAATGTATAAGTGCGGTGACGGGATCGCCGCCTAATTGGTCATTAAAAGCTTGATAATACGTTATTAGTAAGGGCAACAATGCCCCTAAATGAATGCCAAGTTTTAACCAAGGCACGTGTGCCTTGGTTAGCTTAAAGGAAGGAGTCTTTGCCATTAGAAATTTTTTCTTAGATCCATGCCTTGATAAAGCGATGCCACTTCATCGTAACCGTTGAACATCTTGGTATCTATTCGATTTCGCGAGAACAAACCGGCCGAGCTAATGCGGCGTTCGCTAGCTTGACTCCACCGGGGGTGGCTAATCTCAGGATTCACATTGGCATAGAAGCCATATTCGCTGGCTGCTAAAATATTCCACGTTGTAGGCGGGCGTTTATCGGTTAGGCGAATACGGGTAATAGACTTGATACTTTTAAAGCCGTATTTCCAAGGCACTACGAGTCTAATTGGTGCGCCATTTTGAGCAGGTAACGTCTTACCATAAAGTCCAACAGAAAGTAGGGTAAGAGGATGCATGGCTTCGTCTAAACGTAATCCTTCAACATAAGGGTACTCAATACCGCCACCTGCAAAGCGATTTTTTTGCCCCGGCATTTGCTTAGGATCATATAACGTTTCAAATGCAACGTATTTGGCTGAGCTTAACGGTTTGGCTTTTTTGATTAATGCCGCCAATGAAAAACCAATCCATGGAACGACCATGGACCATGCTTCAACACATCGCATGCGATAAATTCGTTCTTCAAGAGGAAATTGGCTGAAAAGTTCATCGTAATTTAACGTAAATGGTTTCTCAGCTAACCCTTCTACGCTCAGGCTCCACGGGTTCACTTTGAACTGTTGAGCATTTTCAACCGGATCTGATTTAGCTGTACCAAACTCATAAAAATTGTTGTGAGTGATTATTTTCTCTTCGGGCGTAAACGCCTGGCTCTGTTGCTGTTTTGCCGCCGGGGCATAGTCAAGCGCTCGGGTTTTAAATGTCTTTTTATCGTCGTCAGAGAAAAAACTAGCTTGAGCAGATTGACTAGTGAGTAGCGCTGAAGCACCGACGAATCCCATAGATTTAAGGATGTCACGGCGCTGGTTGAATACCTTCTCGTCGGTGATTTCGCTCTCTTTGACAGCGCTTGCTTTGGGTACATTGATTAACATGGTGGCCTTAATTGCGTTAAATACCTTAATGATTACTACTAAGGACAATGAATTAAGACCAAAAATTTCAATTGTTTTTAATCGGCAGCTAAAGTCCTATGCTATCGGGAATAACACCACTTTTGGGAATAAACAAATTTGCGTACAGGCGCGAGGCAAATTCATCTGTCATACCGGCAATATAATCACAAATTATACGCATTCCGTTATATTCGTTCTGCGCATTAAGCCAGCGAAGGCGAGTATTTTCTGGCAATAAACGCTCAGGATCTGATGCGAAGGCTTCAAATAGCCCCATCACAACTTGCTGTCCTTTGTATTCCAGTATTTGTATTTCTGGTTTGCGGATCACCCGCTGATAAACAAACTGTTTAAAGATAGACAGAGCCTGTTCAAACTCAGGTTGGAATACTGCGTTGTATTTGAGCAAGTCATGCTCAAAGGCAGGATCCGTTTGGATTATTTCTATATTGGTAATGAAACTATTGACCAGCGCGCCTATCGCATCTTTGCGTTCGTGATGGTGCTTACTGAACAGTTTTTTAGCGAGCATTGAAATATGCCCAGCCAACCATGTTTCACTTAATGCCTCTATTGGTTCAACAATTTGTTCTTCAAACTGCGGTAGGTTAACGATCCCCATAACAATGGCATCTTCTAAGTCGTGTATGCCATAGGCGATATCGTCGGCCAGTTCCATAATTGAGCAGTCAAAGGATTTAAATGTGGTTTTATGGTGTCGCTGCAATGAGGTACTCGGCGCTATCTGGCAAAGTAAGGCTTGATCTTGCAAAGACAAAGGCTGCAATAGCCAGTCAAACATTCCCTTCTCACATGCATACAGCCCCTTAGGGGGAACCCAATCAGCGGCTTTAATATTGCGATGTGATGAAGTGTATATATTCGTGTCTGCTAAGGCAGGTTGGATGTTGGTTAATGGTTCAATAAAGTTTGGATACTTTACCAGCCCAAGTAAAGTTCGGCGACTGAGGTTCATTCCATGAGATGGGGTATAAGGCTCTAACTTGGTAACGATTCTGAATGTTTGTCCATTTCCCTCGAAACCACCATATTCACGCATCATGAAATGCAGAGCAATCTCACCGCCATGGCCAAAAGGAGGGTGTCCAATGTCATGCGCTAAACACAAGGCTTCAATTAGCGTGTCGTTAAGGCCAAGTTTATCTGTAAGAATTGGATGTTTTTGGCGAAGCTGTGCAGCAATTCCCTGACCTATTTGCGAGGCTTCAAGGGAGTGGGTCAATCGTGTGCGATAGAAATCGCTCATGCCCACGCCCAATACCTGCGTTTTGGCTTGCAGACGTCTAAATGCCGCAGAGTGCAGTATACGGGCTTTGTCACGTTGAAACGGTGAGCGATGATCGCCATCACGTTGTACTTGCTGTGAAAAATGTCTCGCTGACCACATGTTAGGTTGCTGCATGGACGTTTATACCTCTGTGAATACCTCTGGGAATGATTGTTTTGCCGGAATTCCCTTACCTGTTGTCGCTCAATATATACCACCGTAAATGTACTGTAAAAACGCATTGTCTTGATAGGCAATAGATTTATGCCCTAGCGCAGTATAAAAAACGCTAAGGCATAGAATTGGTGGTACTAAGAAATAGCATGAAACTAGTCCATACCGTCACCTGTATTGTTCCTCGGCGGAGCATAATGTATATGCTTGTTTTTATGGGAATTAACAACCACGCCAAATGCTACTGCAGGTAGATTGAGCGGTTACCCTACGTCAGTTAAAAAGCCATTTTTGGCTGATCACAGGGTAGGTTGCTGCACGGACGTATCATGCTTTAAATATATCGCTAAGAATTATTATTTCGCTGGGATCCCTTTTCCTGTTGCTGCCCAATATATCCCGCCGTAAATATGCTGTAGAAATGCATTGTCTTGATAGGCAATTGGTTTATGTCCCAACGCAGTATAGAAAGCGCGTCCACCATCGAATTGGTGATACCACGAAATAGGATGAAACGTACCCATGCCATCGCCTATATTGTCTCCCCACTGAGCATGAGGAGCAAAAGTATTCTCATCTACTGTTAGGAGGTAATGTAAGTTTTTGCTTTGAGCAGGGCCAAATTCATACCATTCATCAGTCCACAGCAATGTGTTAGGCAAATACTCCAGTCCAGGAAAATCTCTAGAGACAACCTTCATCTGTGCGCTTTGTACTTCAGGATGGATTTTAAACACATGCCCCACCAGCTGATTATACCAAGGCCATGTTTTCTCTGTATCGGATGCGCTATGGATCCCCACAAATCCTTTACCGGATTGAATAAACCGTTGTAGTGCTGATTCTTGCGGCGTATTTAATATATCGCCAGAAGTAAGCAAAAATACCACCGCATCATAGTTTTTAAGGTTGTCATCATTAATAAGTGTTGCATCTTCTTGCCAGTCAACCCCAAAATGATGTTTAGTCCCTAGGGTCTCAATGGCTTGTACTGCGCCGTTGATTGACTTGTGATGCCATTCGGCTGTCTTGGTAAAAAGTAATATATTAAATTGCTCGGCATGCGCAAGAGATGATGTGATTAATAAGCTGGCGCATAGAATGATGGTGGCGCTTTTCATAAGGTAACGTCCATTTTCAAGTTGACCAGCGATATTATTGGCTTCTTGTAGAAATAGTATTCAGTTAGTTCATTATTCCATTAACAAATTTTGTGTAGCGTTTATCCGCTATGTTTAAAGCGCATTATCTTCTTGGGTAATCTCGTCCAAACTTAAGCTAAAGCTAGGTACATAAGCGCGCATAAAATAATCCACTTCCTCGGAATGGTAATCTTTAAGAATTTTATCTAAACGTTTTTTTGCTAGGCCAAACTCCTGATTACCTGCAGAGAGTTCCTCTAAGGTTTTTAAATACGCGCAGATAACATCAGCGGCTTTGATGATGAAGGCTTCCGTTTCATCTTGGCCTTCATGCTGTATCAGTGCCGCGTAGTCTTCTTTAAAATCGGCCGGTGCCATATCAATGAGTTTTTGCTCGGCTATTTTTTCAATCTTTTTATATTCAGCTTGAATAGCTGGATTGTAGTATTTTACAGGGGTAGGTAAGTCGCCGGTTAGCACTTCAGATACATCGTGAAACATCGCTTGCGTGGCTATTTTGTATGCGTTGACCTTTCCGTCAAAATATTTGTTGCGAATTAATGCTAATGAATGGGCGACCATAGCGACTTGCAAACTATGTTCTTGTACATTTTCCGTTCTTACATTGCGCATTAACGGCCAGCGATTAATGAGTTTCATGCGTGATAGATGGGCAAAAAAATGACTTTTTTGTGGGGTACTCATAATAGTTAGTCAGCCTGGCGGTAGTGTTTAAAGAAATTTGCAATACGCTCAATTGCCGGGCGCAGTACATCAACATGTGGAAGAAAGACTAAGCGGAAAAAGCAGCCCTGGGATAAATTGAATGCGTTACCGTGTACCAGTAATACTTTTTCACTGCGTAGCAAGTCCATAATCATTTGCTCGTCACTGTGAATATTGAATTTTTCAGCATCGACTTTAACAAAGCAATACATGGCACCGTTAGGCGCCACGCATTCAAGTCCATCAATTTGATTGAGCATAGTGGTGGCTAAGTCTCGTTGTAGTTTAAGACGACCGCCATCAACAATCAGATCATTGATGCTTTGGTATCCACCTAATGCGGTTTGAATGGCGTGTTGGCTCGGTACGTTGGCGCACATGCGCATTGACGACAACATGTTTAACCCGTCTATATAGTTTCGGCCAAGTGCTTTATGTCCACTTACCACAAGCCAGCCCGCGCGGAACCCTGCAACCCGATAATTCTTAGACAGTCCTCCAAGGGTAATAAAAAAGATATCCTCCGCCAATGCAGCGATACATTGATGTTTAGCGCCGTCATACAGAATTTTGTCGTAAATTTCGTCACTAAAGACCATTAATTCGTGCTCTCGAGCAACGTCAATTATCTTCAGTAGTAATGCCTTACTATAAACTGCGCCAGTTGGATTATTTGGATTGATAAGAACGATAGCCTTAGTATTCGCCGTGATCTTATTCTTGATGTCATCTATATCTGGCTCCCATCCAGCGTTTTCGTCGCAGCGATAATGTACTGGTTTACCCGAAGACAAACTGACGGATGCGGTCCACAGTGGGTAATCCGGGCTTGGCAGTAATACTTCGTCCTCGTCATCAAGCAATGCTTGCATCGCCATTACGATAAGCTCGCTTACACCGTTGCCAATATAGATATCATTGACCGATATATTTTTAATTTGTTGTTGTTGGTAATACTGCATCACAGCAACACGCGCTGGATAAATGCCCTTGGAATCTGAATAACCTTGGGATTTTGGTAAATGATGAATAACATCTTTCAAAATATCATCCGGTGCCTCAAATCCAAATGAGGCAGGGTTACCAATATTAAGTTTTAAAATACGGTGGCCTTCATCTTCCATTTTTTGAGCTTGCTCTAAAATAGGGCCGCGAATGTCATAACAAACGTTATCGAGTTTTTTTGATTTTTTGAAAGTGCGCATGATCATGATGTATAACAAAAGGTGGTAGCAAGAGTAATACAGGGCACTAGGGTATGTTAAGTATAATTGCGCCTTCGGGACGATTATTTGCGTATTCTATGTCGTTTCCAGTAATAGGCGTTAATGCTACTAAAGCCTGGGGGCATGGCGATGTGTTACGGGCAGTTAAAACACGGATCGTCGAGATCCACGAAAACTCTCCTGACAGTGGCAATTTTTACCTGACAAGTTTGATTTATAGGATTAGTCTTAAAGAGCAGTAAGATAAAACAGACACAAATTCCCTTTTGTTTGGAGTACCTCTCTATGTCACAGTCTTTTAAAGAAGCCCCGCAAAATGCCATAACCGGTAGCAGTATTGCTCGCGTCATACCCTGTAGGGAATTGACTATTACCGATCCTATTAATTGGCTCAGGTTGGGTATTCAAGATGCTATACGCGCCCCTATATTGACGTTAATTTTTGGATTGTTTTTTGCCGTTATCCCGTGGTTTATCACCTATTTAGTTGAACTAACAGGTTGGCACCTCGTTATTTTACCTGCCATCGTGTGCTTTATGCTCATTGGACCGTTTTTAGCTGCAGGTCTCTACGATATCAGTTGGGAATTGGAGAAAGGGCATAAACCCTCCTTGTGGCACAGTATTAAAGCGGTTAAACGTAACGCAGTGAACGAGTGGGGTTTAGGCATCTTATTAATGGTACTGATGATTTTTTGGTTACGTGTTGCATCATTGATACATGCTTTATATCCCCCTTACCTAGATGAGAACTACGAGAACTTATTTCCGTTTTTAGCGTTAGGAGGGGTAATCGGGGCAGGTTTTACATTGTTAGTCTTTTTTCTTAGCGCATTTACTCAGCCTATTTTAATGGAGCGTAAGGTAGACTTGGCTACCGCGGTATTAACCAGTATGAATACCGTTTGGAGTAATAAAATTCCAATGCTGTTTTGGGCGAGCATTATTTTAGTATCCGTGTTAATCGGCTTCGGAACCCAATTCTTTGGGTTTATTATATTAATGCCTATTATTGGTTATGCTACTTGGCATGGTTATATTGACAGCGTTGAAGTTAAGCGTAAGCGTTTATACGCATAATTCTTTTTTAGTGTCTTAAACGCTGCCTGTGTTAGGTATGGTCACCCACATAGGCGGCGAACACTTTATCTTATATTCAGCCGTTTTGCGCTGTGCACCCTGTTATTTCACTATTTTCGCCTTCATTAATCATTTCCTCTAGCACGAACGTCTCTACAGCATGGTTTTACCGATAAAGTGGTCAGAAAAAAAGGCGGATGAACATCATGTTTTCGTACGTTAATTAGGTTAAGCATTCTTTCTTTCAGTCATTTCGTTACTAATTTGGAAATGTCCTATCCTTAAATTCACATTACTATTAACACTCAAATAACAATTTTTAAACATCGTCTATCGTGACGGTGTTAGATAAATTAAGAGGGTTCGTGGTGAAAGATAGAAATCATCTCTTCGATGTGGGAATTAGTCATACGGTGAATATCATCGATAAAGGGACCGTAGATATTCCCATGCTACAAATTTTACAGCCCGATGGTAGTGCCCATAGTGATGCGCAGATGCCAGATATGAGTCAGGAAACGGCCCATAAAATATTTCAAACCATGCATTATATACGGGTGCTCGACGAGCGTATGGTCGGAGCTCAGCGTCAAGGGCGAATCAGCTTCTATTTGGCTTGTAGTGGTGAAGAGGCATCAACGGTAGGCAGTGCTGCGGCGCTAAGTGAACACGATATGATAATGTCCCAATACCGAGAGCAGGGAGCGTTAGCATATCGAGGTTACCGTACTGAGCAATTTATGAATCAAATGTTCAGTAACAAGCTTGATCCCAATAAAGGTCGTCAAATGCCTATTCATTACGGGGATAAGGCGTTGAACTTCATGACTATCTCATCACCACTGGCGACGCAAATTCCTCAAGCTGCCGGCTATGCTTACGGTCAGAAAATGGCAGGTAACCAGGCCATAACCATTTGCTACTTTGGGGAAGGTGCTGCATCAGAAGGTGATTTTCATGCAGGGCTGAATATGGCTGCTGTACTGAGTTGTCCCGTTATTTTCTTTTGTCGTAACAATGGCTATGCCATATCGACTCCATCGAGTGAGCAGTTCTGCGGGGATGGAATTGCCGCTCGCGGATTGGGCTACGGTATCAAAACCATTCGCGTTGACGGCAACGATGTACTAGCTGTTTATCTCGCCACGCAAAAAGCGCGAGAAATTGCCCTAACTGAAAATTGTCCTGTGTTAATCGAAGCGATGACTTATCGCCTTGCCGCGCATTCTACATCTGACGACCCGACGGGTTATCGCTCAAAAGAAGAGGAGCAAAAATGGCGGGAGAAAGATCCCGTGCAACGTTTTGAAAATTGGATGAAGAGCAAAGGTTGGATAAACGAAGAGCAACATAAGCAATTTATTGAACAAACCCGCCAAGAGGTTTTAGCAGCAATGAAAAAAGCTGAACAAGTCGATATTTGTGAGATTGATGATTTGGTTAACGATGTTTACGACATGCCACCTTGGCATTTACAAGAACAACTGAGTCAATTGAAAAAACATATTCGCTTATATCCTGATGCTTACCCGAAGACTGCCGGGAGAATTCGCCATGATTAAAATGAATATGCTACAAGCAATCAACGATGCTTTGGTTACCGCAATGAACGACGATGAAAAAGTCATGGTATTTGGCGAAGATGTAGGTCATTTCGGTGGTGTATTTAGAGCAACAAGTAATTTACAACAAAAGTTTGGTAAAGGGCGCTGCTTTAATACGCCATTAACAGAGCAAGGCATTATTGGTTTTGCCAATGGTCTTGCGTCTCAGGGCTCAGTACCCGTCGCTGAAATACAATTTGGCGATTATATTTTCCCAGCATTTGATCAAATCATTAACGAAACCGCTAAGTTTCGTTATCGCTCAGGTGGACAATTTACGTGCGGTACACTCACCATACGAACACCTTATGGTGGTGGTATTGCTGGTGGTTTATATCACTCACAATCCCCTGAAGCCTTTTTTGCTCATATACCTGGAATGAAAGTGGTGATCCCTCGTAATCCTTATCAAGCCAAAGGACTATTATTAGCTTCTATTAGAGATGATAACCCAGTGTTGTTTATGGAGCCTAAGCGCTTGTATCGTGCGTCAGTGGGAGAGGTACCAGAAGAGGACTATGAGTTGCCACTTGGCAAGGCAGATGTTGTTAAAGAAGGGGAACATATTACCTTACTCGCGTGGGGAGCTCAGGTCGATGTTATTGAAAAAGCAGCTGAAATGGCTGAGAAAGACGGCATATCATGTGAAATCATCGACTTGCGCAGCATTTTGCCATGGGATGCTCACACCGTTAGCGAATCAGTTAAAAAAACCGGACGTCTGATTATTAATCATGAAGCTCCTCAAACGGGCGGCTTTGCCAGCGAGATTTCTGCCACCGTACAAGAGCGATGTTTCTTATATTTGGAGTCGCCTATCACGCGTGTTTGTGGCTTAGATACGCCTTATCCTTTAGCCCATGAAAAAGAATACATGCCGGATCATCTAAAAACGTATGAAGCAATTAAACGTTGCGTGAATTATTAATCATCAATATCGAGGAATAGCTGAAATGAAAGATTTTATCTTGCCAGATATTGGTGAAGGGATAGTGGAATGTGAACTACTAGCATGGTTAGTATCAGAAGGGGATATCATCGTCGAAGACCAACCAGTTGCTGAGGTTATGACGGATAAAGCCACGGTGCAAATTCCTGCCATGTACAGTGGTAAAGTGCATAAGCTTTATTACCAAACAGGCGAAATCGCACAGGTGCATAAGCCTCTGTTTGCAATGGACATTGACCTTCAAAGCGACGACGCTCGAATGCCTGATAGCCAAGATCTTGGTTCACAAGAGGCTCTTATGCCAGAGACGGATTCTACAACAAGTCATAAAGACAATGCCCCTGCGTTACGCGAACATCAAAGTAACGTGCCGGCTCATAGTGGGTATATTGAAACGTTTATCTTGCCAGATATTGGTGAGGGAATTGTTGAATGTGAATTGGTTAAATGGTTGGTCAGCGAAGGCGATGACATAGTCGAAGATCAGCCGGTGGTTGAGGTGATGACTGATAAAGCGCTGGTAGAAATCCCAGCAAAATACAGTGGTACAGTGGTGAGTCTGTGTTATCAACAAGGTGAAATTGCGAAAGTACATTCTGCTCTTTTTACCATGCAGGTGACAGAAGCTAACAGCGTAGAAGGTGACATTAAATCAAGTTTAGATTTGCCTGTCTCTACTGCTAACAAAGCGCAGAAAGACGAAATAGGCAACCGAGAAACTAAAACGGTTACAGATAATGGCGTTAACCTTAATCATAAAGTGTTAGCCAGTCCTGCAGTGCGTCGTGTCGCAAGAGAAAAAAGTATTGATCTATCACTTGTTCATGGTTCGGGTGATAAAGGCCGTATTTTAAAGAGTGACTTAATGCAAAAGCCGGTTGAGGTTGCAAAAACCAGTACAACATCGGTAGTGACAAAAAGCACAAATCAAGGACAAACTAGGGTAGAGCGCATAAGCGGTATTAAAGCGGCGATGGCGAAACAGATGGTGAACAGTGTTTCAACTATCCCGCATTTTACTGTGAGTGAAGAAATACAGATGGATGCCTTGATAGCGTTACGTGCTCAGTTAAAAGATGATTTCACCGTACAAGGGGTTAAATTAAGTTTTATGCCGTTCTTTATTAAAGCGATGTCTATGGCACTTAAAGCTTTCCCGGTCATTAATAGTCAAGTGAATGATGATTGCACTGAATTGACCTATTTTCACGATCATAATATTGGTATGGCAGTGGATGGCAAATTCGGATTAATGGTGCCAAACATAAAAGGGGTGCAAGACATGTCCCTTTTAGAAATAGCCGTAAGGGCAGGTGAATTGATTGAGCAAGCGAGGCAAGGCAGACTAAAAACAAGTGATTTAACCGGTGGTACCATAAGCATATCCAATATTGGCGTGTTAGGTGGAACGGTTGCTACACCTGTTATTAATCATCCGGAAGCAGCGATTGTTGCATTAGGGAAAATTCAACGTTTACCTCGTTTTGATGAGCATGACCAGGTGCGTCCAGTCAATATAATGCATGTGAGTTGGTCTGGTGATCATCGCATAATTGATGGAGCCACTATGGTGAGGTTTAATAATCTTTGGAAATCTTATATAGAAAAACCGATGACCATGCTCAGTACAATGCGTTAGGGAATGATTCATTATTAAGCGTTTGGTCAGCTAGGTAAGCCGTTACACAAACCCGCATTATGCGGGTTTGCTTTTACTTACTTTTACTTTTGCTTAAGCATAGGTTACAGGTAAACTAGCCAGCTACAGGCTATTTAAGTCTATTAACGTATTGCACAATAAGGAATGAATCAGTTGTTTAGTTATCGCCACGGCTTTCATGCAGGTAATCATGCGGATGTGTTAAAACACATTTGCCAGATGTTGATCATCGACAAGTTAAAACGTAAAGACAAAGGATTTACCTATATTGACACACATAGCGGTGCCGGTATGTACGATTTGGCTTCTGAGCAAGCCCGAAAAACCAATGAATTCAAGCAGGGGATTACGCGACTAGTCGACTACGCCGGTGCTGAACCAACACTTTTAGCCTATCAAGAGTTAACGGCCAGTTATATTAAACATCAGCAATACCCTGGCTCACCAGAAATAGCACGTGTGCTAATGCGTGAACAAGATAGCTTGCACTTGATGGAATGGAATAATCAAGAAGTTGTTAACCTTAAGCGCCAAATAAGAGGCCATAACGTAGCAGTACATCACAGAGATGGCTACGAAGGATTGATCGCTTTGACACCACCTGAATTGAAACGTGGTTTGGTACTCACTGACCCTTCTTATGAAACCCCAGACGATTATCAACAAGTCGTCGACAGCATTAGCAAAGCTTACAAGCGCTGGCCTACAGGCATTTTTGCTATTTGGTATCCGTTATTATCTAAACGGGACGATGAGCAAAGCGATGGTTTTGAGCGAGCAACGTCTAAACATCAAAAAAGTCAGCAGATGCTTGAGGCGCTTAGTCAAGTGGGTTTTAAAAACTTACTACAAGTAGAGCTAGCAGTACAAGATCCCAGTACGTACGCTGGTATGTACGGGTCAGGTATGGCAATCATTAATGCGCCGTGGCAATTAGATGAACAAATTAGTGATTGTTTAGCTGAGCTAACCCCCTTGTTAGCGCAAAACAAAAGTGCGTCTTACCTAGTCAATTGGCTGGTGGCAGAGGCTTAACGGAAAATTTAGGTATCGATCATCCACATGGTTTCCCAAACTGATCTAAAACACTTTTATATCCCGGACGAGCAATCTATTTATTTGCTATCCCATAAAGATGCGCAAAAGCTCAAGGCTTGGTTTAAGTTATGTACCGAGCAACTTGAGCGGTTGGGCTATCGAGATATTGAGTTGATTGGTAAAGGAGCCTTTGGGTTCGCATTTGCCGGTACCCCAAAGTTAGATCAAGAAAAACAGTACGTTTTTAAATTCTCTCGGGCCAATTTACCGCAACATGTACAAGACCGCCTTGAAGAAGAAGCCTATATGCTGGGTCACGTTAGGCACCCTCATGTGCCCGGATTAATAGAGTTTCAGCGAGTTAAAAAGCAATCTATCTTGGTAATGCAACGCGCAAAGGGAAAGGATCTCGAAAAAATATCATTGGAGTATGGACCTTTATCACCCCGGCTGGTGGTTAAAATAGCCGTTCAACTCAGTGATATTTTACAAACGTTACGAACTTTTACTGAAAACGGCCAAATAAAGCCTATTGTTCACGGTGATATTAAGCCGTCAAATATCGTGTTTGACCCACTGACTGAAGAGGTAGGCCTAATTGATTGGGGTTCCTCGGTCTTTGCACAGTTAGACGAGCAGGGTAATTATTTAGCAAATAATGTGATGGATTTAATGTCCAGTGATATGCAACAAACCAATGCTCGTTTAGGGGATGTGTATTTTATTGGTCCAGAGCAATTGAGTGGTAATTTATCCTCACCGCGCTTCGATGAACAAGGCCTTGCAAGTACCTTGTATGCATTAGCTTCTGGGCAGTCAAGCCGGTTTGGTGCTCAGGTCATTCGACCAAATGCCCTTGGTTTGCCTAAAATTCTAGGAGAGATACTGACAGCGATGCTCAGTGACGATGAACAAAAAAGGGCACAGGGCGGCGATTATTTACTGAACAATACTCATTATTTGAAAAACATGGTATTTCACCCCAAAGATCCGCCCCTTAGCGCCCCCCTTATTCCAGGCTGGTGTCATCCAAAAGCACGAGAAATAGACACGGTGGTTTATAGCTCACGTAAATCCTTTCTACGAGCTGAAGCATATCAAAGTACAGAGCAGCTTCGTTATCTTAACGACGAGCAGTTCGAACGTTATTATAAAAACTACTTGCAAGGTATGGGGGAAACTGAAAAAGCATTTATTTCAGAGGTGAGTCGATTAGGTAAATATCCGGTGGTTGGCGGTTTAGCTGTGCGCTGGGCACCGCAAGGGGTCTATATCGATTCAAGTTTAAATATCTATGATCCTGCATTAAAAAGTGCGTTTGATGCAACGGTTAATAATATCGTGACGTTGGCCCGATCTATTCATCGCGTAGGGGTGTTTAAAAGCTGTATGTTTAATGCGCGGGATACCCTTCATATTGAACGAGATGATGAGAGTGCGCCGTTTATTCCTGAATCTGGTACACATATTCCTTATGAGCTGAATAAAACGTCCGTTAAAGAAGACGAAAGTAGAATGCATTCTTACTTTGAAGATGGGGCCGATCCTGACGAGCTTCTGACATTGCCTGATGAACTGATGAGCATTATCCATCAGTTAAACGCCATACACCATACAGGTTGTATTATATTCGAGGCGTTGCCAACCCATCTAAAAATTCATAGCTATTACACCTTGTTAGATCATTCAGCGGTAGATGAATTTAAAACATTACTAAATGAAATTATTAACCTGGTGCCAACGATAAACGGGGTAGGTATGTCAGGTTTTATGAAACTACCTTATAAAGATACGCGTTTTTTCGAGCATCAAGCCCATTTACCTGATAAGTTTTATCCAAGAAATCCCTATGCAGATCGGGTAACGGTCGCGGATAAAATCCAGTAACAGCCATTATTATTGAAACCTTTTGAGAGATTATGAGCGATATTAAATTAGTAGATTTATTAACATTAGAAAAAATAGAGGAAGGTTTGTTTCGTGGGCAAAGTTGGGATCTCGGCTTTCGCGCATTGTTTGGTGGGCAGGTTATGGGGCAAGCCATTGCTGCTGCACAACTCACATTACCAGAGGGACGCGTCGCTCATTCATTTCATGCTTATTTTTTGTTGCCAGGCGATGCGAAAAAGCCAGTGGTATTCGATGTGCAGACAGTCCGTGATGGGCGTAGTTTTTCAACGCGCAGAATCAAAGCTATTCAAAATGGTCGCAGTATTTTTTATATGACAGCCTCCTTTCAGCAGCCTGAGCCGGGTTTAGAGCATCAATTTGCCGTTATGCCGGATGTACCTTCGCCAGAATCATTGCCACGAGATACCATGTTTGATGAGGTGGCGCCAGAAAGCATGTCGACGCGTATGCGAGAGGCGCTTGGATACCACAAACCCATTGATATGCGCTCTGTACAGCAATTTGACTCTGCATCTTCAGGGATACATGAACCAAAACGCTATATTTGGATGAAAGCAGAAGAAGTGTTGCACGGTAATGTACATCTAAACCAAGCCATGCTGTCTTATGCATCTGACTACCATTTTTTATCTACCGCTACTCAGCCTCATGATGTCTCGGTAAGAGATAAAAACCTAATTATGGCCACTATTGATCACGCTGTATGGTTTCATCATCCGTTTGATTTTGACGATTGGTTATTATATTGCGCGGAAAGTCCGTTTAGTGGGGGCGCAAGAGGCTTAGTTCGGGGGCAATTCTTCAACCGTCAAGGAAAGCTAGTTGCATCAACTATGCAAGAAGGATTGATGCGTAAAATTTGAATAAGGAGTAAACATGTTGTATTCATTAGGCGATGATCGCGTCAGTGTTGGAAAAGATGTATTTATCGCACCAGGCAGTCATGTAATGGGTAAGGTGAAACTTGCTGATAACAGCAGTATTTGGTTTAACGCAGTATTACGTGGCGATTGCGATGTTATTTCAATTGGCGAGGGCAGTAATGTACAAGACGGTAGTGTACTGCACACCGACGTTGGCATACCGCTGACTATAGGAAAAGGGGTAACGATAGGCCACAAAGTGATGTTGCACGGCTGTGATGTGGGAGACTTCACACTTATCGGTATCAATAGCGTTATTTTAAATGGCGCTAAAATAGGTAAGCACTGTGTTGTTGGTGCAAACAGTCTTGTGACAGAAAATATGGTGATACCCGATGGCTCACTTGTGATGGGCTCACCAGCAAAGATAGTGAAAAGTATTCCTGACCAACAAAAGAAAATGTTAGAGGCCTCAGGAAAGCATTACGTTGAAAACGCCAAGCGTTTTTTACGGGATTTAACGCCGCAACAAGCATAGTTTTAATAATTAGTGTTCGTTCAAGAGTTTAACGTTTGGCAAGATTTTTTAGTATCAAGGCAAAAAAAACTCGGATCATAATAATCGATCCGAGTCTAAGGGAACGGCTCAATTAAGAGCCTAACGCTAACTATTTCCAATGTTCAAATAAAGTGTAGGTTAGTTATTGGTTTTTACTAATTTATTCCTTAGTTTATTACCTTTGTAAGTTTGAGTTGTTTTATTACCATCAGGTTAACAATAATAAGCATTCATAAACTCCTATATCACTACATTTTTCCATTCATCTTATTTATGTCGGATATGCAAGCCTTGTTGAAGGAGTCAATCAAGGTAATATAATCGGTAAATTAGTAAAAATAAGGCATAGCTACTCATGACAGTGCAATTTCACACTTTTATTCCTCCTGTTAGAACATTGATGGGTCCGGGACCGTCAGATGTTGATCCGCGTATATTAAATGCACTCTCACGTCCGACGTTGGGTCATTTGGATCCCGCATTTATACAGTTGATGGACGAAGTAAAACAGTTATTACAATATGCTTTTCAAACACAAAATCAGTTGACTATGCCAGTGTCGGCACCAGGTTCAGCAGGAATGGAAGCCGTATTTGTCAATTTACTCGAACCGGGTGATAAAGTAATTGTTTGCCAAAATGGCGTGTTCGGTGGGCGCATGCAACAAAATGTTGAACGATGTGGCGCGACTGCCATTATGGTGCAAGATACGTGGGGCAAGCCAACCGATATAAATAAGCTAGAAGACGCATTAAAAGCGAATCCAGATGCTAAAGCCGTCGCTTTTGTGCATGCTGAAACATCTACAGGGGTGCGCAATGACGCACAAGCGCTTTGTGCTTTAGCCAAACAATATAATTGCCTAACCATTGTCGACGCAGTGACCTCATTAGGGGGAATAGAACTTGATGTTGACGGTTGGCAGATAGACGCTATTTATTCTGGTACACAAAAGTGTTTGTCATGTGTGCCAGGTTTATCTCCCGTTTCATTTAGTCAACAAGCTGTAGAGGTCATTAAAGGCCGCAAAACTAAAGTGCAAAGTTGGTTTTTAGACATGGAATTAGTCATGGGGTATTGGGGACAAGGTGGTAAACGTGCTTACCACCATACCGCTCCGGTCAATAGCTTATACGCCTTGCACGAAGCACTGCGTATTTTGCACAATGAAGGTCTGCAATCGGCTTGGCAGCGTCATGCTGACATGCACCTGGCATTAAAAGCGGGTTTAGAAAATATCGGCCTTGAGTTTGTTGTCGAAGAAGCGTATCGCCTGCCACAACTCAATATGGTGAGCATTCCTCAGGGGATTGATGATGCGAAGGTTCGTGATCAGTTACTCAATGAATTCGGCCTTGAGATTGGCGCCGGGTTAGGGGAGTTAGCCGGTAAAGTATGGCGCATAGGGCTTATGGGCTATGGCTGCAATAAGAAAAACGTAGATTACTGTGTTAGTGCGCTAACAAGCGTTTTAAAACGTTAATTCTTCATATAGCAAGACAGACCCTATTCTGGGTCTGTCAGATTTCAATCAGAGTTTATTAAACCCCACTCTATACGCTAGTGAATTAACTGTTATACAATTAAAAACTTCTGGGCATTATCCAATCGAGTATTTGACGGTATAAATGAAAAATAAAATATCTGTAGTTATTATTTGTAAAAATGAAGAGCGAATTATACGAAGCTGCCTCGATTCTGTGAGGTGGGCAGATGAAATTGTGATTGTTGACTCAGGTAGTACAGATAAAACTATCGAAATTGTGTCTGAGTATACGGACAAAATATTTGTTAACTCCGATTGGCAAGGATTTGGATTTCAAAAGCAATTAGCGGTAAGTAAAGCGTCTAATGATTGGGTGTTGTCACTTGATTCAGATGAGGTGGTCAGCGACGAACTAAGAGATGAGCTATTGAATCAGCTTGATTCATTAAATGATCAAACAGTTTATCGTATTAACCGACTAACACATTTTTGTGGAAAGTTTATATATCACAGCGGTTGGTATCCTAGCAGGATAGTCCGATTGTTTAATAAAAAAAATTATGGCTTTAATGACAAACTCGTACATGAGACTGTTTCTTGTAAATCAGCTAAAAAAATAGACATAAAAGGTAATCTTTATCATTATACCTTTGATTCATTAGAAGAATACATTGATAAACGTAATCGTTACGCGAGAGCTTGGGCTAAAGGCAAGTTCGAGCAGGGTAAAAAAGTGAATGGATTATCAATCATTACACACTCTCTTTTTGCCTTTATACGTCATTACGTTATTCAACTGGGTTTTTTGGACGGTTACCATGGATATTTAGTCGCTACAATTCAAATGCAGTATACCTTTAATAAGTACAACTTTTTAAAATTTAAGAACTTATCAAATAAGTAGGCTCATAGCTTAATCTTCATTTCCCCCTCGCATTATCAGGTTGCGAGGGTCATCACACATTTTTCTTTTTCTAATAAATATTCTCAATATCAATCCTTATTTTTAAAAAAAACATCAAAAATTTACTAACTTATTTTCATAATAATAAAAATACGCAAGTACTAACTATCTCTGTGGGTCAATCTAATGTGGGCTTAAGAAGTTTTTTAGTATGACTAATATAATTCGCAAACTTAATAAATGGTTGATTTATTGTTGTTTGGTATTTGCGGTATGCTTGATTAGTCAATGATTTGTGTTACTTATCTATTTACGTTAAAGTGGGCTCATTGACACTATCTTATTTGCTTCTTACTTGGAGATAATCAGCATGGAACAACTCCCTTCCTCTTTAGCCTTATTATTTTCACTGTCGGGAAGCGTGTGGAAACTGACGAAAAAAGCAGACCGCGTACTGGGTGTACACGGTATAAGTTTGAGCGAGTTTATGGTGCTGCATCATTTAAATTATGCACAGAATCAAACGATGAGCCGCACTGAATTAGCCGAAGCTGTTAACCTTACTGCGTCAGGTATTACACGTTTATTGACACCCATGGAGAAAATTCATTTAGTTGAAAAAGAAAAAAATAGTCGTGATGCACGGGTAAGCTTAGTTAAACTCACGTTTACAGGACGCGACATATATAAGTACGCTTTCCTTAGCTGTAAAAACACGTTTGACGAATCAGTTAAGGATATAAGCCAAAAACAGCTCGCTACTGTATTAGAAGTACTAAACAAATTAACGTGAGCGTAGCAGCATCCACGAGCACGTCATGTATTTATCACTGTATTGGTAGTCAAGGACCTTCATGAGTATTCATTTATCGGACATTAGTGTCGATTTTTCACAACAATTTAGCGTAAAGCACGTAACGTGGTCACTAGAGCAAGGGCAGCACTGGGTTTTAGTGGGGCAAAATGGCGCGGGTAAATCTGCATTAGCAGCGTTGCTTGCTGGACACGGTGAGATAATTAACGGCACATTAACCACGACGTTTAAACGCATTGCGCTGGTTTCCTACGAGGCACAACAAGCGTTGATTGACAAAGAGCGGGAAAAAGACTCTGCCGATATTTTAGATGTTGTATCCACACCGAGTACCGTTAAGCAGATATTGTGTGAAGATTTACCAGACAACAGCAAAATCATGGATTCTGCTGGGTGTAAAAGGTTGCTCAATTTATTCGAATTTTCAGATTTATTGACGCGAAATTTCATCGATCTTTCGACTGGTGAAACACGAAAATTATTGCTAATTAAAGCGTTACTTTCACAGCCAGATTTATTAATTTTGGATGAACCCTTTGATGGCTTGGACAGCAAAATGCAGGATAATCTGCGTCGGCTCTTAAATGAGTTACACCAGGATATATGTATTGTGTTTGTGCTAAATCGTTGGTCTGAAATTCCATCATTTGTCACCCATTATGCACTCGTTGTACAAGGTCAATTGCAGTCTACCGTGAACGCAAATGACATTGATGCGATAGGGGATTTGCAAAGATTATTGAGCTTACAACACGATGATTTCATTCTCCCTGAGTCAGATCATGATATTACGCGTAACCATTATAAGCCAGGTGATACAATTGTTTCACTGAAATCTGTCAATATTCGTTATCCTCAGGGCGCGATAATAGAAAATCTTTCATGGGAAATTAAGTGTGGTCAGCATTGGCAATTAAGTGGTCCAAATGGTTCAGGTAAAACGTGTCTATTGCAACTCATATCAGGTGATCATCCACAATCATACGTAAATGATATTTATGTCTTTGGTTATCAACGTGGTTCCGGTGAGAGTATCTGGGATATTAAGCAGAATATTGGATTCCTTTCCAATGCGTTCCATCTATCTTACAGAGTGAATTGTAGCTTGCTGCACGTTATACTTTCTGGTTTTTATGACAGTATTGGTTTGTACCAACAACCCTCTAAAAAACAAACTTATCTGGCCAAGCAATGGCTGACGTTGGGTGGCTTAATAGAATATGAAAACACGCCGTTTCAGCAGTTGTCATTTGGTGATCAGAGGTTAGCGCTTATATTGAGGGCAATGGTTAAGCATCCCCCATTACTTATTCTAGATGAGCCTTGCAATGGACTTGATGAAATCAATCGTCAGCGAGTTTTGGCGGTAATCGAAACGATTACTTTGAGTGATAAGACATCCATTATATACGTTAATCACCATGGCGATGATGTTATCGGTGGCATTCACAATCACATTGAATTAGAAGGGGGCTCATCGGGCTCGAAAATATATTATGCCTCGATTAATGCTTAGCTTACGAGCAGCAAAACCATGAATAATATCCGTATCAGAGAAGTTACTGAGGCTGACTTTGTGCGTATTATCGGCCTCAACCAAGCAGAGGTTGCTCATACCAGCCCCATGAACCTTGTGGATATAGCTAAATTACATGGCTTTTCGGCTTATCATAGAGTGATAACAGTTGATGATGCCGTTGCTGGTTTTTTATTAGTGATGTGCCCAGAAAGTGAATACATCAATGAAAACTATGGCTGGTTTAAAAAGCATTACGATAACTTTATGTATATCGATCGTATTGTGCTTGATATCCGCTACCAAGGAAAACAATTAGGGCACGCTTTATATCGTGATTTATTCTCATTTTCGCTACTTCGTGGCTGTCAGCGTGTGGTATGTGAATATAATGTTGTACCGTCTAATATCCCTTCAGCAAAATTCCACCAACGTATGGGATTTACAGAGGTAGGGAGTCAATGGCTACCAAGTGCGCAAGCCGTTACAGCTGATATTAATGACAAAGAGAACAGGTTACCGGCGTTGACAGCAGAAAATCACAAGGGGCAGAAGAAAGTTTCGATGCAATGTTGTCATTTGCTATCACAATAACGCTTTAACCCTATGCGATAAGGAAAGAGTACTTACCTTAGGCGTGAATGTCATTCAAAATACCGCATCTATCTAAGGCGTAATAATGCAAAAAATCGTTGATAATATATATCAAAAAATGTGCGCGCGTACGGATCGCGGTAAAGTTGCTAACTATATTCCGCAGTTAGCCTGCGTAGATCCTAATCAATTTGCATTAACCATCGTTACTCAAGACGGGCACGTCTATAGTTCAGGCTGTGCTGATACCTTATTCTCTATTCAAAGCATCTCTAAAGTATTTACTTTAACGATCGCCCTTGGCAAGTTAGGGGATGCATTATGGACACGTGTTGGGCGCGAACCCTCTGGTGATCCATTTAATTCCATTGTTCAGCTTGAGCATGAAAGCGGGATCCCGCGTAACCCTTTTATAAATGCAGGTGCTATTGCTATAGCTGATGCCGTAATGGGCCAAAACGCACCGAAAGAGTCTCTTGCTGAAATATTACATTTTGTGCGCTTTATTGCCAATGACGATAGTATTTCCATTGATGAAAAAGTGGCTCAGTCTGAAATGAATACTGGCAGTAGAAATGCGTCGCTCGCTTATTTTATGGACTCATTTGAGCGGTTGGATAATCCAGTCGAGAAAGTGCTGGGCACGTATTTTCATCATTGCTCTATTTCTATGAACACTCAGCAGCTGGCAAAAGCGGGGATGTTTCTGGTATCAAATGGTACTAATCATTGCACCGGCGTGCGCGTCGTTCCTGAGCACCGTGCCAGACGTATTAATTCTCTGATGCTTATGTGCGGCCATTATGATGGGTCAGGCGAATTTGCTTATCGCGTTGGACTGCCGGGTAAGAGTGGTGTTGGAGGTGGTATTTTAGCCATTGCCCCGGGCAAAGCGTCAATTGCAGTGTGGTCACCGGGCTTAGATAAAATTGGTAATAGTAAATTGGGTACCGAAGCACTTGAAATGTTAGTCCAGGAAACTGGTTGGTCCATTTTTGGCTATTAATCATTTTCATTTTCTAAAATAAGTTTATAAAATAATAAGATACGGTTTATTTTTGTCTATTCCGTCCACACCTTTAATTGGTTTTTAACAGTATCTCCAAGGATTATTATATGTCGGAGCACAGCCATTTCTATCAACCTAGTCAGGGCCATGGTCTCAAACATGATCCATTTAACGCATTAGTCGCGCCACGTCCTATCGGATGGATTTCGACAAGAAGTTTAACTGGCATATTAAATATAGCGCCATATAGCTTTTTTAACGCTTTTAACTATCATCCTCCCATCATCGGTTTTGCCAGTATAGGGTACAAAGATACCGTTAAAAACATTCAAGAAACCGGCGAGTTTTGTTGGAATCTTGTTTCTGCATCATTGGTGGACGCAATGAATCAAACCAGTGCGGCTTTACCCAGTGATGAAAGCGAATTTGAGTTCGCTGGTTTAAAAACACGGAAATCTAAAATCATCAATGTTCCCAATGTTGCGGCGAGTCCCTCGGTCTTAGAATGCCGTAAAAGCCAGATCATTCAGTTAACTGGTGCTAACGGTAAATTGGTCGATACATGGATGGTATTAGGAGAAGTTGTTGGCGTGCATATTGATACAGCATTTATTCAAGATGGTGTTTATAACACAGCTGCAGCTAAGCCAATATTACGTGGCGGTGGGGCAGGTGATTATTTTAATATTGATTCTGCACAGAGGTTTACCATAAATAGGCCACAATAAAGGCGCCCGGGCAGTTAATTTAAAGAGGAATATATGGAAATTATTAGAAGTAAAAAATTTACCGCATCACTTCCTTGGGGTTCACTAAAAATTGCTAATATGAGTGGTATTACGACCAAGTTACATTGGACTAACGAACCATATCGATGGCATGTGAATGAGGGGGAGGAAGTATTTGCGGTGCTAGATGGTATGGTTGAAATACAGTATAAACATGATGGGGTAGTGCACACAGACTTACTCAACCCAGGCGATATTTTTTATGCCAATGAAGGTACCGAGCATGTTGCTAGTCCTATAGGCGAAGCTAGAATTTTAGTTATAGAAAGTGAAGGCAGTATCTAACATTATTGTGATCAATTATGTAAACATGCCGCTCGTGTTAATTACATTACAAAACGTTGGTCAACCTTTTTATCGTTCGGGTTGACCCGTTTGCTTATTCGCTATAATCCTCGATAAACGCAGACATAACGCCTAATGCGATTTCAATGTCGCGTACCGTAATCGCTTCACCAGGATGATGACTTAACCCTTTTTCGCAACGCATAAAGAGCATCGCAACGGGACAGATTGCCGCCATTGCCATGGTGTCGTGCCCCGCACCGGAACTTAGAATAAATTGAGGAACATCACTTTTTACGCTTGCATCTAGTAAGCGTTGTTGTAGGCGTTCATCACACTTTACTGCCGGTGCTTGATGGGTAGGCGTGATATCCATCTTGATACGCCGTTTATCTGCAATTATGTGAAGTTGTTCGATAATTTCATTAAGTGTTTCATCGCGCAATGTGTCATCAATACTGCGAATATCCAGACTAAATGTCGTCGCGCCTGAAATCACATTAACCGCACCAGATAGGCAACGAAGGAACCCAACTGTTGCTACAATACCCTTTTGCGTGGCTATTTTTTCAATCGCTAGAATCATCTCACTTGCACCAGCCAGTGCATCTTGACGCATGGGCATGGGCACCGTGCCCGCGTGTCCCGCTAAACCTTTTAACGTTACGGTAAAACGTTTAGCGCCTGCAATTGCGTTAACAACACCCACGGCTAAATCTTGCTCTTCAAGGACGGGTCCTTGTTCTATATGAAACTCAAAAAAATCGTCAGTATTGGCATTGTTGCGCGCAGCTGTATGTACTTCGTTAATATCTAACCCTGCATCAGTGAAAGCTTGGGTTAGTGATATTCCGTTTTCGTCAGTTAGGGTATTCCATTTTTCCTGCCAAGTGCCTGCTACAGCACAACTGCCTAGTAGTGTTGCGCCAAACCTAGTGCCTTCTTCATCACCGAAACCGACTAATTCAAGATGAAATGGCAGTTCGATATGATGATCATGCAAATATTGAATTAAACTTAGCGGCGCCAAAACACCAAGAATGCCATCGTACTTACCGCTATTGGGGACCGTATCTAGATGACTACCGATCACCAGCGTTTTAGCTTGTGGATTGGTACTTGAATAGCGACCCCATTGATTCGCTGCTGAATCTTGCCAGGTAGTCATACCGGCTTGTTCCATCCACAGTGAAACTTGACGATTGGTTTGCAAATGCTCCGGCGTTAAATATCGCCTATCTATGCAGTCTGGATCTTGACTAAAGTGCGCGAGCACATCACAGCGCTCGTAGGTCTGAATTGCATAAGGCGCAAATGTGGTCATTAACCTTTCTCACTATAAATACTAAACGCACTATCTATTGCTAGGCCCGGTTGAAGCTTGTGCCCAGCTCGGCGAAGTAGCGTCTCGAGTGACTGTAGTGTGTGTAGTACCGTATCTTGGCGGGCGTTATAACCCATTGTGCCGATACGCCAAATTTTTCCATGCAATGGCCCAAAACTGGTGCCAATTTCAATATTGAAATCATGAAGTAGCTGCTGACGAATTTGTTCGCCATTTACACCATCGGGTATATATACACCAACGACGTTATTCATCTTGTTAGACAGATCACCGAAAGCTTTAAGATTCATACCCTGAATGCCTGCTAGCATAGCGCGGCCATGTAATTTGTGGCGAGCGATAGATGCCTCAATACCTTCTTCGAGTAGGGTAATTGCACATTCGCGGGCGCAATAAAGCATTGATGTCGCTTCAGTGTGATGGTTTAAACGTTCCTCCCCCCAATAATCAAGGATCATGGGTATGTCGAAATAATTAGAACGAATACGACTGCCTGTGCCTGCACTGTGATGGTCCGCCTTTATGCCTGCTTCAACGTGTTGACGCCCGCGCACTAAATCCACATAACGTTCGCTAAGTGTAATAGGGGCACTGCCACTGGGTCCGCCTAAGCATTTTTGCAATCCCACAGAGACTGCATCAAGTTGCCATTTGTCTGTTTCAAATGGGTTGCCACCGATCGAAGCAGTAGCGTCAGAATAAAAAATAACATCAAAGCGTCGACAAATTTCACCAATATGCTCAAGAGGCTGCAACATAGTGGTGGACGTATCACCTTGAACTAGCGCAAGCACTTTAGGTTTTACCCGTTTTATCGCATCTTCTATTTGTTGGGGCTCAAATATTTCGCCCCAAGTTGCTTCGATACAGTGCACATCGGCGCCAGCACGTTCTGCAATCTCTTTAAGCAAGTGGCCAAAACGACCAAATATAGGCACCAATACCTTATCGCCAGGTTCAATACAAGAAACCAAGACTGCTTCAATTCCGGCACGAGAAGTGCCATCTATCAGTAATGTGGCTTTATTTTTAGTAGCGAACACATCTCGATATAAGTGCATAACTTCATTCATATAGCCAGTCATAACGGGGTCATATTGACCAATCAGTTGGGTAGACATGGCACTCAACACCCGGGGATAACAGTTTATTGGTCCAGGTCCCATAAGAAGGCGAGGAGGGGGAGTAAGGTTTTTCACTATGTGTTGTGCTCCGACGTTAAATTATAATTTGAATGGTTGACTGATTGTTGCTGACACGCTGCGTTAGATAAACAACTGCGCTAACATGCGTGTCCCGGTAATAAGTAAAACGACGGCAAAAATCTTTTTCAACATATTTGCATCAAGCTTAGATGCTATACCAGCACCGATTGGCGCGCATAAAACCGTTAGAGGTACGATACATACAAAGCCTACGAGGTTAATGTATCCGAAGGTACCAAGTGGCGCATCCTGAGGAGTTTGACCGAATATCAATAAATACAAAGCTGCCGGAAAAGATATAACAAGCCCGATGGCGGCCGCAGTACCCACTGCTTTATGCGCCGGGTAATTGAACGCGGTTAAAATAGGCACCGATAACGTGCCACCACCAATACCAACCATTGAACTGAAAAAGCCAATGCATCCTGCTATAACAGATTGCCCAACACGGCCAGGCAAACTGTCAGCCAGCGCTGATTTACCTGTTCTAAACAACATATTTAAGGCTGATAAAGTCGCGACGATACCAAATAGCGTCGTAAGGTAACTACCATCAACTTTTGTCACCAACCAGCTACCAAGTAGAACGCCTATCAAAATGAGTAATCCCCACTGTTTCAGCAAAGCGACATCAACATTGCCCTTTTTTTGATGAGATCGAATGGAGCTAATCGAGGTAGGAATAATGGTTGCCAGTGATGTACCGGTAGCAATCACCATGGCGCTTTGTGGGCTAACACCAAACGATTGAAATAGAAAAAACAGCACAGGGACAATAACAATACCGCCTCCTACACCTAATAATCCTGCTAATAAGCCAGCAAAAATACCGGTGCCGATCAACGCAGCAATCGTCGGTAGATTGTTTAACACTAATTCCATAATTTTCTCATTTACGTTGTATTTTAAGCAATGGGTTGGTTTTTATTTATTATTTATTGGCAGCGCTTACTCATAGGTATGCGCTGCAAACGCGTTGCCATCACTACGGGGGTCTGTTGCTGCGGAAACGTTATCGTCTGGGCGCATGACAACTGCACCAGCGTGTCCCATTAATTCATTACGCGAATCTACAAGTGCAATGTCATGGCCCTTGGCACGGAGTTCGCTTTGAATTTCATCCGCTAAGTCTTGCTCTATTTTAAGATTATGACTTTCATCTCCCCACGTTCGTCCGAGTAGCCAACGCCCTAAACTGATGGATTCTGCTAGAGATTTTTGTTGGTAAACATAGCGACTAAATATTGCCGCCTGAGTTTGTGGTTGGCCTTCGCCTCCCATTGTGCCGTAGCTGATACGACGGCCATCGTTTAGTTCAGCAAATGCGGGATTTAACGTGTGGAATGGTTTCATACCCGGAGCAAGCTGCTGCAAACTGTTACGTTGCAGTGAAAACGATGTGCCACGGTTGTTCCAAACAATCCCCGTTTGTGGAGATACCACACCGCTACCGAATTCCCAGTAAATACTTTGTATGTAACTGACCATTCTTCCTTCGCGGTCACAGGCCCCCATCCAAATGGTGTCACCTGGTTTTGCCATATGTGGCCAGGACAGTGCACGGTCAAGACTAATATCAAGCACCATCTCATCAAGTGACTTAGGTGCAAGCAAGCTTTGTAAATCGATACTCACCCTGCTTTGATCTGCAACATATTGATTACGCTTAATAAAAGCTTGTTTAGTACATTCAACTAATAAGTGGACAAAATCAGCCTCGCTTGTGGCTAGGTGCTGTACTTTGTCGAACAACGCGAGAATCAATAACGATGCGATCCCCTGTGTTGGCGCAGGCAAATTATATAGTTTGCCTACCGAGGTCTTGACCGATAGAGGCGGAACAATTTTAGCTTCGTAAGCGTTAAGATCTTCAAGGGTAATAGGCGAGCCTGCGGCGCGTAAATCTTCAGCTAAAGCCTGTGCTATCTCTCCTTTGTAGAAATCCTCAAGACCATTTTCTGCCAGCTTAGACAGTGTTTTAGCGATAGCGGGTAATTTAAGGATCTTACCTTTTTTAAGGCTTTTCCCTTTAATCAAAAACTGCTCAAAATGCGGGATGGTTGATAAGTCATCAAATGTTTTTTCGCTGGCATCCTGCAGACTTTGAGTGACTTCAATACCCCATTCGGCTTGACCAATGGCAGGTGCAAGTAATTCGCTTAAGGGTAAGCCAGATTGCCAGGTATGACTTATCTCCAGCGCTTTTTGCCAACCAGCAACAGCGCCAGCCATGGTCAGTGCTGCGTCTGGTCCACGAGAGGGTATAGAGCCGTGTTTTGCGTAATAAGCGAGATCAGCTTTAGCACAGGCAGTGCCACTGGCATCAATAGCCACTGGTTCTTTGCCGGGTTCGCTGATAAGCCAAAAGCCGTCGCCCCCCATACTGTTCATATGTGGGTAAACAACTGAAATAGAAGCGGCAGCCGCAACCATTGCTTCAATGGCTGTGCCTCCGTGCTGTAATACATTTTGTCCTACTTGGCTTGCTGCATAGTGTGGGGCCGTAAAGGCGACAGGCCGCAACGTGGTTGAATTGCTCATGATAGTGTCTCTAAAAACATGCGCGCGATTTCAATTAATTGTTTGTCATGATTTTTTTGGCCAATTAATGAAAATCCCATGGGCGCATGGGAGTTAATCGATAACGGAATATGTAACTGGGGTAGACCACATAAGCCTGCAATGCAGGTTAGTCTCATCAGTGTATTCCGATAATGTGCTAAATCGTCACCAGCCATACTTAAAAGAGGAGCAGGGCCTGGCGTCGTAGGTAAAAATATCACATCACATTGGGTAAATAGATGATTAATATGTTCAATAAACGTTTGTTGTTGCTTTAACGCTTGCTGGTATTGGGATTTATCTATTGTGGCACACCACATAAACCGATCTTGAATATCAGGCGCAAAAGTAGGTTGGTGGTTGGTGATCCATTGACCGTGAGTTTGCCATATTTCATAGCCTTGCAAGATCCGAAATGTTTCACTGGCTTGACTCAAGAGTGTGCTAGATAGGCCAGATGAAAGTTTATATGACGTAGCGGAAATTTTGCGATAGGTCTCTGTCAGCATATCAGCATATTCGCACTGAGCAACGAGCTCTTCAGCGAAGCCAATTCTCGGTGCAGTATTGGCACTAATTTCCACCAAGTCTAACTCTTTGGTGTCTTCAAATAGCACATCGGCGACGGTTGCTAAGCTATCTAAATCTCTGGTTATCCAGCCTACTGTATCAAAGCTTGGTGCCAAGCTGACCATATGTTCGCAACTGATCCGCCCATGAGTCGGGCGAAGACCAAACAAACCATTGTAGCTGGCAGGTACGCGAATTGAACCTCCGGTATCGGTACCCAAGCCTATTCTTGCACTGCCTTCTCGAACCGCAACTGCTGAGCCACTTGAGGAGCCACCAGGTACGCGATTTGGCGCAGAAATATTGAATGGCGTGCCGTAATGTAAATTCTGGCCATTAAGACTGTAAGCCAGCTCATCGGTGATTGTTTTACCGACCAAAGATGCACCTTGTTGTAATAACCTTTCAACCGCTGGAGAGGTATGCTCAGGTATAGGGTGACTTGCTAACCAGTCAGGATTACCAGCAGTTGTTGGCAGACCCTTTATATGAAATAAGTCCTTTACCGCCAATGACATACCATACAGAGGTAAATCCGTTGATTTTGCTTTGTCGTCAACTTTTACGTCTAAATGCAATACGTAAGGTGTCTGACTGGTAAAATGTTTAGCAGCGTGGCTCATGGATCTTAAAAAGTTGACTAAATGGTCTTATATGAAACAAATGTTTCATCAAATAGTCAAGAGAAACATTTGTTATAGTGGATATATCGTTTAATTTAACAATTTTTTAATAATTGTTGTTTTATAATCAACTGTTGCGTCAATTCTACAATAACAAATTTTAACTTTTAGAATGAAACAAGCGGAGGCAGATTCACCAATACCCTTGCTCGCTATTTCATAACGTCAACGTGTTAAGTCATAGATTTAGGATCTAATAGTGTGCGTAATGTTTCGATTGGAATATCAGTCATTTCAGCAGCCACATCTACCACAGGTCGCTTTTGTTCATAGGCGGCTTTGGCGATAAGGGCCCCCTGTTCGTAACCTACTTTACTATTTAACGCGGTAACCAATATCGGATTCATGCCCAGTGATTGTGCCATTTTATCGATATTGGCTTTCATCGGTACAATGGCTTTGTGCGTTAACGCACTGATACCATTCGTCAATAAACTTAAGCTGCTGAGTAGGTTGAATCCGATAAGTGGCAGCATAGTATTGAGCTGAAAGTTACCTGATTGCCCTGCAATGGTGATACTTTGATGGTATCCCATTACTTGCGCGCACACCATGGCAACCGCTTCTGGGATCACAGGATTCACTTTGCCTGGCATAATACTGCTACCTGCTTGCAGTTTCTCCAGTGATATTTCGCCCAATCCAGTCAGCGGCCCGCTATTCATCCAGCGAAGGTCATTGCATATTTTCATTAAACTAACCGCTAGAGTATTTAAATGACCGCTGACCTCTACCGCCGTATCTTGGCTGCTGATCGCGGCAAAATAATTATCTGCTGGTAGAAAACGCAATCCGGTGAGTTGACTCAATTCACGACAGGCTGAGCGAGCAAAATCAGGATGGGTATTTATACCTGTTCCTACTGCGGTACCGCCCAGAGCGAGAGCAGAAATTCTCGGCAACACTTCTATTAAGCGTGTTATAGCGAATTGAATTTGCTTGCTCCAGCCACTTAATTCTTGTCCGAGTGTAATCGGCATAGCGTCCATTAAGTGCGTGCGGCCGGTTTTCACCGTCTCGCGATACAATATACTTTTAGCGTCAATCGCTGACATTAAGCTTTGTAATGCAGGGATTAATTCTCGGCTGATAGCTAAGGTAGCACTGACATGGATAGCGCTAGGAATAACGTCATTAGAACTTTGTCCCATGTTCACATGGTCATTCGGGTGAACGGGTTTACCAAGCTTATCAGTGGCCAGCGAAGCAATGACTTCATTCACATTCATATTCGTACTGGTGCCTGAGCCGGTTTGAAATACGTCAACCATAAAGGCATCATCATGCTTACCTTGGGACACTTCCATCGCTGCTCGCTGTATATCTATGGCTATTTCGTCATTTAGGCCCGCATGTTCTGCGTTAGCTTTGGCAGCACTGGCTTTTATTAGCGCAAGAGCGTGGATAAATTCGCTTGGCATAGGCGTGCCGCTGATCCTAAAGTTCTCTAGGGCGAGGGCGGTTTGCTCTTGGTATAATATAGGCTTTTCGATTTCAGGGGATTGCATAGTATTTCCTTAGTCTTTTGTGTCTATAGGGATTTCATCGTCTAATAGATTTCGCATTGATATCGTGAAGTAATGTTTAGCGCTAGCTCGCATCGTCACTTTTTACATGCACATGCACATTCACATCAAGAATACTCTCGCTTGGGCACTATTCATACTCAGGTGCTGTATGAATTGTGACATGTTGAGAACTGAAAATTAGCGAAACAACAGGGTTTCTCTTCAATGATTATTTAGCAAATTGAAAATCTAGTTATGCCACGACTTGTGCCATCTTCCCGCTTCTAACGAGGAACACCTTATCATTAGCAAGTGTGTCACTCGTTATTTAGTTGTTGGTGTAATAATTAATCTTTCAAGGTGGGATGAACAAGAATTCTTTCAGTCAATTAAGATAGGGTCATTTCTCCAGAATATGCACTTTTGAGGAAGTTTAATTAACGTTTTTCGAGTTCATCTAGTTCTTCGTAAAGAGATGATATCTCGCTGATCCGTTTGTCCGAGGAGTTCCCGAGTAAGGTAAAGACCTGATTACAAATTATAGAAATGACACTCATTGGTGCTGCGTAGCTATCAAGGGCTTGCTCTTGACCAAGTTGACAAATAATTAACTGTTTAACTTGTTCGGCGTATATTTGACCAGACGGATCCGCTAGTAGCGCGACATTGTGGTGTTGAATTTTGTTAAGCAAAGGTTTGAATATTTTAGGTCTACGCCGAAAACCAATTAAAATAACCAATTCATCGTCACTAATATCACGCAGTTCTTCACTTAACGTTTGCCCAGGTTGGGGCAAAAGACGCACCTTGCTGCGAATTTGTAATAATTGTTGGCGAAAATGAAGAGCCACTGGATAGCTATTACGAAAGCCAATAAGCGTAATGCGAGACGCTTTGCATATAGATTGAATTAGCGCATTTAACTGGACTTGATCTAGATTACTCCAAGTTTGTTCAATTCGCTGTATTTCTCGACTTAAGGCACCGCCCTGATCTGACTCCATGTACATCGGGTAGCCATTTGCCCTAAATGCATTTAGCTCTTGTTTTGCATCTGAGTGTGAGTCATAACCAAGCTGACGAAAAAAACGACTCACGGTTGCTTTAGACGTATGGGTTTTTTGAGCAATTTCAGCTACCGAACAACTCAATACATCAAGCGGGGTATGTTTAAGGTGATCAGCTATTAACCGAGCATTAGGAGAGAGTTCTTGGTATTGCTGTTCTATGCGATCAATAAACGGAATTTTTGCCAAAATAGAGTATTCACAATGTAAAACGGCTATATAGCTTATACCAATTAGGTTGCATAAAGGAAATATGCCGGAAGTCTTATCGTTATATAAGTCGGTTATGAAGGGTAAATCTATTTGTAAACGCTGGTAACGCTCACATTAAATAGAACCTATACCGCCGATTTAGCTTATTCACGCACTGTAAAGAATAGCGTGCATAAACCTGACTTTTTACCCTTGGGGTATTAAGGCATAATAGACATGACATTCATTCTGAAACGTTATGTCCTTGCGCCGAATTTTATGGCTGTGCCTGTATTCGTTAATCTTGGCATCGTGGCATAATATAGGACTTGAGTTGACCCTAATAGAAAAATTAAAGAGGAATTTGTGTCATTAACCATCTTACCGATTACGTATTAGGGGCGGGGATCCCCCCCGATGCAAATGTGGTGTTCTTAACAGGGGCAGGGATATCTGCTGAATCTGGATTGCGCACATTTCGCGATAATGACGGTCTATGGGAAGAGCATTCTATTGAAGATGTGGCGACCCCTGAGGCCTTTTTACGCGATCCTGAGCTAGTATATCGATTTTATAATCTACGACGCGCACAATTGCAGAGCAACGTGGTCAACCCTAATAAAGCGCATTATGCATTGGCTGAATTCGAGAGATGCCACAAAGGTAAGGTGTTAATTATCACCCAAAATGTTGATGATTTACATGAGCGTGCGGGCAGCCAAAACATTCTGCATATGCACGGTGAATTATTGCGCGCAAGATGCTGTCATAGTCAACGAACTTTCTCTATGACTGGAAGTTTTGATGGTGCCGCTCGCTGCATATGCTGTACTCCACAGCAGTCAATCAGGCCAGATATTGTATGGTTTGGTGAAATGCCGTTTTATATGGAAGAAATCGAACAGGCCGTGGTCGAAGCTGATTTCTTTATTTCTATTGGCACCTCAGGCAATGTTTACCCAGCTGCGGGCTTGGTTCAACTGGCTAATCATAACCAAGCGCATACAGTGGAATTAAATTTGCTACCCAGCGAAATGAATAATGCATTCAAAGAGGCGCATTATGGAATGGCTAGTTTGATTGTAACGCAATATTTAACACAAAACGTCGAGGAATAATAAAGTGGATCTGAGTCTATATTGGGGAGAATTTTTAACGATTGCTGCTGTGCATTTATTAGCTGTGGCAAGCCCTGGACCAGACTTTGCAATCGTATTGAAGCACAGCATTAATTACGGCCGCAGACTAGCGATGATTACAAGTATTGGTGTGGGCGCAGCAATATTATTGCATGTTACCTATTCGTTGTTAGGAATTGGGTTATTACTGAAAACGAACCCCATGGTATTTAAAATATTCAGTTACGTGGCTGCTGCCTACTTGGTTTATATTGCTATTGGAGCGATTCGAAGTCCTGCTCCAAACACGGTTGGCGGGGTGCAAAACGGTGCTGATTTGAAAATGATCAGCGACAAAAAAGCGTTTACGGTTGGGTTCCTAACGAACGGTCTAAACCCCAAGGCGACGTTGTTTTTTCTTTCAGTGTTTGCCGTGGCGGTTTCGGCGGAGACGCCCTTCGGCGTGAAATTGGTATACGGTTTGTACCTAGCCGTGGCAACGGGTATTTGGTTTTGCTTTTTGTCTTATTTGCTCAGTACACGCAAAGTACGCGCTTTTATTAGTCAATACAGCCACTGGTTCGATAGAGTGATGGGGGCTGTATTGCTTGTCTTGGCTGCAAAACTGGTTTTAGCATAATAGGTTTGTCGAAAGGTATCATGGCGCTATTATCATTCGATGAGTTTCCCTCTGGTTATAAAGTTCGGGTATTATGTCGTAAGTGGTTTTTTAAAGGGTAATTTGTGGAACAACAGAACAAACACACGCAAGGTGGCAACATCGATAAATCGCTTGCCGGCGAAACAACACTTGATTTAAGCACCTGCGCTAAAGAAGGGTGGGCGATATCAAAGCAACACTTTTATAGCATTTTGCAAGGCGGGTTATTCACGCTGGGCATGATACTACTGTTACTGATGTTAATTGGGCGTTTTGTCAGTATCGACGATTTACAAAACCCGTCAGTATCATTGAGTTTTGGTTTAAACCTGCTATTTACCTTGATCACCACACCTCTTATTACGGCCTTGATGATGATGGGTATCAGCCATAGCATAGGTTTAAAAACGTCTTTTATAGGGCTAGTGAAACGTTTAGCAGCATCAGCGATGTTAATTTTTTGTGCTTTAATGTTGGGTGCATTGGTTAATTTAGGTATCGCATTGTATATTTTGCCTGGTATCTATTTAGCAATGTCTACTGGTTTTGCGTTGGTGCTGTTGGTAGAAAAAAAGTATCGACCTAGCCAAGCAATTTTAATGTCGATGCGTGTTTTTAATCGGTATTGGTTACCATTGAGCCAGTTTTATATTTTGTCTTTCGTGTTATTTATTGCGGGTCTATTTACCTTTGGCATTGCACTAATTTGGCTTGTTCCTTGGTATATTCATACTAAAGGCGTGTTGTACCGTACCTTATTCGGTGTTGAAGTAATTGGACAACCTTCTACTAATACAGATAAAAAAGATTCGGTTTTCTATGCTTAACACTCACAACTCATTACATAAATTTCGTTACTTTGCGGTCGCAATAATCCTGTTTGGTATTATGTATACCGCTGACAATTATTTTGAATCTCAATTACCAGACACTGCGTTGCATCTGGACGACACAGAGCTACGTATTCTGATCGACGATTTAGCGGGAAAGGCCCAGGTATTACCTGACGCTAGCGCTTCTAAAAAAATCCCCAATTTTAAAAAATATGAGGATATTACAGATAAAAAGCGGGCTTTTTTTGCTTACTTACTACCTGAAATTAATCGTCAAAATAATATTACCTTAATTAAACGTAAAGCAATTGTCAGCATGGCCCAACAACTCGAACAAAAAGCCACGTTAAGCCCGTTTAGTGTTAAGCTTTTAAAGCGCTTACGACGGGATTACAAAGTTGATAAGGCACTGTCTATGCAAGAATCTATGGCCGTACTGCTTAAACGTGTCGATATGATCCCAGCTGAATTAGTTCTTATTCAAGCCGCGAATGAGTCAGGATGGGGTACGTCGCGATTTGCCCGTAAAGGCTATAATTTTTTTGGATTATGGTGCTTTAAAAAAGGCTGTGGTTTTGTACCCAAACGCCGCAATGAAGGTACTGTCCATGAAGTGGCTAAGTTTAAAGACTTATCTCATGCAGTTAAAACCTATATAAGAAACCTTAATCGACATTATGCGTATCAAGAATTGCGCGATATTAGAGCAAACCTACGAGCACAAGATAAGCAAATTACGGCTAAAGCTTTAGTCCATGGTTTGCACAGCTATTCAGAACGTGGGCAAGACTATATCGATGAATTACTTAGCATGATGAGAGTCAATAAAGAGCATATGGATTTATGAAAAAATGGTTACTCGCAGCTTGTATTATTCCAAGCTGCTTTGCAGTTGCACAAGAAGAACTGAAGGCTTTATCTACATTTCCTCAAGCCTCTTTAAACGTTGATTACAGCACTTTTTACAGCCATGTCCGTAAGTTGCAAGATGAGGACAATAACGCCTTGCAGTTTGCCTTTGGCTTCAAGCATGTCACAACGGGCGACTTATGCCATATAAGTTCAGCCTATATTCATACCCAAAAACTCAATATCCCTTTACCGGTATCTTCTGAGCAACGTTTTACGGTTCCAAGTGAAAAAGCATTAAAGATGGCTAATGCAACGGTTGCCCTGGTTATAGAAGAACCAGTGAATCAATGTGATATGTCTGTGCAACTCGAAACGACTCCCCAATGGTTAAAGATGCAATACAGCGCTGAGGACATAGAGGTGCTATATCAGCAATATCAGACATTCTTTGCTGATATGGGCAGTTTTTTATCGTTCTTAATGCCCTCTGTCGACGGCTTGATTGTTCATTTTGCTGACTCGCAGTTAACTCAACCCTTGAATAATGGATTGAATATTAGTGAGGGGCGTTTAGTGCTTGAAAAAAGCTGGTTGGATGAAAAAAAGAGCTTATCGTTACCTACTATTCCGTTACGCATAACCGCTAGAACTACTAAGTAACAAGACTTTTAATCGGATTATGTAAATCATTGTTTAGGTCAGATTAATTAATTATATTATTTGACCTGACCTTTTGAATTAATTTATGTGTTGCTTTGTCTGCTTAAACTTAGCCATAAAAACTAATCTAAGCGCAATTGATAACGAATTTGGTCAGCTATGCGCTTTACGCTATTGCGGCCTTCTTCTATCAATTCACCCGCACGATAAAATTCCATCATACCGAAATCACGCAATTGTGGTTCTATCAGAATGTCCGGTGGGTTTCCTGCTAAACGAGAGCGGGTCACCCGAGCCTGTAAAATATCCAATGAGCCTGCCATAACACCAATCATGCTGGGTGGATGGTTTTTAGCCGCACGAGGTTTGGCTATTTCACTGTTTAACTCTACGTCATCTTGATCGTCCGGTTTATCTGGGTCACTTTCTTTGACCTTACTATCGCTTTTAAACCATTTAGATAAGTGGTTTTGGCTTTTAGTAAACATATCGGTGATCTTTTGTTGGTTTCGCTCTCGTTCTTTTTCGTTGTTGTCCATCGTTTGTGGACGAAAGTCAGCGCTCAAATTCACGGCAAAAACAATGTCGGCCCCTAAATGACGACACAAATTAACGGGAACGGGGTTAACCACACCGCCGTCGACTAACCAACGATCATTAAAGGTTGTAGGTGGAAATAAGCCAGGTATGGCACAGGAGGCACGAACAGCATCAACAACAGAGCCCGTTAGAAAGTTAATTTCTCGGCCGCTATAAAGGTCAGTCGCCACGCAAGCAAAGGGTTTGCATAATTCTTCGAAGGTTTCTTCACTAAAATTATCCTGTAACGCTTTAAAGACCTTTAAACCGCTGACCAATCCTCCGCGATACAAACCGACGCCCATTAACGCAAAGACTTGCCATTCAGTTAAACTGCGCACCCATTCTTCAAGTGGTTCAAGTTTGTTAGACGAGTAGGCGGCGCCTACGTATGCTCCAATAGAGCACCCAGCGACAACATCAATTTTAATCCCTAATTCTTCTAAGGCTTGTATGACGCCGATATGCGCCCATCCGCGAGCCGCGCCGCTACCGAGGGCAATTCCTATTTTCACAGTGTATTCCTAATCTATACGTAAAACAGACACAGCTTGCGTGTCATAGCTTTGTACTGGTTTTATTTCAACAGGATCAAATGCCAAATCACCTTCACCTTCGCCAAGCTGTTGTTGATGTAAATCGGCAAAGTTAAACGCTGTCGGATCTGCTAAGTGTGACGGTACTACATTTTGTAACGCTTTAAACATGGTTTCGATACGGCCTGGAAACTGAGTATTCCATTGGGCTAACATGGCCTTAACTTGCTTACGTTGTAGGTTTTCTTGTGAGCCGCATAGGTTACACGGAATAATTGGAAACCCTTTATGTAGGGCATAATCCGCTATATCTTGCTCACTGCAATAAGCAAGGGGACGTATGACTACATTTCGCCCATCATCGCTGGTCAACTTTGGCGGCATCGATTTTAAGCGGCCGTTATGAAACATATTTAAAAACAATGTTTCAAGCATATCGTCTCTATGATGGCCAAGTGCAATCTTTGTGACACCTAACTTAACCGCGTTGGTATACAGAATGCCGCGACGAAGCCGGGAACATAATGAACAGGTTGTTTTGCCTTCGGGCACCTTATCTACCACGATAGAGTAGGTATCTTCCTCGATAATAGCGTAATCAACAGCTAAATCATTAAGGTAGTTAGGCAGGATATGTTCGGGAAAACCGGGCTGTTTTTGATCTAAATTGACCGCTATAATCGAAAAATTAATCGGTGCAGATTTTTGCATATGGAGCAAAATATCCAGCATGGTATAACTGTCTTTACCGCCTGATAAACACACCATGACTTTATCGCCTTCCTCAATCATATTGAAATCGGCAATCGCTTGGCCAGTTTTACGACGTAGTTTAGTGGTGAGTTTTTTGAAATTCAGCGCGAGCGATGACGCAGTATTATGTGTGGCAGCAGATATATTATTAACAACGTGATTCATGAATAAGGCAACTAGTGGATAATGAAAAGAAAATACTGGCGGATTATAGCGAAGTTATCGTTTTTATTTAAGTCACATTCGCTTGCTGATAAGACAAAAATGATTACCCTATGCTTTCAGTTTATTTAACAGGAACACTATGTCGTTAGCTATTGACATTGAAAATCTCACTTTTACTTGGCCTAAGCAAGACAAACCGACATTAACTATCCCTCGCTGGCAAGTAGAAAGAGGCGAGCATGTGTTCTTGCACGGTCAATCAGGCAGTGGAAAATCTACATTATTAAATTTGCTATGTGGTGTTTTGGAATCGCAAAGTGGTCGGTTATGTGTGCTCAATAGCGAGCTAAACCAGTTGTCTGCTCGACAACGCGATAATTTTAGAGCGCGAGAAATGGGCGTTATATTTCAACAATTCAATTTATTACCTTATTTAAGTGCCGAAGAAAACATACATTTGGGCCAGTGGTTTACGGCTCGAGCAAACGGAACCAACCCAGCATCTGATGTGGATAATGATTTTGAGAATTTAACCGCTTCGTTAGGATTAACTGCGGATATGCTTAAAAGACAAGCCGGTGAACTGAGTGTTGGTCAGCAACAACGAGTCGCTGTAGCTAGAGCGTTGTTATCTAAACCTGCACTTATCATCGCTGATGAGCCCACTTCAGCCCTTGATAGTGAGCATAGAGACAAGTTTATCGCGTTATTACTTGCGCAAAGTCGTGCGCATCACGCCACGGTAATATTCGTCAGCCATGACCGTTCGTTAGCATCAGCATTTACTTCTGAAGTCACTATGCATAAGTTGAATTCATCTTACATTGAGCAGGGAGGGGCCGATGTTAGTTAGACTGACCTTAGCCAGCGTAATGGCGCGTAAATTAATGGCGGGATTAACGGTTATCTCCATCGCGGTGAGTATGTTTGTGCTATTCAGTGTCGAACATTTGCGGGGCGAAGTGCGGCAAAATTTCGAACGCGCCGTTTCCGGAGTCGACCTTATCGTAGGGGCCAGGACAAGCCAACTAAACCTGTTATTGTATTCTGTATTTCATGTCGGTAGCCCAAGTAGCAATATTAGTTGGAATGAGTATGTAACATTAGCTAATGCTAAAAGTGTTAAGTGGGCAATACCCATTTCACTGGGGGATTCCCATCAGGGATTTCCCGTTGTTGGAACCACAGAAGATTACTTTACGTACTTCCGTTATGGAAATAAAAATGCCTTGGACTTTGCTTTAGGACAGTCTTTTACCCAGCCCACAGATATAGTTTTAGGCGCCACCGTGGCTCAAACATTAGGATATCAAATTGGCCAAGAGGTCGTGCTAGCTCATGGCAGTGCAAAAGTAAGTTTTACCCACCATAAACAATATCCGTTTATCACCGTAGGGGTTTTGCACGCCACTGGTACCCCGATCGATCAAAGTGTTTTTGTGCCAATTAAATCAATTGATGGGATGCACAGCGTTCATCAAACAAGCACAATCAGTCGGCATACGAGCGAACACACGGGCAACGATACTCATGAAGATGACCATGCTCAGCACGACACTATCGAGAGTGACCTTCAGGTCAGCGCGATTTACTTAGGGTTAACGAGCAAAATATCGACTTTACAGGTGCAGCGTGTAATCAATACTGATCAACAAGCGCCTATGTCAGCTATTTTGCCCGGCGTAGCACTGGCTGAGTTGTGGAACTTAATGAAGGGGGTAGAGACAAGTTTGAGTTTGGTTTCAAGTTTAATCTTATTGGCTGCGATGCTTGGCATGCTTACTATGTTATTAGCGTCTATTCACGAAAGACAGCGCGAAATAGCGGTATTACGCGCATTAGGTGCAAACACGTTTTTGATTGTGCTGATGATTGAATGTGAAGCAATATTTCTTGCGTTGTCAGGGTGTGTCATCGGTTATGTAATGACAAATGTATCTATCTGGTTGTTAGCAGACTACGTGCAGACCGAATACGGGTTATTGATCAGTCCTTTGGGCTATTCTGATGCGGTGTTAGAATATGTATTATTAGCGCTTGGTTTAGCGATGCTATTGGCTCTGGTACCAGCACTAAGTGCTTATCGAAGTGCGTTAAGCAATGGTTTAAATGCCAAATGATAATAGCTAGTATTAAGTTATAATTAACCCTAAGCGCTATAAAATCAGCGCCTGAGGTTAATTTTGGTTATTTATAAACGGGTAAGTGTTTATGAACAATCCACTGGGGACTCGTAGCCATCAGGTTTAATCGCCAAAACATCACAGTTTAATTTGTCGATAACATGTTCGGCAGTGTTACCAATTAATACGCCTGAAATTCCCTGTCGTCCAACGGTACCAAGAACAACTAATTCAGCGTCAATTTTCTCTGCTAAAGCAGGAATAACATCTTCTGGTAATCCTTCTTCTATGTGACTACAAGTGGCTGGAATATTGTGCTTGTGGGCATGACGTAACATTGCACTATGGTGATGCTCTTTGACTGAATCACTGTATATCTGTGGGTCAAATTCAGGTATTTCAATCGCAATATTAATCGGCGTTCCTGGGTAGGCATTAACTAAATGCACCTCTGATGACAACAACTCTGCAAATCCTTTTGCGGTGCGCGTCACGCAATCATTCAAGGCTGTATGTTCATCATCTTCAACCCCAAGGCTCACCGCTGCAAGCACTTTACCTGCTACCGGCCAATCGTGATCCTTAACCAATAAAACAGGCACAGGGCTTTTACGCATAATGTGCCAATCAGTTGGGGTAAAAATTACTGCTTTTAAGGTATCGTTTAATTGTGTGCCTTTAACGATAAGATCGTAACCATGTTTAATCACTCGGCAAATAACGCTCTCCCAAGCGCGATTATGCCATTCAACGTTCAAATCAATTTTAAGGCCGCATTCTTTCTCAATGGGGGCGACTAAGTCTGCTAACCAGGCTGTTTTATCTTCAATGACTGCAAAACGCATATTTTCACGCTCGTCAGTAGATAACATCGTGGTCATTTCATAAGACAAGTCATAAATAGGTAAAAATGCCGTTATCTTGCCCTGGGTTATTTGCGCGATTTCGATGGCGCGCAACAGTGATTTTTGCTGGTCATCTTCAGGGTCGATAACTGCGAGTATTTTTTGATATTTCATCGTTATTCTCCGTCGCTGATGTGACGCTTTGAGTGTATGAAACTAATGTTAACTTTGCCATCCAAGTTACTATTTTACTGATTTTACGCAAGTTATTTTAATCAGTTACAAGAAAAAGACATCAAATTAAAAGACATCAAATTAACGCTACTCGTGAAGCGAGGTTAATTAACTTACCTCACTATATTAAGCGTAAGCACGCCAGAGCATTTGACCAGCAAAGGCGAGTAAGCACAAAGCCACAATTTGACGTGTTTTCGCATTGGCGAGTAACTTTTTAAGGGATTCAATTCCAGCGGCCATAACGATCAAAGCAGGCAGTGTCCCTAAGCCGAAAAACAACATGATGAACGCGCCATTTGACGCGCTGCCGCTGGCGAGACTCCAAGTCAAAGTAGAATAAACTAGGCCGCAGGGTAACCAACCCCATATTACGCCATAAGGCAGTGCGTATAGAGGGTTTTTGAACGGTAATAATGATTTAGATAAAGGCCGCAAATGACGCCATAACTTACTACCTGCGCGCTCTAAATAGTGCAATCCATGCCACCAATTGCCGACATAACAAGCCATAGCGATAAGAAATAATGCACTGATAGTTTGTAAAACAGGTATTTGGCCAAGGGCATCATTTCGCTCCAGCATACTACCGAAATAACCGGTAGCAGCGCCGAGTAGGGTATAACTAGCAATGCGTCCTATGTTATAAGTCAGTACGTAAGGCCACTGCTTGGCACCTTTAGGCACGGCAAAACTAAATGCGCTGACCACGCCGCCGCACATGCCAAAGCAATGTACGCTGCCTGCTAAACCAATCAAAAAGGCCGATAAAATACTAAGACTGTTCATCGTCTTTTTGAACGTTTACTTTTGGCGATTCTGAAGCTGTTTTCTTTGCATTGGATTTTATATCGTCGTCGAACAGTATGCTGTAGCCATGACGCTCTAAATCGTCAAACTGATTACTCTTTACGGCCCAAAAGAAAATCCCAATAGCGAGCGAAACAATGATAATGGCCAACGGGATCAATATATAAATTATGCTCATTAATTTACCTTGCGTAATTACTTCAGCAGTCGTACCGAGTTGACGACCACTATAAGAGAACTTAGCGACATACCGATAACTGCCATCCATGGGGTCAATATTCCGCTGACAGCTAAGGGTAACACCAAAATATTATATCCTAAGGCCCAAGCCATATTTTGCCTGATTTTTTGTTTACATCGATGGGCGACAGTAAATAAATTTGGCAACTTTCCAAGGGCGTTTTTAAGTAAAATCACATCCGCCGATGATTTGGCTAAATCAGCACCGGCTCCCAAGGTTACCGCAACGTCAGCTTGAGCCAAAACTGGCGCATCATTGATACCATCGCCAATCATCAGCACCTTATGATCATGTTTTTGCAATGCTTCTACAAACCGCAATTTTTGTTGCGGTGATTGCTGGGATAACCAATCAGAGATGCCAAGATTATTTGCTACTTGCTGCACATTTTTCTCGTTATCACCACTAAGCAACGTGATGTCCTTGCGGCTTAATCGTTGCAGCATATCCCCCACATCAGGACGTAGGGTGTCACTTAATTCAAATCCGCATACAAATTCTTTATCGATTTGCATAACAATACTGCAATTGTTTAAGGTTTTAGGTATTGCGTCATCGCCTTTAACACGATGAGTGGCCAATAATGCGACCTGTTTTTTGTTTACTGTGGCACTTACTCCTTCTCCTAAGGTAAAACAAAAATCAGTCACATTAGGAAATACCGGACTATCGTTAAATGCTCGCGCGATAGGGTGTTCAGAAAATTGCTCGACGCTGTGGGCATAGCGCAACAATGTTTCATCGACGTAATTAGAGATGTTATGGATAGCCGCGATAGATACCTTTCCTTCGGTCAACGTACCTGTTTTATCCAGTACGATATGATCGACCTGAGTCAATTGTTCTAATACGTCTGAGCGTTTGAGCAGCACACCTTGCTTGTTCAAATTTGCCATGGCAAAGGATAGGGCAGATGGCGTAGCTAAACCAAGTGCACACGGGCAGGTTGCGATAAGTACTGATATGGCAATCCAAAATGCGTCAGGATTTCCTTGCCACCACCAAAATATAAAACTACCGAGGGAAAAAACCAATACAGCGAGCACAAAGTACTGAGCAAACTGATCTGCCATCGTCGCAATTTTTGGCTTATTGGCCATAGCTTGTTCTTGCAAGCGTGCAATTTGGTTAACTAATGCGTACTTAAATTGCGAGGTAACTTTGATGGTCAAGGTACCGCTTTTATTGATTGTTCCGCCGTATACTAAGTCATCTACATCTTTGTCTATGGGATAAAATTCCCCAGTCAGTAACGATTCATCTATCTGAGCACTGCCATGCAAAACCACGCCATCGATTGGTATTGTTTCTCCGGCTTTAACCAATATCATATCGTCAATTTGTAGGGTTCTAGCCAACGTAGGTTGTAGTTCGCCATCGACTAATACGTTTGCCGTTAACGGTATATACTGCAGCATATTTGCGGATATTTGCGCCGCCTTATGACGAGCCTGATGTTCGATAAAACGACTCACTAACAATAAAAAAATAAACATACAGACAGATTCGAAGTACACCTGACCTTGTTCAAATATAGTCGCCCAAACCCCGGAAAAATAGGTGGCTAACAGGGCAATGGACACGGGAACATCCATATTCACTGCGCGGCCTTTTAAAGCTTTGAAAGCACTTTGATAAAAGCCTGCGCCAGAGTAAAACACCACAGGCGTACTCAGAACTAAGCTGACCCAGTTAAAAAATGAACTGGTTTGCGCCTCTAAATCATCGAATAAATCGAAATAAACACCTATGGCAAGCATCATAACTTGCATGGTCATTAAGCCCGCTAGACCAATACGCTTGAGTTGAGTTTTGTGATCTTTTTGAAATAAAGCTTCGTGTTGTTCTTGTTGAAAAGGACTCGCGTGATAGCCAATGCGTTCTATGGACGCCATAATTTGGCTCAAACTTAGCGCGCTTGAATACCAACTGATCAACGCCCGATTGGCAGTAACATTGACTGACACTTGTTTAATACCAGCTAATTTACTCAATTGCTTCTCAATCAGCCAGCCACAAGCGGCGCAGCTGATACCACTTAAACTCAGTTGAATTTCGCTGATATCGCCTTGATGAATAACAAAGTCTTGTTGAATGCTTTGCTCATCAAAAATGGATAATTGCGCAAGGGTATCTTGCAGATTATCGTCCGCTTTAACGCTAGGTTCAGTTCGAAATCGATAGTAATCATCTAAACCATTTTCTACAATTGCTTCGGCCACTGCTTGACAGCCAGGGCAACACATAATGCGTTGTTCGCCTAACACCAACGCGTGATAAGTTTTACCATCATCTGCGGGTAAACCGCAGTGATAGCAAGGAAGGATATCTTTCATTAGGGATTAAAAACTATACTGTCTTCTTGAGGTAGAGAAAGTGTTTGCTGAATTTTCCATTCTTGATCATGAGGCGTCAGAGCAATCTGCCACTTTCCAGTCAAATCGTTCTCTGCGTTGCCACGATAAATGCCATTAGCATCACGGAATAAATCCACACTTTGATCTTTTGGTTCTTGTGTTACGTGATAAAAAGACAAGCGTAATGCAGCACCGCTTGAAGGGGCACCATCAATAAAGCGTAAACTAATGTGTTTTTGGTTCACGGTGAGCTCTGTTTGCATACCGAGCTTCTTAGCTTCTTGCACTTTTTCAAGGCTGAGGTTAATGGATTTGCCTTGTTTATAATAATCATCGACCACCATGGTGTCTTGCCCAACTAAAGCAAAGCGCAGCATATTAAAACTTAAAATCATGGAACACACAGGTATGGTAATTAAAAACCATGGCCAAAACTGCTTGTACCATTTGGGGGTATGCGTAATCGACGGTTCAGAAGAAGGGGACATAACAACCTTAAATAAAAAATGAATATAAAAAAGCCTCACCGAAGCGAGGCTTATTCTAACCGAAAACGAGGTTACTTATCTTGCGATAAACTGTAAACATATGCTGCAACCAAGTGAATTTTTTCATCGCCCAAGGTTTTCTTGAAAGATGGCATCACGCCGTTACGACCATAAGTTAATGTTTCAGTTACGGCTTTATGACTGCCACCGTATAACCAGATGTTATCCGTTAAATTAGGTGCACCAACTAATTGGTTACCTTTACCATCTGGACCATGACAAGCTGAACAGATGGCGAAACGGGCTTTACCTTTTTCCGCTAAATCGGGATCAACTTGACGACCACTTAGGCTTAATGCGTAAGCAGCGACTTCCTCTATGCCTTGCTCACCCATTGAAGCAAGCTGAGCTGGCATGGCAGCCTGACGGCCTAGGGTCAAGGTTTCGGTTATCTTGGCAGGCGTACCGCCATATAACCAGTCATTATCTGTTAAGTTAGGGAAGCCTCGCTGACCACGTGCATCTGAACCGTGACACTGAGAGCAGTTTTGACTAAACAAACGCTGACCAACTTTGAGTGCTTCCGGATCATGGGCCAATTTTTCAATTGGTTGCTTAGCATAGGCTGCAAAAATAGGTGCAAAACGTTCTTCCGCAAAATCTAATTCACGGTCATATTGCACAATTTCACCATTTTCTTTTGCTGCAATGCGCGCTGCATCCGACTCTGCTAATGAACGGATATCTTGGTTTGAACTTTTCCAACCAAGCAAACCTTCAAAACTACCCAAACCAGGGTAAAGCAGAAAGTACAAGAAACCCCAAACAATAGTGGCGTAAAACATAATCGTCCACCAACGTGGCAGCTGATTATTGATCTCAATGATGCCATCAAATTCATGATGCATGTCATCGCCTTCGGCTACGCCTGTTTGGTTACTTAAACACCAACGCAATAACAAAAAACATCCAATAATTGTTCCCAGTGTAATAACTGTGATCCATATGCTCCAAAAGCTACTCATGTGTGCCTGACTCCCGCTTTTCTTTTTTGTCCTTGTCCTCATCAGCAAAAATCAAATTAGCGGCTTCGTCGAAGCCTTTTTTTGATTTTTTACTGTAGGCCCAAATAACAATACCTATAAATACAATAAACACGACTAAGGTAAATATGGTTCCAGTGATTGCGTAATCCATATTACTTCAACGCTGTTCCAAGAGACTGCAAGTATGCAACCAGTGCATCAATCTCATATTTACCTTCAACTGCTGCTTTAGCGCCCGCAATATCTTCATCGGTGTAAGGAACACCAAAATCACGAAATACAGCAAGTTTTTTAGCGGTAAGGTCACCTGTCAGTTGGTTTTCAAACAACCAAGGGAAACCAGGCATGTTTGATTCAGGTACCACGTCACGGGGATTTCTTAGGTGAACACGGTGCCATTCATCGCTGTAGCGGCCACCTACACGTGCTAAATCAGGTCCGGTACGTTTAGAACCCCAAAGAAATGGATGTTCCCAAACTGATTCGCCTGCCACAGAATAATGGCCATAACGTTCCGTTTCGGCACGAAATGGACGGATCATCTGGCTATGACAGCCAACACAACCTTCGCGAATATAAATATCACGTCCTTCCATCTGCAACGCTGTGTATGGCTCAAGACCATCTACAGGTTTCATTGTTTGCTGTTGAAACATTAACGGAGTAATTTCAACCATGGCACCAAAGCTAATGGCCACCAAGATTAAAATAGTTAATAAACCAACGTTCTTTTCTACTAACTCATGTGCGTTTTTCATCTAAACTATTCCTACGCTGGTTGTACTTCGGCGTCTAAAGGAGAAGTTTCTTCCTCAGACTTAGAGCGGATTGTCATGTAGCAGTTGTAAGCCATGATAAGCATGCCAACAACTACAAATACACCGCCTACAAAGCGTACGAAGTAGAAAGGTTTAGATGCCTCTAACGCTTCCACAAAGCTATAGGTTAATGTACCGTCAGCGTTAACTGCGCGCCACATTAGCCCCTGCAATACACCTGACATCCACATTGCGACGATGTACAACACCACGCCAATTGTCGCCAACCAGAAGTGAACATTGATGAGATAGATGCTGTGCATTTTTGGTTTATTGAACAACACAGGAATCAAGTGGTAAATAGAGCCAATCGATACCATCGCAACCCAGCCTAGCGCACCAGAATGCACGTGACCGATAGTCCAGTCAGTATAATGTGAAAGAGCGTTAACCGTTTTGATTGCCATCATAGGGCCTTCAAATGTTGACATACCGTAAAACGACAATGAAACCACTAAGAAACGTAAAATGGGGTCAGTACGTAATTTATGCCATGCACCTGATAGGGTCATGATGCCGTTTATCATACCGCCCCATGAAGGTACGAATAAGATAATTGACATAACCATACCGACAGATTGAGTCCAATCTGGTAAAGCAGTGTAATGTAAATGGTGAGGACCAGCCCAAATATACAGTGAAATCAGTGCCCAGAAATGCACAACTGATAAACGATAAGAATAAACGGGGCGACCCGCTTGTTTAGGCACGAAGTAATACATCATCCCTAAGAAGCCAGCAGTCAAAAAGAAACCTACCGCGTTATGCCCGTACCACCACTGCATAATGGCATCTACAGCACCAGCATAAATCGAATAGGATTTAAACAGAGACACTGGCACTACCATGCTGTTACCAACATGTAGGACTAATACGGTTAATATAAATGCGCCAAAGAACCAGTTGGCTACATAAATATGCGACACTTTTCGGATGATCATCGTGCCGAAAAAATTAATCATATAAGCGGACCAAACTAAGGCAATCATAATATCGATTGGCCACTCTAATTCAGCATATTCTTTAGTTGATGTTAATCCCATAGGAAGGGTAACAACAGCCGAAAGAATCACAGCTTGCCAACCCCAAAAGGTAAACGAAGCCAATTTATCACTGAATAAACGTACCTGAGAGGTACGCTGAACAACATAAAAGGAGGTTGCCATCAATGCACATCCACCAAACGCAAAAATCACTGCGTTAGTGTGTAATGGTCTCAAACGCGAGAACGTTAACCAAGGTGTATCGAAATTTAAGGCCGGCCAATATAATTGGGCTGCAATAAACACGCCTAACGACATGCCAATGATGCCCCAGACGACCGTCATAACTGCAAACTGACGCACAACTTTATAGTTGTACTCAGGGTGTACTTGAATAGCTTCGCTCATTTTAATGAATCTTCCACTTCAATAAGGATGTATGAGTATCTCGTGTGTGTCCTAAAACATGTTGGTTTTGTGTATGCGCACATTAACCGAAGTTATCTATACCCATACGCAAAATTAGCATGTTATTAACCCACGTATAATAATCAAAATATGCCTGAAAAGATAGGCACAAACGCACTTGTAAGCTTAGTTTCTATATTGCAATATTGATTCAAATCAAGTTACTAAAGCAGTTGCTAGTGAATCGTTCAATTATTACTCGCTTTTGGCCATTCGCCTTAATTTTATTGTTAATATGTTTTACTTACGTTTATTCCGTAAAAAATGTTCAACAACAAAAAGGAACTCAGTGTCAATTGTTTAAAACGCAAACTTGCGTGGTTTCACTGCAAGGGCTTGATTTTAGCGGACGTCTTTTACAAAAAGCCCAAATCGAGGAGGAAATACATATCGAACTGGTTTATCCCAGTCAGTACACATTGCAGCAAAGTTATATTCAAGGCATCAATATGTATATGGGCCAAACTGCTTTGATTAATACGGCGTCTTCAACTAAAGATGGCATGACAACCTCTAAAAATCTTTTTTTCTTAGGGGCATGCAGTGAACGAGATATGCGTTGGCAGCTTGTTTTACTTTTTGTTAATCCAGCTACACAAGACGAAAAGCGTTTGTTTTTTAACTTTGAAACACATTTTTAATTACCATCACCAGACTTTACAAATATTCCCATAAAAAACGCCTAGACGGGAAACCTGGCTAGGCGTTTTTAGGCAATGATTAAATGAGATCTACATTTGTGACTGCAAATAGTTAGACAGTCCAATGCGCTTGATTAAGCCAAGTTGTTGCTCTAACCAATGGGCGTGATCCATTTCGGTATCGTCTAATAACACCATCAATATGTCACGCGTAACGTAGTCTTGCTCTGATTCAGCAACAGCAATCACTTCTTTTAGTTTGTCACCCACTACATACTCAACTCGCAAATCGCTTTCAAGCATAGAAGGTACGTCTTTACCGATAACTAGCCCATCACGGTCAACCATGTTTGGCGTCCCTTCAAGAAACAATATACGCTCTATCAGTTTTGTGGCATGACCTTTCTCGTCGTCAAATTCATGATTGATGCGCTCGTAAAGTTTGTGCAAGCCCCAATCAAGGTACATTTGAGAATGTACAAAATATTGATCCATGGCTGCCAGTTCATAAGCGAGTAGGGCGTTTAAACCCGATATAACATTACTTTTACCTTTCATTAGGCTTCTCCTTCAATAACTTGAGCTTGAAGATAGTTCTGTAAGCCCATATTCGAAATTTGATATTGCTGCGTTTCCAACCAATCTAAATGGTCTTCTTCGTATTCTAAAATATCGGCTAACAATTCACGGGAGACATAATCCTGTTCTTGCTCGCACAAGCTAATGGCGTTTTTTAAAACGGGGATCTGGGCTAATTGAAATGTCATATCGCATTGCAGCATTTCTTCGGTTTCTTCGCCAATAAGCAATTTACCGAGCATTTGTAAGTTCGGCAGCCCTTGTAAAAAAAGTATCCGTTCAATGACCGCGTCGGCTTGTTTCATATCCTTGATGGATTTCTTATAACACTTCTTGTCCAAGGCATTTAAGCCCCAATTTTTATACATTCTAGCATGCAGAAAATACTGGTTAATCGAGGTCAGTTCGCCTGTTAACACCTCATTTAAAGCAGATATGACTTTTTTACTGCGCAACATAATTTCACCTATAAAAAAAACGCTAATAAGCACGTATTTGGCTTATCTACCAACGAATGCGACGAGTATAGATTACAAACAGCATTAAATCAAAAAAAGCTTTTAATTCATATAGATAGAGAATAGAAATGAGAATAGTTGACGATCGCGCCTTAGTTCTTAATGCCATCAAACCTCTACTTCTATATGAAGTGCTAAACAGGGGGGAAATGAGTACGGATGTCTTTTTTGTTGGCAAGGCAGCGGCAATCGAGTTTAGCAATCAGATAATTGAATAACAGTTTAGCCCGAAGGCAACGGCGCCTTAATCAGCCGTTGCCTCTTTAACTTTTTGTTCCAGCGCATCAATAGGTGACGAGGGGCGTCCAATTCCTTTGAGTAATCGGCCTAATATATCGGCGCCTGTGATTAAACGAGGCGAATGGGAAGACCAAACCACTATGACATCCGCGTGCAACACTTCATCAGAACTCGCATCAATGTCTTGCGTGATCTTCAACCTTTGCATGGCATCGCCCAAAGTACAATTTTCATCTTCAATGATAAGGGGGCGATGACAGAAGGCATAAGGGTCGCAAGGAGCATTGTCGACTAACGTTGCACGGATAAATCCATCGGCATCTAACATAAGCAACGGATTTTTTTGTTCGTCGAGTAACAGTACCCATTTATGTCCTGACGCATTCACCGCGTCAACGAAGTCAGTAAAACCTTCACTGCCTTGTTCCGGTAATAAGGGCAAATCGAGTTTGCAGGGCATCATTAACATGCTTTTAGGGTCAATCACTTCACCTTCTTCGTTAACAGTGATGTTATCTATCTGCAAAAAATTAAGGGCTCCAACACCTTGTACATGCTCCACATCAGTCTCATCAGCTTCAATATGGGCGTTAATAATGGCGGTTAGTTCTTTCTCTCGAAAATAAGTAATACCTTCACGGCCTAGCCAACCATCTAAAATTAATGCGGTTGGTTTCGCAACGATAAATAGTAGTAGTTGGTAGAAACGGATAATAGGGGTCAGTTTGGACGCCACTTGCAATGCGTTACGTGAAAAGTATGCTTGTGGGAAAATTTCACCCAAGAATGTGATGACGATTGTTGAAAACATAAACGAATACATGCCAGCCAGTACTGAGTCAGACAACAACGTTAGCAGTACGTTAATTGATACATTGCCCCATAAAATGGTTGAAAGTAAAAAATTAGAGTCTTCGCGCATCGATAAGATCACGGCCGCATTTGCATTGCCTTGTTTTGCTTCCACGTCTAATTGCAGGCGACTAAGGCTAAAGAAGGCTAAGTTTAAACCAGAAAAAATTGCTGACTGCGTCACACAAAACGCGATCCCGAACCAAATTAATATATCTACCGTCATGTTATTTCTCGTAAGTAAGAAGCTAAGCTTTTAATTTTATTATATATTCGAAAAAAGAATCTATCTTGCATGCATTCCTACATTGCAAAGTTAAGACGTGATTAAGGAATAGAAAGTCACACATTATTCATTCTTATTCACGTTATTTTATTAATGAGTAACGATTTAAAAAATATTACCGTTAATAATGTGACTTTTTTGACACGTTGGCCGTCCAGTATTTAAGTCATTGTCAAAGCAGAGCATCCATTTTGATGGGAACACTTATCAGCATGCTATTTCCAATAGGAGAAAATACATGAATAAAGAGAATTATCAGGAATTTGAGCGAAAACTCGCTGAGGAAGTACTGTCGAATCAGGTTCTCCCAGAACCAGAGGCACTTGCTGCAAAAGTATCTAAACAAGATAAATCTAAAGAAATCGTTCGTCTGGGTGTGCACGGTGTTTTTTCTATGCTGTTGACTCTATTTGCTCCTTTGATGATGAGCCACAGTAAAAAACTCTTAAAGAAAAAGGTTAAACCCCAATGAAAGAAAACATCAGTATTTGGTTTGAAGCGGTGTCGGGTTCGCTTGCTACCTTATTAGCCGAAATTGCCGCATTTATACCCTCACTCTTTGCCGCACTCATCATCTTGCTGGTAGGTTATTTTATATCGCGAGTATTACGTTTTGCAGTATTTGCCATACTCAAGAAAATAGGGCTCGATAAGCTATCTCAAGCAACGGGAATTGATCAGCAACTTTCTAAATTCGGTAGCCAAGTTTCGGTTTCAAGTACCCTAGCTATGCTTATTTTCTGGATAACCTTTCTTATATTTATTGTGACCGCTGCTGACTCTCTGGGGCTATCACAGCTCGGTGAAACAATGGATCAGTTTCTACGTTTCATTCCGAAAATTATTGCTGCGACACTTATTTTACTATTCGGTCTTGCTGCGGCTAATTTGATTAAAAATGCTATTTTTAATGCAGCCAAAGCGGCAGATTTTGATTTCGCTCGCCCGCTATCGAAGGCCGCCTATGGCTTGGTTGCGATTCTAACGCTGTCTTTGACCATCAATCAGCTAGATATCGATACGGTGTTGCTCGATACTATCATAGCGATCGCACTGGCAACGCTCGGGGTAGGCACGGCCATATCCTTGGGTCTGGGTAGCCGCGAAGCTTCGCAAAATATTATTTATTCTTTATACGTATCAGATACCGTGAAAGTAGGGGATACCGTTACCACTAAAGACGGTATAAAAGGGGAAATTGTAGAAATCACTGCTGTGGTAACGATTATACGTGCCGGTGATGAAACATTAAAAGTCATCGATAATAAATCATTCTTAGACGGCCTGACCATACATTAGCAATAATGTAAGGTCTGACTGATTTGCAGCACTTAACGGATATTCAATTAGTTAAACGTACTTTGCAGCGCCGCGGCGATGCATCGTTGGCGTTTGCGAAATTATATGGCCGCTATCAAGCAAAAATTGCTGCGTATATTGCAGCGAAAGTATCCTACAACTCCTCTTTAGTGGATGATGTTTTGCAAGATACGTTTATGACTGCGTGGCATAAATTAGAGCAACTCAAAGATCACGATAAATTCTTCCCGTGGGTTGTTACCATTGCACGTAATACGGCCATGGACGTATTACGTGAAAAGAAGCGAGTCGACGACATTAGTCATCTATTAAATCAGGAAGAACCCGAAACAGAAGAAGAGCTAGATCTTGGTGCAACCGAGCAGATGTTGGCGAGTCTCGATGCTGTAGACAGGGAAATAGTGGTAATGAAAGCCGTGTTGGAATGTTCTTTTGAAGAAATTAGTGCGCAATTAGGTTTAGCCCTAAGTGCCAGTAAAATGCGCTACTACCGAGCCCTAGATAAAGTAAAATCAGAAGTATCTCTTTAGCCTGTCAAATCATCTCAACAGAATTAATCACCTAAATACTCTTAATAATGTGACTTTATCAAAACACCTAACGTCTATTCATTAATAACGTTATGTGAGTGCATAAATGTGCGCGTTTATCGAAGGAGTAACCAATGACTAAAAGACAATATGCTTATCTGACATTAGCTGTTTTGTTTGTAATTTTCGTCCTGCAAAATATGCAATTAGATTATGTAAGCTTTCTATTTTGGGATTTTTCAATGCCTCGCTTACTCCTTATTCTAAGCACATTATTGATAGGGATAGTCATTGGCGCCTTGGTTCCATTTAGAAACTTACTGCCCGGGAAAAATAAACAAAAGTAATGTGACTAATTTTGATGTCGTCTCGTCTATTGATGAAATTACCCGCTTACATGCTCTCGCGTTAAGCGCCAATATTATAAAAATTATAAATATTTAATGGAGAATAAAATGAAGAAACACACACTCGCTCTCGCTGTATCGCTTGCTTTCATAGGTTCGTTTGCCAATGCTCAAGAATCATCAGACAAAGAAATCTGGGGTGCCCTGTTTGGTGAGTATTACTCTGCATATCCAGAGAAATTCGAACCTAATACTGCTTACGACAGCGGTATGGGTTGGGGCGCAGAAATTGGTATGAAGCTTAATCCTGATTGGGGTTTTCGTTTTGAATTCGCTAAACTTGATCTAGATGCCGAACGTGGCAGCGGTAATATTAGCGGCGAACGTATTGGTGTAGATGCCCTTTATTTTATTGATCAAAGTAACTATTACATCTTTGGTGGTTTGAAAAACCAACGTTTGGATGAAAGTTATCGCATGGCTGATTTAGGCTTAGGAGCTCACTGGAAGTTAAATGATAAATGGAAAGTAGTCACTGAGCTTGCTGGTTATTATGACTTCGGTCAAGGCAACCCTGAATACAGTGCAAAATTAGGTGTCGCTTATAGCTTTGGTCATTCAGGTTCTCAAAACATGAGCAAAGATGCAGATAAAGATGGTGTTATCGACCAACGCGATCTTTGCCCGAACACGCCTTATGGGGTAGCGGTAAATTCTAATGGCTGTGCGCTTAGCACCATCGATAGTGATAACGATGGTGTAGCTGACACAATGGACCAGTGTGCCAATACACCGTTGAACGATAAAGTTGATGCTAAGGGCTGCAGTATTTTTACTGAAGAGTCGTTAACTATGTCTTTGAAAATCCTGTTCGATAATAACTCGAGTAAGGTTAAGAACATTGACGTGGCCAGTGTTGAAAGTTTTGTTGAATTTATGCGTCGTTATGGCAGTACAGATGCGGTTATTGAAGGTTATGCGTCTGCACCTGGCACCGACGAATACAACATGAAGTTGTCTGTTGAACGTGCAAATGCAGTACGTGAATATTTGATGGAAAAATACACCATTGAAGGCTCACGTCTAGAAGCGGTTGGTTATGGAGAAACGAAGTTATTAGATAACGCTAATACACCTCAAGCCAATCAGAAAAACCGTCGTATCGAAGCGTATGTTACGGCAACGGTAAAAATAGCGGTCACAAAATAGTCACTTTGTTCGCCTTTACTGCATTTATCAGTGAAGGCGAATAGAATGTTCTGAACCAAGGCACTCATATGAGTGCTTTTTTTATGGCATAATATTCACGCTAAATTATGCTGAACACTGGGACTAGCAGGTGATACCTGCAAAAGAATGATTTTAGGAAGATAACTTTACTCAGGTATTTCATGTGCAACCAATCATAAATTATACATTTTCATGCGCGCTCGCATGCATAGCAGTAGACACCGCCGCCCAACAGTTGGCAACAGGTCAAAAAACAATTGAGCAGTGCATGCTAAAACAAATTGAGCTGTCTGCCGACAGCACTACTTTAGGCGAGTTACGTGAAATTTGTTCAAGTAGCGCTGATAACAGAGTGCGTAAAAGGGACCGCCTCGAACAACGTGCATCATTGAATCCTTTTGCATTATTACCCCACAAGCCCAATTACCTTCTACCGATTACGTTTGCCAATATCAGTAAGCGTCCTTATGTCGGGGATCCAAAGGCCGAAAAGTATCAAGATACAGAAGCAAAATTTCAAATATCGCTAAAGTATTTGGCGGTCGAAAACCTGATGTGGGAAGGGCTAGATGTTCAGGTTGCCTTTACTGCGGTCAGTTATTGGCAGGCCTATAACGGTGAGATATCTGCTCCCTTTAGAGAAACCAATTACGAACCGGAAATTATCTTTAATTATAGTCGCACATGGTCACTTCTTGGTCTGCCAATCGAACAAACGTATGTTTCATTAAATCACCAGTCTAATGGCCAAACTGGAGATTTATCTCGCAGTTGGAATCGAATCATAGGCGGTGTAGCGTTTGCGCAAAATGCCAATGTCACCTGGGGCTTGCGTGCGTGGTGGCGGATCCCAGAAGATCAGAAAATAACGCCAGATGATTCAAGCGGCGATGATAACCCATTTATTGAGCGCTATATGGGGTATGGTGAAATCGGGGGGTTATGGAATATTTCGGACCACCAAACTCTTGAGCTAATATTTAGAAACAACTTTAGAAGTGAAAATCGCGGGGCTATTCAGTTGGGTTGGACGTTTCCAATTACCAATCATTTGCGGGGCTATATTGAGTACTTCAATGGCTACGGAGAAAGCTTAATATATTATAATCACCACACAGAGCGTTTAGGTATAGGTGTTAAATTAACTAACTGGTTATAATGTTGAATATAGCGTTAATTATTCTGGCGCGCGTAGCGCCAGCTTTATCACGTTATTTAACTCATGATACATAACAGGCTTAACTAGGTGATAAGACATGCCTGCCTCTTTCGTTCTTAGCTTGTCTTCTTCGTAAGCGTTACCAGTGAGCGCAACAATTTCGGCCTCAACGCCTTTCGCTCTGATAATACGTGTAGTTTCAATCCCACTTATATCTGGTAAGTTAATATCCATTAAGATTAAATCGAATTTTTGGGTAGTCGCTAATTCAATCGCTAACAAACCTGTTCCTGCAACTTCGACCTCATGCCCACTGCTTTCTAACATGGTTTTAACGATCTCTGCATTTATTGGTTCATCTTCTACCAACAACACTTTCGCAGGCTTAAACGCTTGGGTTTTTAAAATATTTTTGCTAGCTAATATACGGATTGAATCGATAAAGAGATTTTTATCTAGTGGTTTCGCAAACGCTTGCCAGATGTCGACAAACTTGATCTTTTCCTGATTGATTGACTCGGGAGACGCTGAAACAAAGATAAAGGGAGGGGTGCTTTTATCAAACATAGCTTGTACAGTTTCGGCCAATTCGTAACCGTTAAAGCCAGGCATATGAATATCGATGATCAGGCCTGCATAGTCGAGAATCGCGTCTTTCTGCAATAGAAATTTGCTAGCTGATCCAAATACATCTACTTCGAAATTTTCGGTACGTAGAATACTGGAAATATATAATCTGCTTGTTTCCAAATCGTCAATGACGGCAAATTTGATTGTTTTATTAGGGGTATTTGATTTGTTTATTTGTTCTGCGTGCTTATTACTTTTACCAAGCGGAACAGATAATTTAAACGTACTGCCCTTACCAATGACACTATTAAGCGTTAGGCTTCCTCCCATACCTTCAGCGAACTCCTTAGCAATTGTTAACCCTAAACCCGCCCCACTCACAGAGCTATTCTCGCCGATTGTAATTTGGGTAAACTTGTCAAATACCCAATGATGATGGTCTTCCTCAATACCGATACCCGTGTCACTAACAAATATATGTAATAGGTACTTTTTATCGACTACAGCTAATTCGACACTAACTGATATACGTCCATTTTCGGTGAATTTAACCGCATTATTGAGGATGTTACGCAATGCCTGAGACAACCGCATGGGGTCACCCATAACAAAGTCAGGTAACGTATTGGGAGAATCGAAATGAAATTCTAAGCCTTTTTTTCCAGCACTCGAAGTGACCGGAGCGATAACATTATCTAGCACTTTGATTAACTCAAAATCAATGTATTCAAAGGTCAATACTTTTGCTTCGATACGAGAGATATCGAGAATTCCATCCACCAAAGATAACAACTGATGACCTGCTGTTTGTGCTTTTTGCAAATAACTGTGCTGCTTGGTTGGATCGCGCTCTTGTTGAGCCAGTTCAACCATACCAAACATACCGCTTATAGGGGAGCGAAGCTCATGACTCATATTGGATAAAAACTGCGATTTAGACTTACTTGCCATACTCGCGAGCCTTTCTACATGCAGAGTGTGTTTCGTGTTATTGACAAATTTATCAATAAATCTAAATAGTAATTTTTCAATAGGATTAATGATAACAATTACGGTGATAATAAGCAGAAATAAACTGACGATACTGGCAATGATGCTTACATCGAACATGTTGCGGTTAACTTGCTGTAAATTCTGCTCAAGTTGCCGTTCAGCTAAAGATAACCGTTTAGTTAACCCGTAGTATGCATCGGGTAGGATACCCTGATTGTCATTTTCTGTAGTCGGACTTATCGACAGAACATCTTGGGCGTAATGAAAGAATGTAGTGGTAAGCGTATCAACGTTAACGTCATCTCCGATAAAGAGATCGTATAATGAGGACTTTTGCTCAGCAAAGATCGTTTTAGGTATAATTGCATGAGCGAGGTAAGCATGATTTTCTTCAAGTAATTTTATTAAAACGGTGGTTTTTCTTTTCAGCGTATACTTTTCTGACGAGTTATCGAGGGTGTTATAATGCAATAAACTAACCGCAATATTATGCACCAAAGAGGTTTGCTCACTGGATATATTATACAGGCGCTGTGCATCCGACTGCTCCTGTGCACATGAATACAAATACAACCAAAGGAGCGTTATTAGTGCAAGGGTAATAGCTAAATAGATTAGGTAACAGCGCCTAATTTTACGTTTAACGATCCTTTGAATATTCACTTTATGCTCCTATCGTCGAGTATTCATTTATAGCCTTGTTCCTTTTGATAACTGCTCGATATAGCGTAGAAATTAAGCAGCGATAATTTCCCTTAATTGTATGCATTAGTAGATTGTATGCATCAGTAGGTGGTGGGTACCAGCTATTCAACGTGCGTTGGATAAAACCTAAGTCAAATAGGGAATTGAAGTAGATTTACTAGCAACCATACAACTCAGTAATAATCTCTAATTGTAATCTTTTTTTACATTTTATCTCTTCAACTTTAGGCGTAATTTATTGCACAAAAGCAATGACATAACGCCAGATTTCATTTTGTGTAAAAGGTAACCCTTGAATCAGCTATTGGGTAAATAAATTTATCTGGATATACTCATTTTTATACGCGTAGTAGTCAGGTCTTTGATCAAATAGCCAATTTGATGATAGAGGTCAATTTTTCGATTAACCTGAATGATATCTTAGTGTTTAAGCACCTACTAAATAGTTTAAAAATTTAATCCTTAACTTATCAATGATGGGTTTTATCAACGATACAGGAGGTCGGTATATGGTTTCGGCAACATCTAGGTACGTTAGTCAGCTGACAAAAGATACATTGGCGCTAGTGCTCGCTGGGGGTAAGGGCACACGATTATGTGAATTAACGGAGAGTCAATCTAAGCCAGCCTTGCATTTCGGTGGAAAATTTCGAGTTATTGATTTCTCATTATCAAATTGTGTCAATTCAGGGATCAAACAAATCGGTATTGTCACTCAGTATAAAGCGCACTCCTTATTGCGTCATTTATCGCAAGGTTGGAGTCATTTGAACCGGGACATGGGTGAATTTGTTGAGTTATTGCCCGCCACGCAACAATGCTCAACAAGTTGGTATCAAGGCACTGCAGATGCGCTATTTCAAAATATTGCTTTTATAGAAGAGCAAGCGCCAAAATACGTGCTCGTTCTAGCGGGGGACCATATTTATAAAATGGATTATGCCGATATGCTGGCTCAGCATGTGCAAAGTGGGGCTGATTTAACCATCGGCGGAATAGAAGTTCCCATCAGTGAAGCCGCAAATGCGTTTGGGGTCATGGAAGTAGACGAAACTGGTCGTGTGATGAATTTCCGAGAAAAACCCGCCGATCCTAGTGCATTACCAGATGACCCTTCTATGGCGCTAGCGTCAATGGGAATATATGTATTCAATACTGACTTTCTGATTAACGAGTTGCAAAAAGATGCGCAAATATTGGACTCGAAGCATGATTTTGGTCATGACATCGTGCCTCAATGTATTGCGAACTGCGAAGTGCATACCTTCCGTTTTAGAGATACGGTTACACAAACGCGTCCTTATTGGAAAGACGTGGGTACGTTGGATGCATTTTGGCAAGCCAATATCGATCTCATCGAAGTGACGCCTAAGCTCGATATTTATGATGATTCTTGGCCTATATGGACATACCAAAAACAATCGCCACCCGCTAAATTTGTCTTTAACAATGAGAACCGCAGAGGAAGTGCCACTGATTCTATGGTGTCTGGGGGGTGCATTATTTCGGGTGCAACTATCGACCGTTCACTGTTGTTTTTTGATGTGCGTGTGCATTCATACAGTTCGATAAAAGAATCCGTTATTTTACCCAACGTAGAAATAGGCCGAAATGTCGATATCAATAGGGCCATTATTGCACAGGGCTGTACTATTCCAAGTGGGATGAAAATAGGCATTGATCACGACCAAGACCGTGCTAGGGGATTCCGTATCAGCCCTAATGGTATCGTGTTGGTGACTAAGTCAATGTTACAAAATCTGCGTGAACATGCCCCTTGGGAGCAAACCAATAATATGTATCAATTGCCTAAGCAGCTTCATTCTTAACTAGAAATATAGCGTTTTCGTTAAGCAACAAAGGTAGGAGGGGACTGCGAATTCTTCGCTTTACCCGCCTGTTAAGTCCATCCATTCGAATACAAAAATAAACTTGTTAGCTCTACGCTAGACTGGTGCATTTCTATCTGTAGGTATAAACCGAAATATTTTACGCACAACACCGCATATCTCATGATAGGTGGTGTTGGCTATTATACTGAAAAGTAACGCACGCTTTTTCTTTCAGCCCAAAAGGATACCAGCATGACTCAAGCACATTCTAAACAAAGCCCTACATGCGAACATTGCGCTCTATCAAGAAACTGCACGGAAAACGCCGAGCAAATTGGTTATAAGAACAATATTCCTGTTTTGACCCATAAAATATATCATCGTGGTGATAAATTGTTTTGCGCTGGTGACGCATTTAATGCGTTGTACATCATGCGTTCTGGTTCTGCTAAAGCGTGCATCTCTTCGGTAAACGCTGAAGAGCAAATTGTTGAATTTTGTTTTCCAGGTGATTTGATTGGTGCAGATGGCTTTGCTCAGCGCAAACATGCTCAAACGATTACCTTTCTTGAAACGAGCAGCGTGTGTTACATCAGTTTGAACTCTGTAAATGCCTTATTAGCCAGTTCTGAGTTAGGTCGTCAGCAATTGCTATCCAATATGAGCAAAAGTCTATTGGTACAACAACAACAAACAATGAGTTTTCATTGCATGACATCTTCGCAACGCCTTGCAGCCTTCTTGCTTGATTTATCTGCGCGCTTGGCAGAACGCGGTTTATCCAGTCATCAATTAACCTTGAGTATGACGCGCATTGATATTGCTAACTATCTTGGTATGGCTATTGAAACGATCAGTCGATTGCTGACCAATATGCAACAACAAGGACTAATCGACGTGCAGCGTCGTCAAGTCACTTTGCTGGATATTCCTCAATTGCAACTGATGAGCAATATTGAATCCGCTAATGATTCAGGTTTGTTAGTTAGCCAAAATAGTGCATTACTGCATGCAACATCCCATAGTGCACATGCCATGCTTCAGTAGTGGTTGCCACAATCGGTATTGCACTTTTGGAAATGTATCCTTTAATATAGCGGTTTTGTAATGACGACTAACGAGTAATATATGGCTAAAACCCTTTCTCAACTTGTAGAACAAATTAAAGTTAACGTTCCGCATTTTGATAGTGAAACTGCAGCGGTGTTGCGTAATAAAGACAACGGATTACTCATCGATGTTCGAGAGCCAACAGAACATGAAGAATCATCTGTACCTGGTGCAATTAATATACCTCGAGGCGTGCTTGAAATGAAAGTACTGGCTCTGGAGCCTGATTTTTCAAGGCCTATTTATCTTCATTGTGCCAGTGCTGTACGAGCTGCTCTTAGTGCAGAACAGCTACATAGAATTGGTTATACCCATGTTTACGTTATTACTGGGGATTTACAGAGTATTATTCAGGCTCATTCGTAGTAGATATATTGGGATGCACAAGTGCATCCGTCCCAAAACATATTCCCATGGAAACTGCGGTTTGTAGGGTAAGGTCATCATCCGGAATAAAGCGTGTCTTATTTGCTACACGCTCTAATGGTACATGTGAAAGTCGATTACCTTTGAGGATAACCGCACAATTAAACTGTTGATTGGCGACTAAACGAGCGGCATAACTGCCGAGGTTAGTGGCAAAAATCCGATCGAATGAAGTTGGTGAGCCGCCACGTTGTGTATGACCAAGTGTCGTTGCGCGTATTTCTGCGTCAACGTAAGCTGATAGTTCGTGCTTGAGTTGTTCACCGATACCACCTAGTCGTTTAGGTTCTGGGCTATCGCTTATCGTTTCACGTACACATATATCTCCGTCGGCAGGCCTTGCGCCTTCAGCGACAACCACTATTGAAAAATGCAGTGCGCCCATGCGTTCTTGACAAACCTTAGCGACTTGCTTGATATCATAAGGATGCTCCGGGATTAATATGCTATCGGCTCCGCCAGCGATACCGCCGTGCAGCGCTATCCAGCCTGCGTTTCGCCCCATTGTTTCAACAATCATTATGCGTTTATGAGACTGCCCCGTTGTGCGCAATCTATCAATAGCCTCAGTGACGATGCTAACCGCGGTATCAAAGCCAAAAGTGCGTTCAGTGCACATCAAATCATTATCGATTGTTTTAGGTACGCCGACAATATTCATACCCAGTTTGGTTAATTCATAACCAATACTCAAGCTGCCATCTCCACCAATAACGACTAATGCATCTAAACCCAGCTCGTCATAATATTGCTTTACCTGTGCTGAGCAATCTTTACCCTTGTAATCAAATGGATTTGCACGGTTATTAGTACCAATGATAGTGCCACCTAAAGACTGAATACCGCTGCATTCTTGATAACTTAATGTGCGTACCCTGCGCTCAATAAAACCTAAAAAACCATCTTCAATACCAATAATTTCTGCATTTGCAGTCAACATTAATGTTTTAGCCACACTGCGTATGGCAGCGTTTAATCCAGGGCAATCACCACCACCCGTTAACACCGCCACGCGTAAACCATTAATTTGGGATCTTGACACCATTTTGTATTACTCCGTTCGTTTCAAACTGACTAATGTTATCTAAAGTTACCTCAGAGATTTTTTTCATCGCCTCTTGGGTAAAGAATGCTTGATGGCAGGTCACTAAAACATTTGGAAAAGTAAGAAGACGTGAAAATACATCGTCTTGTATTACGCTAGAAGAAAAGTCTTCATAAAATAGCGCTTCTTCTTCCTCGTAAACATCTAAACCTAATAATCCTATGCGCTGTGCTTTTAAGGCCCTGATAACGGCTTTGGTGTCTATTAACTTACCTCGGCTGGTATTAATGAGGGTCACGGTAGGCTTCATTTTACTGAGTGCTTGCTCATCAATGATGTGCATAGTGCTCTCATTAATGGGGCAATGCAGCGAGATAATGTCGCTGATGCTAAGTAACTCATCCAAGGGCAGGTACTCTACGCCCATTTGAACACAATCAGGATTGGTTTGAACATCGTAAGCGACAACGCGGCACCCGAAACCTTGCATAATCTTACAAAATACTTGCCCTATTTTGCCGGTACCAATGACCCCAACGGTTTTGCCATTTACGTCGTAACCCATAAGGTTATTCAATGAAAAATCACCTTCACGTACACGATTATGTGCACGGTGCACCCGTCTATTTAGCGTCATTAAAAGCGCCACTGCATGTTCTGCCACAGCATAAGGCGAGTAAGCAGGGACACGTACTACTGGTAGCTCAAGATTATCAGCTGCGACTAAATCTACATGATTGAAACCCGCAGAACGTAATGCAATTAACTGCACACCTTTTGCTTTTAGTGCTGTCAAAACGTCAGCGTCTAAACAATCGTTGATAAATACGCACACCGCAGTCTCATCTGTTATCAAATTAACGGTTTGTAAGCTTAGATGTGGTTCAAAGAAATTAATGTCATGATGGTAATGCTCGTTTTCACGGGTGAAAGACTCCCGGTCATAAGCCTTGGTGTTAAAAAAAGCGATTTTCATTCCCGTTATCCTTTCAAGTGAGCAGTTGTAATCGTCAACGAGTTTACAAAAACAGACACCATCCCGTATTGACGATGGACAATTTTTGTAAAGCAATAGACAAAATACTATTGTCATCGATAGTAAACTCTAATCAATGTGTATTATTGATAACCCCAATAAATGCTAAATACTTAAGCGTTGCAATTAAGCCAAGTCTTGCTATAAATAGTTTGTATTGAAGGTGAAAAAATTATACTACTGATACGTTATATATCTATTCAGAAAATTGGTATTTTGTTTACATGATTTTTAGATAAAAATAAATCTAATTGTGATTGCAGGAACGAAATTTGCTTAGAATGTGTATGGCCACTTTTCACCGTATTAACCGTATGTATAATTTCCAATATCAAGGAGTAACGTTTGAACCTTCCTAAGGCCGGTCCAACCAATATTTCGTTAGAGGCAGCCAGAATATTAATCGTGGATGATCAGCCAATTAATATTCAGATTATCAACCAAATATTGGGTGGTTTGTATATAGTAACATTCGCTAGAACAGGGCAAGAAGCCTTAAACCTTTGCTTGTCTGAGCCGCCTGATCTTATCTTAATGGATGTGGTGATGCCCGAACTTGATGGGCTAGCGACGTGTGAAATCATTAAAAACACGCCTGAGATAAGCGATATTCCTGTTGTATTTATTACCTCGTTACAGGCCGCAGAAGAAGAAAATGCATGTTGGCAAGCGGGCGGTATTGATTATATAACGAAGCCGGTCAATCCATTGCCGTTAAAAAATCGCATAAAGGCGCATTTAACCCTTAAATTTCAAGCCGATTTACTTAAAAAATTGGCGTATGTGGATGGCCTGACAGGTGTTTATAATCGCCGTTACTTAGACGATTATTTGATACAGCAGAAGGCCCAAGCGAAGCGTGCTAAACAGTCTTTATCATTGTTAATGGTTGATATAGATTACTTCAAACAATTTAATGACCAGTATGGGCATTTATATGCGGACGACCAATTAAAAACCGTGGCGGTTAATCTTAGAGGTTCACTTCGTCGTCCATTGGACATTGTGGCGCGATATGGGGGCGAAGAGTTTGTTTGCGTTTTACCAGATACTGGAGAATTAGGCGCTAATCATGTTGCTAGGTTAATGATTAAAACCATAGCCGACTTAAAAATTAATCATTCGTTATCACCTCATAAATTTTTAACGGTCAGTATTGGCATATCCACAATTGAACCCGAACAGGACTTCAACATGGATCTCATTTCCTCAGCGGACAAAAAATTGTATAAAGCGAAACAGACTGGACGTAATAAAGTAGTTTAATCATCAATTTTTGCTAGTTGGTATATTAATCATAGCTGGACGCTATCAAAGTCCAGCTGTTCACGCCTCAAATTCTTATGTGGTTTATCCGACCACTTAATTTCACCATTGCCACTTGTATAAACATCTACTTACCTCGATATCCTATTCTATTGACGGGCCGTCATCGAATCTTTTGTACCTTGAAAATCTAAAAATTCTATTTGATGACTGCTTATTGAAAATAAATTAATGGAATCCTTGACCTATGAGCGACACATAGGTTTAACATCATGCTCATAGTTAAGAATTTAGTTTATGGCAAAGAGCGTTTAAGGGGGGCTGCACATGTATGTAAAACAACTCGCTGAATTAATGGACGTCACAACAGATACTGTGCGGTATTACACACGGGTTAAATTGTTAACGCCAAGCAGCAGCGACAGCAACGGTTATCATCAATACAGTCCTGGGGATCAGAAGCGATTGCGCTTTGTGTTAAGTGCCCGACAATTGGGATTTTCCGTCAAAGATATACAAAACATCATCAATGAGTCAGAACAAGGGCATTGCCCTTGTCCGCTAACCCGAGAATTAATTGCTCAACGTTTAGCTGAAACTGAAGCCCTATTTCAAGAGACATTAAAGTTACGAAACCGTATGCAAGCAGCATTAAAACAATGGGATGCGACACCAAACGGTGCAAGCGCTGAACAGGTCTGTAGCTTAATCGAAACATTCGTCGACCCTAGCTCCGAGGAGGCAAATCATGGATCCTAATAATGGGACCACAAATCAAAGTTTTATTATCGAAGGGGCCAGCTGCGCCAGTTGCGTTAGCAAAATCGAAAAAGCCCTAAACGATGTACCAGGTGTTGAACTGGTAGAAATGAATTTCGCCCAACGTATCGTCAGTGTAGATGGCAACGTTGATAGCAGCGTGCTTATTAAGACGGTACAAAATATTGGCTACGACGCCAAACTTATGAGCAATGAATCTGAACAAGATGCATTGGATGAAAAAGCGCAAGCTGACGAAGCCCATTACAAAAAACTAATGCGTAATGTGTATATGGCGTTGGGTCTGGGCGTGCCGCTTATGCTATATGGCCTGTTTATCGGCGATATGAGTGTTAACTCATCCACACAACGTATTGTGTGGCTTATTGTTGGTCTGGTTACGCTTGGCATAATGGTAGCATCAGGGAAGCACTTTTATGTGGGGGCATGGCAGTCATTTAAAAATCATTCAGCCAATATGGATACTTTAATTGCGTTGGGGACTGGCACCGCATGGGTCTATTCAATGATAGTACTGATTGCACCCGATATGTTACCAGAAGTAGCTAGGCACGTGTATTTTGAAGCCTCCGCTATGATCATTGGCTTAATCAATTTAGGTCTTGCCTTTGAAGTTAAAGCCCGAGGACGCACCTCAGAGGCCATAAAACGCTTAATAGGATTACAAGCTAAAACAGCCCGCGTGATTAGAAATGGTCAAGAACTAGATATTGCTATAGAGCAGGTGAAACTTGACGATATAATCCGTGTGCGCCCCGGTGAAAAGCTCCCCGTAGATGGTAAAATAACCGAGGGTAAGAGCAGCGTAGATGAATCCATGTTAACGGGTGAGCCGATGCCTGTGAGCAAAAGCATTGGCGATAAACTGGTGGCGGGCAGCCTGAACAAAACGGGCAGTATGTTATTTAAAGCAACCCACGTTGGAAAAGATACGACGTTATCGCATATCATTAATATGGTGAAACGGGCACAAAACTCCAAGCCCTCTATTGGTCGTTTAGCCGACGTGATATCCGGTTACTTTGTACCGATTGTTATGATCTTAGCAGTACTTGCTGGTTTAGCTTGGCTTAACTTTGGACCCCAGCCGTCAATCGCATATGCCATCGCTGCAGTTACCACCGTCCTTATCATTGCATGCCCGTGTGCTCTGGGTTTGGCAACACCTATGTCGGTAATGGTTGGTATCGGAAAAGCCGCCGAAGCAGGTATTTTGATCCGTAACGGGGAAGCATTGCAAACTGCATCTAAAATCACCACGATGATCCTCGACAAAACGGGCACTATTACTCAGGGCCAGCCTATCGTCACCGATGTGGTGATGTACAACCAACAAACTCAAGACAATATTATGCCGATGATTGCGAGCCTTGAAAATGGTTCAGAGCATCCGTTAGCAGAAGCGATTGTTAGTTATGCTAAGGAACAGGCCTATAGTCTTAGCCAAGTAAATGAATTTGATGCTATTACAGGGAAGGGCGTAACCGGCATGTTTCAGGATCAGCGTCTGTTATTTGGTAATATCGCGCTGATGCAACAGTTTAATATTGATGTGAGTGAAGCAACCGAAAAAGCACAAGCCTTAGCCAGTGATGCAAAAACACCCATGTATTTCGCACTAGGCGATACGTTCAGTGCGATGGTCGCAGTAGCAGATCCAATCAAATCAGATTCAATTGCAGCAATTAAACGCTTACAGAAAAAAGGCGTGCATTTGGTCATGCTAACAGGTGACAACGAAGCAACTGCGAAAGCCGTGGCTAAACGTGTGGGCATTGACGATTATATCGCCCAAGTATTACCCCAAGATAAGCTTGATGAGGTGCTTAAGCGACAAGAGCGTGGTGAAGTGGTGGGTATGACGGGCGATGGTATTAACGATGCGCCAGCACTCGCACAGGCCGATGTAGGCTTCGCCATTGGAACAGGCACGGATGTAGCGATTGAAAGCGCTGATGTCACATTAATGCGAGGTTCGTTGCATGGTTTAGCGGACGCTCTGGCGATCAGTCAAGCCACAATCCGAAATATCAAACAAAACTTAGTGGGGGCATTTGTATACAACGTGGCGGGTATACCCATCGCGGCGGGGGTGCTTTATCCATTTTTCGGCATTTTGCTCAACCCTATTGTGGCAGGCGCGGCCATGGCAATGTCTTCTTTAACGGTGGTCAGTAATGCTAATCGCTTACGTTTATTCAAACCACAAAACCACTAATCATTTATAAGGAGTCAGAATATGCTTTTAATCAACATATTAGGTGCCGTGCTTATTGTTGCTATTGTATGGTGGTTTTGGTTATACAAGCCACAGCAAGTCGAATTTAGCGACAATCAAGTGGATATTATTGTGAATGATGGTGTGTATCAACCGAGTAATATTCAAGTCAAGGCAGGTCAAGAGGTGCAATTACGCTTCGAGCGTATTGACGCTGCGCCATGCGCTGAAATGGTCATATTTCCTCAATTGGAAATCAGCAAAGAGCTAAAAATAGGAAAAGATAATAGGGTGATGTTACCCGCCCTTGAAAAAGGTGAGTATGACTTTCACTGTCAAATGCAAATGTATAAAGGCAAATTAATCGCTATTTAACCAAAGGTTGTCTGGATAACTATTTCGCCTTTGTGCCGATAAGTACCCCCCCCCCCGATTTGACGTGCCAATTTAAGTGAATGAACATAGCCTTCATCCCTTTATTGATAAGGTCTGGGGGCTTTTTTTATATCCAAGTTAGTGCACATCTGTTGCTGCACCACTTTACCTCACCTCATAAAATTGAGGGGCGTGATTCGTTCATTATTAAAGACGTAAGGGGAGGCAACATGAAAACATTTCAAGGCAGATAGGATTTTCGCGGTGATATCGAAGCAATCGAAAATTACCTTAAGGTACATTTTTAAAAGGTAATCGCACCAGCCGAAGATTGCACAAACCACGTAAGGGCTTCAAAAAGTGAAATGGAACGATGACGAGTACAACACTCCCTATTCTCATTGAAAAATGTGCTTTAAGGTATTGAGCGGTTCAACGGTTAGATTTAAACGGTAGAGTAGTTGTTTGTTGGCGAGTTACTGCCTATAGGATTTGTCGGAAGCCGATCATACATTTTGCTGAGAATTTCTTAACCAAATCTGTCAGACATCTCTGTGCAAATAGCCGACATTTGAATTTAGCATGTTGCGGCAGGCTTGTCGCGAGTAGCCCAGGCTCATTGTTACTTGCAATATAGCTTCGCTTGGCGGTGTGATTTCAACCAGCCTAATACATTACAAATCAATAGTGCGGGTATGCTTTAACGTTTTCTTTTTTATATTTTTACTCGAATGGGTTTTGATTGACTAAGCCATATTGGCGCAAAGCTTGCTGAGTAGTATATTCCACACATTAAAGTGCAGTTTATGCCCCTCTATAGTACAAAAAACACCTGTTTAACTAAAAATAAATATAGTTTTTGCACTTATTAAGAACGTTGTAATAGTTGAGGGTAACAAACCAAAATCCGCTGATAAAATCGAAAAAGGGATAAAATGAAAACCATACATCAATGCCAAACGCTTGGCCTGAAAAATGCCACTATAGTAATATGCTTTTTCTTTTCAGGTCTGGTATTCGGAGCAACGACGGATAAACAGCTCGTTGATGAGAATTTCAAAGCTACCATTTTATTGCATAAAGAATTCGTGAGTATTCCAAACTTACCCGCAAACCCAGAAATGATGATGAAAAATATATACTGGGCTCAGAATCAGTATTCTGAGTTGGGCTTCCAAACGAGTTTATTAACCACCGATTCATTACCTTTGTTATTAGCTGAAAAACAATTCAACCCTGATTATAAAACCATTTTGTTTTATTTTCATATCGATGGTCAACCAGTTAACGAACATGCGTGGGAGCAAGAAAATCCATTTATTCCAGAGTTAAAAGAAAAAGATAGCGACGGTAATTGGACGCGCATAGATTGGCAGAAATTAAACGAGACCATTAATGATGAATGGCGAATTTTTGGACGAGCGGCGGCTGATGATAAAGCACCTATAACAATGTTTTTAACAGCGCTTAAAATTCTTAAAATGAAAGGCGAAGAGCCAAAATTTAATGTAAAGGTAATCTTCGATCCCGAAGAGGAGTATGGTTCAAGTGGATTAAAATCAACATTAAACCAATATAAAGAACGATACCAAGCGGACTATTTCATAGTGATGGACGGCCCTGCCCATAGTTCAAATAAGCCAACGGTAACGTTTGGCTGCCGAGGTATTGTAGCCGCTAATATTACTACTTTTGGCGCTAAATTACCTCAGCATAGTGGCCACTACGGGAATTATTCCCCTAATCCCGTGTTCAGCTTAGCGAATATTCTCGCTTCTATGAAGGATAGCAACGGCAGGGTACTAATAAAGGATTATTACCAAGGCGTTGAACTTTCAGCTGAAACCCTTAAATTGCTTAATGCCGTGCCTTTCGATGCAAACGAAATTAATACGGCTTTGGGTATCCATGCTGCAGAAAAAGTGGGAACGAATTATCAAGAATCTTTGCAATACCCTTCTTTAAATGTACGACAAATCGGTACGTCTTGGACCGGAGAAGGGTTAAAAACTGTCATTCCTGAATATGCGACGGCTCATCTTGATGTTAGGTTAGTGCCAGAAACAAAAGCGAGCGAGCAGCTTGAAAAAATAAAAAAACATATCGAAGAGCAAGGGTACTACGTGATAGATAGTGATCCCACCGATGCACAAAGAAAACAATATCCAAAAATTGTTAAATTCAACGGTTCGCAGGGTACTAATGCATTTAGAACTGATCCTGATTCAGATTTTGGAACGAAGGTCAGAGCGAGTATTGCAAAGGGTTTTAACGAAGAACCTGTGGTAATTAGAATGATGGGAGGGACCGTGCCTATTGTCCCCGTTATCAATATCCTTGGTATACCGACCGTCATTATACCAATGGTAAATATGGATAATAGTCAACATAACCCGAATGAAAATATAAGAATAGGTAACATTAAACAAGGGATCCATACATCCTTGTCGTTATTAATGTATGAGTTTTAAGATAATTAGCTGCTTTTTCCCCCATCTTTTAACTTGAAAGTTAAATTAACCATCGCCAGTCAAAATCAGGCATAAATCATGTCTTAGTTGTTCCGGTGATGGTTAAGTCTTTAAGACAAAAGGGGGAATTAGAAAATAATTGTCAGTATATTTCTACATTAGCTCTCAATATCGAAAACCACAGCGACTTAAGTTGTATTCAGGTGACAGGGTATATTTTGGATCACCAACGTATCTTCGAGGCTCGATATAACTTCAACCGCACCACCGCATTGCCCACAGGTATCTATTTCTATTCCAAAACCCCATTTAAATCTTTGCGCCCGCGTTATTGATTGTTTTTTTGCCCGTGTTTTTTCCTGCCCTGTAGGAAATGCTTGTTTAGCCTTATTTCGTCTAGCGAGTGTTATTGTCACGTGGTGTTGGCTGTTTGGTGTAAATACACAATGACTAATTCATCTGGAATGAATTTGGACAACCATAGGTTGCCCGAAAGGGGAGAAATAAGGATGTTTCTCATCTAAATGCGTCAGATCAACACTGGGTTTGAGCACCACCGCCGCTAAACGAGCAATAATATCCAAGAGCTCAAAGATCACATGACCGCGCTTGTCACGGGTGGTGCCGTCACGGTAGGGTGTTTTTAGTTGGTAACGTACCTGCCGCAAGCTAATGCGATGAATAGAACTATTCAATTCACATTTTGTCGGGTGAAACCGCGTTTTGCCATAGTTATCTTCGGCATATACACCATCGAGGTATAGCATATGAAAATGGATATTTAATTTAATTTAATTAGGGCGTCCTGCTATCAAGCCCTTCAGGACCAATCTTCTGGTGTTCAAAAGCGCGCCCATCAATTTTGTAAGGGCTGAGCAAAATCGTGGGATCGGTGTGACCGGACTCGTTGGTGCCGTCTGTTTGTTGTAGCCTGCTTTTTAGTGATATGGGTGGAAAGTGTACGATACAAAAAAACCAGTACTTTCCCTATGAGCTGCGGATATCTGGCAAACCTAGGATGTTATTAAAGGCGAAAACTGCGCATGAAAACACAGCGAAATGTAAATATTAATCAGTAAATCATGCACTTAAAAATAAATAACATTTACTAATTAGAAACACAATCTGCAGCCGTAAAGGGATTAACAGCACACACATTACTTTTATGTGAATCATGATTTACAAAACCTTAATTATCGGAGTACTATGTGGCTATCAGTTTGACGTTCGCTTTCTTGAAACCAGTTCATTAACCCTTAGAGACGACTACATGCCTCATACAAATAGCACTCCCTTGGCCTTTTGCCGTTTCCGTTCATTATTCATGCTCGCCAGCGGGTTATTAAGCTCGGTGGCTGCTCACGCTATTGATGAAGAATTTATCAGCTACGCTCAGAACGAGATCGCCATCGTCAATGTCACCTTGATTGATGGAACAGGAACGGCCTCTAAATTGAATCAGACCGTCATCATTAAATCTGGACGAATCGAAGCGCTTGGCTCCTCAGCAGATATAAGCCCAAGTGCATCAACGCATATTATTGACGGCGCGGGCAAAACATTAATCCCAGGTTTGGTGATGATGCATGAACACATGTTTTACCCTACGGGCAACGCTCATTACACTGAAATGCTCTACAGCTTCCCTCGTTTATACCTCGCGGGAGGTGCCACCACCATTCGCACTGCGGGTACTACAGCCCCTTATGGCGATTTAAATTTGCGCGATGCCATTAATCACGGAAAAACAATGGGGCCGGATATAGACGTAACCGCTCCGTACTTAAATGGCCCAGGGCTGCCTATTTTAAAAATTAAATCACTGCGCGATGCACAAGATGCTAAAAACATGATGCAGTATTGGGATCAAGAAGGCGTAACGTCATATAAAGCCTATATGCATATTCACCAAGACGAATTAGCCCAAGTCGTGTCCTCTGCTCATCAACGAAGCCGCAAAGTCACCGGGCATTTATGCTCTATTACCTATAAAGAAGCCGCAGAGTTAGGCATTGATAATTTAGAGCATGGATTTTTCGCTGCTACCGACTTTGTGAAAGACAAAAAGAAAGATGAGTGCCCAGGGAGCGATCTTCATCAATCACTGGTTGATTTAGATATTAACGCCCCTGAAGTTGACGCGCTAATTGCTTTACTCGTCAGTAAGAATGTGGCGCTTACTTCCACTTTAACGGTATTTGAAACCTATACCCAAGGCCGCCCTAAAGCGTATCCACTTGCTCTTGAAGCGCTCATTCCTCAAGTACGTGAACAATACGAAACGCAATGGCAAAAAATCGCTGAGCAAGAAAACGCAACTTGGCCTATCGTCTTTAAAAAAATGATGCAGCTTGAGAAGAAGTTTGTTGAAGCAGGTGGCATGTTAATGGCTGGCACCGACCCTACGGGATACGGCGGCGTGATCGCAGGTTTCTCAAATCAAAGACAAATCGAACTATTGGTCGAAGCCGGATTTGCTATCGAACAAGCGATTAAAATTGCCACATTAAACGGCGCTACGTTTTTAGAGCGTGACAATAACGTTGGTTCCATTGAAGCAGGAAAACAAGCTGATTTAGTGTTAATAAATGGCGAATTGATTAACGACACGAGCGCCATTCGAAACATGGCCGTGGTATTTAAAAATGGCGTGGGTTACAACGTCAGCAAGATTGTGCAGCGCACTAAATCTGTCGTCGGGCTGCATTAATTTGCCTAAGCGTAATTCGACAACTAAAAAAGGAACATGACATGATAAAAACACAGCGACCTAAAGCAATCACACTAGCCCTTTGTGCAGCCATCAGTTCATTTGCTGTCTCGGCAAATGCAAACACGAGCGACGTTCCCACAACACAATTACACGCCGTTGAAAAAAATGTTGTAGCTTGGCGCAGAGACATTCATCAACACCCTGAACTGGGCAATCGTGAAACGCGCACCGCAGAAATTGCTGCCTCGCATCTTGAAAAGCTAGGCATGCAAGTAGAGCGAAACATCGGCTATACCGGCGTGGTGGGCATATTAAAAGGCGATTTACCTGGCCCTACTGTGATGTTACGCGCTGATATGGACGCCTTACCAGTAACTGAAAAAGTCGATCTGCCGTTTGCCTCAACCAAAACTACTAACTATCGCGGCGTGGATGTAGGCATTATGCACGCCTGCGGTCATGATACTCATGTCGCCATGTTAATGGGCGCGGCTGAGGTACTTGCTGGCATGAAAAAACAGCTTCACGGTACGGTAATGTTTGTCTTTCAACCTGCTGAAGAAGGCGCTCCTCAGGGAGAAGAAGGCGGCGCTGAACTTATGTTAAAAGAAGGTATCTTTGATAAGTACAAACCAGACGTGGCCTTTGGTCTGCATATCACATCGGGCTTAAACACCGGGCAAATTGGCTATCGCAGCGGCCCGTTAATGGCCAGCTCAGACAGTTTCGAAATTGCGATCCACGGCACGCAAACCCACGGCTCAACCCCTTGGAACGGAGTGGACCCAATATCAGCTGCAGCCCAAGTCGTAACAGGGGTTAACCATATTATTAGTCGTCAAATTGACATTACCAAAGAGCCCGCGATTGTATCTTTTGGGAAAATATCCGGTGGCGTGCGCAGCAATATTATCCCTGAAAAGGTAGAGATGGTTGGCACAATTCGTAACTTCGATATGAACAACCGCCAACAAATATTTGATAAAATCAAACATACCGCTACCCACATTGCAGCGGCTTCTGGCGCCACCGCAGAGGTTGAAATTAACGAAGGTTACCCAGTGACTATCAACAACCCAGCCCTTACCGAACAAATGCTACCTAGTTTAAATAAGGTAGCAGGCGAAGGTAACGTGTTGGTGATGCCAAAAATTACCGGTGCCGAAGATTTCTCATTCTATGCCCTTGAAGTACCGAGTGTATTTGTATTTTTAGGTGGCACACCTGTAGGCCAAGACGCGTCAAAAGCACCGAGTAATCACTCGCCATATTTCTTTGCGGATGAAAAAGCGTTGCCTATCGGTACGGCTGCCCTTACGCAATTAGCACTGGATTACACGGGGTCTAAAACAGATACCGCTGAATAGCGCTCACTATCGAACACTCATACGTGCCCAGCGCCTTTAGAGTCACACTGCGATATAGGAATTATTCTGCAACAGTTTTACCTGTAGCAAGAATATTCTTATATTGCTGTTTTTACTCAAAAACGGCATGATTCGGTCGCTATTTTGTGTCGCAAACCTGTGATGTATAAGTGATTTAAGGTAAAAAATTTAGCTATGCCAACCCTAAGTGTTATTCCAGCCAAACAATTACGTAGTCAAGATACTCAGCGAAAACTAATGGCCGCGGTGCACCACTGCCTGCAAAGCAAGTTTTTCGAACATATCAGCATTAAAGAGTTATGCGATCACGCTGGTGTGTCAGTCGGTACCTTTTATAGGCGTTTCAAGAACAAAGAAGCGCTGTTGCCACTGCTGTACCAAGATTTTGGTAGTGAGATGATAGAGTGGATAGGTAAGCTAGAAAACGAGTCGTTTACGACGTTGCCTGAAGCGGTGAGCGGGATAACTCAGCAGACGCATCATTTTTTTGCTGCTAATCGTAGCTTATTTCGCACCATCCATCTTAATTCTCGTTTGCATACTGACATAGTGGCCGGTGACGCTTTAATTGACCGGCGCCTTTTGTATAGCCGTATTAGCAATATATTGCTTAGGTTTAGTGACAACATTAATGCCAGCGATAAACCGTCTGCGGCCAATATGGTGATTTTCACTATGATCACCGCATTGCTCGATAAAGTGCTTTATCCCGACATTACCCCGTCTATCGCGTGCGAATTAGACTCTGTTGCCTTGTGCGACGAGCTAGCGAAAATGTTAATACTGTATTTGCAACACGGACTCGATTGATGAGTCCTTAGTCACCGTTGGGCAATACGAATGAAGCAACACATTGAACACATCGCAAGTACAATTATGATTCGAGAAATCCGAGTATGAAATTAGCAAAAATAATGGCCGTGTTAGGCCCTGGTATTGTTTGGGCCGCTACCAGTATTGGTGTATCACATATCGTGCAATCAACTCGCGCCGGCGCAGATTTCGGTTTTGCGTTATTAGGCTTTATTTTGCTAGCCCATATAGTGAAATATCCCTTTTTCTTATTCGGCCCCAAATACGCAGGGTTAACTGGCAAAAGCTTACTCGATGGTTATCGCAGTGTGGGTAACTGGGCATTTTATTTGTTCTTGGGCCTCACTTTTATCACCATGTTTTTTGTGCAGTCAGGGGTAACAATTGTCACGGCAGCACTGGCCATGAATTTATTTGGTGATGTGTTATCCCTTTCCCAGTGGGCCGCATTGGTCCTGGGGATCGTGTGCACAGTATTATTGATAGGTCATTACAAACTCCTCAACACTCTTTTAAAGTGGATGATGTTAGTGTTGGTTATTTGCAGCATCATAGCGTGGTTTGCCGCTGTTGGGCGCTTGGGGTTTAGCCCTAGCGAAGGCGTACCCACAATCGAAGTGGGTTCGATGGCAAGCATCGCCTTTATTGTGGCATTAATAGGCTGGATGCCAACCGCAATTGAAGTATCGGTGTGGCACTCTTTATGGATCTTATCTCGCGGAGCAAAACCTGGCGTTCAAAACGCAAAAGATGCAACCACTGATTTCAACGTAGGTTATGCCGCCAGTTTGTTGCTAGCCATCATATTCTTGTGGCTGGGCGCACTGTTGATGTTTGGTCAAGGTGAAGGTTTTGCCAGTTCAGCCGCGGCGTTTGCTGGACAGCTCGTGGGTATTTACAGCAATGCCTTAGGGGAATGGAGCTGGCTATTAATGGCGATCGTCACATTTGTGGCGCTGTTTTCCTCAACGTTTGCCGTCGCCGATGGTTTCCCGCAAGTGTGGAAACGCGCCTATCAGCTTAACCATGCCCACAATACCCCGATACCCCTTGATGGCAGCGATGATGCTCAACATGCTCGCAAAGGGAATGTCGTTTACATAGTTGCGCTAAGCGTACTTGCCTTTGGCAGTTGGTGGATAATCTCTGACTTTAGCGCCGACATCACCGCGCTACTCGATTTTGTGACTACGGTGTCTTTTGTCAGTGCACCTATTTACGCTTGGTTAAATTACAAGGTCATGATGGGGGCCGATGTTGACGCCCAATATAAACCACAAGGCTTATTTCGCCTATACACCCTGTGCTGTTTAAGCATACTTACGCTCTTTAGTGTGTTCTATATTTGTTGGAAGTTTTTGTTTTGACAGAAGAGCTGATAGTCACTCCTGAAGCGCATTTAGCATCGCATCACTGAAGCGTTAATTTAAAACTTTTTTGTGCTTTCATAAGACTTGTGTAAAGCACATATTCACCCAGACGATAGCATGAAAGTGACTGGCGATTGCCTTTGCGGCGAAATTGTTTTTAACGCTTTTATCGATCCAAAGAAAACCATGGTATCCGTCGGGAAACGTTACGCGTGGTTATAAAAAACACGTGTTGCGATGGGTATTAATAGTTCTGAGAACCTTGTATTCAACAAGGCTTTGACCATGGTAAATGATCTGAATTTTTCTCTCAAAAAAGATAAAACGTCGGTGTAAGTTAAATTTTGAACTATTGACAGTAAAAGTTATTGAGTGATATACATGTGAATGTAAATTCGCATTCACATAATAAACACACAATAATAATGGTGAGAAATGACTACAACAAATGCACATAAATTGACAAAAATAGCGCTAGCACTTTCTCTAGTGCTTCAACCTTTAGTCGCTCTAGCAGCTGAGAATGAATCCGAAGTGGAAAGAGTCAGCGTCACTGGTTCTCGTTTAAAGCAAACTGACCTAGAAGGCGCAAACCCCGTAACCGTCATTACGCAAGCGGACATGGTGGCAACGGGGATCACCGATGTGGGTTCACTCATACAAAGATTACCTGCCATGTCAGGCTCACCCGTTGGCACAACAACAAATGGAACCGCGTCATTCGATGGAACAGGGACAGTGCGAGTCGATTTAAGAGGTTTGGGCTCTAATCGAACGTTGGTGTTGATCAATGGACGCCGTTTAGTGGACGGCGGAGATTTTCAAACCATTCCATCATCTATGATAAAACAAGTAGAAATACTAAAAGATGGTGCATCTGCAATATACGGTGCGGATGCAGTGGCAGGGGTCGTTAACATTATTACCGTCAATGATTTCGAAGGTCTTGAAGTTAGCGTTCAAGTATCGGATTCACTAGAAGCGGACGCGGGGCGTCAAGAAACGACCAGCCTGATAATGGGCAAGACGGTGAGCGATTTTAATATTGTTTTGGGGGCAGAGTACACCACCCAAGAAAGTGTTTATCAGCGTGATACCAACGTTGATTTTTTTCAAGATACCTATTTTGTAACGGATCCTGATAACTTTGGCTCTCGCGGGTTTGTAACACCAGCGAATAATGCAAATGATTATACTGTTGTTGGTTTTGGTAGTTCGAGGATCCCAACCGGTAACTTTAATTTTAATACGGGGTCACCCGCATATACAAATTTAGGGATTGATCCCATCAGTTCTAACTCAGTCACTTTTGACCCCATTACCGGCAATGCCCGCCAATACAACGGTGCTGCATTTGACCCGTCAAACGACTCTTATAACTATGCCCCGTCTAATTATTTACAAACGCCGTATGAGCGTATCAATATATTTTCAGAAGCAAATTTAAAACTTAACGAGCATGTTTCAAGCTATGCATCATTCAGAATGAATCATACCGAGTCTCGTCAAGAAATTGCCCCGCTGGCGTATTCGACAGAAATTGACCCTGCATACCCAGTCCCTGTTTTTAATGCAGATGGCTCACCTCAATTGGACTCGAACGGCGAACAAGCTTACCAAAATGGGATCTCAAGAGATAATATATACAACCCGTTTGGCGACGATGTGATTCAGGTCAGACGACGTATGGAAGAAGGGATCCGTGCGTTTGAGCAAGACATCACGCAGTTTCAGGGTGTAATTGGTTTTAAAGGTGAAGTTTTAGACACTTGGGAATGGGATGCTAGCTATAACTATGGATATAGAAGCAGAACAGATACGCATACTGGTCAATTGTTTGGTCCCAATGTATCAAAGGCGTTAGGTCCTTCGTTTATATCTGAAAACGGAACCGTTACCTGCGGAACAGTAGCGCGTCCTATCATGGATTGTGTACCGTTGAATCTATTTGGTGGCACTGGCACGGTGACTGCTGAAATGATGGAGTACGTATCAGCCCCTGTTGTGAATACTCTGCGGGCGCAATTAGATGTTTTCAACGTTACCGCGGTCGGTGAGCTGATGGAGTTACCTGCTGGGCCGTTAGGCGCCGCATTTGGTTACGAGCACCGCCGCAATGAATTTGTTAATGACGTGGACTCCGCCCGTCACTTTGGACAAATTACTGGCACCACGAATAGAGGTGTAAGAGGTTCTTATAACATTAGTTCATTTTTCGGTGAATTTTCAGCGCCTATTATTGACGATGACGAAATGAAGCTGTCTGCCAATGCGGGTGTGCGTTACGATAATTTCAGTAATTTCGGTGGTAATGTCACCACCCAGTTTGGGGTCAAGTTTCAGCCTTTTGATGGCTTACTATTGCGCACTACTATTGGAGAGGTGTTCCGTGAACCCAGTATCCAAGATCTTTTTTCTCCTGAAGGCGAGATTTTACCGCAGGTACAAGGCTTGTGTAACACAACAAGTTTTCCGCAATTATCCTCTGAAGAACAATCTCGTTGCCTTGCAACTGGCGCTCCGGCGGGTGGTTGGGTGCAAAGTGATACCCAGCTAAGCGAACGCACCGGTGGTAACATCAACTTAGAGCCTGAAACAGGTAACACCCTAACGGTAGGCTTAGCTTGGTCTCCTGAATTTATAGATGGTTTCAGCCTTACTTTGGATTATTGGACGGTAGAACTGGACGACGTGATCAGTACTATTTCATCAGGTCAGGTGCTGGATCTTTGCATCAAGTCGGGAAGACAGGAGCAGTGTGATGCAATTCATCGTTTACCCGATGGTCGTTTAGAATACATAGACACACCAAATTCAAACTTAGCTTCACTTGATGCCAGTGGTGTGGATACTGAGTTAAATTATCGCATAGGGATGAATAGCTGGGGAGATATCGATTTAGGACTGACATGGACGCATTATCTTAAGCGCAGTGAAATAGCCTATGAAGGTGCCGTAGAGATAGATAAAGTCGGCACTTTTGATGCGGGTGACAACGCAAGTTACGCTGAAAATAGAATTAACACTTCTGTGAACTGGCGTTACGGAAACCTAACCGCTACGTATTTAACCGAATATATATCAGCGCTTGATAAACCGAATGCCTATCTAGGGACAATCATCGCAGGTTTTGGCGAAGGCTTTGTGCAAAAAGTGGAAGCTCAGCTTTATCATGATGTGAGTGTTAATTACGCCTTTGAGTTTGGTACTAACCTTACATTAGGGGTAACTAACATAACAAACGAAGCACCTCCTTATATAGAAGCGGCTTTTAATGCGTCTACGGACCCTTCTACTTATCGACTATTCGGCCGGTCTGGCTATGTAAGAGTGAGTCATAAGTTCTAGTCCTGAACGACGAAATTTGTGAACAGTATTTGGTGAAAACCAAATACTGTTGTTTTGCTGTTTAAGTACTTGAGCAATTTCAGGTGCAGTGTTTCTAGCCACTGCGCTTTAACCATTCCTATAAAGGGAACGTCAATGAACAAAAAAATACTATTACTCCTTAGCTTATCCCTCAGTTTTATGGCCATTTCACCGTATGCTGTAGCCAAAGGTGACAAAAGCGCTCCTCAACGGGTAGAAGGGGAAGGACCATATCAACGTTTAATTTTACGCGGCGGTATATTAATAAACGGCGAGGGTGCTCCAGCCCAGGGACCTATGGATATCGTTATTAAGAACGACCGTATTACGCGCATTGTTAGCGTTGGAAACCCAGGCGTGCCTATCAATGCAAATAAGCGCCCTGTTGCAGAAAAAGGTGACAAGGAAATTAACATTGAGGGGCAGTATGTACTGCCAGGCTTTATCGAAATGCATGGTCATATTGGCGGCAGTGCAGATAATATTCCCGCTGAATATGTTTTCAAACTGATGCTTGGCCATGGCATAACTACATTGCGTGAGCCTGGCAGCTTTAATGGTATACCGTGGGTGATGGAGCATGTTAAACGCAGCGCAGACAACACCATCGCAGCGCCTCGCATCATTCCATATTTTAGCTTTGGGTTAGGATTAGATGACCCCATTACCACACCCAAGCAAGCCCAGAAGTGGGTGAAAATGATTGCCAAAAAAGGGGCGAAGGGGATTAAATTTTTTGGTGCTCCGCCAGAGATTATGAAAGCCGCGTTAACCGAGGCAAAAAAGCAAGGTTTGCGTAGTATGATGCACCACGCACAGCTTGATGTAACCAATATGAATGTACTCGATTCAGCTCGATTAGGGCTGACAAGCATGGAGCATTGGTATGGGCTACCTGAAGCACTTTTTGAACATCAACACATTCAAAATTATTCTCCGGATTACAATTACAACAACGAACAAGACCGATTTGGCGAAGCTGGCCGATTATGGGATCAAGCCGCGAAAAAGGGCACTACCAAATGGCTTGACGTACGTGATGAACTTATTGCACTTGATTTAACGCTTGATCCTACGTTGACTATATATGAAGCGAGCCGTGATCTAATGCGCGATATGAATGCTGACTGGCACGACGAATACACCTTACCGACCTTGTGGGACTTTTTTCAGCCCAATCGGAATGCCCATGGCTCTTATTGGTTTGACTGGACAACCGATGATGAAATCGCATGGAAAAAGAACTATCAACAATAGATGGGCTTTTTGAATGATTATAAAAATCATGGTGGCCGAGTAACGGCAGGGTCCGATGCTGGATACATTTTCAAAATTTATGGCTTTAGTTATATTCGCGAACTAGAGCTATTACGGGAGTCAGGGTTTAATGCCTTAGAAGTGATTCAAGCCGCAACCATAAACGGAGCTGAAGCCTTGGGCATGGCAGATGACATTGGTTCAATTCGTGTCGGTAAAAAGGCTGATCTGGTGATAGTGGCAGAAAATCCGTTACGCAACTTAAAGGTACTTTATGGCACAGGCCATTTTCGCTTAGGCGATGACAATAAACCCACTCGCGTAGGTGGCGTTAACTACACGGTGAAAGACGGTATTGTTTATGACGCAAAGGCGTTGTTAGCAGATGTTAGAACACTAGTAGATGCAGCAAAAAGCCAATAGATTGCCTGATATATAGACATCACCTATCGATAAGTGATGTCTATAAAGCGTTTAGCGCAACTGGAAACTGACATTTAATTGGCAATATTTAACATTCAAATAAAGGGAGCCAAGCTCCCTTATAAAATAAACGTTAGCAGTAAGATTCGCCCATTAGCAATTATGTAATGGGGATTATCAGGCTATTTTTGTTTGAAAACTTTTCCGCCTTTCATAACGAAATCTACATCCAACAGTTCTTCTATGTCTTTTAAGGGGCTGTTATCGGTTGCAATAATGTCAGCAAACTTTCCTGTTTCGATGGTTCCTAGCATGTCGCTCATGTCGGCTAAATCAGCTCCATTCACAGTTGCTGACGTTAAGATATCAGACGTGCTCATGCCGGCTTTATGCATCAACACGGCTTCTTGGGCATTGATGCCGTGTCGCGAGACACCGCTGTCTGTGCCATATGCTATTTTCACACCGGCTTTATACGATACTTCAAATGTCTTCATCATATCGCTGCCCACGCGCAGTGCTTTTGCTTTAATGGGCGCTGACATAAAATCATCCCCCTCAGCCATATGAACAACGGTGTCACCAGCAAGAAGAGTAGGGACTAAATAAGCACCGGTCTTTTTAAATAAGGTAAGGCTCTCTTGATTGGCATAACTCCCATGCTCGATACTATCCACACCCGCTCGCAGTGCGGCGTTAATACCCTCTGCTGCATGAGCGTGGCTGGCGACTTTTCGACCTAAACCATGGGCGGTGTCAACAATCTCTTTTAACTCGTCGTCTGTCATCTGTTGGCCGGTGCCAGTATCTGTGTCGGATAAAACCCCACCCGTAGAGGACACTTTAATCACATCAGCGCCATACTTGATGGCCAAACGTGTCATCTTTCTGCACTCATAAGGGCCATCGCAAATTGTTTTGGCTGACTTTAACTCAAGAATCTCTGGTGACATACCATCAACATCTAAGTGTCCGCCAGTAATCGACACCCCGGCGCCAGCAATAATTCGCGGGCCGTCTATCCATCCTTTTTCTATACCGTCTCGTAGTGCGTACATTTGTTCAGGCTCACTAAGCAAGTCACGCACGGTGGTAAAGCCCGCCAACAGTGTTTTCTTGGCAAAATGAACACTTTGCATGGCAAGGTCAGCATCAGATAACTGCAATGCATCTTTTGTATTGTGTGCACCTAACTCCATTTGTAAGTGTACGTGCATATCCATTAAGCCGGGCATCACAAAACTATTTGATAAATCGACGAGCGTTGCATCGTCACCGAAGTTTTTTGCGGGAATGTAGCCATCTTCAACAGACACAATTTTGTCATCTTCAATGACAATGGTTTGCTTCATTAAAGGCTTTTCGCCGGGAATTGACAGTAATTCGCCCGCATGAATGACGTGAGTTTGCGCGACTGCAGAATTGCACAGAATTACGGCTAATGATAATGGCAGTAGTTTTCTTTTACTTATTATTTTATCCATTCTGACCTCTATTAGATTTCTCATTATATATATCGATAGATGACTGCAAATGATGCAATTTAATCGACTGCGTTGATCAATATACATACACAAAATAATTATGTAAATCATGATTCACATAATGGGCGCGTATATTTTATTTGGCGATATAACAAAGAATGCTATTGATTAGACTTAGCGGGGTCATTCGTTGATGTTTTGCTACTCTGTGCTTTAGCAGGAACGATGCAAATACGAGTTCTTGGACATTCAGCACCCTAATTTTTGAATTAACCACTGACGAGCTCGGTTGATCACACTTTGATTCTTGGCACCTAAAATACCGCGCATTGATAGCGGTATATGTGAATCGGTTTCTTCATCAATAGAAATGTAGTGATCTAGCATGTGCTTCCACGCATTTTGTTGCTCTTTCGGCAAATACTTTAATGCCGAAAGAGCGTGAATTAACATAGGGAAGGGCAACGCACTGCTAACATAATTACCGCTGCACCAGTAATTTACGAATACATTGATTTTGCTTTGAGACTTAACACTATGTCACCAAGGTGATGGGATAAAATTGCATCGCCAGGGTGTAATTCTACTGATTATCCATGTCGTTAAGCTTCGGCATACTTTTAAAAGCGGGTTAAATCTGGATGGCGTTAATCCACCATGCTAACGGGTTGACCCGCTGGCGTGCTCAATGGGTCCAACATATAAATTGTCTATTTGCTTTGGTGGGAAAAGAGTGAAGCATCTGGTTGCCCCAGCAACAATGGCGATGTTATGAACCTCGTCAAAATGCGGTGCAACAGTGACCGGATTTCCCAGCCAGATAAAAGTATTTTTATCATGCCACCCATAATATGAATTAGCTTAAAATTTAAAAATGCTAGTTGAATTAATACTACTCAAATAGAAGTGTTACGTAATAGAAAGTGAGATTGTGGCTATTTGGAAGGAGCACGGTGCGTTTTATGGATTTTCGGGCACGGCTGCGACATTCAGTTTTGGTATCATCTAATGTTATCAGTTGGCCTGAGCTTAGCGTGTCTCCCCTGACAAACATCTGAGTGAGCATTGTGCCTTTGTGTAGGTGATGCCAGCGCTCAACGACGTCATTGTTTGATCAAACCTGGGTTTGTTTCTTATTCACATGCGACACCACATGCACACGATTACTCATAACTACATAAGCACAAATACGGTAGCCGCGCTATCAATTGAAAAGATTGAAGATAGAAACAACAAGCGCTCTTCGACCCATTCTCGACGATGCTCATAACTTTTTCCTGAATAATTATCTACAGCGCGGCTGCCGTACCACACAAAAAAGAACGCCGAACACAATCGTAATAAGGGGTATCCGCTAAAGAAATTTGACTATTACGAGGTTGGGGCATGACATCAATCCTTTAATTTATTTCCTAATCAAAGCCTAGCGCGTCTTGATATTCACTCAAATTATTATGGGTGATTTGGTAAGCAAAATTGATAAGTAGCTCTCTAACTTAGTCATTTAAATTCACTGGTTTATGGATTAATTTATGATTTGAATTAGTCATCATGACTTTCAACTTTAGTTTTCGCAAACATCAGAAAAAGCTGTAGATGCATTTATTTGCGGATCTACACTGCCGTAATTGCTATATGTTACTGTGCAATCTTGATTCCACCACAAGCCTGTTCTATTTGGCCATGAAATCAACCATGAAGTATACGCGCCACCATTAGCAGCGCCCTCGCTTCTCACTTCAACAGCAAAATCTTGATCTATCAATAAACCAATACCTGTGTCTTCGTCAGCCTTGGGCCAACCGTTTAACATCTCAACAGTTACACCACCACCGATGTCAACAGTAGATTCACCACTTTGGCTACAACTAGAGCTCACTAAACATTTAGAAAAACCCAAGTTAGCAGCAGCTTTAATAGAAGCTGATAATGCATCATGTCTAGCTTTTTTAGCTTCACTACTAAGATCAATAAATTTCGGAGCAGCAGTAACCGCTAAAATACCAAGAATAACGATAACGATAATAAGCTCTATTAACGTAAAGCCTTTTTGCGTGCTTTTATTACAAATATTGAATACCTTTATGATGTTTAAATTTTTACGTCACATATTTTATACAACAAAATAGACTTTAACGTATTAGAAATCATACAGTAGTATATTTAAAACTGACGATTAATAAGTTTGACGTCTCTACACGGACTCGAACCAGTGGCTATAATGACTTGACCACTTCAAATGAAAAGCCGGAATTGTTGGCAACTGACCATATCATTCTTCTTGAATATAAGACTGATTGATCATATATACACCGTGTTTAGTCCAAAGGTGATTAATAGTTTTCACACAGCCTGCGCGCATTGCAGTCATTCAAAGTAAGTCTACACATGTCAGCTAAGATGGTGGACACCTCCTATTTGATTTGTTCCTTAGTTATTCGTATCAGGTGCTTTATCAGAAAATTTACGGTATAGGCGTTAATCCTTTTGACAACATTTTGTATACATTAGTAAGCAAATAAACTTAGTTCGTTGATGCAGATCAAGGGCTTTCCCCAGTAATAAGTTTTAATAAAGGTATGAAGACGCTTGTCAATTTTGGCAACGATCAAAACCAGTATCTGGGGAGAAACGTTATGCATGGTTATAAAAAAATACTTGTTGCGGTGGATATTAATAGTTCAGAAAATCTTGTGCTGAACAAGGCGTTGGCTTTGGTAAACGATCCGGCTGATTTGAATTTACTTTACGTTTCATTTACGCAATTGTACTTCGAACCTTATGGTATTAACTTTGAAAACGACGAATTATTGAATATCCAGGGACAGTCAGAAGCTCGTTTAAAGGAAATTGCAGTTACATCTGGCGTACCGGAAGAAAATGCTCACGTTTCAGTCGGTGCACCCGCTGATGAAATTCATCGCTACGCTGAAAAAATTAATGCTGACTTGATTGTTATTGGCACCCATGGTCAAAGTGGGCTTAAGCTATTATTAGGTTCAACTGCTAATGGCGTGTTACACGGCGTTAAATGCGATGTACTGGCGGTTAAAGTCTAACCAGTTGAATTTACAGACTATTCATAATATTACGAGTGACACGCAATAAAATCTACTCGGCACATGTTTAATGGCAATTAAGCATGTGCGGTACTTTCTGTAAAGTGTACATACCTATTCCTGTAAGGCATGCCAAATTCCCTAAGCAAATTCAAATACTGCCTGAATAACTTGCTAATTATGTTTTGTTTTCCGAGTGTTTTACATTGAATCTAATCTAGCTGAACTTATAAATTTAACAATCGGTGACTAATTCATTTGCGTTGGGGCCGACTGGTGTAATATTTCCGCAACCTTTTGAACTAATAGATGTTCAATGTAGGGTTTCTCGATAAAATCAATAGCGCTGGCGCGCATCGCACGTACCGCAGTAGGAATATCACTGGAGCTTGCCAATACAATAGTTGGAATATGGAATCCCTGACGAACTAGCGTCTCTAGTAATTCGATGCCGCTTTCTCTTTTCTCTTGTAGGTGTGCTTCAAGTATCAAACACGCTGCTTCATTGTTCATTTTATGGTTTAAGAAAAGCTCTGCACTGGTGAAACATTTTATTGATACATTAAGGGGGGCGAGTAACGCTGACAATGCCAACAGCACACTCTTGTGGTGGTCAACAATATAGACGACTGGTTGGTTAGAATTAATGGCATTTTTACTGGGCATTATACGTTCGTCGAGAATAATTAATGTTCTCTTAAAAGATATACCTTTTTATAAAAACGGAGTTGCGCTAGATCAAATTACATCATTAAACGGCAGTTTGAGTAGATGCTATATTCAGTTGGTTATTACTTAATTAATGCTAAAGTGACTAATTCAGCAAGGGAATTAACTTGCATTTTATCCATTACATTTGAGCGATGAATTTCTATAGTTCGTTGGCTCAAATTTAAATCGCACGCAATCACTTTATTCGCTTGCCCAGCAATGACTCTTTGCATCACTTCTTTTTCTCGTTTAGTTAAAGATTTACGGCGTTTATCAATATCGAGTAAGCGAGAGGCGCGTTCATGCTCAGCTTTGTTTAATTCCAAAGCGTGTTGAATACAGTCGAGCAACTCTTGTTCGCGGAACGGTTTTTGAATAAATTCAATAGCGCCTTTTTTCATGGCTTCTACTGCCATTGGTACGTCACCATGGCCGGTAATAAAAATAACGGGAAGGGAACACTTTAATTGTTCTAATTGTTGCTGACACTCCATTCCGCTCATACCTGGCATGCGCACATCTAATACAATACAGCCAGCTAACGCTCTAATACTCTCACCTTGATGGGTATCTAAAAATGTTTGTGCATTTGAGTAAATAGCATTTTTAATACCCACAGAATCAAGCAACATACTTAGTGAGTCCAATACAGCTTCGTCATCATCAATAATATGGACAACCTGCTTTAACACTGGGGGCGTGGCGTTGCGTTTCATATTTATTTCTCAACCAAGTTTATTTTTAACAATGGATTTAGCTGGCAACGTAAATGAAAATACACTGCCTTTATCTATACCTGCTCGATGTCTAAGTTCACCACCATGGGATTGTATAATTGATTGGCATATGGGTAAACCCATACCCATTCCCGTTTCTTTGGTCGTAAAAAATGGGTGGAATAGATGAACCAAATTTTCTTTTGAGACGCCATAGCCGGTATCTGTTACCGACACCTCAATGTATTGTGCATCAATCCATTTAGAACTTATATTCACCTGATCAGTTGGCTGGTCTTCCATTGCGTCTATTGCATTACGGATCAGATTGAATAGCACTTGCTGGATTTGTATTTCATCAATAAGTAATAGTGGTGCAGGGGATGCTGTAAGACTCAACGAAATGCCATGATCTAGTAAGCGTGTGTCAACTTTGGCAAGTTCAATGGAATCTTTAATTAACACATTAAGATCAACATATTCACGCTCGGCAGTGCGCTTTTTAACGAAACCTCTTAATCTGCGTATGACTTCACCCGCGCGACGGGCTTGGCTGCTGATTTTCTCTAAGGTTATGCTCAACTTTTGTTGTTGTGCAATAGTATCTGGAACGTTCGATGAGCGCTCAAGCATATTTTTGCAGGCTTGGGCATAACTGCTAATGGCCGATAAGGGTTGGTTTATCTCGTGTGCAATGCCGGCGGCCATTTCCCCCATCGTGCTTAAGCGTGTTACGTGGGCTAATCGCTCACGGTTGGCAATAGCATCTGAGCGCGCTTTGACCTGTTCAGAAATATCACGAATTATACCCACAAATTGCTTGTGGCTAGACTCCAATACCTCGCCAACCGATAATTCGATCGGGAAAATCTCGCCGTTTTTTTTACACGCTTTAACTTCACGGCCGGTGCCTATTATTTTTGCATTCTTCGTTTCCATGTAATTACTTAAATATTTATCGTGTTCCCTTCGATAAGGTTCCGGCATTAGCATTCTAATATTATTACCGACCACTTCCGATGATGGGTAACCAAACATTTTTTGGGCCGCTGCATTGAACAATTCGATACAGCCAAGGTGATCAATGATAATAATGGCATCGACCGCTGCATTTAATAATGCTTTTAGCTGGGCATTCGCATCAGTTATTTCTTGTGTATGATTGGCTTGAAGATTTTTTTTGATAGGAAAAGTCAACGCAGCTCCAAAAATTGTTATTGCTATCATTTGCACGATATTCTATAAAACTCGGGCACTCAATAGGTAAATTATTGAACGAATAAAAAATTTTGTTACTAATTTCGTGACTAAAAGTATCGAAATTAATTGCCTTGAAAAGCTAAATATAACGTTATAAGTCAACAATACGGGTCACGACCACTCACTTAGGGTTATTGTATATCATAAAAGGTGGATATAAATGAATGTTAAAAGCGTGTTGCTTATTGAGGGCAGCGTCAATTTACTGATGAGTGTGGTTAAATTATGGGTCGGAATTTCTGCAAACTCGGCAGCAGTGATTGCTGATGCGGTGCATTCATTTACGGACGTCATCAATAATATCTTTGCTTGGATGGCGACCAATATTGCCAATACACCCGCTGACAAAGATCACCCCTATGGCCACCAAAAATTTGAGCAAATAGCGGTGTTCGGGCTCGCATCACTATTAAGTATTGTGGCGTTTGAAATGTTGGTCGGTGCATATAACCGATTTGGCGAGCCAGTAGAACAAAATTTCTTAGGACTCATCATACTTATTAGCACGCTCGTTGTTAACATCTTGCTGACCCTATGGGAGCGATATTGGGCAAATCGCCTTGAGTCGGACATTCTGCAAGCGGATGCAAGCCACACATTGAGTGACGTCTTGACCACTGTGGTGGTTATTGTGGGTTGGCAGCTCGCGGCACAAGGTTATTATTGGTTAGACACGGTGTTCGCGAGCATCGTTTCACTCTTGATTTTCTATTTAGCGTTTAAGCTTTTTCAACGTGCGATTCCGATTTTGGTCGATTACAGCGATATTGACCCTAGTACAATTTCAGACGAGGTAAATAATGTAAAAGCGGTAAGTTCTGTTATTAGAGTGCGTTCACGAACCGGTGCTAATGGTCGAGTGGCCGATGTTATCGTAACGGTAGATCCTGATTTACCTACCATCGAATCTCATCACATCGCCGATGAGATTGAAGCCATTTTAGCAAGTAAATTTAATATTCAAGATGTATTGGTGCATATCGAACCCAAACCAAGCAAGTAGTGTTTATCAATATAATTGGCTAGATAAACACAAACTTGGATGGTTTGCTCTTAGGCTTAAGATTCCCAAAAGCGGGATAATTGTCTTTGTAGATTTTGATTTTCAAACTCAAGAGCTTCACGCTGCTTTAATAAATCAATGACCATAGCAACGGCGATCCAGTCTATTTCTAGTTGTTTGTTAAGGCGGATCGCTTTTTTTAACCAATGAACGCTGGTAGGGTCAAATTTCCATTCTTCTAGGGACTGTCCTTCGATAGGTTCAGCGATCCCGTACTCAACGACCTCGATAACAAGCTCGTGATCGATTTCAATATTTTCGCACAGTTCATCAACTGAGATTTTTAATATAGTTTCGCTCATTGCTGTTAGCTCCACTCTTCTCTAGGGTTAAACGTGTTCGCTTTAGCGAGCTCTTTCCATAGGCTATCGGCTTTATCGTTACTGTTAGGCGGGTTAACTATTTTTAATACAGCATATAAATCACCACTACCAGATTTACGCTTAAGACCTTTTCCTTTTATGCGAAGCTTTTGGCCGCTTTGACTGTTCGGTTGAATGGTCATTTTAACTTTTCCATCCAGTGTTGGAACCGTAATGTCGGCACCTAATGTTGCTTCCCAAGGTGCGATGGGCAGGGTAATAATTAAGTCGTGACCTTGAACGTCAAACAGTGGGTGAGGAACAAGGCGAATATGGAGATAAAGATCACCGCTTTCACCACCATGGGCACCTTTACCACCTTGACCTTTAAGACGGATACGCTGACCATCAACAACCCCGTGAGGGATCTTAACCTTCAATGTTCTTTTCTGTTTTACCATCTGACCGTTTTGCACTTCTGATTGCATAAACTCAACCGTTTTCGAAGCGTCTTTTAAGGTGTCTTCCAGAAAAATCGGCACTTCAATCTCTGCGTCTTGTCCTTTCATGGCGAAATCGGTCTGATATCGACCTTGATTAAATGCCCCATTTTGCTCGCCGCCTCTTGCTCTGCGGGCTGAAAATACGGAATTAAAAAAATCTGAGAAATCTTCATCACTACTATCCCAATTACCACTTCCAGAGTTGCCTTGCCAGCCGGGAGGCGGAGTAAAGCCTTGGTTAGTTTGGCCACCATATTTACGCAGTTCGTCGTATTCAGCTCGTCGTTTAGTATCTTTCAATACTTCATAGGCTTCGGCAACCTCTTTAAATTTCTCCTCAGCACCCTCATCTGGGTTCATATCTGGATGAAACTCAAGCGCCAACTTACGGTAAGCTTTTTTAATCTCTTTTATCTCAGCGTCTTCAGGGACGCCTAGAATTTCATAATACTCTTTAAATTCCATCGTTTTACTCGTCGTTAAATCTCGACTTAAAAGGTTTATTAAATGAATAGGCTTTTATACACAAAGCGGAGTCCTAATAAACTCCGCTTTACAAGCATGGTATCAACTTAGCAGATTACACTGTTACGGTATTTGATACTGCATATAGTTAGTGTATTGAATAGGTTTCACTTTATATTTAGGTTGTAAAAATGAAACCAAATTGACTAATTCAGTGACCGTCATAACATCATTAAACACCATCATTTTCGACTGCCCATTTTTATCTACCACAGGCTCTAATGCTGTAGACCTTGGAGCCAATTCGTGCGATGGATTAATAATGGATGTTACCAGCTGAGCATACGTTTTTACTTTAGCGGATGTTCCGCCTAATTCAATAGGATCCTTAAATACTTTGGTTAGCATTGGCGCGTCATATCCTTCGAGGTTGTGACAGGCTAAGCACTGATATTCTTTAAAAACGAACTCGCCTTTTTCTGCGTCTCCTTTGGGCAAACTGAATCCTTTGGGGGAGTCAGGTCCCTGATTACACCCAGATAAAAATAATGCACATACAAGTAAACTTGGTAACAGTATTGTCTTCATGATAACACCCTTAATTGTAAGCTTTTTACTAACATCGGTGATTAAGTAAACTAACGCAATGATGGCAAAAAGAAAGAGTCTAGTATTTGTCTTCTTGACACTGATCAAGATTAAAACGAGTTTGTTATTTTCTGCTCATCTGGATAGCCACTATTTTCAACTGTTGATTGATTCATTGATCGTTATCAACTTGTAAAACTTTCGATCATTTAAAGTCTGATGAAATTAAAATAATGAGAGATTCAACCCCATAGGATTGGACTCTTAAAAACCTATTTACTTGGACGGGCAATCTATAATGAAAGACATGATGCAAGCGGCTAAGGTTGTACAATTTGGACAACCATTATCAATTCAAGAGTGCAAAATACCCACACCGCTCAAGGGACAAATTTTAGTAAAAACCGAAGCCTGTGGTGTTTGTCATACTGATTTACATGCCGCTGCGGGTGATTGGCCCTTAAAGCCAACCCTACCGTTCACCCCTGGACACGAAGGAATAGGTAAAGTCGTCGCATTAGGTGAAGGTGTTGATCAAGTTAAGATAGGTGATCGGGTAGGCGTACCCTGGCTTTACTCTGCTTGCGGGCATTGTGAATATTGCTTATCCGCGTGGGAGACCGTTTGTGCAGATGCTGAGTTTGGTGGCTATAGTAAAGACGGAGGGTTTGCCGACTATATTATCGCAGATCCTCGCTATGTAGCCCATATTCCTGATGGTTTGTCTGCTATTCAGGCAGCTCCCATTATTTGTGCCGGTGTCACGAGCTACAAAGGTATAAAAGAAACGGGTGCTAAACCCGGTCAATGGTTAGTGGTATTAGGTTGCGGTGGGTTAGGGCACTTGGCTATTCAGTATGCAAAAGCCATGGGCTTAAAAGTGTGTGCAGTGGATATCGACGATTCTAAACTGGAGCACGCTAAAGGCTTGGGGGCTGACGCTGTGGTTAATGCTTTTAGCCAAGACGCTGCGGTCAGCGTTATACACGTTACCAACGGTGGGGCTCATGGTGTGCTTATTACCGCCCCATCAATGTCTGCCTTTAAGGAAGGGGTAGAAATGACCAGAAAAACGGGCACCTGCGTATTAGTGGGCCTGCCACCTGGAGAGTTTCCGACCGACTTGTTTGATGTCGTAGCTAATTGCAAAACGATTAAAGGGTCATTCGTAGGAACAAGGCAAGACATGGCTGAAGCCTTGGCATTCGCCGCCGATGGTAAAGTTACAGCTGACATTGAACTATGTTTATTGTCTGACGTGAATCACGTCTTAAATCGTTTGAAAGCGGGTGATGTAGCCGCGCGTATTGTGCTTGATTTTACCACTAATAACGCTGGCAGTGACGATGAGGCAACAACGACTCAAACGAAACACATTGCTGGTCAACCATGCGAGCATGTTTTAGATGGCAAAAAGATAACTATTAGGCCTATCAGTCAGCAAGACAAACAGCTTGAGTCTGAATTTGTAAAGGGACTCTCAGCCCAAACAAAGCATTATCGATTTCTAGGGGGTATAAACACACTGTCTGACGCCATGCTAAAAACACTTTGCACAATAGATGGTCAAGATACAATGGCGTTTGTAGCAACTGAACATGATCTGCAAACAGGAGCTGAGTTAGAGATTGGCGAAAGTCGATATGCCTTTACCGGTGAGCACTCTGCCTATGAAATCGCGGTTACCATAAGTGATAAATGGCAACACAAGGGGTTAGGCAAGCTATTGACTGAGCATCTAATTGAATATGCCAAGGTACACAATATTGGCTCTTTGTATGCTATCGAATTAGCCGACAATCATGATATGAGAAAGCTTGCAGGCGAATTGGGCATGAGTGAAAAAATGGATCGTGATGATGCCCATCAAGTTATATATTCGTTGACGATTTAGCTATTACACGCAGTATGCGTAACCTATAGTAAATAAATAGCAAGCAGCCAAAAATGATATTGGCTGCTTTTTATCTTGAAATAACCAGCGGTTATTTCTGCCTAGCCGTTCTTTCAGCCAATCTTTACAATAGTTTTTATTTTGCGATAAGATCTTTTAATTGCTCGATAAACCACTTTTCGATGTGACCCATAGAATGACCGTTGCGCTTGACTACGCCGACCTCTAACATAGTGCCCGAGAACATTTGATCGCAAGACCGCACATGTATGTGCTTAGCAAACCAGTTTGAATCAGCTATGTGCTCTGGGACCATAGCCCAACCTTGGTTTTGTACCGCCAGATCGCAGATCACGTAATAGCTATCGATATACCAGTGGTTTGGACTAAACGCGTCTTCGCGCCCTTCACCCGAACGATTACACAATACCAGTTGCCGGTGACCTTGCAATTGTGTGCGTGACACGGTTTCAAATTTTGCCAATGGATGAGACATTCCAAAGATTAGAATTTTTTTAAAATACCCCAATGACTCAAATTCTACATCCATCGGTAATACGGTACTGCTAAGCATCAAGCCAATATCCGCTCTTTTTTTTGCCACTGCATTGGCTACATCATCACGGGAGCCACTGGTAATTACTAGATTAACATGTGGGAATTTCTGTCCAAACAAGGTGAATATAGTACTTGTTGTTTCAATCGGCAGGGCTTCATCCATCGTTATTCGCAAAGAGATAACATCGTGTTTTGCGGCGAATTGTGCCCTAGAATCAAAGCGCTGACACTGTGCTAGAACGAACTCAGCCTCAGGGAGCATTTGCGCACCTAACTCTGTTAATACAGGATAACGTGGGGTGCGATCAAATAGCTCGATACCCAGATCTATTTCTAAATTAGCGATAGCGCTACTGACACGAGATTGGGCCTTATTAAGTTGACGCGCTGCTGACGAAAATGAGCCTAAGTGTGCCGCCGTCACGAATGCCTGCAGCTGATCGACTGTCCAATTCAAAATGTCTCTCCCAATAATTAAATGAAGGTATACATGGAGCTCTTCATCTATCCGAAATTCGGATAGTAACAAACTTTAAAGTATCACTTATCTAGTTACAATGACGGAAATTTACAATCTGAGAATATTATGTTGGGTTTATCTACGTTACAGGCTAATAACCCTGTAGCGCGCACATTCTGGCGGTTTGCAGTGCCGTCGATTCTTGCCATGGTAGTTAGCGGTATATATCAAATTATTGATGGCATTTTTGTTGGATATTTTGTTGGCGAGCAAGGCTTAGCGGGGATCAATTTGGCGTTACCCATGTTATCAGTGATTATTGGATTAGGTTTATTAGTGGGCATGGGCGGCGGCAGCGTATTATCAAACTATAGAGGAGAGAGTAACCCCCATGGAGTGAACAGAACCTTGAGTAGCGCGATGTATTTAATGTTACTTGGAGGCATCATAGTGGCGTGCGCGTTAATCACCTGGGGCGGAGCGTTGCTGCGTATTCAAGGAGGAGAGAACGCCCCAGGGGTAGATTATCTGTTAATAATGTCATACGCATCAGTCATTACTATAGGCTCGGTGGCAATGCCCGTGCTTATCAGAAATGACAATAAACCCACTTTAGCAACTCAGTTTATAGTGCTAGGGGCATTACTGAATATTGCACTAGATTACGTTTTAATTGGCCATTTTGATATGGGATTAAAAGGCGCTGCCATTGCGACAGTTATTGCACAGTTGGCTACCTGTTTGCTGTGCATGAATTATTTTTTTCGCGGCGATAACCGTATCAGTATAAAGCAGTTCGACTATAAAATTAGCCTTAGAGTGATACAACTTGGTTGTTCAAGTTTAGTTATGTTCCTCTATTTCGGATTCACACTATCACTGCACAATGGGCTCCTTATGTATTATGGTGGCATTACCCATGTCGCCGCTTTTTCCGTCATCGGCTATATCGCCAGTCTGTACTATTTTTTTGCAGAAGGATTAGCTGCAGGGGTGCAACCGCCAATAAGTTATTATCAAGGTGCAAAGCAATATAACAATACGTTACGTACGCTAAAACTCGCGACGAATATTATTATTGGATCAGGTGTAATGATGGTGCTTGCCGTTAACCTTTTCCCCAGTATATTCGTTAACTTATTTACCAACGATGAAACACTCAGCGCGGTAGCCACCCATGGCATAAAATTGCACTTATTTACGCTTTACCTCGATGGCTTGTTTTTTCTGGTGGCGATTTATTTTGTGGCAATAGGTAAGGGCGGGGCCGCTTTATTTGTGTCTTTAGGTAATGTGCTGGTGCAATTACCCTTCTTGTGGATACTACCGATGTACATGGGCGTTACAGGTGTATGGCTAGCCGTCCCGCTTTCCAATTTAGTCTTTGCATGTGCGGTAATCCCGATGTATTGGTTAAATGTGAATCAATTTAAACGCGGAAAAATTGCTCATACTGTGTGAGTAAACATTGTAAGCGGCGTCCTCATCATTGCTAACAAATAATGTGACGCCGATACAACATCAATGATTAACGGCTAGATACTGTTAAAATTGCGACTAAGGCTGAATTATCATTACGTCGGTTTTAAGTAAGGCTAATACGCTTTCAGCCGTGTTGCCTAACACCTTTGCTTTTAAGCCTTTTCGGCCAACGCTGCCCATTATAACTAGCGCTGCGCCAATATCAGATGCCACACTTGGTACGATCTTATCAGCGTAACCAGATTTAATGTGGATATTTTCTAACGGAATATCATCATTCCCGAACATAGCTTGAATTTTAGGGATGTATTTGTTCTTTGCGGCCTTAACGGATTTATTTTTATCAACAATCCCTAGGTCTTTTAATACAGGTGAAATAGCCAAACTAAAACACACGTGCAGTGGCATATCATTCGCCGCTGCAAGCATCTTACCGGCATCAATAACTTTTTGATTAAGAGCTTGCTTTGTTTTCTTTTTAGAGGCCATATCAAGCGAAACCATAATGGCTTGTTTTTTCCGCCATTTTTTATCGGCGACTAACAATACCGGGGCATTGCCATTACGCAATAAATGCCAATCGGTAGGTACATAAAACGCGTGTTCACTGCGATGGCCAGTTTTTATGATTAAATCGTATTGATGGTCTACGCAGTGCTTGGTAACCCAAGCGGCGATATCTTTACTCCAAACCATCTCATCTGTAGTCGATTTAGGTAACTTACTCATAACAACGGCTTCATCTAGCCATGTTTGGTTGGCGTGAATAATCTTTTGTTTGGCAGCCTCGATATCTTCTTTGGTCATGCTTTCATCTAAAACCGACAAACGCTCGTAACTGAAGCCAACGACGTGCAATGTTGCTTTGAATTGCTCAGCCATTAATGCTGCATGTGCTAAAGCCTTTTGCGAAGAATCTTTGCGATCTGCGATTACTAAAATACGCTTTACATTCACTAGTGTGCCCCTTGGTCATTTATTGGCAACAATGGTTACCTTTATTTCATAATATTCTATTTTTTATAATGAAAAATTGCGGTAAAACAAGTTTTTAAACTAAATACTACCCCGATAATACGAAAATAAGAACTGTAACTTCAAACTTAAATATGGTGTTGATTGAATGATTCGATAGTGACTCGTCACGCAAAAATCAGCGTTTAAATTAAGACAAAATATAAAGTTCTATCCGTTCACTGGCATAAAGATTTATCAATTCAAGTCGAAACAGTCATATGCGCTATCAATACCATCATAAATAGCTATTCATCTGGCGCAGTACAACTAAAGTCTATAGGCTACTATTTATTCCAGCAGTGCTTCAATGTTGCTGTTCTTCGGTAAATTAAAGGATCTTTTTTTAATGACACAAAAGACGCTTTCGTCTGTTCGTACAGGCTTTAAGTTACAGCAACATATACTGCTTATTACGCTCGTTTCCATCTTGGTCATTTTTGGTATTGTAGTCACTGTTTTTGAGTCTCAGTTGAGCCAATCGGTTACCACTGAGTTAAAAAATTCTTTATCAGCTACTGGTGAACAAATTAATTTACAAGTACAGGAACGTCTTGATGACTATCGTCATGATCTACGTTTTTTGCATGCGACTCCTCCTATTAGTGGTATATCACGGGCAGCGAACAATGTTGGCGTAGACCCACTTGACAACACCAATGAGGCCCAATGGCGCCAGCGTTTAGAAACCATATTTTCTGCTTTTTTACAAAGTAATAGCGAATATGATCAGCTACGCGTTATCAGTGCCGATGAACGCGCCATGGAACTGGTTCGGGTTGATAGAGTCAATGGCAAAATCGAAGTGGTGTCATCTAATCAGTTGCAAAGCAAACGTAAGAGTGAATACGCTCGTGCAAGCTCAACCCTTGCAGCAGGTGAAATCTATATGTCGCGTATCTCTTTGAATCGCGAATTTGGTAAGCTCGATTTCCCTTATCGTCCTATGCTGCGCTTATCGCTGCCTATTTTTGATGATACAGGCAGTCGCTTTGGTTTTTTAATCGTCAATATCAACGCTCAACCATTACTTGATTCAATCAACAATATTTCTGAAAAACCAAACTTTTTAATTATGACAGACAGCGAAGGCTATTTTCTAATCACGCCAGATAACGATCACAAATTTAGCCGAGACCTTTCCCCGGAACATACCTGGAATACGGTCTTTACAACCACTGATAGATTGTCTCGTCATCTTACGAAAATGAATTACCTTACCCAAGACAATACGACTTATTATTCATTGAGTAGGAAAATCGTGGTCTCGGGGGATCTCGAGAACGGTTTTTTATGGGCTCATCTTGCAGTGCCAGAGCATTATATTCGTAGTATTGAGGACAGCCGGCGTACCAGTGTTTACGCTTTCTTGTTTTCTGTTACGGCTATTATGTTAGTCGTGCTAGGTATTTTTCATCGCAGCGCGACCAAAAGCCAACAGCTGGCGGACACGCGGGCGCAATCAGCAGCGATCGTGAGTGCTTCTCAAGATGCTATCATCAGTGTGACCGTAACAGGCGAAGTGACCAGTTGGAACAACGCTGCACAGTCTTTACTTGGCATGACTGAGCAAGAGGTAATAGGCAGTACATTGATGAGCTTAGACTTATTCGACGACATACAACTAGGTGATATTTTTGATCAATTAACCCAGCGCAATAGTCAACAAAATGTAGAAACACAAATTGAAAATACCCAAGGTGAAACACTTTATTTAGCCTTGTCTTTTTCGGCCATAACTAACGAAGATGGGGCTGTCAAAGGTGTAGCAATTATTGCGCGAAATGTCTCTGCCGAGCGCATAGCTGACGATAAAATCAAACAAGCCAATATGGCATTAGAGGATAAGGTTGAAAGGCGAACCATTGAATTACAAAAAGCCAGTCTGGTAAAAAGCGCTTTTATCTCTAATATCAGTCATGAAATGCGTACCCCATTAAATGGCATTATCGGCACACTAAACTTGGTTAAGCGAGAGCCCTTAAGTGAAAACCAATTGCGCTATATTGAAATGACAGAAGTGAGTGTGAGTACTTTATCAACGCTGGTAAATGACATACTCGATCTATCGAAAATTGAAGCAGGTAAACTCGACTTAGACTTTAAAGCATTTAATCCTGTTAACTTAATTGAAAGTATATGCGGCAGCATGGCCGTTAAAGCTCAAGAAAAAGGTTTGGAGTTTATTGTAGATGTGTCAGGTATTCATTGTGAGTCAATGGTGAGCGACCCGCACCGTTTTTCGCAAATCATGACTAACCTAGTTAACAATGCTATCAAATTTACCGAAAGCGGATTTATCCAGGTCTCGGCCCATAGTGAATTAACCAATAATAATTCCTTGGTCTTGCACTGTGCTATAGCAGATTCAGGGGTAGGGATTGCGCAAGAAAACCAAGATAAGCTGTTCACTGCGTTTTCTCAAGAGGACAGCAGCGTGGCAGCAAAATATGGCGGCACTGGACTTGGTTTGTCTATTTGTCGTCAACTGGTGACCTTACTTAAAGGTGAAGTGCATTTCGAATCTGAGAAAAATCAAGGCAGTGTGTTTTATTTCTCCATAGGTGCAGATGCTAATCAATGCAAAATGGCTAACCTCCCTGAGTTGTTATTAGGCACCAATACCGCAGTGTTAATCGAACAAGACGAATTGTGTTCTAGTATGTGCCGATTGATTGAAGCCCTAAGTGGAAAAATCATGCCCGAACAGGACTTCAAAAATTCAATTACTTGCGATAAAACAAGCATAACGCTGGGCACGTTACCGGATTATATTGTGGTGGATGAACAGCATCCATTTTTGTTGATACTTGATAACGAATTGAAAACCAATACTGCCCTTGCCCAAAGTCTGCCTCAGGTTGTATTGCTTAGGCGTGATGCTGAGCCAACTGTTTGGTTAGAGAATATTACGCCTATCGTATTGACGAAACCGATTTCGCGCACCGAGTTTTTACAAAAAATTGCACGGCTAAGTCCTAACAACGCTGCAGCCAGTAAAGCAGATTTAGCTAACAACGAGATGCACGATATTTTTTTGATGCCTGAACATCTGCATCCAGAGCTTGATAAAATCGAAGGCGCTCGGATTTTAGTGGTTGATGATAATGAGATAAATGTTGAGGTCGCTAAAGGAATACTCTCAGAACTACCTATCACCATTTTACACGCTATGAACGGCAAACAAGCCATTGGGCAACTCATTCTTGCCAAGCGCAGAAATGAAATAATTCATTGCGTATTAATGGACTGTCAAATGCCGATAATGAATGGCTACGAATGCAGCCAACGTATTCGAAAAGGCGAAGCCGGGGCAGAATATAAAGATATTCCCATTATTGCTATGACCGCAAATGCCATGTTAGGTGAACGTAACAAGTGTATAAGTGCGGGTATGAACGATTATCTTACCAAGCCGGTAAATGAGCATGTAGTGAAAGAGAAAGTGACTAAATGGACTTTATCGGTTTATCGCGCTTCACAAAAAAAATAGGATCTTTTCAAGCAGTTTCTTGAAGGAATTTATAGCTGTGAATATTACTTTTGGTGACTATAGACCGGTATTTAATGGCAAATAATAACGGTCCGTAGCGCCTAATTTTCAGGCGCGCAATAAAGCTGATAAAGAGTATTAATAACGGCTTTTACTTCTTCACTGGCCAGTGAATAGTAAATAGTTTGCGCATCACGCCTAGTCACTACCAGGTTTTCACGGCGCAAGGCTGCAAGATGCTGAGATAAACTTGACTGGGGGATCGCCACTTGTTGATTAAGCTCAGATACCGACATTTCCCCGTTATTTAACAAACACAACAAAAGTAATCGATGCTGATTAGCCATTGCCTTTAATAGCGCCGCCGCTTTATCAGCGTTAATGCGCATTTCTTCAAGTGTCATTGATATTTTTATCCCGATTTACTCTTAAATTTTGTTGCGATAAGCATACCAATTACCATGGCCACTATGAAAGCGAAAATGCTGATATCACCGCTACTTAGGTTGGTAATAGCTGGCCCTGGACATATCCCTGTAATACCCCAACCAATACCAAAGATGCTCGCACCCAAAACTAACGGTTTATCGATTTCTTGCTTGGTTGGCAAATGCAATGACCCGCCCAGAAGCGCTTTATTTTTATTGCGAACGAATAACCAATACAGGGGCATGTAAACCGCAATTCCACCCAGCATAACAAACGCTAATGCAGGATCCCAATCCCCTAGTATATCGAGAAAGCCGATAACACGGGCAGGGTCCACCATAGTGGAAATCGTTAAGCCAGCACCGAATAAAAGACCAGCGAGTAAAGCCACTACATTATACTTGCTGTTAGATGGCTCGGAAGTAGGGGACTCAGTTGTTGATTTTATATCACTAGATATAGGTTTATTCATTACAGACTTCCCACTACATGCTTAATTATTGTCACGGTGATAATCGCGCTGAGTAAAAATATTGCGGTAGCCAAAATAGAGCGTGAAGACAAACGACTAATGCCGCATATACCATGGCCACTTGTGCAACCAGAGCCTAATTTTGTGCCAAAGCCTACCAGTAACCCTCCGAGTATTATCACAAGGTAGCGGGTAAAAAATGAATCTGCTGGCACATTGAACGAGCCGGCAAAGGCATCAGGTAGCGAAAAACCAAAAGGGGTTGTTAATAGTGGCGCGATAACCAGCCCTGCTAGAAAATACCAGCGCCATAGATTACTTTTACCGCTATTAGAAATCGCCCCATATACGATCCCCGAGATACCCGCAATTCGTCCGTTAAAGAGCATCAGAATAAAGGCACCAAGGCCGATTAAGCCGCCACCTAGGAAGGCCTGAAGAAGAAAGTCAGTGTGCATAGATCAAAAGTACCCCTCAAATATCGTTATTCGTAAATATACGATATAAATAGGGCAATTCAAAGTAAAATATTATCATTACGAATATAATTAACGGAGTAAACGTATAATGTTTTCTAAACATTTACAATTCTAGTTACGCGCTATTTCTGACCCAGAAGTTACGCAGCAACGTTCGCGATGATGTTTGATCGGATGTGGAAAAGCCCAATTTGTCTTCGAGTATACTTTTATTGTTATACTGACTGACGGATACGTTTCGCTCTTTCGTGCAATATGCCATCGCCCAATCACAGAAATCTCTTTGCTCAATGTCGCAGTGCATCAGTTCGATTAATCCAGTGTGGCCCGGATCATTTTTAATGATATCGTAGATTACTGCCAGTTCAGTTGAAGGGCCTTCAATGTACTGCATAAAGTTACCGCCTATATACAACAAAACGCCGGTAACACCATATTGTGCATTACGGTTTCTGGCACGGGTTAGCAGGTATTCGACTTGCTCGGGCAGTAACATTGTTACGGCAGATGAAACATAAACTAACGCTTGTAATTTAAACACGATGAAAGCTCCATAAACTAGCTAGACGGTAAATATTTGAGCTAATCCTAAATAGTACACTGTGATAAAAGGGCTTACTATATTTGAAATATAAGGACTGTTTAATTAATTAGCATTAAATTGCAATATAGAACAAATATCAAAATATGCTGAGATTTTACATATCCCAATTATACAAAGTTGACTGCGTAATCCCAGTCTCATTGGTCAATACCGCAATGCTCATATTGTTCGGAGGCATCATTTTCTGGTTAATCGCCTCTTTACGCTCTGGGGAATAATGTTTCTATTATCAAACCGCGCTCTCTATTTTATTGCTTGAAAAGTGATCGCGACAACTATCCTGACATAGAGGGTAATCGAACGGAAAGTTGGCATTAAGAGGCATACTGATTAGAACTATATTAACCATTGCCGCCAGTATCAAAATGATACACACTTAACCTATAAAGGGAATATTAATAAGAAGTTAAATGGACTTAAAAGCTCTAAATTACGCTCAAAAACAACGCCTTGCCTACATCGATTTTAAGCTAATGTTCACTGGAAGCGTTACGCGTAATGAAATAATCAAACGTTTTGAATGTGGTACTGCCGCTGCATCCCGTGATTTAGCTCTGTATAAAGAGTACGTTCCCAAAAATCTTACGTATAACACCAAAGAAAAGCAGTATTGGCTTAATCCCTCCTTTAACTCTTTGTTTAAACACGATGCACGTAAGACACTAATAAAACTGGCCAATCAAATTTCCGACGGATTTGATGCTATAAATGATGTTCATTTTCCAGTAGAAGCACCTGGTACGTTAAACGCTCCAGATATCACAATAGTTTCTCGGTTATCCCAGGCTATTTTTCAACAAAAGGCGGTTAGTATTATTTACACTTCCTTATCTAGCGGCTCAGCCGCCCGTGAAATAGTGCCCCATTCCATCGTTGATAACGGCCTGCGTTGGCATGTACGTGCATTTGACAGAAAGTCACAGCAGTTTAGGGACTTTGTTTTAACAAAAAGCGACGGTTAAAGATTCAATAGGTGATGATTTCGAATTAATAGAACAAGATCATCAGTGGACTCGGATAATGCCCCTACAAATCATTCCCCATCCTCATAACATATCATTCCCAACTGCAATAGAACTCGACTTTGCGATGGAAGACGGCGTATTAGAAATTAACGTAAGGGCTGCAATGGCGGGTTACTTACTAAGACGATGGAACGTGGATTGCACTTTGGATGCAAACCTAGCTGGCGGTGAATATCAACTCTATTTACGTAACAGACAAACGCTTTATGGTGCTGATAACTTAGCAATTGCACCGGGTTACCAAAAATAATAAAAAGGGAAAAAGATGGAATTTTTAGCTTCGTTAGTCATTAATATCAACACAGTGATTCTTGTATTAATTGGAATTATTTCTTTTGCTATATTTGAGTATTTTAATTTTTCAAAAAAAATAGACCCAATCATCAATGAATTCAAACTAGTTAATGAAAAAATAGGAAAATCAGGACGTTCAAAAGGTGATTTTTGCAGTTTTTATGATACCCAGTTTGACGACTATATGTCTAAAACAACGTATTTAAGTGACAGTTGGCGAGAGTTTAATGAAACGCTGTTAATTCCTGAATTGGACTTTGATATAGAAGACGAAGATTGGAAAATTTTAAATACCCACCATACCTCTACCTATTTTAACCAACGCTATATCCTATGGTCTAAAGTCAATATGCGTTGGTTCAATACTTTGCCTAATATATTGACTGGTATGGGAATTTTAGGAACTTTTGTTGGTTTAGTTGCAGGGATATACATTGCGGCTCCAGGTTTAAGTGCTGATGATATTGGTAAAGCTAAAGAAGCTTTAAATATCCTATTATCAGGTGCTTCTTTAGCGTTTTTAACATCTATTGCAGGTTTGATATCATCGATATTTTTTTCTAGGGCAGAAAAAAACAAAATCCATAATTTTGACAAGTTATGTCAGAAATTCGTATCAGAAATAGATGAACGTGTAGAGTATTTTTCGGCAGAACGCCTTTCAAACAAAGTATTACAAGAATCTAAAAAACAGTCTTTTGCTCTTGAGTCCTTTGCGGATGACTTAGCCGTTATTATGCAAAAACAGTTAACCGAACCTCTTGTAACGGCAATTAACGAATTGACCGAAAATCAAAAAACTGCAAATGATGAAACCATCCAAAAAGTAATGGAAGAGTTTTCAGCCTCTATATCAGGTGCTGCTGGTGTAGAAATGAAGTCATTGGCAGAAACTATAGAAAAAATCAGCAATAAGCTAGAAGCACAATTAGTAGCCTTATCAGAAAGCCATAAATCGATGAACGAAACTGCCACATTCATTATGGGCGAAATGACCAACGTGGCTGAAAACGCATCAAATAAAATTAATGACCTAAGTGGTGAGCTTGGTGGCGCTGTTGAGGCTCAAAAAGGTCTAAACGAAACTAATACTGAGCTATACGAAAAAATTAAGGAAACCGTTTTTACTGCGGGTAATGTCATAGAAACGGCCAATGATGTTATAGAAAATGCGAGTGCTACAGTTCAAAAACAAAATGGGCTGATTGAACAGTCAAATAACATCGCTGAGAAGTTTGTTAATACAGGTCAGAGTATTGAAAAAACTCATGAGCTAATTGCCGTAACTCAAAATGAGATTAAGCAGAATTGGCAAGACTACCAACAAAGATTCACGACTGTTGATGAGTCATTGGCCAACATGTTTAATAATTTAAATGACGGCATGTCTCAATATGCCCGTTCTACAAATGAATACCTTATTGAATTAGACAAACATGCAGCCAAAGTAGTGAGTGAATTGGCTTTCGCCTCAAAAGAAATCAGTAGTTCGATAGAATCTTTAGGTGATGGTTTAGAAAAGCATGGGGTTCAGTTTATTGAAAAAATAGCATCCGCTAAAACTCTCGGTAAAAAAGAAGCCATTCAATAAAGGATTAAGCAATGAGCGAACACAATTTATTAGAGGATGAAGGGGCAGGCTATCTGATTTCAGTAAGCGACATGATGTCTGGGTTGTTGTTTATTTTTATCATTACCCTGGTAGCCTTCATCATTAATTTCCAAGACGCGATACAAAAGCAAAAGGAAATTACCCAAACCCAAAAAGAGATAGTGAAAAGGTTTACCAATACTGATCAGTCAAGGAGTGAATTGTTACTGCTTCTTAAACAAAAGCTAGAAGATCAAAATATTGTTGTAGAAATAGACGCAGAGCATGGTGTCCTAAGATTAACTGAAAACGCAATTCAATTCGAAACGGCGAGAGCTTCATTGGATGAAAAAAATGAATCAAATCTTAAAGTAATTGGGCGCGTTTTAGATGCCATCATACCTTGTTACGCAAGTAATCCACCTACGTTTCATAATTGTGAAGGCTTTGAACACTTTCAAGGAAAAATAGACTCAATCTTCATTGAGGGTCATACCGATAATGTCCCCATGAAGTCTTATAAATATGAAGATAATTGGGATCTATCAGCCGCAAGAGCCATTACTGCTTACCGAACATTAGTTCCCGACACTGTTCTCAATCAGATAGTAAATACGAATTTACAGCCCATCATTTCAGTGAGTGGTTATGGTGAAGGTAGGCCCGTAGAGGGACATAGTTATTCTTATCCACAGTCAGACCCTACAAATAGAAGAATTGACTTACGCTTTATTATGACACCGCCGTCATTAACTGATGTTCAACAAAGCATCAGTAGTGAGGCAGGAAGATAATGTTTGCAAAAGCAGCGCTAAGATCACTAGAAATAGAAAGCTGGAGTACCCCTCCTGTAATCAGTGAATCTTTGTTGATAAAAGCCTCTAATGATATTACCAAGGTATCTATCGAGAATGATTTAGTTGTTCCAACAAGAACCACACTTTTACAGATATATAAACGTCTTAAACTGGCGTTTGAAAATAAAGATCTAACTACTTTATCTCGTTACGATATCTATCATTCTCCTTGGGTGTTATTCGAACAATTTGACGATGAAAAAGCACTGATTAAACGCTGGCGCTTTTGGGCTTTTTATAAAAAACTCACACAAAATGTAGACAACTATAGGTTTGTGCTTGCTTTTTATAATGCCTATCTCGTTTTGTATCCTTTTGAACAAAAATATATAGTAGAACTGCAAAGTCATATTAAATCGCTATTTAAGGAAAGTAATAACAGAAAAGTGTTCCGAGTAAGTGCAGAGATATTAGGCCGACAAACGCTCGATTCAAACGCTCATATAGTCATTTCACAGAATATAGCTGTAACGGGTAATGTAGGCTCCGAATTAAGAACAAGAGGGTTACTTGAAGGATTAAGTGCAAGTAAATTTACTGTCAAAGTGCTCAGTGAGTATCTCGAAAATTTTCAGAGCTTTATCGATAACATCCCATCCGACAAGCAAATGAATATGATTGCAAAATTGGTTAAATTCGCTGAATTGAATGGAAAGCTAACATACCCCGAATTTAGAATTGAAATAGCGAATTCGATACTGATTGCATCAGGCAGTATCGAATTGAGAACGGATGTAAAAGATTCACTAAAAACATTCTTTCTCACACACTTTGGCGACCCAAGAGTCGAGCTTACAGGTTGGCATGGTGTTGATGATGAAGCCATTAGAGTTTTCCAAAGCTGGTTAGTTGAAAAAACCATGGAGGATTTTTTCAATCTCCTTAGCCACGTTGCAGATCAATCAGATGCAGATCGACATTGGAAATACCGTAAAAGATTTTGGAATGCCTATCTTAAAAAAGGATATATCGAAGAGGCATGGTTTGCTTTGGGTGTTAAATCATTTGAACAGGCCCCCAATTTTATTAAGGGTAGACACAACTACGCTTCTTTATCTGGTGGCGATTCCAAACATAGTGTACTCATAATGAAAATTGGTGATCTTATCGTTACCGAATGGAGCCATTCAGGTAGCTATCGCGTATGGAACTCACCACAGTTCGCCCCAACGTTTTATTCTAAACACTACAGCCGAGACGATGTGATACTAAACAGTGACCATACAGGTGCCCATCACGGAAATATACAAGGAGGCTGGCAACAAAAACTGTCCGGCCACATTCGTGATTTAACTGGATTTAGAGTGACAGAAAGGGATTACATGAATGACTAACAAAGCCACCTTGTATTGGTCTCGAATTGAAAAAGGGTTTGAGTTTAGGGTTGAGCATGATGGTAATTATCTGCCACCTAATAGCTGGGGACGTTATGCAATTACCAACGGCAATAATCAAGTTTTAGTTGACGCATTGTTTCGTGTCACTGATGACGTTTCCCAACCTAAAGTCTTTGATGACAAGATTATTTGTTCAGATCCGTTTATCGCTACTCTTACAGAAATTGAAGTAAAACAACTTGGTTTGCCACAAGTCAGTCAAGCTAGATTAAAAATCAGTGCAGAAGGGCTAATCAGTAAACCAAGTTTTAAACTTAATTATCGATTGTTAAAGCCAGAAGGCCGACCTTATTTAGGAGCAAAATTAAACGGTGCAATACTACAAATTGGTAACGAGCAACAGCTTATACTCGACCCTATTTTTAGCATTATTCAACGTATTGAATATTTTAATTCAGTACCTGCACATGACATGGATGAACGATTTGTTCGATGGGGCGAAGTTCAAGAATTATTACCCGAAGACTCAGTAGTAGAAGGGCGTCTAAGCGCAATTACCATATGCCGAGCAGACCGAATTACCCTCGATATTAAAGATCATGGGGTATTTAACCCTCTACTAATAAAACCGAGTTCTGAAAAGGCGTGGGACGTACAAGGTCAATCTGATGTTGAATATGCCATACCAAAAGCAAAACAAAGAGAATTTGAAGATCAATTTAAAACAGGGAGTTCAGTCAGAAGTAATTACGCCATTGGCAATGGCACCTATGTGGTTTTGCCTGATAGAGTGCAAAAAGTATTAGACGTAGTAAAACAATATCAAAGCGGCCCTCCAGAACAGCGTTTAGCGTTCTTAGCCAATCCACATCAGTATATTAATGAAAAACTTGAACAAGAAAATGTACCTGAAGAGTTAGATTCAATATTTGTTGAAACCCCCGAATTTATCAGCCAACGAATTGAACAGATTGGTGTTTGGGAGCCTAAGTTATGCGCATACGTTGTTAAGCGTGATGGAGATTGGGTTCCTGATGACAACGCCAGATTGTTTTTCCCAATAGACGACATGATGGTGAATTTCACTGTTAGTGAAATGAAAGAATTATTGGAACTGATTAAAACGGCCCTTGATCAAGAAGACCCACAACTAACTTTTAACAATCAAGTCGTTCCGGTGACGTTGGAAGTTAAAAACCTTTTGATCAAGATGCTTAAACCGTTTGAAGAAAGTGGCGAAGCAGCAGGTTTTTCTTTAGCAGTACAGGCGCCTATTTTAAAAGATAATATCGAGGACGTTGAATTTGAAATTCTTAAAAATAAACCTCGACCAAATGTTGATCAAATACCAGAACGCCTGAAAACAATTGATCTTTACGACCATCAAAAATTTGGTTTGGCCTGGTTGGCTAATCACTGGCAATCTGGCTCTGTAGGAGCATTATTAGCCGATGATATGGGATTAGGTAAAACCATTCAGTCTTTGACGTTTATGGCTAGCGTAAAGCAGCTAATGAATAACAACGAATACCCAAATAAACCCTTTTTAATTGTTGCCCCATCTGGTCTATTAAAAAACTGGCAAGACGAGGCCAAAATACATTTACATGAGCCAGGTGTTGGCCAGCTATTCGAAGCATATGGTCCTAATATCCGGCAACTAAAAGATCTAAATGTAGTAGAAAGAAACGATATTTTAAGCCATGCAGATTGGGTGTTAACTACATACGAAACGCTAAGAGATAAAATTAAATATTTCCTGTCAATTGACTGGGGAATAACCATTTTTGATGAAGCACAAAAAATCAAAAATCCAGTGTCACGAGTAACTGAAATGGCAAAGTCGTTATCCTCTGACTTTACCTTAATGTTGACAGGTACACCTGTAGAAAACGAGTTGGCTGACCTGTGGTGTATTGTTGATACAGCACAACCTGGGTTATTTGGTTCTTTAAGTCGATTTCACTCTGAATACGCAAAGCCAGCAGAGGCTGATCCCGTTGAAGCACAGCGGCTAAAAACACTTTTAGTGGAAAAAAGCACGCCTCCACTGATGTTACGCCGTATGAAAGTTGATCATATCAAAGGACTACCAGAAAAAATCATCAAGGAAGTCACTGTGGTGATGCCAGAGCTGCAAGCTCAAGAATATGAAAACATAGTGCAAGAAGTCCAACTTGAAAAAGGTAAAGCAGGGGCGGTACTTAAATTTATTCAAAAAATCAGAAAGGTATCCCTTGTCGCAGAAGACTTTGATGGCAGCGGTATTAACGATGGTGTTATCAAACGTTCAGCACGTTTAACGGCGCTCATTGAGATACTAGATGATGTAGCAAGCAAAGGCGAAAAAGCCCTAGTATTCTGCGAAACCATTAATGTACAAGAATACTTATCAGGTTATCTACAACAGCGTTATCAACTTGATAAACGCCCTTTTAGAATTAATGGGCAAGTAGACGGAAATACTAGAAAAAAATATGTCGATGAATTTCAAAAAGGTGAAATGGGCAAGTTTGACGTGATGTTACTTTCACCAAAAGCAGGTGGGGTAGGGTTAACCATAACGGCTGCTAACCATGTCATTCACCTAACTAGGTGGTGGAATCCTGCGGTAGAAGATCAAAGCACCGACAGGGCATTCAGAATAGGGCAAAAGAAGGCTGTTCATGTATATATCCCCATAGCGATACATCCTAAATATGGTGAGCATTCTTTTGACGCCAATTTAAACAGATTATTAAACAAAAAACGTAATTTGAGTCTAAACGCACTATTACCTGGCACGGTTACAGACTCTGATTTCAATGATTTATATACCCAGACTGTTAATAATTAGCGGTTTGGTAAAGGAAAGACATGCATGATTTTGGGATAAATATAGCTAAATGTCGTCAAATTTCTATTGATGATTATCAAGAATTAAAACGACAGGATTCTGTAGTAAAAGCTAATGATATCTTAGTTGCAAAAGATGGTAGTTATTTGAAATACACTTTTGTTGTTCAAAAAGATCTTGAGGTTGCACTGTTATTATCTATCGCAATTATTCGTCCGAATGAAAAAGTAATACCTCATTGGCTTGCGTACTGCTTAAGAAGCTCTTTTGTAAAAGAACGAATTAAAAACAGTGTCTCCGGTGCTGCAATTCCTAGAATTATTCTAAAATATGTTAGGAAATTTAAAATATTCATACCACCTCAAAATATTATGGATGAATGGAATAACACCGTTGAATTAATTGTTAAGCAATGCTGGAATTTAATTGCTAGAAATGAAAATCTTAAGAAACAGCGTGACATGCTGTTACCTAAATTAATATCAGGTCAAATTGAGTTATAAGGACATATATGAGTCAAAAGCTAGTATTTATACATGGTTTTTATGGTGGTAAAAATACATGGGGTAAGTTCCCTGAGCTATTGGAAAATACTATTGATTGTGAAGTCGCTTTATATGGCTTTGATAGTTGGTATCTTCCTATTGTAGGTAATAGCACTAGTGTTCATCAGTTAGCAGAAGGTTTGTTTTCCGAACTTAAAGCCAATAAATGCTTTGATGTTGATGACTTGATTTTAGTTGGGCACAGTTTAGGTGGATTAGTAATCAGGCAACTATTAGTTAATCTTGAACTTAAAAAAGTCCAACATAATATTACTAAAGTAGCTTTTTTTGCCGTACCACATGATGGTAGTGGCTTTGCGAAGTTACTATCCAACTTGCCTTTAAGATGCAGTAAATTAAAAGCATTGGATAAAGATGGAAATTTCGTAGAGCTGTTAAATGACCAATGGTCTTATACTAGTTTAGATTCCAGGTTAGAAATCATGTCTGTTATTGGTGGGAAGGACGCGATTGTCACCTCAAATAGTGCAAAAAGTATATTTAGAAATCATGATGTAGAAACCAATATTGATGCAGGCCATATAAACATAGTTAAACCAAAAGATGAAAATAGTCTTTCTTTCAAGTTACTTAGAGACTTTATTGAAAGAAAAAATGTGCTTACTAAGTATAAAAATAAAACATCTTCTACTTATAAAGAATGGTTCAAATTTGATCGTCACCATGATTTAAATTATGTACAAGATTCAAAAACAGAAAAGAACTTAAAAGCATTACAGAGTGGATTAAGTGGCGACGCCCCCTTTGTTCGGCTAACTGGGTTATCTGGTTTGGGAAAATCTCGCTTAATAATAGAGTTTTTGAAGCTAACGAATAGTTTATCTGAAGGCGATATTCTAATCTATGATGGAGCTGACGATGCCAAAGAAATACTGAACAGTCTACAGAGCGCAGTTACTGACTGCGTTTGCGGGTTGGTCATTGTTGAAACTTGCAGTATTAGCCTACATGAAAACATCCGTAAAATTATTGATAAACAAAATCGACTTAAAGTTATCACTTTAAATTTTTACCATGATGCAGTAAACGATTGTATTCAGATTAAAATTGATAAGCTTGAACAAGATCAGATAACACAATTACTAACACAAAATTTACCTGATCTAAAAGAATTTGAGATTAGTAGATTAGCTCGATTTATTGAAGGCTTTCCATTACTTGCTGATATGCTAATTAAACAGATTAGAGAAAATGGAAATTTTGATACCAATTTCACTGAACATGATCTTGTTGAAAAACTTATCAATGGAGATGGCAAGCTTACTGACAAGCACCGTGAAATTTTAAAAGTATTATCACTATTTGATTACATACAATGTGAAAAAAATAAAGCCCAAGATTTAAATTTAGAAGCAAAATTTATTAATGAAATTGCTGGTAGTGAACAGGTTGATTTTGAACAACTAATTACTACATTTACTCAAAAAGAGTTAATTAACAGAACAGGACGATATGCAAGAGTAGTCCCAAAACCCCTAGCATTAAACCTAGCAATGGAATGGTGGACAAGTAGTTTGTTTGATCGTCAAAGTCATTTGATAAACGAATTGCCAGAATCAATGCTAGAAAGCTTTTGCAAACAGATTACTTTTTTAGATTCATCTTTAAATGTACAAGATTTTGTTGAGAAATTTTGTGAGGGCGACAGCCCTTTCGGCCAAGCGGAATTGTTACTTTCTAAACAGGGTTCAAGACTTTTTCGCGCATTAGTAGAAGTGAACCCTCAGGTAACAAGTGACCTTTTATTTCGTATTTTAAATCGATTATCCGATGATGACATTATCAACATTGATGGGGATGTGAGACGGAATTTAGTTTGGGCACTTGAAATGTTAGTTTTCCATCGGACCTACTTTGAAAAAACTTCATGGTGCTTGTTTAAGTTGGCGCAGTTTGAAAATGAAAGTTACGGCAATAATTCACTAGGCCAGTTTTCGCAATTATTTCGTTGGCAATTATCAGGTACAGAAGCTGACTTTACTCAAAGATTAACGATTTTAGATAAGGCGTTAGCTTTAAATATAGAAAGTGCCGATATTGTTGTTATTGAAGCTATCAAAACTGCAATTAGTACGTATGGTGGCACAAGAACTATTGGGGCTGAGTTTCAAGGCACTAAACCTGAATTAAAAGAATGGATTCCACAAAAGTATCAAGAAATTTATGACTATTGGCAGTCTCTTTTCGATATATTACTTGAAATCATTAAACGTGGAAGCTTGGTTGAGCAAGTTAAGGCCGCTTTTGGTCATGAAATTAGAGGCTTAACAAACTATAAACAGTTTCAACAATTAGATGTTTTTATAAAAGAAGTGATAAAGCTTACTGATAAATACTGGCCTGACGCAGCACAATCAATCACCCATGCCTTACATTACGATGCAAAGGGTATGGAACCTGAACAACTTGAATTTCTTAAGTCATGGGAAAAGCTATTATCCCCCGATGAGGATAGTCTTGAAGAAAAATTAAAATTAATTGTACTAAATCCATCTAGAGAGCATGTAAAAGGGGAAGACGGACATTATATTGATATGGCCGCTGAAGACGCCAAAAAATTATCAATTGATTTAAAAAACAATCATGTCGAATTAGTCCAATATTTTGAGTTATTAATGACTTTTCCTGAGCAAAAACAAAGCTGGATCTTTGCAAAACATTTGGTACTTGTGTCAGATTGTTTTGATTTATTGTTAGAAGAATTGTTTAATTACTTTCGCAAAACTACGAATTTATACACACAATTTTTTGCTGGTTTCTTGAGTGGAATTTACGTCAAAAACATAAATAGATGGCGAGAAGCAATAGAGTTAATTGGAGAGGATGAACATTTAATACAATATTATCCTAGCGCAATATGTACTGGAAAAATTGAACCACCTCATTTAGACAGATTACTTAAGTTAATTAAAACTAACCAATTACCTAGTAGTTCAGCATCAATACTTGGTCATGGTAGAGTTACTGAACACATTACAGAACATGAAATAGCACAGTTTTGTATGTCTTTGAGTGAAGTTGATCAAACAGCAGTTTGGGTAGCACTTGATAATATCAATATGTATTCACACGGCCGAAAGGATATAGACTTCATTGTTTTAACTCCCGTATTAGTTCATCTAGTACTCAATGTTTCTTTTACAAAAGAAGACAAAACACGACATTCGGATAGTTACCATTGGTTGAAATCTGTTGAATGGTTATTGCAGACTGAGAACGAAGATTTTGCTTTAAAATTATGTCTATATCTAGTCGACCAAGTTGGAAATCATGATGTTAATTACTCTGATTTATGGGACTACTTAGGCAATGGATTTTACAAAGCTTTTGAATTACATGGCAACTATATTTGGCCTAAAATAGCTGACATTTTTATTGATGGTAAGACTATAAAACCATATCGCTTGATTGAATTGTTGGGTAGCGGAAAATCGTATAAGAAGAGAGACAATAGTATTTTTGATATCTTAGATCAGGACATTATTATTAATTGGTGCCAAGATGAAATTGCGCTACTTATTGTTGGCCGAGCCATTTCGATGTTTATTACAAATGGCGAAGATCGTATTATTAACCCATTAATGATTCCTTTATTATCTGAGTTCTCTGACAATGAAGCATTCCTAAATGAGATTTCGGCAAACTTCTCTAGCAGGTCATCTTCTGGCTCATTAGTTCCTTATTTAGAGGCAGATAAAGATTTAATTCAACCACTTATCGAATACCAGAATCCCCAGGTAAAAAATTGGGCTACGAGTACAGTTGAATATATTGATAATCAAATTAAGTATGAAATTAAGCAAGAAGCTGAAGAAGATATGTTAAGAGGATAAAATGGCATACACGGAAGACGCATTAATAGAGCAACCTGCAATACAATTGTTTTCAGAATTAGACTGGGAAACAGTCACATGCTGGGATGAAGTATTTGGTTCTGTTGATTACCAGTCATTATTAAGTAATCCACTATTTGTTCTTTTAAATCTGCATTACTAACGTTAAATCCTGATATTAACCCACTCATTACGACTCTTTAGCAATGAACATGCGTAATGCCATGCAATGCAATGCATAGTTTATGGCATTTAAGGTACACCTTTACTTGCTGGAGAAGCTAAAACTCAAGAAGTGTTTGGCGACTACATTAGTATTTATAATTTTTCTGACACGGTAGGTGATGGCGCTACGTTACCTTTATATTATGAAACCCGAGTGCCTGAAGTGTCGATGTTAAATGAAAATATTGGCAGTGAAATAGCTGAAATATTGGATGAAGCAGAGTTAACCGATGAGCAAGAAGAACGTTTAGAAAGAGAGTTTTCAGAAGCCTACCATATCATTACTCGCGATGACCGCTTAGAAACTGTCGCGAAAGATCTGGTTGAACATTATATTAATCGTGCTCCTTTTCATGATGGCATGCTTGGCAAGGCCATGGTTGTGTTTATCGATAAAGCCACTACCATTAAAATGTATGACAAAGTGCAATCAGCGTGGAAAACCAAATTAACAAGCCTTAAAGCGCAAGCTAAATATGCAACAGGTAGCCGCTTAAATAAACTGAATTTTCAAATAGACCATATGGCTTCTACAGACATGGCTGTTGTTGTGTCAGGTGGGCAAAACGATGACGAACGACTAGCTAAAAAAGGACTAAATTATAAACCGCACCGTGAACGTTTTCTTAAAGAAAAAATGGATGATAAATTTAAAGATCCTGAAGACCCACTCAGAATAGTGTTCGTATGTGCCATGTGGTTAACGGGTTTTGATGCGCCTACAGTCAGCACTTTGTATCTAGATAAACCATTAAAAAGTCACACTTTAATGCAAACCATTGCTCGTGCTAATAGGGTGTATGAAGGTAAAACAGCGGGGCAAATAGTTGACTACATAAATATTTTTAGTGCATTGCAACAGGCACTGGGAATGTATGGTGGCGGGGTAGCTGAAGATGGGGGGAAATACGACATAGATAGCCCTGCAAAAGATAAGTCGGAGTTAGTTACTGCATTAGGAATTGCAGTTGGTGAGTTGCAGGTTTTTTTACATTCTAAAGGTATAGATTTAGGTGCAATTATATCTTCACCCGCTGACGGTTTTGCTAAGTTATCGCTATTAGATAATGCCAGTGAAATATTACTAGAGCCTAAAAACCAAGATGAATTTACTGCATTCTTAAGGCAAATTAATCGTATTTTTAAAGCTATTATGCCAGACGATAGTGCTAACCAATATGTGCCATGTCGCATAGCAATTAATATCATTTATTCACAAATGCGCTTGAAATCAGGCTTAGAAATTGATGAAGATGTTTTAGATGTAATCAGAAATCAGGTTAACGAGTTACTCGACGAATCAATTTCTACGATTCAAATAAAGAGTAATTTACCAGAGCCAATTAACATTGCTGATATAGATTTTGATGCCTTAGCAACTATGGTCTCAAAGATTGAAAAGCCTAAACAATCAGATGCACAACGCCTAAAAAACCTCATAGAACGTAAACTTCAGCCGATGGTGTTAAGGAACAATACTCGCCAAGACTTGCAGCAAAAATTCCTAGAGTTGGTTGAAGAATATAATCTTGGCGCATACACAGCAGAAGAATTTTTTAATCGATTGAAAGAGTTTATAAATGATTTTGAACACGAAGAAGAACGTGCAGTGCGCCAAGGACTCAATGAAGAAGAGTTAGCTGTATATGATTTAATGATCCAAGACACGGCGTTATCAGACAAAGAGCGTGACCAAGTTAAAATAATAGCAAAAGAATTAACTGAAAAAATGCAGGAAATATTGGTAATTGATTGGCGCAAGAAACAGCGCACAAAGGCCAGAGTTAAAAATATGATTGAGGAAGTATTAGATAATTTGCCTGAATCATATGATGATGATTTATGGCCGAAAACCTGTAGCGAAGTTTATATGCATAATAGATATTCGTATAATGTATATTATGTTAAATTAGCTATATTTCTTCATTTGCCGCATTGGTTATCTTGCTCAGTGATTGTGAGCTTCCTCGATTAAACTAGGTCATGCTTGGCCTAACTTATCTTATTACCTTGTTTGGTGAACTGTTTTCATACATTGACCCGTAATAACCTGTGAGCTTGATAAATGTTTTAAGCATATTTCATTCTCAGTTTTGCCATCCGCTCAATACAAGTTATATACAAGGTTACATAATGGACATAAATACAAATCCAGATACGTCACGCATTATTGAAATGGCTTGGGAGGATCGCACACCTTTTGAAGCTATCAGTGTTTTGTACGATTTAAACGAAACTCAAACGATAAAGCTTATGCGAAAAGAACTCAGCCCTCGGGCATTTAAGAACTGGCGGGCGCGTGTATCTGGCCGCAAGACTAAACATGAAAAAATACGCAGTCCGTTAATTACGCGTGGCTATTGTTCAACACAATATAAAATACGCTCGGCATAATGTGCTTATATACAAAAATATGTCACTGGTAACGTCTATTGTTTAGTTAGATTTTCTATCGCGGCTTGCAGGCTGGCCGCAGATACTTCACCAAAATGGCTTGATACCATATTGCCGTGTTTATCATAAAATAATGTCATCGGTAAACCATGGGCACCCATCATAGTAGCGACGTCACCTTTGGTATCGAGTAAAACATAATTAAAGGTTTGATTAATGTCTGCTAAAAATTTGCTCACCGTTGATGCAGGTTCCCGCTGGTTTAACATAATGAACTTAACCTCAGGAAAGCGCTTTTCAGCTGCCGCTAATACAGGCATTTCTCGTCTGCAAGGCCCACACCATGAGGCCCATAGATTAACAATAGTGATATTTTGATTCGACACGTGATGTAGATTCACATCAACGCCTTCGGTAGTTGAAAACGATAAGTTCGGTAACGCCGATTGCTCGTTTCCAGCATTAATTACAGCCTGCGTAAGCGTAAATAATATTAGAGTGGTAGCTGCTCCGCTGATAAGAATATTGCGTTGCTCAGGTTTACGCTTAAGTTGAACAATTAGAAATATCACACCTGAAATAACGCTAGAAAATGTGTCAAAGCCTCTGTCGCGGATATCAAGTATTTGCCAAATTGAATCGTAACTTTCAAAGAATTTTATTACAAATACGACTCTGCCGACAATTAAGCTATAGATCACTATGCTTATCAACGAGTCACTAACCGAGATGCTTTGTTTTTTCCCCAGTATGGCAATTACTATTAGCCCTACAATCAAACTAAAAAGTAAAATAATAGGTGATACAGGAAGTGCGAATGAACCTAAGGTGATTGACGTCATTAAGATGGCCTCTATATAGGGTTCAGAGATGATTGTGCTGGCGACATAACATAATTAAACCACTGGCTTAGTTGAAAAAATAGTCTCCATTTAACTACTGAATACTTATTTTAAAGGGTAAATGATCATCTTATCACTGTTAATACCATAATCACTATTACGACGGCTATTCAACACACAAGGCTTCCGATAATAGTCCATACCCGTATAATTAGCGTTATACGGGTATGGGCGACGTTAAAATATCTCCAAAATTCATAAATACGATATTTACCAACGCTAGTCTAAGACAACGTGCCGTGCAGCCAATTAGCGATTAATTTTACATATAAATATAAATATAAGTTTGAATTTGAATTTAAAACTATAGGATGGAGTGTTGGTACTGTGCGCTAAAGGTAAAATCTAGTTTTGAACTGACGTTCGTTTGCAAGTGTAGTGAACTAAAAAAAATATATAATTGGGTTTCAGAGCAGTATGTCCCCTGCCCTAAACCCAACAAATGACTTACTGGTTACACATCGTAGGTCGTTGACGACGTATCACCGCCGCGACCTGTCCAATTGGTGTGGAAGAACTCACCTCTTGGTTTGTCTATACGCTCATAAGTATGCGCGCCAAAGTAATCACGCTGAGCTTGTAATAAATTAGCTGGTAAACGGGCTGTTCTGAAACCATCAAAATAGGTTAACGCTGAGCTTAAGCACGGTATGGCGATACCATTGATAACGGCTGTGCCTACTACGTTTCTCCACCCTGCTTGCGCAGATTCAACCGTGTCTTTGAAATAAGGCGTTAATAATAAGTTCTCAAGCTTAGGATCAGCATCGTATGCTTCTTTAATTTTGCCTAAAAATGCAGAGCGAATAATACAACCACCACGCCACATCAACGCGATGCCGCCGTAGTTTAATTCCCACTTGTACTCTTTAGCTGCTTCTTGCATAAGCATATAGCCCTGAGCGTAAGATACGATTTTGGCGGCAAGTACTGCTTGGCGAAGATTTTCGATAAATTCAGCTTTATCACCGTTGAAACTAATTTCAGGGCCGGTAATCACTTTTGAGGCTTCTACGCGCTGCTCTTTCTTAGCTGAGATACAACGAGCAAATACGGAGTCAGCAATAAGGGTTAATGGCACGCCTAAATCTAAAGCGGTTATGCCTGTCCACTTACCTGTGCCCTTCTGCCCTGCTGTATCTAAAATTTTCTCAACTAGCGGCTCACCATTTTCATCTTTAAAGGCAAAAATGTCTTTTGTGATATCGATAAGGTAACTGTCTAGCTCAGTGGTATTCCAATGGGCAAATACTTTTTGAATTTCATCAGCATTCAAGCCGAGTACTACTTTCATTAACTGATAAGCTTCGCAAATAAGCTGCATATCACCATATTCGATACCGTTGTGAACCATTTTCACAAAGTGGCCTGCGCCTGCATCGCCTACCCAATCGCAGCAAGGAACGACTTCGTTACCGTTTTCGTCAGCAACTTTCGCCGAGATAGATTGCAGAATATCTTTAACTAACGGCCAAGCTTTCTTGGAGCCGCCTGGCATAATTGAAGGGCCTTTCAATGCCCCTTCTTCACCACCTGACACACCTGTGCCGATATACAATAAGCCTTTGCTCTCTAAGTATTCGGTTCTTCGGTTTGAATCTGGAAAATGAGTATTACCCCCATCAATAATAATATCGCCTTTATCAAGGAATGGGATCAATTGTTCAATAAAGTCATCAACGGCTTGCCCAGCTTTTACCATTAACATCACTTTACGTGGTGTTGATAGTGATTCTACTAGACTTTCTACACTGTCGGCTCCGCGAATATTCTTACCTTTGGCACGGCCCTCAATGAACTTTTCAACCTTTGAATGACTTCTGTTGTACGCCGTTACTGTAAAACCCTTTGATTCCATATTAAGGATCAAATTCTCACCCATTACGGCTAAACCGACTAAACCGATATCCGACTTGCTTTTCATTTAACATTCCTTAATCACGTGTACAGAGTAAAAATAACCCATGCCCTTGGTATTGATAAAATAAGAGCTGGGTTAGTTAATCTAATTAGGTTCGAATCATTGCCTATTTATTGGGGGCAAAAAGCGGATTTATCAAGGTTAAATACACCACCTTGTTTCAACAACAGTTAATTGTCTACATTTTAACCGCGTCAATTTGGCAAATAATTTACTGCCTAGCGATTTTATTGAGACGTTATGTAGACCCATTTAGCAACCGCGATGCCAATAACCGTTTCACGAATGATTCTGCGATTAAAGAGTATGCCATTTACTCGTGTAAATACGCCAGTTACAACCGTTAAATTTCAGCGAATATTGTAGGAGAGATAATGTTTTTCGCCTAATAGCGCTCATTTTTAGTACCAAATCCACACAAAGCACTATTAACTGTATAAATATACAGTTAATATGTGTTATTCCATGTTTTATCAAAATGTACCAATATACATGTCCGAGCTCGTCGAATTTATTCCGTTATTTCCTCATGCTAAGCAACTAGATGTCGGCGTGTTATACATTAATCAGCGGGTGATGGCGCTTGATCATATTATCCATGACGCCGCTTATAGTTACGAGTTAGCCATAGAATATCTTAGTGAAAATCGCTTTAACCCAAATAATTTTAAGTCAATACGCAGTGAGCTCAATCTGCTTTTTAATTGGGCATGGTTTGTTAAGGGCTGTTCAATAGCTGACATTGATCGGGTGGTATTACGTAAGTTTGTTGATTTTTGCAATCAGCCTCCGCTACATTTAATTACACAAGCCTCGTACCCATTTTTTATTGAAAATAAACAGCATAAAACATTAGCCCCTAATCCTAAGTGGCAGCCATTTGTATTACGTGACGGCACGCGATATGTGCGAAAAACAGCAACCTTAAAAGCACAGCTTTCATTATTAAGTAGTTTTTTCCTGTTTCTTAGTGATATGGAATATTGTGACAAAAATCCTGCTGCGGTCTTGTTACGTAGACTTAATGTGAATAATACCCACGTTATAGAATCGCCGGACGGAGAAAAAGCACTAAGTGAGTTACAGTGGAAAAGTGTTTGGCAGCAAGTGAATCATCTTGGGTCAACACAGCCTGAGAAACATCAACGAACCCGTTTACTTTTTGCTTTACTTTATCTGCTTTACCCTCGGGTATCAGAAATTGCCGCTCGCCCGGGATACACACCTATGATGAGTAGCTTTGCTAAGCATAGGAGTGGTCAATGGGTGTTTAAAATACCTCGAAGTAAAGGCGGCAAGAGTCGAATGATCCCCTGCCCTGATGAATTAATGGCATGTTTGATCGAGTATCGCCGTTATTTAGGGTTATCTGATTACCCTAACCCAGACGAGCAGGTGCCACTTTTTGTTCGTCATAAGGCGGGTACTCACGGGCGTGAAACAGGTATTTTAAATGCGCAGCTTGGCATTGAATCTATTCGTAGCATAGTGAGAACGGTATTTGATACAACTGCTGATAAACTTGAAAATCTCGCTCCCCATGAAGCTCATGAGTTACGAGAGTTTAGCGTTCATTCATTGAGGCATACAGGTATAACAACCTCTATCGCAGCTGGTACGCCACTACAGGTGGTAATGAAAAACGCTGGGCATGCAGATTTATCTACTTTATCTATTTATATTTCAAGCGATATACAACAACAAGCAAATTCCACCGTCACCCGTACTTTGTAGTCTTGATACGATTGATAGCGCCCTAAGCGCAGCCCTCTTATTACTAAGTACGGCTGCTAGTAGCTAGATCTATAGCTAGGTCACTAATCATCAAGTGTGTAAGCAATAACGTAGTCACCTGGAGGTGTTTCCATAAAATGGTGACCCGCTGCCACTATGACTAAATAGCTCTTACCGTTTTCACGATACAACATCGGATTTGCTTGCCCGCCAGCTGGGAGAACATCTTTCCATAACGTTTCACCAGTATTTATATCAATGGCTCGGATCAGGTTATCTGTGGCCGCAGCAATGAAAATAAGGCCACTTTTGGTGACCACGCTACCACCGTTGTTAGGTGTGCCAATGGTCAGTGGCAGGCCAGAAGAGATGCCGAAAGGGCCATTATTTCGCGCCGTACCCAGCGGTCTGTCCCAAAGTGTTTGCCCATTTTCTAAGTTGATGGCGCGAATACCACCGTATGGGGGTTGTTTACATAATAATCCGGTAAAGGGTAAACGCCATCCGGCGTTGACATCCACTGCATAGGGCGTTCCTTGCTGGGGATCGCCTGCACCTTCAGCGCCGCCATCATCATGGTCCATCTCGTCCCTTGGCTTCCAACCTCGCTCGTTAGCTTCTTTGCGAGATACCAAACGATTATAGTTAGGCATGTCGTTATAGTTAGCAATCATCACCCCGCGACTTGGATCGATGGCGACACTACCCCAGTCTGAACCACCATTGTAGCCAGGATATTGTATCCAGTGTTGGTCAGTGGTAGGTGGTGTATAGATGCCCTTGTAACTGGCTTTTTGATACTGAATACGACAAGCCAATTGGTCAAACATTGTGACACCCCACATGTCTCGTGCGGTCAAGTCGGGCTTACGTAATGTATGAAACGTCGAGAACGGCTGAGTATCCGAACGTTTTTCTGGAGCGACACCACCTGTTGGCACCTTACGTTCCTCAACTCCAGTAAGGGCTTCTCCGGTTTCCCGGTCGAGTATATAAATGTCACCTTGTTTGCTGGTTAGCACTAATGCTCTCACCAACCCTTTTTTTGATGGGTAATCAATTAAACTGACTTGAGAGCCAAGGTCATAATCCCATACATCTTTATGGACGGTTTGAAATGACCAAGCTGGTTTGCCTGTGTTGACATTAATCGCAACTAAAGATGTCGCGTATTTAATTTCAGACTCTGTACGAGAGCTACTCCAGTAGTCAGCAGATGAATTACCCATTGGCAGATAAACCAAGCCTAAGTCATTGTCACCTGTGGCTGACGTCCACATATTCGGTGTGCCTCTGGTGTACGTCTCACCCGCTGGCGGATATGTATCAATATTAGTTTTAACCATGTCCCAAGCCCAACGTAGTTCGCCCGTTTTCGCATCGAAACCTTTGATAACGCCAGAAGGCGCATAGCGTTTTTGACCATCTAGCACTTGGTGGCCTGTAATGATTACGCCTTGAACCACAACGGGTACCCCCGTGATGGCGACAAAACCATTAGGTGTTTTGCCCATATGTAGCTTGATATCGACTTGACCGTTGTCACCAAATTCGCTGCAAGAGCGGCCAGTATTAGCATCTACTTCAATAATTCGACCATCTAAGGTACCGCTGATAATACGTTCGCGGCAATTTGCTGCGTTCTTCGGAGCATCATTCAAAATAGCGTTTTCACCATATGGTTGCTCAGAATCAATATTTAGCTCAGGTAGCTTATAGTAAGCTACGCCTCTACAAGCGGCGGTATAAGGAATATCCTTATCGGCTACGTGTGGATTGTGGCGCCATATTTCTTTACCAGTTTGCGCCGAAAGAGCGATGATTTGATTACGCGCACTGCACAGATATAAACGGTCACCAATTTTAATCGGTGTTGTTTCGGCTCCATACCGTTTGGCAGGAATGTCTTTGGTTCTATACTGCCAAGCTTGTTTTAAAGAAGAGACGTTACCTGGCGTAATATCCGTTACAGGAGAAAAGCGGCTAGCATTGTTGTCACGTCCGTATACAGGCCAATCGTCGTCAGGTACATCGGCTACACCGTTTCGCTGCCCCAATTTGATCAAGCTCGTCCCAGATTGAGGCGTTTGAGCATTGTGTGTCCAATTCGTTGGAACAAATGCCATGCTAAAGGCCCCAACAAACAATACAGCGAACGCCCCAGCGAATGAAAGACTGGCCCGTTTAGAGATGCCTAAACTTGGCATCAATAAAGCCAAGATAAACCCCAACACCACAGGTACACCCATTCTTGGTACCCAACGCCAATAATCTAAACCAGACTCCCAAATGGTCCAACCTAAGGTGCCAATAAATAACAAGGCAAAAAACCAAAGACCTAAACGTTGTTTAAAATAGAGCAAAATACTGGTGACTAACAATGTCGCCCCTGCTATCGCGTAGTAGCATGAGCCATTTTCGATAACTAGCCATAGGCCACCGATGAGTAGGTACAATCCTATTAAAAAAGATAGCACCGCGAATACGCTTAGGGGCCAGTCTAAAATATGTTTTTTGGAGGAAGAAGGCATAGTGGGTTTTCCTTACTATTGGATTTCAAACCGGATTAAATTCAACACCAAATCAGTTGTTCACCATTACGGGGAACATAAGTACTACGAAGAATGGGTGTTTTCGAAATGAACAGATGCAAAGCATGCACCAAGGCTAAGTCCAGTAAAAATAGGGGGGTGAGCGTGTCGCATTAGACAGGCGTGAAATCATTTCAGCGATAATGTAATAATTACCGAAATTAAATCTCTTTAAAATTTATGTTAGGCATAAGTACTAAGGTAAGAAAGCAAGCTAGACATTACTCCTGAAAATTCAATCGTATTGAAAAGCTCACTTGTTTATAACCCTTGAGTGGGTTTAATTTAACCGCTTCAAAATGAGCACCTGATATTCAGCAATGTTTAACAACCCATACTGCTCATCGTCTCGATGTTTAAAGGAAAAGTGTTCCGGTTGATGGAAGCCATTTTGCCAGTTAAAAATGCACTCCCACTCCCTATTGTCAAAATCAGCCAATTCATAGTCATCAATACGTTGATTTTTAAAGTTGATAATAACCAACAATGGTTCGCCATTGGGTTTATCGTCTTGGGCTTGTGTATCGGTATCTCCTCGCTGATAAGCCAAAATGTTGTTTGAGTGGTCTCTATGCTTTATATGGATGCTGTCGCTATGTAAGCTAGCACTTTCCTTACGCAGTGCAATTAACGCTTTGTAGGCTTGATTCAACTGCGGGAATTGCTCAAGGCGTGACCAGTCAATAGGGTCTTTATCGTCAAACCATAAATCTTCTAATAGCTCCTGACCTTGAAATAACATCGGTATGCCAGGTGCGGTTAATGTTAATGCTGCGCCTATTACTGAGCGCTGGCGAGCAAAATAGTCCTTGTCTACATTACCTGGCGCAATCTCTTCGGCTAGTCGTGCACTGCCATTAGCCACTTCATCGTGTGACTCAACATAGACCACTCGGGAGAAAGCGTTGCCTGAATATTTACGCGTTAACGCTTTTTCAACTAGAGACAGGTCTCGATTGTTATCGTCGGCTTGGGTGAGCACGTCACGCACCGGGTGTACAAAATCAGCGTCCCACTGGGCTGTGTAACCCAAGCCGCCATGTTCGGTCAGATCTGTCACAAAATCATTGCCGTGTAAATCTTCTGCCACGACCAATTTATTTGGGTAACGGCTTTTCACTTCTGCGTTAATCCAGCGGATAAGCTCGTACGCTTCTTCAATACAATCATTAGGATCCTCAGACCCCGACACTGAACGCATATAAGGGATCATGTCCATTCGCAGCCCATCAAGCCTGAATTCTTCGAGCCACATCATGGCATTGTCGAAAATATACTGGCGCACTTGCGGACGACCATAATCTGGACGCGTATCGCCCCAAGGCGTATCACTACGCCAGTCGTTATAGAAATAGATACCGCCCTTATCATTCTCAGACCAGCCGTCAAATTGCCAAAGGTGCAAATCACTCGGACCAAAATGGTTATAAACTACGTCCAGTACCACCGCAATATTGCGCTCGTGGGCCTCTTTTACTAAATCCTTTAGTCCAGTTGGTCCACCGTAGGCTTCTTCAACAGCAAAAGGATAAGCGGGGTTATAACCCCAACTAAAATCACCAGCGAATTCATTGACTGGCATAACTTCAATACAATTGACCCCAAGCTGCGCAAGATAATCAAGTTTTTCTATTGCACTAGCAAATGTGCCAGGCTCGTCTTGGGATTTGTCAGTACAATTGAATGTACCTATATGCAGCTCGTAAATAACAAGGGCGTTCGTTTTGGCCATGCTAAATGTTGAATCGGGCCACACGTAGTCGTCATCGAACACAACTGATGCACCGACGCTATTGGTTAGTAGGCGTGCTCTAGGGTCATTACGCTTTAAAATGTCGCCTGAGTCAGTGGTAATACTAAATTGATATTGCTGGGTGTTTTTTAGATCTGGAATGGATCCGTGCCAAATACCACCATTACTTGATTGTAATGACACCCCGTTTTCGCTCCAGTTATCAAACTCACCACGAAACGAAACTTTAGCCGCATTAGGCGCCCACACGCTTACGTCATAACCTGTATCTGTTTTGAAAAGACCTAATGGATGATCCTGCTCGTTTGTCATATTCGCTCTCGGAAAAAGAAGTTTGATGAATGCATGGATAAGCGTAATACGCGCCAAGATGTGAAAATTAACCGTAAATGACAGCAACCCTTTACATTTACGCGGTTTTGTTACGGTTAACGCTATTTATTAGGGAGGTCATATTAACGTATATGAGTTAAATCTCTCCTAAAGGATATAAAATTTTGCTAGCGGTCAGTAAAATTTACCGACCGCTGGCCCTAGTGCTTTCATCAAGCGCCTTTGTTGATGGCTTTCGATAAAGTAAGAAATGAATACTTTCCCCTTTCATCCGTATACGCAGCAAGCAAATGGGCTAAAACTTTTCAAATTAGTAGCAGCTTAACTGGCAAATGGCACGAGGTTTGCGGTTCATCAACAAATTAAGATGAAATTTAGTTTAGCCAGGTAGGCGCAAACAATTAGCGATGTTTAAGTAGATTTATAACTCGATTAACGTTTCAGTCAACGGTGATTCTATTCAGCATGCTGTTAGTCACCCTCGGATATTGAAGAATGAGAGGCAAATTATGAGCAACAATATTAGCGGTAAAGTAAGTGCAATTTATACCGATGAAATCAAAGCGCGAAAAGGACTCAAGGCGGTACTTGATAACTCGGGCTTATCAAGTACCGCTGTTAAACTTGTTTCACCCCATGACAATCACTTTGACAAAAAATTAGTGAAAGATGATAAGCAAGTTGGTTCATTTATGCTTAAAGCGCATCTTTCATTCGCAATATTTGGTGTAATACTGGGCTTATTGAGTGCTGGTATTCTGGCTTTTTACGGGCCTTCCTATACTCAAGCTAGCCCAGGATTAACCGCTATGGCCCTATCAGTATTAGGCTTCTTTTTCGGTTTAATGTTAGCCGGGTTCGTCTCTTTAAGGCCAGACCAAGATGGCGTAGTCAATCAAACTCGAAGCGCGACCGAAGAAGGGAAATGGGTTGTGGTGGTTAACACACCGTCTCATGAAAAGACTCAACAAGTAGATGATATTTTAAACGAAACGGCCGAGTCCGTGACATCGAGCTTTTGATATTGTCTTTCTGTGAATATCAAAAGAAGTTACAGTATGAATTGACAGCTGGTTGTTACTTATTAAAGTGACAATCGTTGGGAGAGCGGTTTAGTTCTCAGTCGGTAATACTTTGATTTTGCTTGTCCTCGGAGTTGCTTGCCATTGGTTATTACCAACGAGCTCTGTGGCCTGCTACTGGTTATTGAATAATAATAGAGACGCTGAGCTTACTATCGCAAAGCCATGCGAAGCGTAGAGTACCTCGCATAACAGCGCTTAATTTTAAGCCTTTGCTTGAATAATATTGAAAAGTTGATAAAAGTTTCCAGTTGTTATGCGGGCGAGCTCCTCAACCGACACGCCTTTAAGCTCAGCAATAAACTCACCTACCTCTCGCACATAACCAGGTTGATTTTGCTTTCCTCGGTAAGGTACCGGAGCGAGCCAAGGGGAATCAGTCTCGATTAGCAGATTTTCTAACGGAATTTTTTTAACGACTTCTTGCAGCGCCTGAGCACTTTTAAACGTCACAATGCCTGAAATTGAAATATAGAATCCTAAGGCAATTGCGGCCTCAGCCATTTCCCAATCTTCAGTAAAACAGTGCAATACACCGCGTGTGCCGGGCGCTTTGTGTTGTTTGAGTAAGGCAATAGTATCTTGGCGCGCATCTCTGGTGTGAATAATCAGTGGTTTATTAAGCTCGTTGGCCACCTTAATGTGATCGACAAATGAGGTTAGCTGCACATCTTTGGTTTCAGCACTGTAAAAATAATCCAAGCCTGTTTCACCTATGGCTACAATATTGTCAGAGCTTGCCATGGCGAGTAATTCGTCGTAAGAGCATGCTTCATCTTGATGAAGCGGATGTACGCCACAGCTAGCAGACACATTATCAAACGGTTTAATGGATTGCATCATCGCGGGAAAGTCATTAACGGATACGCATACACATAAAAAATGTTCTACGCCTCTTTGTTGAGCAAAATGGATGACCTCAGCAAGTTCTTGCGGGCTTTTATCTAATCGGTCGAGATGACAATGTGAATCTACAAACAAGAAATTTTCCTATTTTAAAAAGTTTAGCAGTCTGTTTTACAAGGAGAGCTACCCATAGCGTTGTAAAATATTATTTTACCATTGACTGTAATATGTTGACTAATACTAGGGTTTTATTGACCCCTGGATTACGTAATTGTTCATTGGCGCTGATACACAACTTATGCATATGCCACAAAGACTCAGGATTACTCGGTCCTTTTTTCAATTTTTCAAGCAACCAAATCTGCAGCCACTTAACCATGTTGATGGCGTCATCTTGCCACTTACTAGCGAGATCAGCTGGGTCTGCTAACCCAACTTGTAACGATTCAATGCCACGGACCACATCTTGATAGCTTATTTTTGGTGGTGTTATTAGCCTCTCTACTAATAATAATGGCGATGCACCATATAAGCGTAACATAGCTTCATCAACATTTTGGTAACCTTGTTCATTTAGCCAACTTATACACGCTTGTTTAGTCGGACTTGGTAAGGAAACTTTCTCACAACGACTTAATATTGTCGGCAGCAAGCGCTCAGTTTGATCACTGAGCAACAATAAAAAGGTATTATTGGTGGGCTCTTCAAGCGTCTTGAGCAGCGCATTCGCACTGGATTCGGTCATGGTATGTGCATCATGGATCACTAAGACTTTGGCCCCTGATAGCTGGGATGAGCCCGAAAGTTTCTTAATCGCATCTCGAATTGCATCCACGCCTATTTGCTTATCAGACCGGATTTCATATAAGTCAGGATGATTGCCCGCATTAAGTAATAAACATGATTGACAATGCCCGCATGCTGCAGCGTCAGTCTGGGCAATAACTTGTTTATTTGAACATAGCAAGTAGCGACCTAATTGCTCAGCAAAATCGCTTTTACCGATGCCTTTGAGGCCTTTTAACAACAGTGCATGATGTAATTTATGCTGGGCAGCTCGTTGAAATAACTTCTGTAAAGCTCCCTGTAACCATGAGTACATGCTACGCCACCAAAAACTGTTGCATGGCGTGTTTAATATCATGGTGTACTTGTTCCATTGATTGCATGGTATTGATGATGACACAATGTGGATCGCGCTGAGCGATGCTTAGGTAACGTGCTCTGGTACGCTCAAAAAACGATATATCGAGCTGTTCAATACGATCAAGCTCTCCCCTGCCTCGTGCGCGCTTCAAGCCCTCACCAGGTTCAACATCAAGATATAAAGTGAAATCAGGCGTAAAACCTTTTAGGGTTATATCTCGAAGCGGTTGTATCAACGATTGCGGGATCTCTCGACCGCCGCCTTGATAAGCCTGCGACGACATATCATGGCGATCGCCTAATACCCAGTGTCCTTTTTTAAGCGCGGGATGAATCACATTAAACAATAACTGAGCTCTGGCAGCGTACATCAAGAGTAACTCAGCCTCAGTAGTAACCGTTTCGCCCTGCCAATCTTTTTTTACACATTCACGAATGGCTTCGGCCATCGCTGTACCACCAGGCTCGCGGGTACAGGTCAGGCTGTGACCTGCTTGTTCAATACAGGTTTTTACGATACTTACGGCGGTACTTTTACCTGCCCCCTCTAAGCCTTCAATAACTACAAATTTACCTGTTGGGATCAAACTACACTTCCTTTATCGCTAAATAATGTTCTAATTAATTATTACTGGTTTAATTGATACTGACGCACTGCCTGATTATGCTCTTGCAAGGTAGTCGAAAAATAATGGCTGCCATCCCCTTTAGATACAAAGTATAACTCATCCGTTGCCAATGGATTCAGGGCCGCATAAATGGCCAGCAAACTTGGCATCGCTATAGGCGTGGGCGTTAAACCTTTGATGATATATGTATTATAGGGTGTGGCGGTCCGTAAGTCTTTGCGCCTAATATTGCCATCGAATTGCTCGCCAATTCCGTAAATAACGGTGGGATCTGTCTGCAAGCGCATATTAAGTCTTAGTCGATTAACAAACACACCTGCTATACGTTCACGCTCATCGGCTCGAGCGGTTTCTTTTTCAATAATGGAAGCCATGATTAACGCGTCATATGACGAGGTGTAAGGGAGGTTTTGCTCTCTTTGTTGCCATAGATTTTGTAATGCACTTTGCATCTCACTGTGCGCCCTTTGAACGAGCGAAAATGCGGATGTACCCGCAACGAAGTAATAGGTGTCCGGTAATAACCACCCTTCTAATGTATTGCCTTGTAAGTCGTGGACTAATCGAGCAACATTATCTTCAAAATCATCTTTAACGGTAATATGCGGGTCGGACATTATTTGTGTACGCCAATCTTGCCACCTGAGACCTTCAATAAGGGTGATAGCAAATTGCTTTTCCTTGCCACTTGCGATCAGGCGAAAGACATCAATACCGTTCATTCCTGGCAATAATTCATAGGTTCCAGCTTTAACGTGGGTTAATTCTGGCATAAGCTTTAACATGACTTTTAACCCAAGAGTATGTTCAATAAGTCCTTGCTGTTTTAACTGGCCGAGGATGCTATTGGAAAATTGACCTTTATCGATAATCAGTAAGGTTGACTGCTCGAGTTGTAGGGGTTTTTCGGCCTGCTGTTGAAAATAATAATAGCCTGTCATTAAAGTAACGACTGTCAGAGTAATCAACCATGAGGTTGTTTTAATTAGGTTAATTTTCACTATACCGCCACTTTAAGATTAAACACGATGATGGGTAACTTCTTGTTGCACTTGACGAGTTTTATCAGTGCGATAATACGCCCGATGTCCATCTGCAAATTCGATTGCATTGACCGGCACCACCCCCATTAGGCTATTACATACGAAGACTTCAATAGCCGATTGTATGGTGTTTAGCCCCTCTCGACACAGGTAAAAATCGATAGCGTTTTGCTTGAAATGTTCAATAATATGGTTACGCATAACCCCTTCGACACCACTAAAACAGAGTGATGGTGTAAACCAAGCGTTGTCGTGAAACCAAAACAAGTTACCAACAGATGATTCGATAATCATGTTATCGGTGTCCAGCACAATACAATCATGGAAAGCGTCAAGGGCCAGTTCACGTTTGATAAAGACTTGCTCTAATCGATTTAGATGTTTCAACCCTGCTAAAAGAGGTTGTTTAGCCAGCGTGATATTACTCACATTTAACTCGATGCCGATTTCTTGCCAACATTTATATTGTGTTGGCATAGGGTGAAGAGTAATTATATACACAGGTTTATCTGCGCCGATAGGGCTGTAACCGCGACCACCTGAACCACGAGAAATTAATATTTTCAATACGGCGAGGGTCTCGTTTTGCGCACAATTGAATGCAGACCGACTGAGTTCGTCCCAATCGGTAAATGGTATATATAGGCGTTCACAGGTGTGCTTTAAGCGCTCTAAATGTGCTTTCCAAAGCTCTATTTCACCCTGTTTTACGGCCATTGTGGTAAAACATCCATCGCCGTACTGTGTTGCTCTGTCGGCAATATCAATTTGTTCGGCAGGTAATCCATTTACAATCATGAGATATCTTAGCAGTGAGTCGTGTCAATCTGAACGAAAAAAGCCTGTAATAGCAATGATATTACAGGCTTTGTCTGGATACTAATAAAGTTGAATTAATGGCTAATAATTACACTTTTTTAAACAGTAACGAACCATTTGTACCACCGAATCCAAATGAATTACACAGAGCATATTCCATATTGACCGAACGGGTTTCGTGGGGCACAAAATCGAGATCGCAGCCTTCACCAGGGTTGTCTAAATTTATGGTTGGGGGAGCAACTTGATCACGCAACGCCAGAATCGTAAAAATAGCTTCTACTGCACCTGCAGCGCCAAGCAAATGCCCTGTCATAGATTTAGTCGAACTCACTAAGACTTTATTGGCGTATCCCTCAAAGATACTTTTCACTGCTGCCACTTCAGCAACATCACCTGCTGGTGTTGAGGTACCATGAGCATTGATATAGCCAACTTGGCGCGCATTAAGTGATGCATCATTTAAGGCGTTTTGCATCGCCGCGGCAGCGCCTTCACCATTTTCAGGTGGTGAAGTCATATGATAAGCATCTCCGCTCATTCCGAACCCAACAAGCTCTGCATAAATTCTTGCGCCGCGTGCTTTAGCCGATTCGTACTCTTCTAGCATAACCACACCAGCGCCCTCGCCCATAACAAAACCATCACGGTCTTTATCCCAGGGGCGACTAGCAATTTCTGGCGCGTCATTACGCGTAGAAAGCGCTCTGGCTGCTGCAAAACCGCCTAAACCCAATGGGCAAATAGACGCTTCAGCACCACCCGCTAACATAGCGTCAGCATCGCCGTACGCGATAAGACGTGCGGCTACGCCCATATTATGCACACCTGTGGTACAGGCAGTCACAATATTTAAATTAGGCCCTTTCAAACCTTTCATAATCGACAAAAAACCTGAGATCATGTTGGTGATGGTGGCAGGTACAAAAAACGGTGATATACGCTTGGGACCAGAGTTAACCAACTTGGTGTGGTTTTCTTCAATCAAACTTAAGCCACCAATACCTGATCCAATTGCGACTCCGACACGTGCCGCATTCTTGTCAGTGATCTCCAGACCTGAATCAGCTAAAGCTTGCATTCCCGCTGCAACGCCAAATTGAATAAACTTGTCCATTTTCTTGGTTTCTTTTTTTGCAATGTAGTCTTCAACATTGAAGCCTTTCACTTCACCTGCAAAATGCGTCGTATATTCCGATGCATCAAAAACCGTAATGGGACCTATACCACTTTTACCGTTGACGATATTCTGCCACGTGGAAGCATAATCATTGCCCACAGGAGAGAGTACGCCAAGACCGGTTACTACAACCCGACGTTTAGCCACTTTGGCCTCCGAACGTAATTTGAATTAGGTGTATTAGATAAAAGAAACGGCTCAGAAAGAGCCGTTTTTAAAAACTGTTTACGCGTCTTTGTGAGCGTTAACGTAGTCAATTGCTGATTGAACTGTAGTGATTTTTTCTGCTTCTTCATCAGGAATTTCAGTATCGAATTCCTCTTCTAAAGCCATAACCAATTCAACTGTGTCTAGAGAATCCGCACCTAGATCATCAACAAACGAGGCTTCTGATTTTACTTCTTCTTCTTTAACACCAAGTTGTTCAATAATGATTTTTTTAACGCGTTCTTCGATGTCACTCATAATTCTAGTTTTCCCTTAAAAGTCGCTAGATATAAATTTCGAGTAGTGTATTCACCAACCCACTGCCTTGCAAGCAAGACCTTGAAGTTTTTTACTGGTCGAACCACTAAAACTATACAATAATTAACTAAAAAATAACAGGCAAGTGATGATTTAATAACATAGTTGTTAGTTAAACACACTACCCCATAAACATTCCACCATTTACATGCAAGGTTTCACCCGTAATGTAAGCGGCGCTATTACTAGCTAAAAAGCCAACCGCTGCAGCTACTTCTTGAACAGAGCCTAAGCGATTTGCTGGAATATCTTTAAAAATGGTTTCGCGTTGGTCATCAGTTAATGCTTTGGTCATATCGGTATCGATAAAACCTGGCGCAACCACATTGACCGTAATGCCACGAGAAGCAACCTCGCGAGCCATGGACTTACTGAACCCAATTACACCCGCTTTAGCTGCAGCATAGTTGGCTTGACCAGCATTACCTGTGCTACCAACAACAGAACCAATATTAATGATTCTACCACAACGCTTTTTCATCATGCCACGTAAAACTGCTTTAGACATATTAAATACTGACGTAAGGTTAGTATTTATAATATCTTGCCACTCGTGATCTTTCATCCGCATAAGGAGATTGTCCCGAGTGATACCCGCATTATTAACTAAAATGTCAATTACACCAAACTGCTCAGCCACAGCGGATAACAAGGTTGCCATTGACTCGGGGTCAGAGACATTTAATACCATCCCCTTGCCGTTTGTACCTAGATATTCACTTATGGCTTGGGCGCCGCTTTCAGAGGTAGCTGTACCGATAACAGTGGCACCATCATTGACCAATTGCTCAGCAATAGCTTTGCCAATACCACGACTAGCACCGGTTACCAATGCTATTTTTCCATCTAATCCAGACATGTATTTTCTCTTTATTATCGAATAACGGAGACTGTTTCCGAGTTATTAACTGCGTCACAGCTTAACGATTTATCTATGCGCTTAATCAGGCCTGTTAATACTTTGCCAGGACCAATTTCTTGAAGTTGAGTCACGTCTAACGATGCAAGCTTTTGAACCGTTTCTGTCCAGCGAACAGGGCTATACAACTGACGCAAAAGTGCATTCTTAATCTCTTGTGATTTGGTTTCAATTGCCACGTCAACGTTATTGATTACAGGAATAGACGGGGCACTAAATTCAATTGAATCAAATAAAATGGCAAGTTTATCCGCCGCAGGTTTCATTAGCGCACAGTGTGATGGCACACTAACCGCCAATGGCAACGCGCGTTTTGCACCGGCTACTTTACATAACTCAGCGGCTTTTTCAGCGGCTTGCGCATTACCTGCAATGACCACTTGGCCTGGAGAATTAAAGTTGACCGCTGAAACAACTAGCTGCGTTTCGGTCTGCGCTTGGGCACATGCTTGTATTACTTTAGCATCGTCTAAACCAATTATGGCATACATCGCGCCAACCCCTTCAGGTACAGCTTGTTGCATGAATTGACCACGGGCTTCAACTAATTTAATGCCGTCTTCAAAGGTCAATACCCCTGAACATACTAAAGCTGAATACTCACCAAGGCTATGACCCGCTAAGTAATGCGGTAAATTGACATCCTGAGCTTTTAACACTTGGAAAATAGCGTAACTGGCTGCTAATAATGCTGGTTGAGTAACGTGTGTTTGACCTAGCGTTTGGTTGTTGTCGTTCTGTACAACATCCCAAAGATCATAACCTAACACTTTACTTGCGCGGCTAAATGTCTCTTCTACTTGCGGATAGTTTTCCGCTAAGTCTTTCAACATGCCCACTGTTTGTGATCCTTGACCAGGAAACACCCACGCGCGTTTAGACATAAAACTTCCTTTCAATTGCTCACTAAAATCAATAAATTTATAAGCTTAGTTTATTTAAATTTTTTTGTTAATAACGAATTAGGGCTGAGGCCCAAGCAAATCCGCCACCAAAGGCTTCTAACAATAAGTTTTGACCGCGTTTGATACGGCCATCACGAATCGCTTCATCTAATGCAGTCGGTACGGTAGCGGCTGAGGTATTACCGTAGCGCTCTAAAGTCATGACAACTTGATCAAGAGACATGTCTAATTTTTTAGCCGTAGCCTTAATAATCCGAAAGTTCGCTTGATGGGGTACAAGCCAGTCTAAATCGGATTTCTGCATATTATTGGCTGCAAGTGTTTCCTCAACAATTTCGCTCAATTTAGTCACCGCGACACGGAATACTTCATTGCCTTTCATGGTGCCCCAATTTTCGTGAATGGATAATTCATCACCACGGGTTGGATTACCAATGGCAAGTAAGTCACCATATGAGCCAGCAGCATGAATGTGAGTAGATAGAATACCAGGCTCTTCACTTGCTTCGATAATAGTGGCCCCTGCGGCGTCTCCAAATAATATGACCATGGTCCTATCTTCTGGGCTGATCATACGACTTAAACAGTCTGTTCCAATCACCAAAATACGTTTCGCCATACCTGATTTTATGTACTGATCTGCCACGCTCAATGCGTAACAATAACCAGCACAGGCGGCCGCTACATCAAATGCAGGGATACCATCTATATCTAAGGCTTTTTGTATTTCACAGGCAGTACTGGGTAATGAATGACGACCGCTTGTGGTAGCACATACGATCATATCGAGAGTTTTAGCGTCTATACCAGCGGCCTCTAGTGCCTTCTTACTGGCTTCATAACCCATGGTCGCCGCAGTTTCGTGAGCACCAATGATGCGACGCTCTTTGATACCGGTCCGATCCGTTATCCATTCGTCTGAGGTATCAACCATAAGAGATAAATCTGCGTTGCTGCGCACTTCGCTTGGATAATAACTACCTGTTCCAATTATTCTAGAATTCATTAATTATGCGCGCTCCATCAAGAGGTTTTCTATTTTATCTTTAATTTTAGTGGGAACTTGACGATTAGCCTCCTGAACGGCTTCTCGAATAGCATACAAAAATGCCTCATCTGAGGCGTTTCCGTGGCTCTTGACCACAATTCCGCGCAATCCTATCAGACTCGCGCCATTATACTGGTCGGGGTTCACTCGTAAATAAAGCCGACGCAATAAAGGACGAGCCAATTTCGCCATAATTTTGCTCATCAAGTTCCGCTGAGCGTCACGTTTTATCTGTTCAATCAATAACTTAACTAGACCTTCACATGACTTTAACGCAATATTTCCAGAGAAACCGTCCGTAACAATTACATCTGCTATGTCATTGAAAATATCGTTACCTTCGACGAAGCCTATATAATTCACTTGCTGACTGGCCATTAACAGTGCATTGGCTTGCTTAATCGCTGCTGGGCCTTTAATTTGCTCTTCACCGACATTTAAAATAGCGACACGGGGCTTTTTTACACCTGCAATTTGCTCTGCCAATACAGAGCCCATAACTGCATTCTGTAAAAGGGTTTGAGCATCGCATTGTATTGTTGCGCCTAAGTCTAACAAGAAGACTTTGCGCCCTTTTGCGGTGGGTAGGCTCGAAACTAAAGCGGGTCGGCTTACACCTGACAACATTTTTAATTGTGAGCATGCTATCGCCAAGAGTGCACCGGTATTGCCTGCGCTGACGCACGCATCGGCCAAACCATCTTTAACATGTTTAATAGCACATGCCATTGAAGAATCTTTTTTATGTCGAAGTGCAGACACGGGGTTGTCGTCCATCAGAACCTGCTGGTTGCAATGCACAATTATATATCGATTAGGGGACAAATGAGGGTGTTGGCTTAACCAAGATGTGATTACATTTTCGTCACCACAAAAAACTAAGTGAAGATGAGGAAACTCAGTGAGTGCTTTAAATGCAGCGGATAGAATAATATGGGGGCCGTTATCGCCCCCCATAATATCTAACGCTAAGGTTAGATGACGCAAAGTTATCTCAAATTATAATGAGAGAACTTTTTTGCCTTTGTAGTAACCATCAGCTGTAACGTGATGACGAATATGCGTCTCACCTGATGTTGAATCTACAGACATAGTCGCAGTTCCCAACGCATCATGCGAACGACGCATGCCACGCTTTGAACGAGTTTTACGATTCTTTTGTACTGCCATTAGTTTGCTCCTAGTCTCGCTTAAGTTCTTTCAAAACCGCGAACGGGTTTGGACGTTCATCGACCGGTTCAATTTTTCCGAAAGACATGTCCTTTGCTTTTGTGCCGCAATCCTCCTCTGCATGAAGGGCGACAATAGGCAAAGATAAAATCATTTCGTCTTCAAATAATTGAAGTAAATTGACTTCTCCGTGGTCATTGACCTCTACCGGGTCGTAAATATCCGGTAACTCATCGGCCTTTTCATCATCAAATCCCTGCACAGGACTGAAACAAAATGACACATCTAAAGGATGAGTAAAAACACCATTACATCTTTGACAGATGAGTGATGTTTCGCAATGAATTTTACCTTCGAAATAAGAAAGACCCTGCTCGTCTTTTAAAAACTTCATTTCGATTTCAACTTCATCGTCTATGCTAGCAACCGTACCAACCAACCGCGGCATATCAGCCGTTAACATCACACCCTTATATTCAGAGCGTTTTGTGGCACTTTTGATAGGATCGAGCTGTCTGGGTAATTTTACTTTCTGCATAGCGCGCGCATGATAAAGGCTGAAAAGGGTTTAGTCAAAGAAAATATAATCTTAAGTCCTATGTAAAGTAAGCATTTTATGCTTTTATGTCGGCCGACAATTATAATACAGGTCGCTAATTTGATGAAACTAATTCTTGCTTCAACCTCTTTATATCGTAAATCCTTGCTTGCCAAGCTTTGTATCCCCTTCACGTGTGAGTCACCTGATGTAGATGAAACGCCTTCAATAGATGAAAAACCCGAACAGTTAGTTTCTCGCTTGTCGCTCGCTAAAGCTGCAGATGTGGCCGCCCGTCATCAAGGGATTGTGATTGGCTCTGATCAAGTTGCTTGCGTTGATGGGAAGATACTGGGTAAACCAGCCAATTTCAGCAATGCCTTTAAGCAACTCACTTTTTTAAGTGGCAGAACAGTAACCTTTTATACGGGGCTGGCATTGTTCGACAGTCAAACGGGCAAACACGAAACGATGGTTGAAACATTTGATGTGTCCTTTAAGGATCTGTCATCAGAAAATATTACCCGGTATCTGGAAATTGAAACGCCCTATGACTGTGCAGGGAGTTTCAAAAGCGAAGGGTTGGGTATTTGTTTATTTTCTAGTCTAGACGGACGCGATCCAAATACGCTGGTCGGCTTGCCGTTGATCGCGCTTATTGAGTTACTGGCAAAATTCGATGTGAACGTATTTGATTACATTCAAAAAAACTAAAGGCGCATGGTTTCATCAGCAACATAAAGCTTGTTGATGAACCCCATGTTTTATACGTTAGCTAATTTATCAAGCATGTTAGATAGTTGCTTACGCCAGTGAGTGGTTTGTAAACCACTGTCGTTTTCTGCACCTGTTTTATCAATAACAGAAAATGCCGGACGCTTAGCCGGCGTCGGGTATTGCGCTGCATAAATTGGTCGAACGGGGATTTCCTTTTCAAGCATGCCTTTTTCAAGCGCGAGCTCTTGTATCGCAACCGCAAAGTCATACCAACTTGCCACGCCGGCATCAGTCCAATGATATAAACCTTGGACACGACTATTGCTACTAATTTGCCAAAGCCAATCTGCTAACCCTGCCGCATAAGTCGGCGTACCTATTTGATCAGACACCACGCCTAATTGGGGCTTTTCCTGCATTAAGCGCAGCATGGTTTTAACAAAATTATTGCCATGAGAGGAATATACCCATGCTGTTCTGACAATAACGGCTTCTGGCAATACATTTTGTATACCTCGCTCTCCGGCTAATTTTGACGCGCCATATACACCCAAAGGATTTGGTGTATCAGTGGTCAAATAGGGAGAATGTTTGGTGCCATCAAATACAAAGTCTGTAGACACGTGTAATAAGCGCGCATTGAATTTTTTACAGGCTTGCGCCAGATTGATGGCCCCTTGCTCATTAACGAGAAAGGCATTTTCACTATCGGATTCTGCTCTATCTACTGCTGTATATGCCGCGGTATTGATTACTACGTCAGGTTGTACGGCGCTGAATTTTTCTTGCACGCTTAACGAGTCCGTTATATCAAGCTCATCGCTAGCAAACGCATATACATCTACGTCATCGGTTGAGGCGCGATTGACTAACTCCCATCCCAGCTGGCCATTTTTTCCGGTAATCAGTACTTTCACTATTATTGCACTCTACTTAGGTTAGTCAGTCGAATTTTGGCGCATTCTCAAATAAACAGCCAACTTTGTCTTTTTCTGATAAGGCGGGCTCCTCACCATTCACTAAGGGCCATTTGATGCCGAGTGCCGGATCGTTCCATAAAATAGATACTTCAGACTGTGGATAATAATAGTCACTGCATTTATATACAAATTCAGCAGTCTCGCTGGTTACATAAAATCCATGGGCAAATCCTGGCGGTACCCACAGCTGCTTGTTATTGGTAGCTGATAACTCAATGCCTAATGTCTGCCCGTAGGTAGATGATGATTGACGCAAATCTACAATAACATCGAATACACTGCCTTGGGTCACGCGCACTAACTTGCCTTGAGTGTGCTCTAACTGGTAGTGCAGTCCGCGCAAGATACCCTGCCGAGATTTACTATGATTGTCTTGTACTAGCAATTCGACGCCCGTAGTTTGGGTGAAAATATCTGCGCGAAAGGTTTCCATAAAAAATCCTCTTTCATCGCCAAATATTTTCGGTTCGAATATAACCGCATCGTTTAAGACTGTTTGGGTAATTTGCATATTAAAGACTCTTATTGGGTAAAACGTTATTCATAACCGGCGGCGACTTTAAGTAGATATTGGCCATAACCCGTTTTTGCCAAGCTATTACCTTGTGTTGTAAGTTGGTCTTTATCTATCCATTTATTGCGGTAGGCTATCTCTTCTAAACACGCTACCTTTAAGCCCTGTCTATGTTCAACAGTTTGCACAAATTGCCCTGCTTCTAATAAAGAATCGTGAGTTCCGGTATCTAACCAAGCAAAACCACGACCTAGCAGAGATACATTCAAATCCCCTCTGTTTAGGTAGGCTAAGTTGACATCGGTAATTTCTAGCTCGCCTCGAACGGAAGGTTTAATATTTTTGGCAATTTCAATAACATCGTTATCGTAAAAATATAAACCGGTTACCGCGTAATTTGATTTTGGCTGTAGGGGTTTTTCTTCTATGCTGATTGCTTTTTTATCTTTGTTAAATTCAACCACACCGAAGCGTTCAGGATCGGTTACATGGTAACCAAAGACCGTTGCACCTTTGCTGACATTAATCGCATCTTTAAGCTTGTCGGAAAAGTGTTGGCCATAAAATATGTTATCCCCTAACACTAAACTGACATTGGCATCACCGATAAAATCTTCTGCAATAATAAATGCCTGCGCAAGACCATCAGGACTTGGCTGAGTTGCATATTCAATGTTGATACCGTAAGCATCGCCATTACCTAATAGGCGCTCGAAATTAGCGCGATCTTCTGGTGTAGTGATGATCATCACTTCTTTAATGCCAGCTAACATCAATACAGAAAGCGGATAATAAATCATCGGCTTATCATAAATCGGCAAGAGTTGTTTCGATGTCCCTTGGGTAATGGGGTGTAAACGAGAGCCAGAGCCCCCTGCTAAAATAATACCTTTATATTCTGCCATGCTTATTCTCCTTCGCCTAGTCGACCTAATTTATACTTCCCTGATAATACCCGTTGCCACCAAGACTCATTGTTGAGGTACCATAAAACTGTTTTACGCATGCCTGATACAAAATCCTCTTCTGGTGCCCAGCCCAATTCTCGTTGAATTCGACCTGCATCGATAGCATATCGCGCGTCATGGCCAGGGCGGTCTTTTACGAAAGTAATTAAGTCGGCGTATTGTGTAATGTCTTTGGCTCTATGTTGGGGAGCAAGCTCATCGAGCAATTCACAGATAGTCCGAACAACATCTAAATTGCGTTTCTCGTTATGACCGCCAATATTAAATGTTTCCCCTACTCGTTTCGATTTAACAACGAGGCATAATGCTCGAGCATGGTCTTCGACAAATAACCAGTCACGGATTTGACTACCATCGCCGTAAACTGGCAATGTTTTACCCGCCAATGCATTTAAAATAACGTGAGGTACAAGTTTTTCGGGGAAATGGTATGGACCGTAGTTATTAGAACAGTTAGTAATAACGGTAGGTAAACCGTATGTACGTTGCCAACTTCTTACGAGATGATCAGAGCTTGCTTTACTCGCCGAGTACGGCGAACTAGGAGCATAGGGTGTTTCTTCGGTGAATAAAGGTAGTTCGCTATTGGCAGGTAACTCATCAGGGTGAGGTAAATCGCCATAGACTTCATCAGTAGAAATATGATGGAAAATAAACTGACTTTTGCGCTGTTCTGGTAAATTCTGCCAATACTCACGAGCTGAATCTAATAAGGTATAAGTCCCAACCACATTGGTTTGTATAAATGCACCAGGGCCATCGATTGAGCGGTCAACATGTGACTCTGCTGCCAAATGCATAACAGCATCTGGCTGATGTTGCTTAAACACGCGGCTTATTTCTGCTGAATCGCAAATATCCACCTGTTCGAAAATATAACGCTCGCTGCGCAGTTCAGGAGGAATGGATTCAGTATTTCCTGCGTAAGTTAATACATCAACATTGATAACACTATCTTGGGTGTTTGCTAATAAATGCCTTACGACTGCACTTCCGATAAATCCGGCACCGCCGGTAACAAGTATTTTCATATTAAATTTAATTCCACTGAGCATTTTATTCAGACATCTTGTCCAAAGTATTTAATTTCTTGATTCGAGTATGTTTAATGTTTTGCTTAGTTGTTGATCTAGCGGAGCTTGAAAACTCACTCTATCTTCTGTTTTAGGGTGAATAAACGCTATTGAGTGAGCGTGGAGGAACAGACGTTTCAAGCCTTTTTTGTTCATTTGTGCGCTAAAATCTGCATCACCGTATTTATCGTCACAAGCAATTGGGTGACCGGCGTGTAAACAATGAACGCGAATTTGGTGGGTACGGCCAGTAATAGGCGATGCTTCCACAAGTGTTGCACCAACAAAGCGGTTTAAAACGCGAAAACGGGTTTCAGACGGCTTACCTTCAGTATCGATGCATACTAAGCGTTCACCTGACTTGAGTGTATTTTTTAATAAAGGCGCATTGACCTTATAACGATTTTCTGGCCACTCCCCTACCACTAACGCTTGATAGCGCTTATCCATTTTCTTATCACGCAGCTGTTCATGTAAAGCTTTTAATGCTGAGCGTTTTTTAGCGATCACTAAGCAACCTGATGTATCCCTGTCTAGGCGGTGCACTAATTCTAAAAACCGCGCTTGCGGGCGCAATGCTCTTAGGGCTTCTATTACACCGAAACTAAGACCGCTGCCGCCGTGCACTGCCATTCCTGATGGCTTGTTCAATACGATAAGCAAATCATCTTCGAATAAGATGTGGGATTCAAGCGACGCGACCTTATCTAATTTTGTAGAAGGAGCTTCACTGGGTTCGGATACTCTAATAGGGGGGATCCGCAATTGGTCATTTGCCTGAAGCTTATATTCTGGCTTTACGCGCTTTTTATTTACGCGAATTTCTCCCTTGCGCACAATGCGGTAAATAAGGCTTTTAGGCACACCCTTTAATAAGGTGCGCAAATAATTATCAATGCGTTGACCTTCAAGGTCTGGCTCGATATCGATAAACTGTACTTTCTGGAATGTAGTATCTGTGGTCATCAGAGTATTATAACTGGAAGCCCCCCATGTATGACCAGAACTTTATTCACTTGCCAGCATTAAGAATTTAATGTGATAATGCCTCAGTCTTGCTATAGGCAACTGCCATGCAAGGCAAATCGATGTAATAATCCGTTCTGGTAGCAATGCGGCACATACAAAGCCGTTAAATATTGCCCTATCGATCGCGAAGTGAGTAACTTTTCGTGGATTAGATAAAACAGAACCAAGACATCAGCGATGATAAATAACTATTTGATCGCGATCGATGTAAAGAATGTAATTGAATTGACAACATACTGGGTTTGTTATGCCCTTTTTTTTCAACGCATAACCACCGAGTATTAACCGTTTTAAGAAACGAATTAAAGATGTCAGGAAAGGCCGACACTGACACCCAAGCGGGAAGTATTTAATATATATATGCATTAAATAATGCATAAGGTACTTAGGCAAAAACTTAAAATTAGTTTGATACAGCCGAGAGGCTGCATGACAAAAACTTGTCGAATCACAGCACATGTCTTTCATCCATGGCGATCGGTACACCACCGAGTCAATAAGAATGAAAAGAATGTTAATCAATGCAACTCAGCAAGAAGAATTGCGTGTTGCCCTCGTTGATGGTCAGAAGCTTTACGATTTAGATATTGAAAGCCCAGGCCATGAACAGAAAAAAGCCAATATATATAAAGGCACCATCACTCGAGTAGAGCCAAGCTTAGAAGCGGCATTTGTAGATTATGGCGCAGAACGACATGGTTTCCTTCCTCTAAAAGAAATTGCACGTACCTACTTTCCTCAAGGTTATAAGTTTGAAGGCCGTCCTAACATTAAAGACGTCATCAATGAAGGCCAGGAAGTCATCATACAAATTGACAAAGAAGAGCGTGGCCAAAAAGGCGCTGCGTTAACAACTTTTGTCAGTTTAGCAGGCAGCTACCTAGTCTTAATGCCGAACAATCCTCGTGCTGGCGGTATTTCGCGTCGTATCGAAGGTGATGAGCGTACTGATTTAAAACAAGCGCTAAGCAATTTATCTTTACCAGACGGCATGGGTTTAATCGTCCGTACTGCAGGTGTTGGTAAGTCAGCTGAGGAATTACAATGGGATCTTAGCGTATTGTTAACCCATTGGACCGCGATTTCTGAAGCCGCTGAGTCTCGCCCAGCGCCATTTTTAATTCACCAAGAAAGCAATGTTATCGTGCGGGCTATTCGTGATTATTTGCGTCGTGACATCGGTGAAATACTGATCGATAAGACCAGTATTTACGAACAAGCAATGAAGCATATAGAGCTGGTACGCCCTGATTTTGCAAATCGCGTAAAATTGTATCGCGGCGATGTGCCGTTATTCAGTCATTATCAAATTGAAAGCCAAATTGAATCTGCCTTTCAACGCGAAGTGCGTCTGCCTTCAGGCGGCTCAATCGTTATTGACCCTACCGAAGCATTAACATCAATTGATATTAACTCTGCACGCGCCACTAAAGGTAGTGACATCGAAGAAACTGCTTTTAATACTAACTTAGAAGCAGCCGATGAAGTAGCTCGTCAATTGCGCCTGCGTGATTTAGGTGGTTTGGTGGTTATCGATTTTATTGATATGACACCCGTACGTCACCAGCGGGAAGTTGAAAACCGCCTGAAAGACGCTGTACGCCATGATCGTGCTAGGGTTCAACTTGGCCGTATATCTCGTTTCGGTTTATTAGAAATGTCACGTCAACGCCTACGCCCTTCTCTAGGTGATTCAGCGCACAATGTTTGCCCACGTTGTAGTGGTCACGGCACCATCCGTGGTACTGAATCTTTGGCACTGTCTGTTTTACGTATTATGGAAGAAGAAAGTATTAAGGATAATACTGGGCAAATTGAAGCTCAGTTACCTGTTAATGTGGCAACATATTTATTGAACGAAAAACGTGGTGCGGTAGCAGGCGTTGAAAAACGTCATAATGTTCAATTGGTGATCATTCCTAACCCGAATATGGAAACGCCACATTACAGTGTCGCACGTCGCCGTCCTGATGACGCAGTTCATGATATGAGCTACAACGTTGAATTGATGAAGAACGAAGACACCGAAGCAGATAGAGCCGTTACTGCTATGCCAGTGAAAGAGCAACCTGTTTTACAAAGCTTTGTTACACCCCCTAAAGTGGTTGCAGCACCATCAGCAGCAGCTGATGCTAAAGGTGATACTGAGAGTGTCTCTTTATTAGCACAAATAGCAAATTGGTTAAAATCATTACTTGCTTCAGCGCCTAAACAAGAACCAGAGCCAGAACCTAAGCCTGAATCTAAGCCTCAGCAAAGACAACAACCTCGTCGTACCCGGAATAATCCTCGTCGTGGCAAGCAAAGCGATAATCGCGCTGAAGGCCGTAACGATAACCGTGCTGACAAACGCACGGACAATCGAACTGAAAACAGTGACGTAAAAGAGAGTTCAAACGAACGTAAGCCACGTCGTGAAGATAATCGCAAACCACGTCGCGATAACAAGCCAGTGAAAGAGGTTGCTGAAAATAGTGCTGAGCAGAAGAAAGAACCTGTTCAAAAAGCCGCTGAGCCGCGTAAAGAAGTGAAAGAACAAAAGGTGGCTGAACGTCGTAAACGCAGAGATACCAGACGCAGTATCCGCGTTGATGACAGTCAGGAGCAAATATCTACCGATACGGCCAACAGTAACAAGGTTGCAAGTTCGCCAGCAGATGACAAAATCGCTATCGCCGTAGAACAGACTGCTAAGCTTGATACTGCTTCAAGTGTTGATGCACAAGCGCCCGTTGCAGCAAGCGCGCAAAGTATCGAGTCTCCTAAGAAGCCAAAAGCTAAAGCGGAAGAAAAGCGTGCGCAAGCGGCATCTCATGAAACCCATGAAGATCCTGCGAAACCTGAATCAAGCGACAGCGATAATAACGACAAAGATGAAAATACGACTCAGCGTACACGTAGTCGTCGTTCACCTCGTCATATTCGAGCTGCGGGTCAAAAGCGCCGTAAAGATGAAGAAGCCCAAGCTACGCAGAACCCTGATGATGTTCAAAGTATCAAGCAAGACGAATTACAATTTGACACGCCTCAGGTAGTTGAAACCGCGCCAGTGCAAACGGAGCAAGCGATAAACGAATCCGTAGCGCCTACTGATGACTCAGCTCCGGCAACGAATGTTAGCGCAGCTGTTGCATCTCAAGCTCCGGCTCAAGGTGACTTATTGACTCAACCAGAAGACTCAATTGCTACAGGCCAAGAAGTCGCACAGGCACCAGAAGTTGCCGCTATTCAGTCTGTTGATAAGCAGTCTTTTACACCTGAAGTTAAGGCGGAATCAAGCGAACAGGTAATGCCTGAAGTTAAGGCGGAATCAAACGAACAGGTAATGCCAGAAGTTGAAACTGTTGTTCCAGAGGTTGTCGCAAAAGATAGTAAACAGCCTCAAGAGATTGAACAAGAAAAGCCAAAAGCAAATATAGCGCCGGCTAAAGCGACCGCAGTAAGTGTTAAAATTCACAAGGCCAGTGCATCTCACCCAATGGCAACCCCTGCGAGTGTTGAGCAAGTGTTTAGTGAATTGAATATTGGCTCATTAGGTGATGATTCTCGTCCGGCAGTTAATGCATCGGGTAAATCAGCAGCGATGGTTGCTGCATCAAATCGTGCTGGCGCGCCAGCGACTAGACCTGTCTCTCAAGACTAGTTTCGTCGTGCACAAGCACGTTTACCTAAGGTAAATCTAAACCGTTGTTAGCCTCGCTAACAACGGTTTTTTATATTCTAGATTGCTAATCATGGGATATACTGTATCCTCGCGCCCTCTCTATCAAGCTTACAAAAGCAGCATAGAATTTGATAATCAATTCACGACCAGCGAGTAAAATATGAGTTTTGCCGATTTAGGCTTATCCCCCGCAATTTTGTCTGCCGTTACAGCGAAAGGCTACACCGAACCATCACCTATTCAAGCACAAGCTATTCCTGCCATCTTAGAAGGCAAGGATATAATGGCGGCCGCGCAAACAGGTACAGGCAAAACAGCAGGCTTTACTCTGCCCCTTCTTGAATTACTAAACCGTGGAACCCACGCACGAGGAAATCAAGCTCGTGCATTGGTACTGACCCCTACGCGTGAACTCGCCGCCCAAGTTGCAGCGAGCGTAGTCGAATATGGTAAAGATTTACCGTTACGTTCAGCTGTAGTATTTGGTGGTGTAGGTATCAACCCGCAAATGATTAAGTTACGTAAAGGCGTAGATATTTTAGTTGCCACGCCAGGTCGTTTACTTGATTTGTATAACCAAAATGCGGTTAGATTCGACGATCTTGAAATTTTGGTATTAGATGAAGCCGACCGTATGCTCGATATGGGGTTTATTCACGATATCAAAAAAGTGCTTAAGTTATTACCAGCTAAGCGTCAAAACTTACTCTTTTCAGCCACCTTTTCAGATGAAATTCGCACGTTAGCTAAAGGGCTAGTAAACAATCCAGTTGAAGTATCTGTATCCCCCCCAAACACTACGGTAGAAGCGGTAGAACAATGGATTTGTCCGGTCGATAAAAACCAGAAAACACCTGCCTTGATTCGTATGATTAAAGACAATGATTGGCAGCAAGTTCTGGTTTTCAGCCGAACAAAACACGGTGCCAACCGTATTGCCAAACAACTAGAAGCGCGCGGGATCACCTCCGCGGCAATTCATGGTAATAAGAGTCAAGGTGCGCGCACAAAAGCGTTGGCTGAATTTAAAAGCGGTAAAGTACGAGCATTAGTCGCTACCGATATTGCCGCTCGCGGGTTAGATATCAGTCAGCTCCCCCAGGTAGTTAACTATGACTTACCCAATGTGGCAGAAGATTATGTGCATCGTATTGGACGCACCGGTCGTGCAGGTGCAAGTGGCAAAGCGTTCTCATTAGTTACCGCTGACGAGTTTTCATTACTAGCGGATATAGAACGTTTTACTAAACAGATTATCAATCGCAAAAGTATTGAAGGGTTTGAACCTGTACATGGATTACCTGAGTCTCGTTTAGACTCGCGTCCTATGAAGCCTAAAAAACCTAAAAAACCTAATGTGCAACACCGAGACGGACAACGTTCTGGTGATAATGCGCGAGGTCATTTTGCCGGTAATCGCAGAGGTAATGGCCCGCAAAACGCTAGTCCTCGACGTAAATCGTCTTAAGCTGGTTCGATATTTATGCCACCTATGTTCCAAGTTGATTCAACTTAGAACATAAGTGGCATACCTTGTTCGTAACAATTTTCTGTATTCTTATATTTTCTGCACCATTATTTGATATTGTACCTTCCTTGATTTCGATTTAGATGGGGCTATTTGCTGTGGGTATATTGTTATCTAAAAAACGCTTTTATATTCCCTGCTTTATATTTTTATTCGTTTCTGTCTCACTCATTTTAACCTATGCCTTCAGACATTCTGTCGCCACCTTCGCCATTGAAACGTTCGCTAAGGAACAAGATATTCATGTTGAGTGTTTATCATTTGATTTAGATTGGCAGTTTAATGTCACCGTGCATAAAGCGTGTATCACCCTGCCTAACTTCAATATACACCTCCATGACGCACACTACATGCGTGCACAAAACCGATTATCAATTTCATCGTTAAAGATTAAGCATACATTAACCGAGAATACTGCCGAGGAACCTACATCAACCGTTAGCCATTTTGACTTATCAAGTTGGCAGCTACCGAGTGAGCTCCCACTATTAAATATTCAGGCTGCACAGGTTGAGTCCTCTTTGCTCTCAGCCCCCTTAAAATTTGCACTTAGCCAGCCCTCAAGTAATTCACTTCTTATTGAAGGCGATTTCAATGCCACGCTAGAGTTACGCCATATTAAAGATTCGGAGCAAACACTGATTATTGCAGATGTTGATTGGTCACTTGATAAAGCGTCGTCTTACTTTAAGCAAAATCTTTCCAGTTTACATTCGTTGCAAACACTATTGACTCAACGCGAGTTAATGGATGCGCCCCTATCCAGTCATCTAGAGTTTGATGGCACACAACTGCATTCTTGGCACAAACTAGATGTAAATTTCGATTATCAGTTTGATGCGTGCGTAATTAATACTCATGTCAGCGGTAAAGCGGTTGCAGATATTTCCTTAGTCACTGAGGAGCTCAGTTTGGATTTGAGCCAATCTGAAATCGTTATTATGCCAAGAGAAGCTTGTTATGCCCCGCTGCCGACATTACCCTACCAATTGCCGAATAAATTTGAATTGGCCGCGTCTGTGCCCATTAACATCAATTCTGAGCAGATTAATGCATCGAGTTTGAGAGTTCGCAGTTTAACGACAAACATATCGGCGGATTTTAAGCAGCTGTCTATCCAACTACCCCATAAAGAAAAGAACCTAGCTGTATCCAGTACTATTTCTATTCAAACAGAATTGCTACATTTAGCTGATAAGTTGAACTCAAATAGCACCAATACGGGTACCCAGTCGCTATTAATTAATATGTTAGGAAATTTTCACTGGGACCCACTGAGCTGGCAGCTAGAAGAGATAAAGGGGGCTGTAAAAATTGACCATTTTGTTGATTACGGGATCAACGCCAAGTTAATTAAAAGCGAGATAACAGGTAACATATCATCAAATTCAGGCGTGTCGCTAACCGCAAATATAAAGGCTCAGAGCGCAAAATATACTTTACAATCACCCTCGTCTGACACAGGAACGCAAACTCAAAATACGCTTTCACGGGCCAAAACATTGCCCGTTAAACCTAAAGTGGTAACAACTAAAGCCCTAAATAGCTCGTTAGCTGCAACGGGACAAGATTTTAATCAGCTAACGATCTCTGTCGATAGCACCTTATCTCAAATAAAGCTCGATAATATTTTGATCAACAAACTTACTAACAATCTCCATGGTTCCATTATCGACCTGAATAAAGTATCCCTAGCAGGAGATTCAATACTAAGCGGAATGGCACTAAATCTAGAGAATGAGCAATACCTAACCCTAGCAAAAATTAATGCTACTCATAAGATAAATGCCCAGCTGGAAGACTATATCCTGAATAGTCATCATAATGTCATTATAGATAACGCCTTGAATTTTAGTATTGAACAAAAAGAGCAGGTTCTTGATTTTGCGCTTAACAGACAAGCATTAAGTGCATTGCAACCATCTATCAGCCGTTTTATGCCAGCACTTATTTTACAAAACGGCACGCTGGAAATTAACGGACAGTATCAACTAAAAGATGCATCTTTCGAAGGTTCTTTTGCACTTGCTGATGTCGTACTTAATTATCAAGAGTTTAATATCAATAATTTATCAACAAGTGGCTCTTTGCAGCTAAATTCAGCGGGCCTTCAGCTAACTAAAACTACATTGAACATCGAAAGTGCGAATACTGGCGTTCCTCTCGAGCATGTGAGTATGCTGTATTACGTACAGAATAATGTAGCAAAGGTTGAACAGGTAATAGGAAATGTATTAGGCGGTACGTTTGCACTGGATAAACTGTGGTTAGATAAACGAGACCAAAAATCTAGAATTACTGTGAAAAATGTCGATTTAGCGCAAGTTGTAGAGTTGCAAAAACAAGCAGGAATTAATGTCACGGGAAGCGTTAGCGGAGTATTACCTATGATTGTGCAGGATGAACAATTTTACATAGACGGTGGTTTGTTAAAAAGCCAAGGACCCGGAACGCTTAGAATTGACGGTAATCCTGCATTTGATTCAATTGCGGAACAACAAACAGAGCTGAATTACCTGAAGAATTTAAAATTTAAACAGTTAAGCAGCCAGGTGAAATTGAATCCAGATGGGCTATTGTTTTTAGATTTTTCTATATTGGGACAAAATGCTAATCAGCAGCAGGCTGTAAATTTTAATTACCATCATGAAGAAAATATTCTAACCTTGTTACGATCATTAAGATTGACAGATTCAGTGCAAAATCAAATTGAACAGAAAATCAGAAAAGGTGATAAAAAGTGAAAAAATACTGGCTATTGATAGCCTTAATCCCGCTAAGTGCTTGTACACACAAAGTACAGGTTGAAACAAAAGAACCCATTACAATCAACATCAATGTGAAAATTGACCATGAAATACGCGTGAAAGTTGATAAAGAATTGGATGATATTTTCAGTGATGACAGTGAATTATTCTAAGGAGAAAATTATGAAGACTGCCCTATTCCCCACTTTTTTCGCAGCGGCATCGTTGCTATTTAGTAGTATGAGCTTTGCTATTGAACTGGACAGCGCCAAAGACCAAGGGCTTGTTGGTGAACAAACTGATGGTTATCTCGGCGCCGTTGTTAGTCAACCGGATGTATTGGCCTTGATCAAAGAAGTGAATGCCAAACGTAAAGATAAATATAACCAGCTTGCGAATAAAAACAACCTGACACTTGAGCAGGTCGAAAAGCTAGCGGCTAAAAAAGCTTATGAAAAAACAGCTGCGGGTCACTATGTACTGGTCAATGGAAGCTGGGTTAAGAAATAATCCCCGTAGATAAAACGTTGTTAACATCGTACGAGTGAGAATAAAAAACCGCTAGTGTGTGAGCACTTCACACGTTAGCGGTTTTTTAATATACTTTTGGCGTTACGCTAAGTAACCACCATCAACAGTAATTGTCGTACCTGTTGTGTACGAAGACGCGTCTGATACTAAGTATAAGACAGTACCAGCCATCTCATCCGGTTGGGCTACTCGGCCAAGAGGAATCGTCATTAACGCTGTGTTGAGGATTTTCTCATTAGATGTTAGCGCTGATGCAAACTTAGTTTCGGTCAAACCGGGTAGTAAGGCATTAACCCTTATATTAAGCGGTCCACATTCCTTGGCGAATGCTTTAGTCATGCTGATTACTGCTGCTTTTGTAATGGAGTAAATCCCTTGCATCACTCCTGGAGATATACCGTTAACAGAAGCTGTATTGAGAATGACGCCACCACCCTGCTCTTTCATCATTTTGCCTGCCGCAACTGACATAAAAAAGTAGCCTCGGATATTAACATCAACGGTTTTTTCATAAGCGGCTAGATCTGTATCCAGAATATGTCCAAAGTAAGGATTAGCTGCAGCGTTATTAACCAATATATCTAATTGTCCGAAGTCTTTTTTAATGGTAGCGAAAGTTTGCTCAATCTGGGCCATTTCGCCCACATGGCAAGCCATCGCTGTAGCTTTTCCGCCTTCATCACGGATACTTTTAGCCACGGCTTCACAGCCATCAATCTTTCGGCTTGATACGATAACATGTGCACCATAAGCAGCCAGCAACTTAGCGATAGACTCACCAATACCGCGACTTGCGCCAGTAACAAGCGCGACTTTTCCTGTTAAATCAAAAATATCTTTTTTCATAATATGTCCTTGTAATTTAATTATTTACTAAGCAGTCATACCGCCGTCTAATACCACGGTATGTCCTGTCATAAAGCTAGATTCTGCTGTACATAACCATGCAATTGCTCCAGCAATCTCCTGGGGTTCCCCTAGGCGCTTCATCGGATTAGCACTGACTAGGGCTTTTTGTCCCCGTTCATTTAATTTGGATAGCACGTGTTCCACCATGGGCGTACGCACAAAACTTGGGCATACGGCATTGACACGAATGTTATATCTTGCGTATTCCACGGCAGCAGATTTAGTTAAGCCCACCACTGCGTGTTTTGCTGCACTATAAGCCGACAAAGTGGGCGCGGCTCGGATGCCAGCGACGGAAGAAATATTGATAATATGCCCTCCACCGTTCGCTAACATGTGCGCTAATGCTTGTTTCATGCAATACCAGACGCCATTTACATTTACAGCGATATTTTTATGAAAAGTAGCATCTTCTATTTCGAGCATAAACTTAGGATCATGATCGATTCCAGCATTGTTAATTAATACATCAATGTCACCTAACTCGCCGATCGCACTTGCAAAAAGAGCTTCAACTGACTGGCTAACGCTAACATCAACTTTACAGAAACGCGCTTGACCACCTTCATCATTTATGCGCTCGACTAATGTCTTACCATCTACTTCGTTTAAATCGCCTATGGTGACTTTGGCTCCGCGCTTAGTCAGTAATAAAGCTGTCTCAGCACCGATACCAGATGCCCCACCAGTAATTAATATATGCTTGCCAGCAACGCTATTATCACTCATTACCCGTTGTCCACCTTGAGTACTAACTTGCCAGTATTCTCGCCTTTAAACAGCATAAGTAAGGCTTCAGGAAAATTCTCGATGCCGGTAACAACATGCTCTTTGGCTTTCAGTTTCCCTTCGCTAATCCATTGCGCCATTTCTGCCGCGGCTTCACCATAATGTTTGACGTTATCAAACACGACTATGCCTTCCATTCGCGCTCGGTTCACCAACAATGATAAATAATTAGAAGGGCCTTTAACGGGTGTCGTATTGTTGTATTGGCTTATCGCACCACACACTACGATTCGTGCGTGTAGACGTATCTGAGTTAATACGTCATCTAAAATTTCACCTCCAACGTTATCGAAATAAACATCTACACCTTTAGGGCATTGGATTTTTAGTGCTTGTTTTACATTTTCATTTTTATAATCAATTGCACCGTCAAACCCAAGTTCATCTACAAGATACTGGCACTTATCTTTTCCTCCAGCGATACCGACAACTTTACAGCCTTTTATTTTAGCAATTTGACCAACAACCGTGCCTACGGCACCCGCAGCTCCTGATACTACGACAGTTTCACCTTCTTTTGGCAATCCGGTATTTAGTAAACCAAAATAGGCCGTCATACCAGGCATACCAAGTACGCTTAAATAGCGCTCTAAAGGAGCGATATTGATATCTATTTTATGGATGTCTTTACCATCAGCGACCGCATACTGCTGTACCCCACCATGACCGAAAACATAATCCCCTTTCTGGAAATTAGCATCGCGTGAGTCAACAACTTGACCAACTGTGCTGGCTCGCATCACTTCGCCTATTTGAACCGGCGCAATATACGATTTCGTATCGTTCATCCAACCTCGCATCGCGGGATCCAATGATATATAAGCGACTTTAATAAGAACTTGCTTATCAGCGAGTTCTGGGACATCAACCTGTACTTGGTCCCAATTTTCACGCGTAGGCGTACCAACTGGACGCTTCGCTAACAGAAACTGCGTGTTTTTCATAATTATTCCTATGTATTAATATTTTTGTCGTATGATTAAATTAAGGGTTTTTAGAACCACGCTTCCTGCATTTCGCTACAGCTACCACTCATACTATTTAGAATTTTAAAATCACGGTCTGTTAAGGTTAATTCCCAGTCAATAAAGTATTTTGCAGCTTGTAGTTTTCCACGGTAAAACGATTCGTCATCAACGGACAAACCACCTGCATCAAGAGCAGCTTCAGCGGTAATTGCTTGACGTATCCACATCCAACTCACAACAATTTGACCGAATATTGTTAAGAAGCAACTTGCGTTGGCTAGCAACGAGTTTTGATGCTCGCCTTTAAGCTCTGCCGCTAATAGAGGGACTAGTTTTTGCAGTTTCAACAAATAAGGCTGCAGATCAGCAATAAGCTGTTTACTCGTTGGATGTTGAGCTTTAGCAAAATCATTGCTCATTACACTTTGCAACTGTACCAAACCGGCACCGTTGGCCTGCCATAGTTTGCGTGTCATTAAATCTAACGCTTGAATACCATTAGTCCCTTCATGAATAGGGTTCAAACGATTGTCACGCCAACACTGTTCAACTGGATATTCACGGGTATAACCAGCACCACCTAGCACTTGAATAGCCAAATCATTTGCTTTGGGACCAAATTCAGAAGGCCATGCTTTAACAACTGGCGTCAGTAAGTCCAGCAGTTCGGCTGTTTGTTGTTTTTCCTTACCTGACTCTACTGTGTGGAGGTCATCCACTAGTCTAGCGGCGTAAAAACACAGTGCCATACCACCTTCAACATAAGATTTTTGTGCCAACAACATCCGTTTAACATCACCGTGTTGAATAATGGTGGCGGCTTTATCAGTTGGTTTGTTATGCGGCGCCACACGACCTTGAGTACGTTCCTTTGCATAGCCTAAGGAATACCGATAGCCAGCGTAACCAACCATTGCAGCCCCAAAGCCGACACCCAAGCGAGCTTCGTTCATCATCAAGAACATGTACTTCAAGCCTTGATGTTCTTCACCCACAAGAAAACCTCGACAATCGTCTTTATCACCAAATGTCAGTGCGGTGGAGGTGGTTCCGCGGTAACCCATTTTATGGATCAGGCCCGCTAACGTAACGTCATTACGCTCGCCAGGGTTGCCGTTTTCATCTAAGCGAAACTTGGGTACCACAAAAAGTGAGATACCTTTAACACCAGGAGGAGCCCCTTGGATTTTTGCTAATACTAAGTGCACAATATTTTTGGATAACTGATGATCCCCAGCTGAGATATACAATTTACTGCCTTTAATACGGTAAGTACCATCATCTGCCGGTTTGGCACTCGTTGTAATATCTGCCAAAGAAGAACCTGCATGGGGTTCGGTAAGAGCCATCGTACCGGTAAATTCGCCGGTTAACATACGTGGCATAAACTGTTCTTTGATGCTTTGACTAGCAAAGTTCTTAATAACATTCGCTGCCGCAACGGTTAAAAAGGCGTAGCCAGTGCTAGAAGGATTGGCTGCCATAAAATAACTTGAGCAAGCCATCATGATCGTTTCAGGAAGTTGCATTCCACCGTCTTCAAAATCGAAACGACCAGCAATTAGTCCTGATTCAGCATAGGTGTTAAATGCCTCTTGTACTTCGGGGATCATATGCACGTTATGCCCATCGAATGTGGGTTCGTTTATGTCAGCTTTACGGTTATGTGGGGCAAATTTTTCCCTGGCGATTTTATCAGCCGTATCCATAACTGCATCGAAAGTGTCTTTATTATGCTCACTAAAGCGTCCACGCTCACACAATGCTTCTGTATCTAACACTTCATACAATTGAAACGCTAACTCTTTACGACTGACTAATTCTTCACTCATAGTACTTGCACCTTTTTTCATTCATGAGTCATGACACCTAAGTGATCACAGATTGACTTGAGGCCTAATTTTGGCAACATTCTTTTAACAGGCTATAGCTTCGCAGATAAAAGAACGGCTAATAATTGTCATATATGACATAATAATGGTCATTAATGACAGTTATAACATCCCGTGATATGGGGCAAAAACATGGGTTTATAGTGAGGACTAATTTATGTTCAAAGTGACTATTCTGGGATTTGATCAAGCCTATGCTAGTGCCATCACCGGCGTTCTAGATATATTTGGTTTAGCAGGCGTAACATGGCAAAGAATGCAAGGGTTGCCTATACACCCCTTGTTTGAAGTGCAAATAGCGTCGTTGAAAGGAAAATCAGTAAAGTGCATTAATCAACTCGAATTAAACAGCCATGTATCTATTGAATCTCTTGAAAAAACCGACTTGTTACTGATCCCCACAATAGGCGGTGATCCTATAGAGGTACTGCGCAACAATGTGGCCCTTTTACCGCACATTCGAAAGCATTATGCGTTGGGAGCTGATATTGCTAGCAATTGTAGTGGCGCCTTTTTTTTAGCCCAAGCCGGTATTTTAGATAAACGTATGGCGACGACACATTGGGGTTACGCAGAATTATTTAAGCAACTTTATCCTAATGTAAACTTACAAATAGATAGGATGATCACTGAACAGGACAATATTTTTTGCTCTGGCGGTGGAATGGCGTGGTTTGATTTGGCGCTGTTATTGATAGAGCGCTATGCTGGACATGATATTGCGACGACAACGGCCAAGGCTCATGTGATTGACATATCCCGTGGAGAACAATCAGCATATGCATCACTGCGCACCAAAAAATATCATCAAGATGTGGAAGTGTTATCTATTCAGCAATGGCTAGAAGAAAATTATGCCCAAAAAATAGTGGTTAATATCCTATGCAAAAGAGTCAATCTTACCTCTCGGACTTTTGTACGGCGTTTCAAAAATGCAACTGAACAATCTCCTCTGGCCTATTTACAGGGCGTGAGGGTCGAAGCAGCGAAAAAACATCTAGAAGCATCAAGTCATAGTGTCGAACGTATCGTCAACTTAGTCGGTTACGATGATTTAAGTTCCTTTACCCGTTTATTTAAAAAGCACACTGGATTATCACCAAGCCAATACGGAAAGAAATTTCGACGCTGATATTACGTGTAAACGTCAACTCATATCGTATTCCCATACCCTAACGCTATTATAATTTTTCCCATCGCTAAATTGTGTACAGTTTTTGCTTAATAAATACTTATTAACAATAAATTGTTATTAGAATAATCGATTTTAACGACGTCTAAAACTTAAACCGTTATAAAACAAGCAACTATAAATTAATAATTTAAAATTTCTGATTTTTGTAGTTTTATAGACGTCGTCATTAACCGTTAAGTCTACTGATATGCATCAATGTTGTGCAATTGAAATTAGATATAGTAACAAGTCGAACGATGGAAAAATGAATATCGGCTATTCATTTTGTAATTTTATTACAAATTTGATTTAAAAATAGCCGTTTTAGGTGTATAAACAAACCAAAATCTGTTCTTTAATTACATTGAGAGGAAAATCATGGCTTTTAAGAAACAATATTTAAAATCGAAACCTGTTTGTAAGGTCACGTTCAAGCTCACAAAGGAAGAAGCTAAAGCAGCGGATTCAGTTAGTATTGTTGGTGATTTCAATAACTGGGATAAAAGCTCGACAGTGATGAAAAAGCTCAAGAATGGTAGTTTTTCTGCATCTATGGATTTACCAATAGAAACAGATTATCAATTTCGTTATTTGTTAGATGGCAAGGTATACGAAAATGATTGGCAGGCAGACGCTTACCAGACGTCTCCTATGTCAACTGAAGAAAATTCAGTTATAAAGCTTTGACACTTGGCGACCTGTACCAGCTTCTAAACTGGTACAGGTACTTGGGCCAATATTAATATTTCGTTGTGCGTAACGTTTTAAAGTTCAGTGAATGATACGCCTGAGTAATTTTTACCATGCCAATCAACATCTTGTTCATTAAAGTTTAATACAAGTGTGGTGTTCCCGCGCCTGCTTAGTCTGAGTCCTTTGGGTAACTCAAACGTTTCAATCCCTTGCGCCTGAGCATAATTTTTTAGCACAGACTTAATTAAATCGCCAGACAATGCCCCAATAACACTTACCTGTTCATGCTCGCTAACAGCAGCTAAGCCTTTCATCGGGCCATTTGCGTATATATGCGTTGCGCTAGCAGTCGTTAGCTTATAGCTTTCGCACCATAGTGATGCACTAAATTGCTGGTTATCATCGGCACTGTTTATTTGCTGCTTAATTGTCGGGCGTAGGGAATCAAAATTGGCCAATTTAACGCCAACTAATGCTTCGATCAATTGAAATTGCCCCATTTCAGCGACCCGACCTGAATTATTTCGAAAAGCAGTACGCGGTCCAAATACAATCGGGCATTTGGTGGCTGCGTGACTTAATTGAGTCGCAATTTCATCTGTCATAAGTGTCAACGCTGGTGAAACAATTAACGCGTAGTCTTTATCCGCTAATTGATCAGGGTGAATAATATCCACGTCGATTCCTAATTCACGAAGCGCGCTGTAGAACATCATAAATTGATGCCAGTAACTAAGATCTTGGTTATGTGGCTGCAAATTGTAAATCCACAAACTGTTATAATCATGCAATAACGCAACCTTGGCGTTAACTTGTTCTAAAGCAAATTTAGTCGGGTCAAATTCATTAACTTCTTGATACCCTCTGTCTGGTCGTCCATCTTGTTGAAGCAAGCCGGAATGCATGATCTCTTGCGCCATATGACTAGCACGCCATCTAAAATAAGTAACGGAACTTGCTCCATGGGCCCAAGCCTGTGCCGTCCATAATTGAACCGCGCCTGCGGCAGGCAACGGGTTGTACTGCGCCCAATTAGCATGCCCACATTGCTGCTCCATTACCCAAAAATCTCGTCCACCTTTAATTCCACGATATAAGTCATGGTTAAAGCTCACTAAATCAGGATGACCGGTACGAGCAAATTCTGTTTTGGTTTCTTCACTTTCCCATGTAGCAAAAAATTCCAACATACCAATTGGATAGCTATCCCAAGCAACAAAGTCTAGATTTTTAGCCACTTTGTACAAATCAAACTCTTGGGCAAAAATAACAAAGTTATGGGTCAGAAAGCGTTTTGGGGACAATGCTCTGAGAATATCTATTTGGACTTGTTGAAATTCATCAATCATATCAGAACAGAATCGTTGGTAGTCTAATGCCTGAGATGGATTAGGTTGACGAACAGCGGTCAAGTTAGGCGGATTAATTTGCTGCCAATCTGAGTAATCTTGGCTCCAAAATGCGCACCCCCACGCTTCGTTTAAGGCATCTAAAGTTTGGTATTGATTCTTAAGCCATTTTGGAAAACGTTGGGCACTGGCGCCGCCATACGATACTGCCGTTCCTTCATGCCCCAATTCATTATCTGTTTGCCAACCAATAACATCCTCGTGTTGTCCATAACGCTGTGCCATTAGGGTGATAATGCGCTTTGACTCTCGACGGTATATTTCACTGGCATGATCATAATGCCTACGTGAACCAAATTTCATCGTTTGACCTTGAGCATCAATGGCCAATATTTGAGGATATTTTTGAATTAACCATGCCGGTGGCGTTGCTGTTGGCGTGCACATAACAATCTTTAGACCGAACCTTGTATATGTATCAATGGCTTCGTCAAGCCATTGCCAGTTCAACACACCATCTTGAGGTTCAATTTTAGCCCATGAAAATTCAGCTAAACGAACGTAACTTAAGCCTAGCGCTTTTTGTTGTTCTGCATGTTTAATCCACTCACTTTGCGGTACATGCTCAGGATAATCACATACACCTAACGTCAGTACGTTGTTATTTAAAGCGGACATACATTGCCTCCGATTGATTAATTTGTATGATAAATACGATGCGTGGAAATTAAACATTTATCTGAACTAACGCAAAGACTATTTATATTTCAATGCACTGTTTGTTGCTTAATTAGCCAAATTAATAAAGTACAAACCTATAGATACAACAATGCCGCTTATAAGCGGCATTGTTCAAAGATACTTTATGTATTTTTATAGAGCCGCTTCAAGTTCAGGCAAGATGTCGAATAAATCGCCTACAAGACCATAATCAGCTACCTGAAAAATCGGCGCCTCTTCGTCTTTATTGATTGCAACAATCACTTTAGAGTCTTTCATCCCCGCTAAATGCTGAATAGCGCCAGAAATGCCCACCGCAATATATAATTGAGGAGCAACGATTTTACCGGTTTGACCCACCTGCATATCATTTGGTACAAAACCAGCGTCAACCGCAGCACGTGAAGCACCCATCGCGGCGCCTAACTTGTCGGCAATACCGTCAAGCAGCTTAAAGTTTTCACCATTTTGCATACCTCGGCCACCAGAAATAACCACGTCAGCAGCAGTCAGTTCAGGGCGTTCAGATTTCGTTAATTCTGCACTAATAAATGAAGAGATTGCAGATGTTTTAACTACATCAGTGGTTTCTATAGGTGCGCTATTGCCAGTACCGTTAGCATCAAACGTTGATGTACGCACGGTCAGTACTTTAATACCATCGCTTGATTGTACTGTCGCAATCGCGTTACCCGCATAAATAGGGCGAACAAAAGTATCGCTACTTTGTACACCAATAACGTCTGATATTTGCGCTACATCAAGTAATGCCGCAACGCGAGGCATAAAATTTTTGCCTGTTGTAGTGGCAGCACAAATAATGTGGCTGTAATCTTTACCTAATTCAGATACCAAATCGGCTACATTCTCAGCCAACTGATGTTCGTATGCTACATCATCAGCAAGTAAAACCTTGGTAACACCTTCAATTTCACTCGCCTGTTTTGCTACGTCAGCACATTGGGATCCGACCACAAGAAGATGAAGTTCATCGCCCATTTTACATGCGGCGTTAACCAGTTTATGGGTTTCCGTTTTAAGTTGACTGTTATCGTGCTCTGCGTAAATAAGAATTGGCATTAGATCACCTTCGCTTCGTTTTTCAATTTATCGACTAATTCGGCTACATCCGCCACTATAATACCACCCTTACGCTGTGCCGGTGGCTCAACCTTAAGCACCTTAACATTTGAGGTTAGTTCAACACCAAAATCAGCAGCCGACTTAACGTCAAGGGGTTTACGCTTAGCTTTCATTATATTTGGTAATGACGCATATCTTGGCTCATTCAAGCGCAAATCGGTCGTGACCACGGCTGGAAGAGTTAATTCTAGTGTTTGAAGACCACCGTCAATTTCCCGAGTGACTTTAACTTTGCCGGCATCAAAATTCACTTCAGATGCAAATGTACCTTGAGGCATGCCTGTTAAGGCGGCCAACATTTGTCCTGTTTGATTATTATCAGAGTCAATTGATTGCTTGCCCAAAATAACCAAATCAGGTGACTCATCGTCAACTACTTTCTTAAGTAATTTTGCAATTTGTAAGGAATCTAGTGTTTCACTGGTATCAATTTGCAAGCCTCGATCAGCTCCAAGAGCCAATGCGGTTCTAATTTGTTCTTGGCAAGACTTATCGCCAATAGACACAACGACTATCTCAGTTGCAATGCCTTTTTCCTTAAGCCTAACCGCCTCTTCTACCGCGATTTCACAGAAAGGGTTTATAGACATTTTGGCGTTGGTTAAGTCCACGGAACTGTGATCGGCTTTAACTCGCACTTTCACGTTGTAATCGATAGCACGTTTTATCGGCACTAAAATTTTCATTTTCACCCCATTTGATAGGCGTTTAAGCAAGAAATTAATGTAATTAACATTACATTTACGGAATGGGGTTAATTTACGTCTTGTTGACGTAAGCGTCAACCCGCTCTACCCTCGCTAGACTGACCAAAAGCAAAATCTAGCATAACGACCTGTCAAAAATGATCATGCGGGACGTATTTAACTTGTAGAATGTAAAGAGATAAATAGGCTTATTACCTTTATGAGACGTACTTTAAATCATAAGAACACTGTTCTCTATGTCTTGGGAGGTATAAATAAACCTGACTTATTGGGTATATATATACAAATAAGTTGCGCTTTGGCTGCGCTAAAAGTAAAACAACAGTCAAACTATTTGTAAATTTTGTGTAATCGAGTTGCACAAATATCATTTTTTTAATTAATAGATACTTATAACAAAGGAGATACGGGTGGAACGAGAATCGATGGAGTTTGACGTAGTAATTGTCGGTGCTGGTCCAGCGGGGCTCTCAACCGCATGTCGATTAATGCAATTAGCCCAAGAAAAAGAACAAGAGCTAATGGTCTGTGTCGTAGAAAAAGGTTCTGAGGTCGGTGCCCATATTCTATCTGGGGCAGTATTTGAAACCCGCGCTTTAGACGAGCTATTTCCAGATTGGCAGGCCATGGGCGCGCCGTTAAATACACCGGTAAAAGAAGACCATATTTACTATCTACGGGATGAGCAAAAATCTAACAAACTGCCTAATAGCATTACCCCTAAGACTATGCATAACGACGGAAATTATATTGTTAGTATGGGTAATGTCTGTCGTTGGTTAGCAGAACAAGCCGAAGCATTGGGTGTTGAAGTATTCCCAGGTTTTGCTGCTGCACAAGTTATATATAACGACGACGGTAGTGTTGGTGGCGTAATTACTGGTGATATGGGAATAGACCATAACGGTAACCACAAAGATAGTTACATGCCGGGCATGGAATTACGCGCCAAGTACACTGTTTTTGCAGAAGGTTGCCGTGGACATTTAGGCAAAGAACTCATTGCTAAATTTGACTTAGATAAAGATAAAGCTCCCCAGCACTACGGTCTTGGTTTCAAAGAAATTTGGGACATAGATCCGAGCAAGCACCAAGAAGGTTTGGTAGTTCATAGTGCAGGTTGGCCATTAACAGAAGCATCAGGTGGTTCTTACTTATATCACGGCGAGAACAATCAAGTTTTTGTCGGCTTAATAGTAGATCTTCATTATAGTAATCCACACTTAAGTCCTTTTGATGAATTTCAACGCATGAAACATCACCCTGTATTTAAACAATATTTGGAAGGTGGAAAGCGTGTAAGTTATGGCGCTAGAGCTATCGCCAAAGGTGGATTTAATTCACTGCCTAAAATGACGCTCCCCGGCGCTATTATTGTTGGGTGTGACGCCGGAACGCTCAATTTCGCCAAAATAAAAGGTAATCACACCGCGATGAAGTCAGGCTTATTAGCGGCTGAAACGCTAATTGAAGCATTAAGTGCTGATGAACAAGGTGGTAAGGACTTAATAATCTATACCGATCGCTTCAAAACATCTTGGCTGTATGATGAATTATTTAAAGCACGCAATTTTGGCGCTGCTTTACATAAATTCGGCACATTTATGGGCGGCGCCTATAATACGCTTGAGCAAAACATATTTAATGGCAATATGTTTTTCAATATTGCCGATAACGGCAAAGATCATGAGCAGCTTAAGTTAGCAAAAGATAGTGTGAAAATTAATTATCCGAAATATGATGGCGTACTGAGTTTTGATAAGTTGTCTTCTGTGTTTCTCTCAAATACCAACCATGAAGAAGACCAGCCTTGTCACTTGCAATTAAAAGACAGTGCTGTCCCGATTACGGTTAATTTAGCTTTATATGACGAACCTGCTCAACGTTATTGTCCTGCAGGCGTATATGAAATTATTGACACCGAAGGGGGAGAAAAAGCGTTACAAATAAATGCCCAAAACTGCGTCCACTGCAAAACATGTGATATCAAAGACCCTACACAAAATATTCAATGGGTAGTACCTGAAGGTTCAGGCGGTCCAAATTATCCAAATATGTAATCAACTATAGTTAGAATTAAAAAAGGCGAAATTTATTTCGCCTTTTTTAATTTCGGATGTACTAAGCTTAAATTATTAATATTTAATTACCTTTAAACATAATTATTTTCGATAAACTTATTGCTAACTATCACGTAAAAATATATGTTTCACGTAATGTAAATTCTTAAAATTAAAAAGGTAAATTATGAGTGACTTTATCAGTATATTAACTCATGGACGTCGTTTACAAGGAGCAGTAAAAGAATTATCTGTAGAAGAATTAGAAAGTGTTGCAGATAAGTTAAACTCGATTATTGAAAATCGTAAAACTAAAGAATTGGAGCAGCAAGAAGCAGCTAAAGAAAAGAATCAAAAGCTGAACGAAATTCTAGCACAATTAGAAGCAGCAGGTCTCGATGTTAATGATCTGCAACAAGCTGAACCCGCTAAGAAATCTACCAAGGTTGGCAAGAAGCGTCCGGTTAAATATATTCTATCGGATAGTGAAGGAAACGAGCATAAGTGGACGGGTATAGGTCGTATGCCCAAGGTATTTAAAGCTGCTCTTGATAGCGGTAAATCACTCGATTCATTCTTGATCGGCTAGTTTATTGTTGTCGTCGCTGACAGTGACGACAACATCCTCAATTAACTCACTTCTTATTACCTTATTGATTAATAGGGGTATATTATTTCTATACTAGATATCAATTACAGAATTGATTCAAGCGATGAAAGTCAGCCGTGGATTTTATTAATTCATGGCCTATTTGGCAGCTTAGATAATCTTGCTATGCTTCGCCGTGAGTTAAGTTCTGACTTCAATATTGTTTCAATAGATTTACCTGATCACGGAAAATCCCAGCGCTCTAGCCGATTTAGCTTTGAACAGTATGCAGAATCAATTATTTACTTGTTGAACAAATTGAGTATATCTAAAGCGACTATCGTTGGGCATTCGCTTGGTGGCAAAGTTGCGATGCAAATTGCATTGACGAATGAAAACCTCGTTGAAGCCCTTGTCGTGCTCGATATTGCACCAGTTGCTTATACTCCGCGCCACAAAAGCGTATTTAATGCTTTGCTGAACGTTAATCTACAACAAATAACCGAACGAAAAGAAGCTAACAATATAATGGCCGAATATATTACTGAGCCTTCGGTACGGCAATTTTTATTAAAAAGTTTATATCAAGACAATAAAACACAAAGCTGGCATTGGCGCTTTAATCTCGATTTACTCTATCGCGACTACTCACTGCTATCCGAAGCATTGAATATCGAGCATAGCTATAACAAACCGGTGATGTTTTTGAAGGGGGAATTATCCGATTACCTTCAGCCTCAATACACTAAACACACTATCGCGCTATTTCCTAAGAGTCGTGTAAGAGTTGTACAAGGAGCTGGCCATTGGTTACACGCAGAGAAACCTGCCGAATGTGCGAAACATATACGCACATTTTTACGAAATTAGTTTTTTTCAACCTTGGCTCAATATGTTAAAGTAGCCCCGCAATGAAATGTAGCGAGTTCTCATGTTAAGTGAATATTATGAACAAATTGAAGCCATTGCCTTAGATTTGGCGTTGGTGGGTTTATTCTTACTCATGGGCTTTGCGGTACATGATGTTTTGAAAAAAAATAACGTGCCTTTGATAGGCAGAGTTGTTGTTTATTTAGTTTTGTTTTTAGGCGCAGCTGGTTTTGTTTTTAAAGGTGTTGTGCAGTATTTTTGGCAAGCTAATTAATGGCACTGGTAACTTACCAGACATGTTTAACTAGATTTTGAGGTATCCCACACAATGGCGAGCGTAGGCCTATTTTTTGGTAGTGACACGGGTAACACTGAGCATATTGCGAAGATGATCCAAAAAGAATTGGGCAAAGGCCTGATCGAAATACACGATATAGCAAAAAGCAGTAAAGAAGATATTGCTGAGTTTGATTTGCTGATGTTCGGTATTCCAACTTGGTATTACGGCGAAGCGCAGTGTGATTGGGATGACTTTTTCCCTGAACTTGAAGAGATAGACTTCGCCGATAAATTAGTCGCCATATTCGGTTGCGGTGACCAAGAGGACTATGCAGAATATTTCTTAGATGCAATGGGCATGATCCGCGATATCGTTGAAGCTAAAGGTGCTATTTTGATAGGCCAATGGTCAACTGAAGGTTACGATTTCGAGGCGTCCAAAGGGATGGCTGACGACGAACACTTCGTGGGCTTAGGCATTGACGAAGATCGTCAACCAGAGCTGACAGAAAGTCGCGTGAAAAGTTGGTGCAAACAGATACACGAAGAAATGTGCTTAGCTGAACTACAATAAGTTTTTCAGTGTACACCTTTAAATACTAAGGAGCGTAAGCTCCTTTTTTATGTGAACGTTGAAAGAAAATGGGGTGGCAGCTTTGCTTTAATCAAAGTCATAAGCTTAAACGCCATTTTAATGAACTGTTAATTTAGTAAACAGTGATATGACTGGATAACCGACGTTATAATCGGTACAGTTCAAGATTAAATTGTTTACATCAAATGTTAAGTTGGATCCATGGACCAAAACAAAGAACTCAAAAAAGCGGGATTAAAAGTCACCCTGCCCCGATTAAAAATTCTTGAAATTTTACAAGATCCGAAAAATCAACATATCAGCGCTGAAGATGTCTACAAAATTCTAATTGAGCAAGATGAAGAAATCGGCCTTGCTACAGTTTACCGCGTATTAAATCAATTTGATGACGCTGGTATCTTAAATCGCCATCATTTTGAAGGTGGAAAATCAGTATTTGAAATCAGCCATAAAAAACACCACGACCACTTAGTTTGTTTGAATTGTGGAAAAGTAGTTGAGTTTGAAGATGAGGTTATTGAAAAACGCCAAGAAGAGGTCGCTAAGCGTCATAAAATGACCTTAATCCACCATAGTCTTTATCTCTATGGTGAGTGCCAAGATGATTGTGGTAACGACGACTAATTAAATCGTGATACTCAAGATAATAACTGCCAACAGCCTTTGCCAGTTTTTATCTTGATAAAGTAACCGCTAATTGAGCCTAAAACTTGATGGCAATTCTCCACCAACAACCTGCAATGGTGTCATCGACCTATCGCTCACCCAGGCTGCAATTGCAAAGCGCTTCGCTTGAGCATGATTGTTTTGCAAGTTAATATTCAAAGATTGGCCCTCAATATATTTCCCCTGTTGGTGCTGTAGCACAATAAAGCTTTCGGTTAGATTTTTGCCTGCGTTCTCACCGCTTTTAACCCGCGTATTGATGCCTACACCCAATAAGGCAACATTATAAGTAAGTAAATGTAGCTGTGATCTTTGACTATCATGAGTGTCAACAGAATAGTTAAATTCAAGTTTACTATTGTGAACACTAATGTCTAACTGACCAATATTATGTGGGGCGTTTTGTGGTAGCTTTTTAGCATTGAACCAACCCGTCCATTCACGGCCCTCAAAGATAAAGCCTGGAGTGTAAACCGAATTTACATTCCCCTGACGTTTATATTCCTGCTGACGCTGACTGAACGCCTTTGAAGCAAATCGGTCGTTCCAACCTAAGCCATCCCAATAATCAACGTGAAAGACCACAGGCACAACCGATCGCCATAACCCAGGGTCATTCTCAAAGTTGTTTATCCAACTTTGCGCAGGAGGGCAACTACTGCAGCCTTGTGATGAGTATACTTCCAATAGCCTACTTTGTAGATTTTTGGAACTAAAATGCACTGTATTTTTAATGGAAGTTGGTGCTGAATTAACAGTGCCAGTTAACAATATAAAACACAATCCACTAATGGTTATACGTGACATAGACAAAATTCCTTATAAACGAAAGTATTCATTGTTAAGGAAGGAATTCACATAAATATCACGAGATGTTTAAATTTTAACTCTGCGCTTGAGCATGCTTAATGAAAACAGAACAAAAAATGCAAACCCAACAAGCGCAAGCGCCACTTGGTTAGCAGAATCCATCTGGTTTGTTTCTATTAAATCGTAGAGCAAAATGGACAACACGCGTGTTTCACTTTCAATATTTCCGCCAATAAGCAACACAACCCCAAACTCCCCCACTGTGTGGGCAAAGGCAAGTATGCAGCCTGTTGTAATACCATGTTTGCTTAATGGCAGAACGACATAGCGAAACGTCTGTATAAAACTCGCGCCTAGGGTATTGCTGGCATCGAGCAAATCGCGATCAATCTTCAAAAACGCGTCACGAATAGGTTGAACCATAAAAGGCAAACTATAGATAATTGAGCCAAACAGTAAGCCATAAAACGAAAATACTAAGGAAGAATCAAATACAGATAACCAAGCGTGTCCCACTGGGTTCTGGGGAGAAAACAAAACTAACAGGTAAAAACCGAGTACCGTGGGTGGAAGAATCAATGGTAATGTGATGCAAGCTTCGATGATTGGTTTGAGTCTACTTTTAGACTGACTCATCCACCAACCTAAGGGAATAGTCATGATTAACAATATTAAGGTTGTGAACGTTGCTAGTTTGAACGTGAGTAACGTTGCTAACCAAATTTCATTCGTTAGTAAACTATTGAACACTCGGGCTTACCAGTGGAATTAACGGCATCTGTGCGTTTAGGTAGCCGTTATTCATTATAATTTGTTGGCTTGGAGCGCTTAAAATAAATTGGTAAAAGTCGATTACCTGCTGGCTGGTTTTTTTATCACGGTTAGGGTGTTTAATCATCACAATTTGTTGGTCTATCGGGGAATATAAATCGCTGGGAACTAACCAGTAATCTTTATCGCTAGTGTGTTGATTTAGTACCTGGCTTAGCGCAACGAATCCGGCATTAGAAGCCCCCGTTTCGACGTATTGCGCCACTTGAGCAACACTATTTCCCATAACAATTTGACTTCTTAATTGCGCAAATAATCCCAATTTATGTAAAGTTTGTTTGGCCGCTACGCCAAAGGGGGCTAATTTGGGATTTGCCATCGCTAATTTTCCACTGAGTAAACTGAGACTTTGGGCATTAACTGCAGAGTATCCTTTCATCCATAGTACCAATTGACCAAGGGCGTACGTTTTGCGCGTCCCTTGTACTACTCTACCGTTATTTTCTAATGTTTTGGGCCGTACACTATCAGCGGATAAAAATATATCAAATGGAGCCCCTCGCGCTATTTGAGCATACAAGATACCTGTCGACGCTGCGGATACCTGAATATCAGTATTCGTCTGCTGCTTATTATATGCGTCAATAATCAACATCAAGGTGGGTTTAAAGTTAGCGGCAACTGCTACCTTCACTTGAGCATGGGCTGAAAAAGCTATGAATAGCCCATTTAAAAGCATAGCGATAGTAATGACTTTAACCATTAACGCTCCCACTTTGTAAGAGCTTTACTGTCATCAGAATTTGCTTCGACCCATCTGGGACCTTGCTCCGTTGTTTCTCGTTTCCAAAAAGGCGCCTCTGCCTTTAAAAAATCCATAATGAATTGCGCACCATCAAATGCATCTTTGCGATGCGCCGATGTAACCCCTACAAAGACGATTTGATCACCTTGGGTTAACCGTCCGATTCTGTGTATGACGCTAATTCTGCCTAGAGTCCATCGTTGTCGTGCTTGGGCAACAATATTGGTTAAGCTTATTTTTGTCATTGCCGGATAATGCTCTAAAAATAACTCGCCGACGTTATGGCCTTGATTGAAATCTCGCACTAATCCAGTAAATGTCACGATAGCACCGTTACTGGTGTTGTTATGCCGAAGGGCATTGTAAAGCGCACTCATATCAAAATCTTCGTTTTGCACTTCAATCGTATCGAGCATGCCCTATCCTCCTGTTACCGGAGGAAAGAAGGCAATTTCGTCACCATCGCAAAGAGTCGTCTCCTCGTTTGATATTATTTGATTAACAGCGACTAAGGTTGAATCACTGGCCAAAATATCTCGCCAAATCACACCACGCTGAGCCAATACTATTTTCAACGCTTTGACATTGGAAACAGTATCCAAGGACAACTTATCAGTGTTGAGTTGTTCTCTTAATTGACCAAAAAATAGTACATTAATCATTTGAGTGCCCCGCGCTTCGTTGCCAATGACCGGTTTTTCCGCCACGTTTTTCCGTCACCTCTATTCCTCCGATGACCATACTAGGGTCAATCGCTTTACACATATCAAAAAGCGTTAACGCCGCAACAGAAACAGCCGTCAATGCTTCCATTTCCACGCCTGTTTGACCCGTAAGTTTACACATAGCCGTAATTTCTATACCGCAGCCATCCTCAAGTGTTGCAAAATCAATTTGCACTTTCGTCAGCATTAATGGATGGCATAATGGGATCAAGTCGCTACATTTTTTAGCGCCTTGAATACCTGCTATACGTGCCACGGCAAAGACGTCGCCCTTCGCATGTTGCTTACTGTTTATCAAAGCCAACGTTTGTGCTGACATATTGACTCGGCCTTTAGCGTAGGCCACTCGTTGGGTGACGTTTTTGTCAGTCACATCAACCATGTTGGCTTCACCATGCTCATTGACATGAGATAATATTTTGTTTTCACTCATCGCTTAACCTCGACTATCACAAGGTGAAGCAGTGGTATCTTTTAGATGCACAATAAAATTACACGGCTTATGGGTCGCGTTTAGTTGTTGTTGTAAAATCCCGGTCCACGCCGTGCGACATGCCCCAGTTGAACCAGGCATACAGAAAATAGCCGTACCATTTGCCATACCGCCTAATGCACGAGATTGAACGGTAGAGGTGCCTATTTCGGTATATGAGATATGACGAAATAACTCGCCAAACCCTTCAATTTCTTTATCGAATAAAACTGATAACGCTTCAGGGGTGGTATCTCTCGCGGTAAATCCTGTCCCCCCCGTTACCAGCACAACTTGCACATATGATGACGCGATCCAACTGGATACGGTCGCCCGTAACTGATATTTATCGTCTTTTACGATCCGTTTCTCAACAAGGTTATGTCCTTCAGCCTGAAGCACATTAACCAAATATGCCCCGGACGTATCTGTATCTTCATCTCGCGTATCTGAAACTGTTAAAACAGCAATGTTCAGAGATACAATTTTAGAATTTTCCATAAATTTTCCATAAATTTTGCGTCATCGTTGACGTATTTAAATTATTGCCGATTGAGTCAATTACACCGAGAAGAACAGCACATTCCTTTAAATATACAAAGTGACTATCGATTCAACTCAGTCCATTGAGCGGGATAATTAACATTATCAAACTCCCGATGGCTAATACCATAAGGCACTGGTATCGACTTAGCCGAAAAAGTGCTTAATAAGTTGTATAAGGATAAGGAGCTCGTGTCTTCAAGCGTGCTTGTTAAGTAATCAAAAATGCTATTTTTCAGTGGTATACATAGCGGAAGATTCAGGTCTTTAAAATGTACTATCGTGTTCGAACCCGATGCAGCGTTGAGTAAAATACCCAAGGTATCTGCCCTAAGATTAGGCATATCGACAGGGATAACAATTAGACTCTTTGCTTGTGGGTGATTATTCTGTGCGAAGATAAATGCGCTATGGATCCCCGCTAATGGCCCGCTATTAGGATAAATATCTGGAATTTGATCTACTTCTGAGCCACTAACTAACACGCAACTAAGACCCGAATGCCGCAGTAATTGTTTAGCATGCTCAAGCATTGACTTACCAGTACGATTGAGACGTAACTTACTTTTATCTTGTCCCATTCTTAATGATAGCCCGCCAGCCAATACCAAACCGACCACGTGGGGATTACGAAGGCTAACTGACGTAGAATAATCAGTGTTACTAGCGCTAACTACAACCATGTTAAATCATCACCATGTACTGTGTATTGTAGGTTTAGGGTATGTCCTAGCCACCCAGCATCGCCAGATGCTTGGTGGCTCCGGTATACCCATCATGTAAAAAGTGCGTTGACTTTTTGTCGCCCAGTAAGGTAGTCAATTCGTCTTGCAAACGTTGGGTATCGTTATTCTTGATGTACTCACGTATATCAAGTCCTTGGTCGCTAAATAAGCACAAATGCAATTTACCTAACGCTGAAATACGCAGGCGATTACACGTGGCACAAAAGTCTTTGCTATAAGGCATAATCAGGCCGATTCGGCCCTTATAATCAGGGTGAGAAAACTCTTGAGCCGGCCCGGCGGCTTTATCGCGAACAATTTGCTGCCAATCGTCGTCAATAAGTTGTTTTTTGATAGGTTGACCCGAGGTATGGTTTTTATCAAAAAATAATTGATTGTCACCCGTTTGCATCAACTCGATAAAGCGTAATGTAATAGGCGTGTGCTCAATCCATTTTAGAAATGTTTTTAGTTCATTTTGGTTAAAATGCCGCATTAATACGGCGTTAACTTTAACAGTGACCCCAAGCGCGACGGCTCGGTCAATGCCACGTAGAATGACATCTAATTTATCGTGACCGGTTATAGATGCAAACATGCGAGGGTCTAAACTATCAATACTAATATTAAGCGAAGTGAGACCAGCCTCGACCCAGCTATCTATATGATCGGGTAATTTATAGCCGTTGCTTGTCATAGCGACTTGTTTAATACCTGGGGTACTGGCACAGGCGCGTATTATTTGCGGTAGATCTTTGCGCAAAGACGGCTCTCCGCCAGTAATACGAATTTTGCTGGTGCCGAGATGTGCAAAAGCACTAGCAATGTGTTTAATTTCACTGAGTGACAGAAAATCGCGGTCGGTATCGCATTGGTAACCATCGGGCAAACAATACTCACAACTGAAATTGCACACATCGGTTATCGATAACCGTAGATAATGAAATCTACGGCCAAATTTATCTTGCAACATATTCACTAACACCTTTCCAAATTGAAGTCGCGGCGCTGAGTAAGCGCAACACTTACGGGGAGGCTGTCCGATTTCTCTCGCAACCCTGGCAATGTGAATCCTAATTGGATACCTATTGCGGCCAGCACACCTTGTCTTGTGAGTTAGGTATGAAGGCTCGGAGTTAAACCACAACGTATATTTAACATACTTTGTATCTCGCAGGCTACCAGAAGCGGCAGAAACGCTGAGATTAGTTGTCAGCAAATATAAATTGACACTTTTATGCCTACAATTAAATTATCTTTACGTCAATGAATACCCAGATATTCAAGTATAATTACAAGTAATCGAATCATTTCTATTCGGTTGGCATGTATGTTGATTACATTATCGTTATCCTAGATTATTACGCTCATAAAAGAGCAACAATATTGGTGCATAACAGAGGAGATAGCGTGATTATGTTGACCGAATTTGCTGATAAGCATCAGTTAGGTAAGGAATTTTTACACGATGCTAGAAAATGGTACATACCTTTAGCAGATAATATCGCCACGCACCAAGATAGTGCGTTAAAGCCCTATTTCCTAGGCGTCAATGGTTGTCAGGGGTCAGGAAAGTCGACTCTGTCAGACTTTCTCAATGCGTATCTTACAGAACAATATGATTTAAATGTTGTCGTTATGTCACTGGATGATTTTTACTTAGATCAATCTCAACGCAGCGCAATTGCTGATGAGATTCATCCTCTTTTTAAAACCCGCGGCGTACCAGGGACCCATAATATGACGCTAGCAGCAAAGGTGTTAGCGCAACTACGTGAGCAACAAAGCCCAATATCCATTCCAAGATTTAACAAGGCCACTGATAATCCCCAACCAGTCGAACAGTGGCAGAAAATAACGACAACTGTAGACGTGGTGATTTTCGAAGGTTGGTGCTGGGGCGTGGAGCCTCAAGACGAGAATGACCTGGCTGAGCCCATTAACTCACTAGAGAAAAATTGTGATCAAACCGGCGCTTGGCGTAAATATGTAAACCTACAGCTTCAACAAAATTACGCACCGCTTTATAGTTTGATGGATTATTGGATCATGTTGAAGGCCCCCTCTTTTGACTGTGTCTACAACTGGCGTTTAGAGCAAGAGCACAAGCTTGCTAAAACGCTTAGCGCCGATCCTCTACACAGCAAAGTAAATATCATGAACGACCAACAGGTTTTATCCTTTATTCAATACTATCAGCGCCTAACAGAGCATGCGCTGGCAACACTTGAGAATAAATGCGATATGGTATTTACCTTAAACGCCCATCGAAGAATCATCGCGCAACACGCAAGGAATGTTTATGCTTAGGCAAGCGCTAGTTTTTACTGATATGGATGGTACGCTACTTGACCATCACAACTACGATTACAGCCCTGCATTAAATATGCTGGATATATTAAAGAGTAAAAATATCCCCGTTATACCCACAACGAGCAAGACCAAAGCTGAACTTGAGGTATTAATGGCGAACTTACAACTAAACGGGCCATTTATAGTTGAAAATGGCGCTGCGATATATATCCCCAAATATGAGTTTACAACTAAACCCGAAGGCTGTTTAGATGAATCGGGTTTTTGGGTGAAGAAATTCGCTAACCCTCGAGCACACTGGTTGGAATTGCTAGCACAACTACACGATGAATTTATAGGGGAGTTCGTGCAGTTTTCGACGATGAATAACCAACAGATTATCGAACATACCGGGCTTGACGAGAAAAGTGCTCAGTTGGCTAATACTCGATTATACAGTGAGCCTGTCAAATGGATTGGTACCCCTGAACGCCAATCTCAATTCGTCACAAAGTTGCAGCAACTTGGGGCCAATGTATTGCAAGGCGGTCGATTTCTCGGTGTATCAGGCCCCTGCGACAAGGGAAAAGCACTGTTGTGGCTGGTTGAAGCGTATCAGTCTGAACTTGGACATACCGGTACCTTAAGTATCGCATTAGGAGACAGTAACAACGATGTTGCCATGTTGAACGTAAGTGACCTCGCGGTACGCGTGAAATCTCCAAGCCATTCCTTTCCTTCGCTATCACGCAGTAAAGGTATATATGACAGTACATTATATGGCCCAGCAGGTTGGAGCGAATGTTTATCAAAAATTTTAATCTGTGAATGTTAATTTCATTGATTTACTCATCAATTTTATCCTATAAATAAAGGGAATCATCATGGCCGACTTTTATCAAAACGGTATTATCACCACGTTACATAATCTTTCGGAACGTCCGGTGGAAGATTTAGAGAAAGAATTGGTTAGCTTTGCTCGCCGACGCCCTATGGCACTAATCTTACCTTCATTATTTTCTGAACTTGAAGGTGAGGCTCTTCCGCATATCGTTTCTGAAATATCAAAAGTACCTTATCTTTCACAAGTGGTTGTCGGACTAGACCGCGCTGACAAAGAACAATACAAACATGCCATTACTTTTTTTGAAAATTTAGGACAAAATCATCGTATCCTTTGGAATGATGGACCTCGCCTTAAGGCGCTGGATAAAGAGTTGGCAGATCTGGGCCTCGCACCTAAAGAGCTCGGTAAAGGACGTAACGTTTGGTATTGCATGGGTTACATTCTTGCCACAGGTACCGCTGAGTCGGTCGCCCTTCACGATTGCGACATTCTTACCTACGACCGTAGTTTACTGGCGCGATTAATATACCCGGTCGCTAACCCTCAATTTAACTATGAATTTTGCAAGGGGTATTACGCTCGCGTTGCTAATGGCAAAATTAACGGTCGTGTGTCTCGGTTGCTCGTTACCCCGATGTTACGAGCACTCAAACGTGTGATCGGTAACACCGAGTATTTAGAATTTATGGACAGTTTCCGCTATCCCTTAGCGGGCGAGTTTTCGTTTAGACGCGATGTATTAAGTGATATTCGCATTCCAAGTGACTGGGGTCTTGAAATCGGTGTGCTATCTGAAATGCAGCGAAATTATTCAAATAATCGATTATGCCAAGCGGATATAGCGAAAACCTACGATCACAAGCATCAAGATTTATCTGCTGACAACGATGCAGGCGGCCTGTCAAAGATGTCTATTGATATCACTAAAGCCATGTTTAGAAAGCTAGCAACTCAAGGTGAAACGTTCAATACCGAGACCTTTCGTTCAATAAAAGCGACTTATTATCGCATAGCGTTGGACTTCGTTGAAACCTACCACAACGACGCAATCATGAATGGCTTATCACTTGATATACATAGTGAAGAAAAGGCCGTGGAATTGTTTGCGGAGAATATTATGAAGGCGGGTGAAAGCTTTTTAGATAATCCAATGGAGACCCCATTCATACCTAGTTGGAACCGAGTTATCAGTGCAATGCCAAATGTACTGGAAAGACTAAAAGACGCCGTCGAGCAGGATTATACAGAGTGTAAAAACGCCCTATAAAGTAACAAATACAATTAATGGTGAAGCAATGCAAAGTATTTATAAAGAGCTAACTGAGTTAGTCGAACATCATCTAGCCGTCATTTATAATGAGGTGGAGTTGTCACAAAGTTATCAGGAGATCGCTCGTGACCTCTTAACGACAATGGAGTTTAGTGAAGATAAAGATATTACGCGCCCTCTGCGTCACCATAACAATTGGACCCAACAAGACGCCGTTTTGATTACGTACGGCGATTCTATTGAAGAAGAAGGTGTTAAACCCTTAAAAACCTTGCATAAATTTTTAAAGCAAAGTTGCACTCAACATATTAACAGTGTGCATATTTTACCATTCTTCCCTTATAGCTCTGACGATGGGTTCGCAGTCATCGATTATTCCAGCGTGAATGAATCACTTGGAGATTGGACCGACATCCAGTTTATTGCAAAAGATTTTAGACTTATGTCAGATGTGGTTATTAATCACTGTTCGTCCAGAAGTGCTTGGTTTGATAATTTTATAAAAGGTGAAGGTGTGGGAAGCGATTTCTTTCATACTGCAAACCCAGAAGACGACCTTTCAAATGTGGTACGCCCGCGTACTTCACCTTTACTGCGTGAAACGGAAACGGCCAAAGGTATAGAACATGTTTGGTGTACATTTAGCCACGATCAGGTTGATTTTGATTTTCGTAATCCAAAGGTACTGCAAGCTTTTGTGTCAATTATCAGGCAGTACTTGGACAATGGTGTGCGCTTATTTAGACTGGATGCGGTAGCTTTTCTGTGGAAGAAAGTAGGTACCAGTTGCATTAATTTAGAACAGACCCACGAGGTCGTTAGGTTGCTACGAACCTTAATTGAGTATGCCCAACCTGATGTTATTATCATCACTGAAACCAATATTCCTAATCGAGAAAATTTGGCTTACTTGGGTAATGCCAACGAAGCTCATGCAATTTACAATTTTTCATTACCGCCTTTGCTGGTTAATACTTTAATTACGGGGGACTGCCATTACCTTAAGTCATGGTTAATGAGCATGCCCCCTGCGCAAAACGGTACCACTTATTTTAACTTTATTGCTTCCCACGATGGCATCGGACTTCGCCCAGCGGAGGGTCTGCTAGAAGACGAAGAGCTAACGGTATTGGTAAATACCATGCAAACTTTCGGTGGTAGGATTTCGTGGCGTGCTTCTGAAAATGGTCAGCAAAAGGCGTATGAAATTAACATTGCTTTATATGACGCGTTACAGGGCACCGTAAAGGGCCCAGACAAATGGGGATTTCAGCGATTCATGTGTGCTCATGCAATTATGCTAGCGCTTGAAGGGATCCCTGGGATCTATATTCATAGTTTGCTGGCGACAGGCAACGATTACGAGCGGGTAAAAAACACCAGTCATAACAGGGCAATTAACCGCCACAAATGGCAATACGATGAGTTGCAAAAACAACTCGCATCAACATTTAGTCAACATCATAAAGTGTTAAATGCTATGGGAGACTTATTAACTATACGCCGCCAACAAGTCGCATTTCACCCTAATGCTACGCAGTTCACATTACAATTGGGAACGCAAGTATTTGGCTTTTGGCGACAAAGTATCGATCGGCGTCAAAGTATATTTTGTTTAAATAATATTAGTGACGAACCTCAGGAAATTCACTTAAGCGACATTAATTTAGTGGGTACAGATGAATGGCTTGATCTGCTTACCAAACAACCTATTTACGCTGCTGACCATACTGTTGAACTAGCGCCTTACCAGTCCATGTGGATCAGCAATTTACCTAAGAATTAAAAAATAACAATATATAGCGTCATTGAAAGTGTCACTGTGAATATAGCGTAAATAATTAGTCTACATTTATCACTTTGTCACTTTGTCACTTTGTCACTTTTTCGCTACGCGTAACGAATTTGCTTCTCTTTAAAACATTGATTTATATAGTAATATTAAAACAGCTACATAAAGTGTAACTGTATACTTACCAATACCTTCTACGTTCCTCTGAATTTCACTCTTTTGACTATGCAAAAATCGTAAACCACTGATTATATTTACTTATATTTTATTGGCACGGTACATGTAGTAACTGATTTCATATTCATAACCTCAGTCGTTTCATTTATGTAGTTCCGCTAGATATGAATATTTGAGCAATATCGCTCGTAAAAAACCTTGTGTTTGCATGGAAAGTACAGATTACAAATGTAGGCACAATCTCGACAACTTAGCTAAGCTAATTAGCCACGAGGATTCGATACCATGAAAAATTTAATTGCGATTACTTTCCTGTGTTTCGCTTCAGGCTCTGTCTTTGCACAAGAAGACATAATAGACGCGTTGGACGGTGATAACGATGGCCGCATCAGCGTAGAGGAAGCATCAGCTGATGCTGCGTTATCCTCAGTATTTGCAGAGTTAGACGTTAACAAAGACGGTTATTTATCAGCCGATGAGCTTGAAAATTAAGCTATAGGTTTAAATAGTATTAACGTCTAAAAAGTCACTCTTGTTTCATTTATAAACTAGGAGAAAATATGAAAAAAATAATAATGCTAGGTTTACTCTTTATGTCATCAACCAGTGCTTTTGCTACCACTGACATTTTTACTGCCCTTGATGTAAACGAAGATAATATGCTCAGCGTGCAAGAAGTAAAAATTGATACAACGTTAACAGCCATTTTTACTGATTTGGATAACAACAAAGATGGTTTCGTATCAAAGCAGGAATTTAGCGTTCTACAACAGCATTAAACAACATATGATGATGTAGGGGGAATATTCCCCCCCTACCTAAGCTTACATTGGCTTACGACATTACCTTCGCTTTTAATGGCTTGACCAAGATACGACTAATTTGCCCATACTGTCATTTTGCTCAAGGCGCTGATGGGTAATAGCGATATCTTTAATACCATATTGAGTGTCAATTACAGGGCGTAGCGCGCCACTTTCAAATTCTGCCAGAAAATCCTTAGAAAAGGCTTCGATTAATGCCGTTTTGTATTCATCACTCCGACTGCGTAGTGTTGATCCAGTAATTGTTGCTCGCTTTGCCAACATAAGAGCCATATCAAGCTTATCGCCGAATCGACCCGCTAGCATAGCAAGATAGACAATCGTGCCGTCTGTATTCAAGATACGGAGGTTACGATTGATATAATCCCCACCGACAAAATCGATAATGACATCAACCCCACCCTGTTCGAAACATTCAGCGAAGTTCTGAGTCTTATAGTTAATTAATCGGTCCGCACCATACTTTTCACACATGGATAATTTTTTCTCAGTGGATGCCGTTACGCTAACATGACAGCCTCGAGCCTTAGCCAACTGAATTGCTGCTAGACCAACGGCACTTGCTCCCGCATGTATCAAAACCCGTTGTTCAGGTTTTAAGTCACCAACCAGAAATAGACTCTGATAAGCAGTCAAAAACACCTCTGCTATTCCTGCTGCGCTGGACATATCAACACTCTTGGGTTTAGCCATAAGATGTGACGCATTGACCGCTACATATTCAGCATAGCCACCTCCAGCAACAAGAGCGAAAACCTCATCACCTATTTTCCAAGGGCTTTGATTGTCGCTTTCATCTGGTCCAAGTTGAACAACTTCCCCTGACACTTCCAAACCTAATATAGGGCTTTCTCCTCTAGGTGCAGGGTATTTGCCTTGGCGTTGTAGTGTATCAGCTCGATTTATGCCGAAACTATGCACCTTAACTAATACTTGCCCATGATTGAGAACGGGTTTTGTTGTATCATTAATAAAAAGCGTGTCAGTTGCTGTACCTTCTTGATAGTCAATAAATTGCATGAATTCTCCGTTGAATTTCTTGTTCAGTTTGATGCTCGCGAGAAGGAATATTTACCACACGCTCGCCTATTTAATTCTGTATGTTGGAAATCACTACACTATGTCATCACGCGTTACATTACACCCTGGTCGAGAAAAATCGCTACTTCGTCGTCATCCTTGGATTTTTGCAAGTGCTATTGAAAGTACCAAAGGACGGTTAAACCTTGGCGATACCGTCGATGTTTATAGTCATGAAGACGTTTGGTTAGGAAGAGGTGCTTTCTCTCCTCATTCCCAGATACAAGTTAGAATATGGACGTTTGAGCAAAATGAAAGTATCGATAATGGATTTTTTCAACGTCGTATTGCACGAGCGCAATTATCTAGAGAAGAATTGATACAACGTCATGGGCTTACCGGTTATCGTTTAATCGCTGCTGAGTCAGATGGTTTGCCTGGTGTCACCATTGATATATATAATAATATTATCGTTTGCCAACTCCTGTCTGCGGGCGCTGATAAACACCGCGAGAAAATAGTATGGGCACTCAAGTCACAATTTCCGCAACATGTCATTTATGAACGAAGTGATGTTGCCGTGCGCAAAAAAGAGGGTCTTGAAGAGGTAGCTCAAGTATTGGCCGGTGAAATTCCTGAAGAAGTTGTGATTGAAGAAAATGGTGTGAAAATCATCGTCAATGTGAAGCTGGGTCACAAAACAGGTTTTTACTTAGACCAGCGAGACAATCGTGCTATTGCCGCGCAATATGCTAAAGATCGTGATGTGCTAAATTGCTTCTGCTATACAGGAACGTTTGGTAGTTATGCTTTAGCCGCAGGCGCGCGTAGTGTAACGAGTTTAGATGTATCTGATTTAGCGTTGAAAACCGCTAAACGTAATGTCGAAATCAACGGATTAGATACTAATAAGTGCGAGTTTAGTAATCAAGATGTGTTTCAAGCACTACGTGATTATAAGGCGCAAGAGCGTCATTTCTCACAGATAATTCTCGATCCACCCAAATTCGTAGACTCAAAAGCGTCATTAAATCGTGCTTGCCGGGGTTACAAGGATATCAATATGCTGGCTATGCAAATTATGCAACCAGGCGGGATCCTCGTCACATTTAGTTGTTCTGGCTTGATGCCGTTTGACCTATTTCAGAAAGTCGTAGCCGATGCCGCACTGGATGCCGGTCGAGAGGTACAAATTTTACAGCGGCTGTCTCAAGCTCCCGATCACCCAGTGTCTACCAACTACCCAGAAGGCTTCTACTTGAAGGGCTTAGTCTGTAAGGTTTTATAACCAACTTTACTCTCGCGGTGGAATGGATAAAGTTCTTTACACCGCGAAATATCGATACCGTAAAATAGACTAGACAGTCAACCAACCGTTAATTCATTTCTGTAATTTCAACACCAATAACACAGGTTTTGTCTTCGCTACATTCAGAACGAACTACACGAGCTTTAGCAGATAAAGAAGGTATTTGGCTGTTGGTTGATTCAATATATACATCGACCATAGTGCCAATTTCTACCGAGTGTTCGTCTACTTCGAATGACATACCAGTTGCGCTAATATCCTTGCATACAGCTGGTAATGTGCGACTCGACTCATCGTCGTTTACCACTATTTCGCATGCTGAATTTACCATCATACGAAAAAAATTACGTTTGTCGTTGTAGCCTAACATTAAAATTCCGTCCTAGTTTTTTGCCTACTCAGTGTTTATAGGGTGCGGTTAAACCAATGTCAACGGACTTTGCTCAATACAGCAGATTAAATCCATTATTTCCTTACCAAATCAACTGGCTGCTTCTAATTGATTAATAATGCGCTTGGTAGAGATAGGCATCGCCGTACCCAATTGCTGCGCGAAAAATGATACACGGAGCTCTTCAATCATCCATCGAACTTCAGTTAATTCATGTGGTAAGGGCACGCCAGCGGGAATTTTTTGGAGTCTGTTGGTGTAGGCTTGCTGAACCTTTTCAACGTTTAGTTGGTGAAGTCGATCTTTAATGGGGTCTATAGGTAATTTTTCAATACGCTTAGCGATGCCTTCAATATAGCGCTGCCAATCATTCAAACGTTGTGAACCAATATCACTGACAAAGCCACTAAAGACCAAACTGTCTAAATGTTGCTTAATGTCGCCATAGGCGTTAATCATACTTAAAGGCACATTGCCTTTCATTTTTTTCTTAATTTGGTGCGCTTTAGTTAGACCCACTTCTACTTTTTTCGCGATGGATAACACATGGTCATTTATGTCACTGCGCACGTACGTACAACATGCTTCGAAATCTTGCGCAGTACGTATTTCTTTGTGTTGCGATTGATATTGTTTAACCAGCTCGTCAATCGCCGCAGCAATAACATCGTCAATAAGCGCATCGATTCTGCCGAACGGATTAAAATATAACCCCAGCTTCGCTTTATTAGGTAACTTTGCATGCAAGTATTTAATAGGTGATGGGATAGATAATGATATTAGTTGCCGTAAACCAAGCTGATGAGAAGATTCGGCTATATGTGGCTTGTCGAATAACTTGATTGCCACCGAACTCTTTTCTGCGAATAAAGCCGGATACGCTTTAACATTGAAGCCACTTTGCTTACTGACATACTCTTTCGGTAAAGCATCGAAATCCCATTGAGTAATACCTGTTTTCTCTAATCCAGGTTTAGCAATGTTGCTTAAGCTCTGCTTCACTTTACCTTGCAATTCGTGTTGCAAGCTCAGTAGGTCTCTTCCCTGTTTAAGAACGTTATTGTTCTCGTCTAGTACCTTGAAATTAAATCGTAGGTGCAAGGGTAAGTTATCTACTTGCCAATCATCAGCGGAAACGTCTACACCTGTCATCCGTTTTAATTTTAGACTCAGCGCTGATAGAAATGCCACCGGTTGGCCGTGAGCATCCGTAGGCGTGATATCTGCTAAACAGGCTTCAGCATAATTAGGTGCGGGCACAAAGTTACGTCTAAGGCGCTTAGGAAGTAATTTAATCAAGCTAATAATGAGTTCACTACGCAAACCTGGCACTAACCAATCAAAACCACTTGTCGACAGCTGATTTAGCAATGATAAGGGAACCAATAGACTCACCCCATCATCGTTATCCGTTGGATTAAAGTGATAATCAAGGCGTAATGTTAAGTTACCTTGTTGCCACATTTTAGGGAAATCATATTCGTGAGCTTTCGCAGGCGAATTCTTTAGCAGCATTTGCTTCGAGTATGTCAGCAAATCGGGTGTCAAGGTACGGGCTTTGCCCCACCATTTTTTGAAACTCGCTTCACTACAGACATGATTTGGAATATGTTCGGCGTAAAAGTCAACTAAGGTATCTTCGTCTACTAACAGGTCACGGCGACGTATTTTGTCCTCCAAACCTTTTATTTCATCAACTTCGAGTTGGTTTTCAATTAAAAAGTCGTATTGCAGCTTCGTATCTTGGTGGACCAACGCTTCACGAATAAATATTTCGCGACTAACAACAGGGTCAATTTGACTGTACGCTACTCTGCGCTTTGTGACTAACGGTAAGCCGTACAATGTAACACTTTCAAAAGCTTGGGCGACGCCCTGCTTTTTCGACCAATGAGGTTCACTGTAATTACGCTTGATAAGATGTGGTGCTAAAGATTCTAGCCATTGAGGTTCAATCTTGGCACCCATTCGACCAAATAAGCGCGAGGTGTCAACAAGTTCCGCAACCATCAGCCACTTGGGGCTCGTTTTGGCAATGCCTGAGCCAGGGAAAAGCATAAATCGACTGTTACGCGCACCTAGATATTCTTTGTTTTTATCTTTATTCCCAATATGAGAAAGCAGTCCTGCCGCCATAGCTTGATGAATTGCCTGATAATCTGCTTCTGCTTGACTAATTCTGAAGCCAAGCTCTGCAATAGACTTTTTCAATTGACTAACGATATCTTGCCATTCACGCATACGTAAATAATTAATAAAATGTTGCTTACACCATTTGCGCAGTTGGTTATTGGTGAGTTCAGTCTGTTTCGCTTTAAATTCATGCCACAGCGTTAATAATGCTAAGAAATCCGAGTCCTTATTAGCGAAAGCCTGATGTTTCTCATCAGCTGCTTGACGCTTGTCTTGAGGTCTTTCTCTAGGATCTTGAATACTCAGCCCAGCGGTAATCACTGTGACATCACGCATACTATTTTGCTTTTCTGCCTCAACAATCATTCGGGCATATCTTGGGTCGATAGGCAAGCGTGCCATTTGACGACCGATCGCGGTTAAACTGAGACGATCGGTATTTTTTTCAACACCACCTAATTCCTCCAATAGATTAAATCCATCGTTTATACTGCGTGAGTCGGGCATTTGTACAAAAGGAAATTGATCAATTTTGCCCAGTCCCAAGGCCAACATTTGCAAAATAACAGAAGCTAAATTTGTTCTTAGTATCTCAGGATCGGTGAATTCATCTCGGTTGTTAAAATCTTCTTCGCTGTACAAGCGAATGCATATACCATTCGATACTCGCCCGCACCGGCCTGCCCTTTGATTGGCCGACGCCTGTGATATGGCCTCTATGGGTAATCGCTGAACTTTACTGCGCACGCTGTAACGAGAAATACGCGCCGTGCCAGGGTCAATAACATATTTTATACCGGGCACAGTAAGGGATGTTTCGGCAACATTTGTGGCCAATACAATCCGCCGACCTGAGTGGGTTTGAAATATTTTATTTTGTTCTGCCGCTGATAACCTAGCGTACAAAGGTACCACCTCTGTATGCCTAAATTGTTGCCGCGTAAGGGCATCAGCCATATCGCGAATATCACGCTCTCCGCTAAGAAATACAAGAATGTCACCTTGACTATGCTGGCCTAACTCATTGACTGCATCAATTATTGCTTGTGCTTGGTCCCGGTCATTTTCTTGGCTGTCGTCAAGTAACGGACGATAACGCATTTCTACGGGAAAGGTTCGTCCACTGACCTGTATAATCGGAGCATTATCAAAATGTTTAGAAAAGCGTTCTGGGTCGATAGTCGCCGACGTAATGATTAATTTTAAATCCGGGCGTTTGGGTAAAAGTTGCTTTAGGATCCCCAAAATAAAATCGATATTGAGACTGCGCTCATGAGCCTCATCGATAATAATGGTGTCATACTTTTTTAGATAACTATCTTGTTGAATCTCTGCCAGTAAAATGCCGTCAGTCATCAACTTTACATAAGTGCGTTCACTAACCTGATCGGAGAAACGTATTTTGAATCCGACTTCATTACCTAGTTCGGTGTGCAATTCCTCGGCAATACGATTGGCCACGCTCCTAGCCGCTAACCTTCTTGGTTGAGTGTGCCCAATAAGCCCTGCAACACCGCGGCCTAATTCTAAACAGATTTTGGGAATTTGTGTGGTTTTACCAGATCCTGTTTCACCGGCAATAATCACGACTTGGTTATCGCGGATCGCATCGGCAATTTTATCTTTTTGTTCCGTAACGGGTAAGTCAGGATAATCAATTTTAGGAAGATTGATTTGACGCTGCTCACGCAATAATACTGAGCGTTCAATATCCTTGCTAAGTTTGGCGAGCCCTTCGTTTTTCTTCTCGGTGTCCAGGCGCTGAATTTGTTGAAAACGACGACGAATACGAAAACGGTCGGCCAACATGCATTGATCTGACAATGCGTTTATTTGGGCAGAGGTCAAGCGGGTATTTTCTGTGTCAGGAACATGTGAAGACAATAAATTTACTCATACTAGAAGGCAACCATAATGGTTGCCGATCCTAGAAGAATGAGTATTTAAATGCTAGTGCCGAATGGGGAAATCGTTAAAAAAGTCCTAACCCGCTATTCGATAACCATCTCGGAGTTGCATATCAATGGCATTCAATAGTTGAGAGCGGTTAATGGTACCCATTAGATAACCATCATCATCAACAATCGGATACACCTTAGGTTTGGCCACAAGCATTTTTTGGGCTTGCTCGATAACCGATACATAAGATCGAATGGATATTACCTCTGTCTGCATTATGTCTTTTACTCTACAAACCTGTTCTCGATAATAACTCGACTCGATCATGCGCACTAAACAGTCCTGCTCTGATAAGAACCCCACTACTCTATTATTATCATCAACCACAGGACCACCCGTTTGGCCACTTTGTAAGAGACGCTCAACAGCTTCAGCTACAGACATTTCAATAGAAAAGGTCACTGGGCGGCAATTCATATAATCGCTAACTCGTAATGATTGCATAAATACTCCAAAGGTAAGCTACCACTTCATCAATAAATTTTTACTACACTATAAGTTAAGCACAAAGTTAGGGATTTAATAGGCTGAACGCCTAGAACTTTAGTAGGTTAGGCTAAATAAACAGCATATTTACCCAGACTCGTAAGTTAATAGCGAAATATAGGGATTAATTTGAGTTTGCTGCATAATTCTGTTGAGATCCATCAAGAATAAAAATGTTAAGGAACGCTGTGTCTTCACCCTCTATTTACTGGCACGATTACGAAACTTGGGGCGTTAATCCGCAAAAAGATCCGGCTTGTCAATTTGCTGGTATTCGTACTGATCTTGATTTAAATATCATTTCTAAACCTCTGATGATGTTCAATCAGATCCCAAATGATTACTTGCCCAATCCACAGGCGTGTTTGATCACGGGAATTACCCCGCAACATAGCTTGCGTTCGGGCATGATAGAGCCTGAATTTATCGCCAAGATACACCAAGAATTTAGTCAAGCGGAAACATGTGTTGCTGGTTACAATAATATTCGGTTTGATGACGAGGTTACGCGCTACACCCTATACCGTAATTTTTATGACCCCTATGCCCGTGAATGGCAAAACGGTAACAGCCGTTGGGATATTATAGATTTAGTCAGAGCCTGCTACGCATTGCGTCCTAATGGCATAGAATGGCCACTAAAAGAAGACGGCAGCCCAAGTTTTAAATTGGAAGACTTAAGTAAGGCAAATAATATAGAGCACAGTTCCGCTCACGATGCGATGTCCGATGTGCACGCTACCATAGGCATGGCGAAGTTGGTGAAAACGGCGCAACCTAAATTATATGATTACCTCTTTAATTTACGGCTGAAAAAGAACGTTATTGCCCTTCTCGATACTAATAATCATACGCCGTTGGTGCATATATCTTCGAAGTTACCTGCCATCCAAGGTTGTTGTACATGGATAGCACCTATCGCCCAGCATCCGACGAATAAAAATGCTTATATTGTAGTGAATTTAGCACTCGATATTCAGCCTTTACTAACGTTGTCTGTAGAGGAAATTATCAGCAAGCTTTATACCCCAAGTAATATGCTGAGCGAAGGTGAACAACGTTTGCCGATTAAACTCATTCATGTGAATAAGAGTCCCGTATTAGCCCCTGCCAAATCTTTAAGTGAAGAAAATGCTCAGCGACTAGGTATCGACCGACCCGCTTGTTTAAGAAACTTACAATTACTGAAACAACATCCTGAAATTGTTGAAAAGCTAATAGCGGTAAATAATGAGGGCCGCGTGAGTACCGCACTCGAAGCCGATCATGCTTTATATACCGGTGGTTTTTTTAGCCCTGGTGACCGGGCATTAATGAACCAAGTGTTAGTAAGCAGCCCAGAGCAACTAGCTGACCTAAAATTACCCTTTGAAGATCCTAGGCTGGTCACATTATTGTTCTTTTATAAGGCACGTAACTTTCCAAATACGTTGAATGAGCAGGAGCTTCAGCGCTGGAAAAATCACCGCACATTCCGATTGATGGATGATAATTCACCAGCCAGTATCACAATGAACGATTATATTCAGTCACTTGAATTGTTGTCACAGCAGTATCAATCAAATGATGACAAATTAGCGATACTCAAGGCATTATATAAATATGCTGAACAGCTTTAGTTTATAAAATAGGCAAGGTAAATTGAAATTTAATCATGCTATTTTTATTTTGACCGATAATAAATAAGTTAACCTTGGATTTTATCGTGGTACGACACTAGGCCGTATCATTGTTGTGGTTTTATTATAAAGACGCTAGGTGGTTTGAATGGAAGGAATAATCTTACAGGTTGATGAAACTGATACATATTTAAATGTACAGATTAAGCCTGAAGAGTTACAAGGTAATCTCGATGTAAAGTCATTGCTAAATGCTATCAAGAATAGTGAGTATGGTGATTTTTATATTAATGATGAAGCTGTTCTGAAGCTATTAGCGAATTTACAAAAAACGATTAAAAATGAATCTAACGACACGCTGTTTGAACAGGTTGGCGAACGACGAGACAACACGGTCAAATGTAAAATAGAAGAAGGCCTACTCAGTGCGACGTTATCGATTACTAAAGGCTACGGCGCATCACAATTAACCATTGAAGACTTAGTGAGTCTCGCCGAAAATAATAAAGTGCAGCGAGGTCTCAGTCATAAACGCGTATATGCGCTGCATGAGACATATTTAGTCGCTAAGCCCGGTGAAATTGTCTCTGCCACCATCGCCAAAGGATTACCAGCTAAAAACGGCCGTTCATCTAAATTACAGCCTCTAGTACAAAATGCTTTAGATCGCATTCTACGTCCACAAACATCTCATCATGGCCGCGTTGATATGCGCAATTTAGGTGACATCATCTGTGTTAAAGCGGGAACTGAATTGCTTCGCCGCTTACCGCCTTCTAACGGACGCCCTGGCTATACAGTCACTGGCGAAGTGATAACCCCTAAAGCTGGCGAATGGAAAGCTCTTCGTCCAGGTGACGGGACCGTTATTAGTGATAACGACGACAATCTACTGCTTGCCGAAATCTCTGGCATGCCAAAATTTAAAGATCAGAAAATGTGGGTCGATGACACGTATATCTGCAAAGGTGTCAACGTTGGCTCAGGTAATGTCAATTACGATGGGGCAGTATTAGTTAACGGCGATGTAACAGAAAAAATGGAAATTATTGCCACCGGAGATGTCACTGTAAATGGTTTTGTAGAATCAGCAACGATACATGCTGGTGGCGATATCATTATTACTGAAGGTGCAATGGGAAAGGTCAATGATGCGGGAACTGAGTACAGCACAACTTTACGCGCCAAAGGTAGTATTCATATCCAGCATGGGCAAGGTCTAGACATAAAATGCGATGGAGGCGTCACGATAGGGCGTCAACTAGCATTCAGTAAAGTTGAGTGTAAGAAGGAAATGTTTGTCGGTCCAGTTGATAAACCAAACGGTAACCTCTTCGCTTGCAGTATATTTAGTCAGAACCGAGTTCAGGCGGGTACGTTTGGCGCAGTATCAGGTAGTAACCTCACGTTAGATTTTAGTGATGGCTTTAACAGCTTACTTGCTCGCAAAGATTCGTTAGATGAGTTAGTTAGGCAGATAAGGCAAAACTGCAGCCGTCATGCTGATCGAATGAAAATTATTAATAGTAAATTTATTCCAGATGATTTACGCGACAAAGTTAACGCTGCCCAAGAATTGTTCGACAATGAGTCTCAGCTTATGCAATGGTTAGAACAGAAGGCTGTTGAACTAACGGCTAACAAAGATGATTATCAACAAAATATAATGCTGGTAGCAAATAAACGAATTTACCCAGGTGTGGTAGTTAAATTGAATAACAGAACGTGGCGAGCTGAACGAGAGTATTCAAAAGCAAAAGTTAGTTTTCAGGGCCACCAATGGCAATGTGATTCCGTTACCACTTAATTAAAATAGCAATTGAGTAGCGAACTAAACGTATTAAATAACGGCGCATAAGCGCCGTTATTTGTATTATTGCCGTTTTGCATTTTCAATCGACGCTTTTAGGGCGCTGACCTGTGCGTCACAGGCTGCTTTTCGCTCCCCGCGCATATCTGCACACTTAGTGTCTTTTGACGGCGTAGTTTTTAGCAACCCGCTAACAACTGCAGATACCGCACAACCTGGCGCACCGTCACATGTGTCTGGTGCGGGGCTATGATACCCATAGGGAGTAGAACATGCCGACAAGAAGAGCGTGCTGAATATAATAAAAATTAACGTCTGTTTCATGTGAATACCTTTATGCATAAAGCAAATTTATGATTTATGTAATCGAGCGAGTAAGCTAGATGTATCGAAGCGATTCCCACCTTGGCGCTGTACATCTGCATAAAATTGATCGACTAACGCCGTTAATGCTAGTGTGCTGCCGTTCTTACGCGCTTCGTTGAGCGCTATATTTAAGTCTTTACGCATCCAATCCACCGCAAATCCAAATTCATATTCTCCATCAATCATGGTTTTTGCGCGATTTTCCATCTGCCATGACTGTGCAGCGCCTTTGGATATAACGTCTATTACCGCTTGGCAGTCCATACCGGCATTTTGACCGAAATGTAATGCTTCCGCTAAGCCTTGGACAACACCGGCTATACAGATTTGATTCATCATTTTCGCTAATTGCCCGCTACCCACCGGACCCAGTAAACGACTAAATCGTGCGTATACTTCGATAATAGGACTGATGCGTTCAAAACTTGCCTTTTCTCCACCTAACATAATGGTTAGTTGACCATTCTCGGCACCAGCTTGACCGCCTGAAACAGGCGCATCAAGAAAATCTATCCCTTTAGTAACACACAATTGTGCCAATTCTCTGGCGACATCAGCCGAGGCTGTCGTGTGATCAACCAATACGCAATCTTTCTTGGCAGAAGCCAATATGCCATGTTCACCACATACCACGGCGCGTAAATCATCATCATTACCCACACAGATAAAAATAACATCAGCGTTTTCGGCTGCCGAACTAGGCGTCGGTTCAGACCGCCCTGAGTAAGTTTTCAACCAAGCCTGAGCTTTAGATTGCGTACGATTGAATACGGTAATATCGTAACCTGCATTCGCAAGGTGACCGGCCATAGGAAAACCCATTACACCCAGTCCGATAAACGCTATTTTTATTGCCATAGTGTTGATTTAAACCCTTGATAGTTTGCATAAAAATGCCACTATATTACATCTATCAGCAAACCGGAATGAAACCGTTGAATAACATTTATCAATTCGCTGCTAAGCATAACAATGGCCATGGTCTTTCTCTTGATATCTATCACGGTAAGGTGTTGTTAGTTGTTAATACAGCCAGTAAGTGTGGCTTTACAACTCAATACACTGGACTACAAGCGCTTCAGGATAAGTTTCATTCCCAGGGGTTTGAAGTACTCGCGTTCCCTTGTGATCAATTCGGTCATCAAGAACCAGGTGATGATGAAAAAATTGCCCAGTTCTGTAATACAACGTTTGATATAACCTTTCCGCTTTTCGCAAAGGTTGAAGTAAACGGTATCAATGCCCACCCCTTGTTTATTTATCTTAAAAAGCATGCGCCAGGTTTATTCGGTTCAACTCGCATAAAATGGAATTTCACAAAATTTTTAGTCGACAGTCAAGGCAATGTAGTTAAACGTTATGCGCCAAAGACAAAACCTGCACAGATTGAGCAGGATATCGCTGCGTTACTCACAAATTAGCTAAAAAGTTAGCTTTCTCTGCGCATTAAAATATGAAAATACTTACCTAACCATAGATAAGGCTCCTTATCACCAAAGGTGATTTCGGACTCTTTGAGTTGTTCGTAATGGGTCTGTTGCATCTGAGGATTTTTCAAATAGTCATGGAAGCAGCGGATCCCTGCCATGCTCGTAATTGAAATATTTTGATCCTGCAAAAATGCTAAAACCACTCGCGGTTCTAGCGGTTTATTTGGGCTTAACCTGACTTGATTTTTAACCTTCATACCTTGTTTTACGTAATCGAAATTCCCATACAAAATATTGCCTAACGTTTGCGCATCTTTATTGAAAAAAGACAGGGAAAAATACCCCCCGACTTTCGTCATAGCAATCAACTTACGAATATTGATAAAGGGATCGTTTAGCCACTCCAGTACCGCATGACAAACAACCAAATCGTATTGCGTCTCCGGTAAGCCCAATATATCGCTGTGAAGAAGTGTTAAGCGGTTGGTGTTTTGACATTTTACTTTAGCCATATCTAATGTTTCTTGAGAAATATCACTTAAGGTAACCGTTAACCCTTCGTCCAGCAGAACGCGAGACATTTCCCCCGTACCACCGCCAGCGTCAAGTGCAGAATCTAACTGACTGAAGTCCACATGTTTATGAAGGTAATATTTCAACAACTCATGTCGTAAACGACCTTTGCTAGTGCCATAAATATTTTTTTCGAATTTACTCGCGATGGCATCAAAATTTTGATCGCATTTATCACTTTGCATGTAATTTACTCATTATTCAGCGCTTCGCACTCTGGCAACTTATATTAGGCTGGGTTGGGAATATCAATAAATTCGGCATCAATAGAAGTGTGCGTCGATAAGTGTTCAGCAATGGCTTTCGCTCCATAACGCTCTGTCGCATGATGCCCAGCAGCATAAAAATGTATACCCATCTCACGGGCGATATGGATGGTTTGTTCTGATACTTCGCCCGTAATAAAGGCATCAATACCTTGCTGCGCAACAGCTTCAATATAACCTTGGCCTCCCCCGGTACACCAAGCAACTGTATGGATTGGCTTGCTATTTACATTTTCATGTAAGGGGATGCGGCCTAATAACGTGTAGATTTTATCAGCGAGTGCAGTGGAGGTGAGCTCAGGTTCAAACTTGCCCTGCATAATAATCCCTTGTGGACCTGAATTAACCATCAAAGGCTCAACTTGCGAGACTCCGAGTAACTTTCCTAGCTGAGCATTATTCCCCAACGTAGGGTGAATATCCAAAGGCAAATGATAGGCGAAAAGATTTATATCATGCTTTAACAGCGCCGCAATTCTATTTTTTTTCATGCCACAGATATTGGCTGTCTCGCCTTTCCAAAAAAAACCATGATGAACGAAAATGGCATCTGCTTTTAGCTCAATAGCGTGGTCAATTAATGCTTGGGAGGCAGTAACGGCGCAAACGATTTTTGCAATATTTCCTTTACCTTCAATCTGTAAGCCATTTGGGCAAAAATCGTTAACTTGTTGTGGTAGCAGTAAGTCATCCAGATACGCCAACAATCGAAAATTATTCATACTCATTTTATTTGTATCCTAAACTGCACTCTAACGACATTAGCGTCGGTAAGCATAATACTTACCCGCAAAAAATTCGCATTATTATAAAGGTATTTAATCTGAGTAACAGTTTTAGCTTACAACCTATAGCTCACAATGTTTGAAATTATTTTGTCTGATTATACGCAGCCAAAAAACCTTTAAATTGTGCCTTCGTGCGCGTCACCGACGCTTTATGTTCGACAATAGGTAGACAGTACCCTAAGCGTTGAACATCACAATACTTACTCGGTTCATGTATTTGCTTTGCAGTAAGCTTCGACAATTCAGGCAACCATCTTTTGATAAACGTACCTTGGGGATCAAAGCGTTGACTTTGAGTCGTAGGATTAAAAATACGGAAATAAGGTGCTGCATCTGTGCCCACTGAAGCGCTCCACTGCCATCCACCATTGTTAGATGCGTAATCCCCATCAATCAGCTGGCTCATAAAATAATCTTCAGCCCACTGCCAAGGCAACAATAAATGTTTACAATAAAAACTGGCAACAATCATTCGTAAACGGTTGTGCATCCAACCCGTTTCTTTTAGCGCTATCATTGCCGCATCTACGATTGGGTACCCCGTTTTCCCCTCTTTCCATGCCGTAAAGTTATCTTGATTGGTTTCCCACTTGAAATGCTGATAATGCTTTTGAAATGGTAAACCACGACTGACATGAGTAAAGTGATACATCACGTAGCGGTAAAAATCTCGCCATGCCACTTCCTTGATCCAGGTATATGCCCCATGATCAGGTGTCAACGCCTCTTCACCGTAACTCTGTAATACATGAAATAAGCATTGAGCAGGGCTCAGGGCACCAATTGATAAGTAAGGTGAAACTTTACTGGTACCATCGACACTCGGAATATCTCGATTAGTTGGATAATCTGGCGCAAACTCATTAATGAACACGTTCATTTTTTTAATAATGTCTTGATCGGTTGATGGCCACAGATGTGCATTGTTGTTCATCAAGTTGTCAGTCTGTGAAGACTCATTAAACGTGTGCGAATGCTCGTCACTGCTGATAAAACCACTGTCTTTCGCCTTGGTTATTTCAGGTACACCAGGTAACTGTTGGGTAACCTTCTCTAACCAGCGTTTAAAATATGGCGTAAAGACTTTATAAGGCGTGTTTTGCAAATTAATGATTTCGCTTGGCTTAACCAAACACGTATCGTGGAACATCGCCACTGTAATCCCTTTTTCATTACACGCTTGCTTTACGGCTTTATCTCTTTGGCGCTCATCCCACTCATATTCTGCATTACAATAAATGTGGCTCACACCCTCCTGCTCGCACAATTTGACTAATGCATCTGTGGTTGCAGCATAATCATCAGTATGCAGCACACGGAGCATAATATTACGTTGCTTTAAATCTTCTGTTAAAAACGCCAAACGTTGATAAATCAAATCAATCTTAACCTGAGCGAGGTTGTACTTCTTCCATTGAGCTTTTGGGATGCAGTACACAGCAATCACTTTATCGTGATTGGCAATCCCGTAATCGATTGGACTATGCCACTTGCTGCGAAGATCACTTCTTAACCATACCAATGCCGTCACGTAAGTTCCTTAGTACCAAGATAAAATTAACAGTAGATATACGAAAAATTCTTAGAAGACGATCACTCATCTACGTACTACTTTTATTTAAAGAGATAAATGGCTATATTGAGCGCGCATAATGACTAAAGACAATTGAGATATAGGGCTAAAAATATAGAAATCATCATACAAATAAGCCTAAAAAAAAGGCCTTGTCATTGACAAGGCCTTAGTATGTAGACGCTAAGATTTAAAAGTTGTACTTGGCTTTAACATAGTAAAAACCACCATTATAGTCATATGGACCACTTTCATAATATTGACCGCCTACCGCTGCATATGAACTTGCTGGTAGCTCTTCTGCTTCCCGATCGAACAAATTACTTGCGCCAACCGATAAGGTGATTTGATCCGTAACAAAATAACTTACCTCAGCATCAAAGGTAGCGCTGCTACCGGCAGTTTGGTTCCAACCGCCAACTTCAGCATCATCCGCATGAACCGCAAAATATTCGCCGAAGTAATTCATGCGCACAAATGCACTCACCATGTCCCAGCTTTGAGATACAGTGAAGGTTGCTCTGTGATGAGGGATCCCATCTTCTAACAAACGAACTTTGCCATCGCTAGTCGTAGCTGGATTAAACTTTTCTACTTCAGTTTCATTCCAGTTATAGGCTAACGAAAATTTAGTATCACTTGAATCAAAGATTTGATGTGAATAGTTTGCAACTAAATCTAAACCTTGCGTTTTAGTATCGAAGTCGTTGGCAAAATAGGTTACTGCTGAAATAAGCTCAGGATTTTGCACACCTAAACTTCTTAACGCTTCATAATCATCAGCCAGTACATCAATTTTACTGGACTGAGCAATACGATCCTCAACAGTAATACTGTACAAATCAGCACTCATAAAGAAATCGCCAGCCTGATAAACTACCCCAAAAGCATAGCTTTGTGAGTCTTCAGGGCTCAACTCTTTACCGCCGTAGAATGCTGATAAAGTATCTGTAGGTGGCGCCAAGAAACTCTGTATAAGATCGCCACCCACTATTGATGTTTGGGTGTTAACGACGTTTGCTTGACCAACCGTTGGCGCCCTAAAGCCCGTGCTAGTAGAAGCGCGCAGCGAGAGTTCGTCGGTAACGGAGTACTGAAAGGTTAACTTGTAGTTAGTGGTGTCACCAAAGGTGGTGAAATCTTCGTAACGTAACGCTGCGCCAATTAAAAAGTCTTCCGTAATATAAGCTTCAACATCTACATATGCACCAATACTGCGACGAGTATTAGTACCTTGAGCTTCTGGACCAAAACCTTTAAAGCCGTGAGAGCCAATATTAAAACCTTGAGAAGCGTAGTCCCCTGCTTTCCATGAAGACTCTTCACCCGCAACGATTTCGAATGACTCTTCTCGCCATTCAAGTCCACCCGCAACGTTTAATGAGTCGATAGAGTCCACGTCAATTTGCTTAGACAAATCTAAATTAAACATTTTCTCCAGTTGAATATATTTACCAGTGTCAAATTCAGTGGGCGTATCTAACCCAAGTGATGGATTTAACGTGTTACTTAAATTGAAAGACGATTCGCTACGACCCACAGAGCCACTCAAATCAAAATGAGCACCCGATAAAAATCCACTTTTCAATTCGCCTTCAACGCCCATAACCAATGACGTATCCGTTATATTACCGCCAAATGCTGGCGTATAACCACCTGGAAAAACTTGGTTCATTGAGAAGCAATTTGGATCCGCTACCATATCCAAGTAAGCAGTTGACGCCAAAACATTGCCATCAATAAACGTCCCATCGGATTGTGCTATTTTTGGAATTGGCACTGACGCACACGTTCGCTCACCACCTGCAGCCTCACCAACGTCCCCTATTAACAAACTTGCGCCATCATCGTTCGAATAAACTTGTCCGCGGTTATGAGGGTTTCGATAATAAAACCCACCGATTATGTCGCGTTCAGAATAGTTACCAAACATATAGAATTTTTTATCATCGCCGAGATCCAAACCCACATTACCAAATAAACTAATGTCGTCATTTATCTCTGGATTACCCCAAATTTGTGCAGGGTTGCCAACAGCGGTATTGCCTTGAGTGATAAGGTTAGCCGCATCGGGACGTTGTGCACTCCGACTGGTAGCATCTGCATTTTTAAGTTGAAAACTTAAATTAGCGTATCCATCTTTGGTAAACGGTAAGCCTACGTTCCCTTCGACTGTGGTGGTAGCACCGTCGCCCTCAAAGTACTCACCTCGTTTAACGGACAATGAACCGCCATCTGCATCGTCTTTTAATACAAAGTTCATAACACCGGCGATAGCATCAGAGCCGTATTGGGCGGCCGCACCGTCGCGTAATACTTCAACTTGCTTTAATGCAGAACTAGGAATAACTGAAATATCAGGCCCTTGAGCGCCATCATTTATCCCCCCACCTTGGAAGGCAATAACGGACGCGCGATGGCGACGTTTTCCGTTAACCAACACTAATGTACTGTCCGACGACAATCCACGTAAGTTGACTGGGCGTATAAGCGTTGCCGCATCAGATATAGGTTGTGCACGGGCTGTGAAAGAAGGTACTGAGCTAACTAGCATATCTAACATATCACTTGATGCAGATTTGCCTAATTCATCCCCTCCAATAATATCAATTGGAACAGGAGAGTCTGCAACTGAGCGCGGCGCTGAGCGGCTTCCTACCACAGCGATTTTTTCTACCTCTGCGCTGTCATCTTTTACTTGTTGAGCATATACAGGGGTTATCGCTGTCACTGCAACGGCAGCTGAGGTAGCGATAACATAGCGAATACTTTTCGTTAATTTGTTTATTGACGTGTTCATTTATTATCCAACTTTATTATATTTTTATTCGCATATATCAGTTTTTTATTAGTTTTTTGTCAGCGGGTGCTGATTGATATTACGCGGTTAAGAATTCAGTAAAAACGGTCCGGTTTATTATTGAATTACATATTATTTATAACGATAAAGAGTTGAACTTACAAATAGATTAAATGGTCAAAAAGCTCCCATGGCTACTAACAGAGTAATTAACCATTTAATGTTAATTTACTTCATTTGTGCGATGTATTTTATAATTAAACAAAGTAATCGCGAGGTTAAATTTGTCATGCATTTAATTAAGATAAAAAAAATACCGACAAAATATCGGCATTTTTTGTAAGAAATTAATCTTTGGTCTAATTGTTTATTTAGCAATAATTTGGGTTTTACTCCACAAGCGCATAAGTGTATTGGTAACCCCAGTACTAACTGAAATGCCGAATCGCTCAGCGAGGTTCTTTTTAACAGCATATTTTACCGAATATATCTTTTTATCGCTGTTAGTTGCGAGTAAAAAATCATCCGACGTCTGAATGTGATCGACTAAGCCCATTTCGAGTGCTTTAGTTCCATACCAATATTCACCGGTTGCCACTGTATCGATTGATAATAATGGTCGATGTTCTTGAACAAAACCCTTAAACATTTGATGAACGTCTTCCAGTTCACTTTTAAACTTCTGTCGTCCTTCATCATTGTTTTCACCAAACATGGTCAATGTACGCTTAAACTGCCCTGCCGTATGTTGTTCGAACTCAATATCATTTTTCTTTAATAATTTATTAAAGTTTGGTATTTGAGCAATAACACCAATTGACCCTATGATGGCAAATTTAGCAGCAAGTACTTTATCCGCTACACAGGCCATCATATATCCACCGCTTGCAGCTACTTTATCAACAGAGACAGTCAGTGGGATTTTTTTATCCTTCAAACGCTGTAATTGTGATGCCCCTAGTCCATAACCATGCACTACACCACCACCACTTTCTAAGCGAACAAGCACTTCATCCTTTGGCCCAGCGATACAAATAATGGCGGTGACTTCTTCACGCAAATTTTCAACCTCGTGGGCATCCATCGAACCATCAAAGTCGATAACATACAGGTTACCTTTATCATCTCCGTCAGGTTTATTCTTTGCGTCCTTTTTAGCAGCCTTGTCGGCTTTCTTTTGTTCTTTATTTTTCTTTTTGAGCTCTTCTTTTGTACAAATTAAATGATTCACACTGGCTTTAATATCATCTAGTCGATCTGAAATAGAATCTATCTCAAGATTTCCTTTAGGGTGCTTTTGCTTACTGATAAGACCTACCACCCCGCCAACCACCAGTAATATAGCAACAACTATGGTGACTGCTTTGGCTATAAATAGCCCGTATTCATACAAAAATTCCAAACTACATGCTCCTAAACGTTAACTATCTAAGCGATATTGGGACTAATTACTAAAAAAAAAGCTAGGCACAGCCTAGCTTTTAACGTTTATTGTGGCGCTTTAGTTAGCGACAACGTCTTCATTTGCAATAACAACACTCTTACCATCTGTTAAAAAGTATTGAACAGCTTCGTTTTGTAACTCTGTGGTTGCCGCTACACTTGGCGTAAAACGGAACAAAGATTGATGCTCACCCGTTGATATATATACCACCGCATTCTGCGAAGTATCACTTTCAATCGTAGATGATACTTGCTTTAAGCCCATCACTTTGGAGAGAGGAATGCCCCCTGAAAGTGGCAGTGAAGTAACAACAGGATTAACTTGATCAGTCAGAGCCGTTTCGCCATCATCATTTATGCCACCGCCTACCATCAGCTGCATCAAGGTCGGTGTTGATGAACTTAAACGCTGCGCATAGTTAATCGGATCACCTGCATCTAATATTGCTTGAGCAGCAAAAGTAAACTGGCTAAAGGTGGCATTAATTTCAGCACGTTGCTCGTCGTCAATTGCAGCATAAAATGCGCTATACGCAGGACGTAGAGCCGCTTCAAGCGCAAGTGAGTTAGCCGTTGCATACTGCGTTAGAAAAGCGGCAAAATCAGTAGACGATGCAGCTAGTAATGAACCTTTAATTAAAGGCCCGAAATCAGCAGATTCGAATAAGAAATTGGCGACGCCGCCAGATGGCACGTTCAACACTGCGGTATTAATGGTATACATATCGCTAAAGGGTGCGAAGTCGCCTTCAAACGGCGTATTCGCATTGGCAACGGTGTTAGTACCTGAAATTGCCCCTAAACTCTGGGCAATGAAATGTACCTTGGACGAATCTAAATCGACCATACCAGACGCATCATTAATTGCATTAAGCGCCAAACGTAAGCCAAGGGTGTCTGTCGCACTTTGGCGTAGGTTATCTCGTGCAGACAATAACCCCGCTAAATTCATATAGTCAGTAGCAGAATGTGAAGATGCATTAACAACAGTACCATCTTCTAAGGTAAACCCACGTGAACCGTGCAAAGGATGGTCAATGGCAACAGAAGCAAATCCGGCTAGTGAAAGCGCAGCAGAAATGGTTAACGCATTTTCTTTTGAGAGTGTAATTCCATGTTGAATAATAACCACAGGCCACCCGTCCTGAGGTTTAGTTTGTAACGCAATAGCGCCATCGGTTGCGGCTGATAATATTGCAATGATAGATTCATCGGGCACAGTGATTTGGACACCCAATGTTTCTGTACCCGCTTCGTTATACTCAGTCGAGTCATCATCAGAGTTCGTTCCTTGGGCAACAGGTATCGGATTAAACTTCGTTAAATTACGTGGGTCGTCAACTCCTAGGGAGGTTAAATCTAAATCTCGCAACTGACCATCTGACGCTAATTGACATAAATCATCATTATCCCCGAGCGCTCCCGCTTGCACTAATGCACTTACGGTTTCTTGACCCATAAGCTGTAATGTAGCCCCACTGGTACAAGCTGCACGCCACCAGTCGCCTAATGGATTGGTTGTGCTTGAGTAATACGGTAACTTCACTTCGCCTAATAGGCGCTTAGCAGCACAAAATGTCATCGAGCTCGTCAATTCAGCGCTTGCATTGGCACCGGCAGCAGCTAACGCTGTAGACAATTCAGCACACGTACCTAAGCCTTGTGTCTGCAATGCACTGTAAGTATCGCCTAGTTGAGAGCCTAATGCTTCAAACGCATTAGAAATACTGTCAGTTGAGACATTCAATTGCGGTAAATAACCACGGGCAACCGCTGATGATGCGGCTGCGTCTCCGCCAGTCGCGGCCATCGCTGCAGCAAATGCTTGCGCGTAGCCTGCAATCTGCAGTTGTTTAACTGAATTCATTACAGTGTCGGTAGAAACAGTAGAAAAATAAGCCGCATAAGAAATCGCCTCACGGTCAATACCGGTTGGGATAACGACATTAACCAGACTATTAACCAAACCTTGTAACTGCAATTGCTCGTCAGTGGAAAGCGGCAACGTATTGATATCCTGACGGGCAAGTTCCCATGTACTTGAACCCTTAACACTCTTGCCGTCGGTATCGAGCAATGCGTCGGTAACCACCAACATATAACCTTGGCCAGCATCTAAAGGTTTAAGCGGGACAACCCCAACTGAACCTGTGTCAGCCGTATAAGAGGTAATAAAATCTACACCATAAACTAATTCTTCACCTAACTCGCAAGGAATGCCAGGTGCAGGTGACGCGGCCGCTATCGTTTGACACGTTGCTGACGTCCCTTCTAAAGCTTGAGTGGCTTTAAATAATTTGATAGACGAACCGTTTACACTACTGGCGTCAATATCAAGACCAGTGGGTAATGTAACCCTAATTGCGAATGGGTTTTGTGTTGACCAACCATCTAAGGCACTCAACGCATGTTCAGGGTTTGCACCATCGAATGTATCATCACCTTCGGTATTTAAGGTAAAGTCAAAAAAATTACCGTTTGGCAACATGAGTAAATCATTTGGCAAATTCAAATCACTATTAGCTGGGTCGAATACAACCCTTGCAAACGGTTTTTCGACGGGTGTATTGGTCTCTTTATCTGCTATGGAGTCTCCGTTGCAGCCTGTCAGCCCTAAAACAGCAGCAATGCTCACACTAAGCAAAAGTTTATTCATTGTATTTCCCTACCTCTTTATTATTTGAATGGCCAAGCATGTTGTCGAAATCAATTTAGCCTATGCATTCTTAATCAATACCTTTAAGACGTTAGACCAGTCCATTGAAGATTAATCTTATGTAGTTTGATATTGATTTGCAAAGGATTGTTAAAAACATGTAACTAAAAATAATCCAGTCTTCCAAGACTATTTGGTAGGATATTTTCACATCTAAATGATAAAATCAGCAAAATTTACTTAAATAAATAATATATGTTTGATTTTCAACCAACATCTGGCCTTTTAGCGGCAAAAACAATATTAGTGACTGGTGCTGGCGATGGCATTGGTAAAGAAGCGGCTCTGCAATATGCTAAATATGGCGCGACCGTTATATTACTCGGCAAAACAGTGAGTAAACTAGAAGCTGTGTATGATCAAATTTTAGCGCAGGGTGGAAAAGAGCCTGCAATCGTACCGCTGGACCTTATGGGTGCCACCCCTCAACACTATCGCGACATGGCGAGTACCATCGAAAATCAATTCCCAAGCCTTGATGGTGTGCTACACAACGCAAGCGTCTTAGGCCACCTTGAGCCGTTCGAACTGATCAGTGAAGATGATTGGAATAAAGTAATGCAGGTTAATGTCAATAGTCAGTTCTTTATGACACAAGCCTTAATACCTGTACTTAAAAAATCAGCGAGTGCATCAATAATATTTACTACTTCTAGCGTAGGTTTAAAGGGCCGTGCTTATTGGGGGAGTTATGCTATTTCAAAATTTGCCACCCAAGGCATGATGGAAGTGATTGCTGATGAAAACGAAAATACCTCAATTAGAGCGAATTGTATTAACCCTGGTGGTACTCGCACGAATATGCGAGCCCAAGCTTTTCCGGCAGAAGATCCTAATAAGCTAAAAACCCCCGCCGATATTATGCCGCTTTATATTTATTTAATGAGCGATCACAGTAAACACGAAACAGCTAAGACATTTCACGCGCAACCTAAATAGAAACTCATACAATATCGCGTAATTTAAAAAAAGCCCCGAACATATACAATATGATCAGGGCTTTTTTTCAACGATAAAAATATGACAACTAAATATTTACCCTTTAGTCACCAATCTTAGCCCATGTATCGCGCAAGCCAACCGTGCGATTGAACACCAACTTTTCTGAAGTGCTGTCCTTATCAAAACAAAAATACCCCGTACGCTCAAACTGATAAGCATGAATTTCATCAGGGGTTAGTGCAACATTCGCTAAACTAGGTTCAACCCAGCCTTGTTTTATAGTCAAAGAATTCCCGTTGATACATGCAGAAAAATCTTCTTCAGCCACTGGGTTCGGAACAGAAAAAAGACTGTCATATAAACGAATTTCTGCAGCTACTGCGTGCTCAGCGGAGACCCAATGGATAACCCCTTTCACTTTACGTCCATCAGCTGGGTCTTTACCCAATGTATCTGCGTCGTACTCACAGTAAATCGTGGTGACATTATTTTGCTCGTCTTTATCTACCCGCAGTGCTTTGATCACATAGGCATTGCGTAAGCGCACTTCTTTGCCCAACACTAAACGCTTAAATTTCTTGTTGGCTTCTTCTCGAAAATCTTCGGCTTCGATATAAATTTCTCGAGAAAAAGGCACTTCGCGGCTGCCCATTTCTGGACGATTTGGGTGATTTGGCGCGACTAACGTCTCAAAGTTATCTTGGGGATAGTTCTCAATAATAATTTTAACCGGCTCTAATACTGCCATTGCGCGAGGCGCATTTTCATTCAATTCATCACGCAGGGGCGCTTCAAGCATCCCCATTTCAACCATATTATCCATTTTGGTTACGCCGATACGTTTACAAAACTCACGAATTGAAGCGGCAGTGAAACCTCGACGACGAAGACCTGCTATAGTTGGCATACGAGGGTCGTCCCAACCATTCACATATTCTTCTTCAACTAATTGAATAAGCTTACGTTTACTTAAAACAGTATATTCAAGGTTAAGACGAGAGAATTCATATTGACGAGGCACAACATCAATGGTGATGTTTTCCAGTACCCAATCGTACAGGCGACGATTGTCTTGGAATTCCAACGTACATAAAGAATGGGTTATTCCCTCAATGGCATCTGAAATGCAATGAGTAAAGTCGTACATGGGATAAATACACCACTTGTCACCGGTTTGATGATGGTGAGCAAATTTAACCCGATATAACGCTGGATCACGCATACACATAAATGGCGACGCCATATCAATTTTAGCGCGCAGCAAACATTCGCCTTCTTTATACTCACCGTTTCTCATCTTACCAAACTGACAGATATTTTCCTCGATAGAGGTGTCACGATAAGGACTGTTAGCACCAGGGCGCGTGAGAGTGCCACGCATTTCGCGTACTTGCTCTTGATTTGAAAAATCAACGTAAGCCAAGCCTTTCTCAATCAGCTCAATAGCAAAAGCATGTAATTGATCGAAATAATTGGATGAATAACGGGCTTCGCCCTGCCAATCAAAACCAAGCCATTTTACGTCTTTTTTAATCGCATTAACGTAATCAATATCTTCCTTGTCAGGATTGGTATCATCAAACCGTAAGTTACACTGGCCCTGATAATCCTTTGCGATACCAAAGTTCAAACAAATAGACTTGGCATGGCCTATATGCAGATAACCGTTTGGCTCTGGCGGAAAACGTGTATGAACCTGCTGATGTAAACCAGATTGCAGATCTTTATCGATGATTTGACGAATGAAATTGGTCGGACGACTCTCGGTCTCGGCCATTAATAATTACCCCTACGCTAGCACGTTGAAAACAGCGGATATTATACCAGTATTCTTCCTTGGCAAAGTCCTTTTATTACCTGAAAGACCAATGAAATATATCTTCTTGGTCATCAGAGTGCAGATTATAAATACACAAAATCAATTACTTAAGTTTAAGGATGATATAGGTATTGCGATAAACTTGATTAAATTTAGTTGCGGATTTCAGCGGCTTGCTAGTGTATAACTCTTATTAACAATTGATATATCCATCTTGTGTTGTCGAATAAGGTTTGAGGTAATGAAAGAAAAAGCTACATCGTTTGATATCGCCCATCAAGCAGGTGTGTCGCAGTCTACGGTGTCAAGGGCACTTCGCAATAGCCCTTTAGTAAACAAGGAAACCCGTGAAAAGGTGCAAGCTATTGCCCGGGAGCGAAATTATAAGGTTGATAAAAATGCCAGTAATCTTAGGCGTCAGCATAGTAAGACCTTAGCGCTTTTATTGTTTGAAGATCCTACGTCCGACAACTCTCTTATTAATCCGTTCTTTTTATCTATGCTGGGTAGCATTACCCGTGCGTCTGCTAAGGCGGGTTACGATTTACTGATCTCTTTTCAAAACTTAAGTGACGACTGGCATGCTGACTACGAAGATTCTAATAAAGCAGACGGTATTATATTACTTGGGTATGGTGATTATACCGAATACTGCACCAAACTAAGTCAGTTAGAGGCACAACATACACATTTTGTTAGATGGGGCGCGCTAGATGATGATCATCCAGGCGTATCTATTGGTTGCGATAATTTTCAAGGTGGTTATGACATTACCCAACATTTATTAAGCTTAGGTCGACGTAGGTTCGCCTTTATTGGAGGAGCTGATATCCGCGCTCCAGAATTCTTCGCGCGTTATAACGGCCACCAAAAAGCGCTTAAGCTCGCGAATGTGGAACAAAAAGCGGTGCAGCAAGATGCTATTTCAACCGAAGATTCTGGTTATGAAGCCACATTGACGTTATTAAAAAACCACCCACATATTGATGCCATCGTGTGTGCTAGTGATTTGATCGCTATCGGTGTAATACGCGCTCTTCGCGCTAATGATATCGAGATCCCTAAACAGATTGCCGTTGTTGGTTTTGATAATGTGCCAGTGGCCAGCTTTGCGAATCCGGCATTGACTACAGTAAAGCAAGATACCATTTTAGCCGGCGAGATATTGGTCGAGAGTTTACTTAAGCTAATAGCCGGTGAAAAAGTAGAACATTATCTTATGCCGGTTGATTTAGTTATACGTCAATCAAGTGGAGCCTAGCGGCTCCACGTTATTTCTTACTATTTAAATGCCATTAATTGTGTCAATTCTTTTAGCATTAACGGGTCTGTTACCTGACCTTCATGCACCCAGACTTTAACGCTGTGCCCATCAACATTGCTAATTAAAGCACTACCCTCTTGCAGATTTTGGCTTTCATTATTAAAGCGGACTTCTGACCATAACCCACTTTGCAAATATTTTGTTATCTTAAAACGAAATGCGTCATCACCTTTGTTAAGTAAAACCAATGCGGTTTGCGCAATATCACCACGTTGAATCACGCGGAAAAATGCCGCATGTTCACTCGAAAATTCAAGGTTTACCTGCAATCCATTTTGCAGTGCAGGATGCGATTTTCTCACATTGGCAATTGCGGATAGCTGTGAATGTATTGGATGGCTTTTCGCCCTATCAATATTCTCTTGCCCCAAGTAATTGCGGTTACCTTGATGCTCTGCTTTACCACGCATAAACCCCATTTCTGACCCTTGATAAACAACAGGGATACCACGACTGGTAAAAAGCCAATTATTGGCGTCAATAAAACCGTTATCTGTTGCGTCCATCCTTGGCATATCATGATTATCATAAAAAGTGGTTAATTCGTATGGGTTGGCATAAGGCCCATGAGTCAAGTGCAAGTAGGCTAACAACTCGCTGTATTCACTGTCTGGTGATTGAAACACGCTGGTGATGGCTTTTTGGCCAGGAAAATCCAATACACTGATACCGCCGTTTTTAGCCAGGGTATGTTGAGCAATGAAATTTGCGTTGTAATCATAACTTTCGGCAAACATGAAAAAGTCTGGATGAATGGTTCGCACCCGCTCGGCCATCTCTTGCCAAAAGTGATGAGGGACATGCTTTATCGTGTCGATACGAAAGGCATCCGCTCCCTGCTCTATCCAATATAAATAAGAATTAATCAGATAATTTCTAAGCGCCTCATTATCTTCATTCAAATTGGACAACTGCATGATGTCAGGTGTGTTGTGATAGAAACGATGTAAGGGATTGTTGGGGTCTAGTTGCTCTGGAGGCAGATTCTGATGATCAGCAACCAATTGCCCATTTTGGTCGTAAAGCTGACCAAATTTTGGCTGCTGCATTGGCATCGTAAACGAAGGAGAGCCGTGATTTGCCACTACATCAAATACGGTTTTCAAACCATATTGCTGGCGCATTTCATCAGTATAGTTTTTATAGCTCAGACCAGCGGATGGATAATGCTCGTCTATTTTGTAGAAATTTGCAGCCCAGTAACCGTGGTACCCCGTTTTACCACCGTCTTTAAACGCACCACCATAACCAATTGATTCACCGCCAGAAAATTGTTGGTCTGGGTTGTCAACGATTGGCGTTAGCCAGACCGCAGTAAAGCCCATATCACTAATGTACTGTGCGTTGTTTACTATGCCTTTTAGATCTCCACCTAAATAACCGACATTAGCCTTTGCGCCATTTTGTCCATAAAGCGGTAAATCGAAGCTAGGAAGACTGCCTCCTTGCTCTGGATAATTATTACTTTCATCGCCATCGACAAAGCGGTCTGTCATCACGAAATAAACCGCTTCTTTTACAAATGGATTATCAGTTCCGTAAAATTGCGCAGTCTCTTTTAATCGTGTGGTCTTAGCCATGTTGTTGTGTGTGCTACCGCACCCAGCAAGGGCGATTGCGAGCGCTAATCCAGTCACACTTGTAAAAATATGGTTAGCAGTAAAAAGCTCAGTTGAATACATCTTCATAAATCGTTTGGTCCCATCCGGCTATTGTGGAATTTTAACACGCAGAGTCATAACGCCTGCAATCAACATACTGCAACCCCCTATGACTAGTGCAAATATAGGTTGGTTATCAAATACTTTGGTTATCAGAAAACCTAAAATGCTGGCTGCGAGTATCTGTGGAATAACGATGAAAAAATTGAATATACCCATGTATACCCCCATTTTATTACTCGGTAGTACATTCGCTAATATGGCATAAGGCACAGACAAAATAGATGCCCAAGCGAAACCAACGCCTACCATTGATAATACCAACCATGCAGGATCGCGAATAAACCAGAATGAGATAAACCCAACGCCCCCTAAAGTTAGATTAATCATATGAGCATATTGTAAGTTGAGTTTTCGTACCACAAATGGAATAACAATGGCGGCGATGATAGACACACCATTATACGTCGCCATTAATATTGACACCCAATCTGCGCCTTCGTTATACGCTAACGTGCTTGTATCTCGCGTACCATAATGATGAGACGTTACCCCTGAATTGGTATAGATCCACATAGCAAATAGTGGAAACCAAGAAAAAAACTGAACCACTGCTAGTTGACGCATCGCTTGGGGCATAGCAAACAGATCGCCAAGCACTTGGGCAAATCCATTTTTAGTATGGCTTTTATGGACCATATAACTGCCGATAAACTGGCATAAACCAAACGCTATTAGACCCCCAGCCAGAATATATAAGTTTTTATCTAGCGCTTCGATGTTAATAAAGATGATAGCTAACAGTATCAAACCAATCACGGTAAAGGCGCTGCCTCCCATTAAATACTGCTTTGCACTTCTGGCAGCAACAATAGGGGGATTATGCGCATTGATTTGGGCCTGTGCGGCTTCAAATGCGGCTAATTGTTCAGGTGAATATTCTTTGGTTGATACCACTGTCCACAGTACTGCGACGAAGAATATACTGCCCCCCGCGTAGAACGAAAACTTTACTGAGTCAGGCACTACACCTGCAGCGGCAATATTCGATATATCAAACCAGTTAGTCATCATCCAAGGCAACGCAGAGGCCACTACTGCCCCTACGCCAATAAAGAAGGTTTGCATAGCATAGCCAGTAGCACGCTGTTTAGGTGGAAGCATATCCCCTACAAATGCCCGAAATGGTTCCATGGAAACATTTATAGACGCATCCATTATCCAAAGCATACCAGCAGCAAACCACAAGGTTGGAGAATTTGGCATAATAAACAACGCGCCACTCGCAGCAATGGCACCCCATAGGAAATAAGGACGTCTACGCCCCAACCGGTTCCACGTATTATCACTTAGATAACCGATAATAGGCTGAATAACCAAACCCGTTATAGGTGCGGCGACCCATAAAACAGCCAAGTTGCTGTAATCGGCGCCAAGAGATTCAAATATCCGGCTTACGTTGGAATTCTGCAAAGCAAAACCAAATTGGATGCCGAGAAAGCCAAAGCACATATTCCAAATTTGCCAAAAGCTCAACTGTGGTTTTGTTTGCTGCATGTATGTGTCTCTTTAAAGTACTTATTATTAGAAGGCAAATTGCAGGCGTTTACGTGCTCGCACAATAACGTTCCGTTAGCTAAAAAGCGTGATTGATATACACGCAGGATTAATCTTATTGGTCAGGGCGGTCTATGTTAATAAATAGTTAGTCGCCACATTCGTAAGACTATCCTTTGTAACAATATGGAAACAAGTTTTTGCATACGTATTCAGCCCCTTTCACGGGTATTATGGTTGAGATACGCGGGGAAAATATCGGTATATTCGCAAGATTACGAACAAATCTAGCTGCGAGTGAACAACGTTTAACGCGATAAACCAGTTGGTCAAATGAGATGTGTGTCACGAGTAGCATAATATCAATGTAGTATTATGATAAATCCAATATTGCTCTACTCGTGGTAATTAACCTTTGAGGTAGGTGTTTAGTCAACGAGGGTTACACCAGCATGATTTATCAACACCGCTTGAGCAGGGGTAGAAAATGCGTCTTTCAACGAATCGGGAATGGACACTTTACTGAACTTTTCAGCGTCCACACATACATAAGTTATATCGGCACTGACAATTAGCCTGTCAGTCTCATGATGGAATAACAGCACCTGGCATGTGAAGGAAGTATTACCGACCTTTTGAACTGTCACACTTGCACGCACAATATCATCAAAGCGAGCAGACGATTTCCAATTGATATTTAAATTTACGACTTGTGTGTCAACACCTTGTTTTATCAACTGATCGAAACCGCCATAGAAGGCTCTGAAATATTCCGTCATGGTGATATCCACATAGTCGCCATAACGCGCATTAAAGACCACACTTTGTGCGTCACACTCACCATAACGCACTCTAAAAAAGTAATTAAAATCCAGCATATAAAATCATTACAAATAATTAACATTAAACAACATACTACTGGGTTGTCACTAAAAAGCCTAGACAAAAGTTGAGTTAAAACAAACAGTAACCCTAATATATCAATAACCTATCGGTTGGCTTTATAAATAGTTGCGGACAATATGAAAAAAAAGTTTGGTTACGCATAACTTAAATCTGGCGTTAGGCACTCTATGTGTGTCTTAATTTTACACTGTATATAAAACATTGTTGATTACGATGGATATTGTTTATCGTTAGAATTTTGATTACGTAAATCGTCAGCTAATAGGTCATTTACTTGACTAGAATGTCGAACAGGCGGTGCTTTGACATTTGAGTTAGTCTGTTCATTCAATGCTGTATTACTCCCTTTATTACTACCTGTGTCACGCCACTCATCGCCGATAATAGGGTCATCTACTTCACGTGCGTCTTGCTCCCACGAATAGGGTTTATCTTGCTGTTTGGGGTCTAGCCGATACCAAATTAATGCGACCAGTGCCCCACTTATACCGCCAAACAAATGATACTCAAAAGAAATACCGGGCTCTCGGGGGAAAATACTCATCGTCATTCCTCCGTACATAAAAAACGCAATCATCATAATAGCCACAGAGGACTTATCTCTGCGTAATATTCCCACCACTAATAAATAGAAGAAAATCCCGTGGGTGATCCCACTGACTCCTAAGTGGTATGCATCTCTTGCGAAAATCCACACGCCAAGTCCTGACAACAGCCATACACTTAAAAGTACACGCAGTCGCGAGCGCGGATAGCCATATAATAGAGCGGTTAACAACACTAACAATGGCAGACTATTACTGTAAATATGTTCAAGCGAGCCGTGGATCAGCGGTGCCGTAACAATCCCCAGTGCACTACTTAATTTATGAGGGTATATAGCGAACATGTGTAAATCCAAGGAGAATAAAATCTCAGCGGATTTAATACACCACAACAACACTACGAATGCGCTACTGGCTAAAATACTGTTGGATAAGCGTTTTGAAAAGTTCATTTATTTAATGTGTGGTACAAAATCCGGATTAAAAGTCTTAAAGCCAATTAATACACAATAAAAATCAACTACCTCATAACGAAACGATAGTGAAGTCAACGAAAGAAAAACAGCAGATGGCTATTCGCCACAAATTTACCACTAAACTGGTTTTCCTCTTTACGCTAGCGGCCCAATCTCGCTATAGTTAACGGCTAAGTTCTCTTATCAGGTGATGAATATATAATGACCACTATGTACGGTATAAAAAATTGCGACACCATTAAGAAGGCACGAAAATGGTTAAGTTCGAATGATATAGAATATCAATTTCATGATTATCGCGCCGACGGTTTAGATCCAAAATGGTTGGCGGACGTTGAATCCGTTGTGGGATGGGAATCGCTTTTGAATAAGCGAGGTACGACGTTCCGTCAATTATCAGATGCGCAAAAGGAAAACTTAAATAAGGACACTGCGCTCGCTTTGATGCTTGAAGCGCCTGCGATAATAAAGCGCCCCCTACTGATCCACCAAGACCATCATATTGTTGGATTCAAAGATGCCGTATACCAAGAGATGTTTAAATGAGCTGTGAAGTATTAGCACTAACCAAAGAATTAATTAACCGTCAATCTGTCACACCAAATGACGCTGGCTGTCAGCAGTTAATGGCTGATTATCTAAACCCACTAGGTTTTATAATTGAGCCCTTGGTGTTTGAAGATACGACTAATATGTGGGCGCGCAAAGGCAATTCAGGTCCTCTATTTTGTTTTGCTGGGCACACTGACGTAGTACCAAGTGGCCCCGCTGATAAATGGATATTCCCTCCGTTTGTTGCGACTGAACATGACGGTCAAATATATGGACGCGGCGCAGCTGATATGAAAGGAAGCCTTGCTGCAATGTTAGTAGCGACTAAATCCTTCGTTACAAAGCACCCAAGCCATAGCGGTTCAATTGCCTTTCTTATTACGAGTGACGAAGAAGGCCCATTTATAAATGGTACGACACGGGTTATTGATACACTTGAAGCGCGAAACGAGAAAATGACATGGTGCTTGGTAGGCGAGCCATCAAGCACAAACGAAGTCGGTGATGTAGTTAAAAATGGCCGTCGTGGCTCATTAACAGGTGATATTACTGTTAAAGGAATTCAAGGGCATGTGGCCTACCCTCATTTAGCTAAAAACCCTATTCATCTTTCAGCCCCAGCATTTGCAGAGCTTGCGAATACCCATTGGGATAACGGTAATGCTTCATTCCCACCAACCAGCTTTCAAGTATCGAATATCAACTCAGGTACCGGCGCCGGAAATGTAATACCAGGGGAATTGACAGCATGTTTTAACTTTCGCTTTTCCACTGAAGTGACTGACCAACAACTAATTGAACGCGTTACACATATCTTAGATAAATACGATTTTGAATATCACATTCATTGGACATTCAACGGTCAACCATTTTTGACCGATTCAGGTAAATTGGTAGAAGCAACCCAAGGCGCCATAAAAGCCATTACTGGCAGAGAAACGGAACTGTCCACTGCCGGGGGTACTTCAGACGGACGTTTTATCGCCCCTACTGGCGCACAAGTTATTGAATTGGGACCAGTGAATGCGACAATCCATAAAATTAATGAAAATGTCAAAATTACCGATTTAGCCGAATTGGCCAAAATATATGAAGGCATTCTAGAAAGGTTGTTAGCTTGATAACAACTCAACATGCGTTAGGGCTTGATGCTTCGCACTTGTGTGAAGCACAAGACGGTCATCGCCTTGAAAAACAAACCTATGATGCTTTTCTGTTGATGCAACAAGCAGCTAAAAAAGACAATGTTAACATTAACATCGCCAGTAGCTATCGAGATTTTCATCGGCAGAAATTTATATGGGATCAGAAGTGGCAAGGCTTACGTCCCCTTTATGCACCCAATGGTAGCTTGCTTGATAACGCTAGCTTGTCTGAAGAGAAAAAATTAGCCGCAATATTAACGTGGTCTGCGTTGCCCGGAGCAAGCCGACATCACTGGGGCACAGACTTAGATATATTTGACAGCCATGCCATAGAGCGTTCAGGTAAAAAATTACAACTCGTGCCCGATGAATATAGTGTCAATGGCCCTTGTGGTGCTCTTAGTGAGTGGTTAGTTGATCATGCGGAAAAATTTGATTTTTATCTGCCCTACTCTTTTTATAATGGAGGAGTTTCAACTGAACCGTGGCATATTAGTTATCAGCCAGTGGCGAATAAGATACAACAACTCCACACACTAGATGCTTTACAAACTGTCTTGGCTAAAGAAGACATCAGCGGACGAAACTATGTGCTATCTCGATTGCCAATGATTTATCACAAGTACATACTCAATCGCGGTATAGATGCGTAAATCATGGGCATCAGCCTAACAATCGGATAAATAATGAATATTTGGATCGTCGTCGCCATCATCGTTGTCGTACTGGGATTTATTCTCGGTAATATATTTTTATTGCAGCAAAGTGCTAAAGCCAAGTTACCTAAGCCAAGTAAAGACAACAATAAGAACTTTGACGATGAAGATGACTGGGAAAACAAGTAATAGACAGCGCGGTTTAGACTAATAATATTTCCCAAATCATTAACGTTTTTTATTGAATTACGCTTTTTATGTATTGATGATTCAAGCAATAGTCTGCGTGTAACAGTTAAAGATCATCACACTTAACGGCGGTTCCACTGATACTAACCATCAGCATACTGCCGCCTTTACCAACGACTTCGTAATCAATATCGATGCCTACGACAGCATTTGCCCCCATTGCACGCGCTTCAGCTTCTAGTTCACGAAAGCCAATTTGTCGGGCGTTAGTTAACTCGTCTTCATACGCGCCTGAACGGCCACCGACTACATCACGGATTGCGGCGAAAATATCTTTAAACACATTTGCACCCATTACGGCTTCGCCCACCACAATACCGCAATAACGTTCAATCTTTTTACCTTCGATGCTCGGGGTAGTTGTCATTATCATGTTGCTGTCCTTGAATTATCGAATTGACTGATACCTACGTTAGCAAAGAATATACTGATTACGTGCTGCCCGATTGCACATATTTGTAACAAAACCACTACAAATCAATCTAGCGTTGTAGGAATAACCGTTAAAATTGCGCGTTGACCAATTGCTACATTCGCATTGGGAAACACAACCGCTTCGCCATCATGAGACGTACGATACTCAACACCTGTCTCATGAGCCAATAACGTCCCCGCTGGAAAATCGCTAAAATTTGGTAAATCATCAGAAAAATCCAAGGAAAAGTCATGTTGGGTCTTATTAATCACCTGATTCACTTGATAAATTGAAAAATCGCTATTTTTAAAGGTCTTACTCGCTATGGTGTGTCCACAAATAAAGCGTTCCAATGTGTCTCGAACTTGACTAAAACGAGACATATCATTTTGTCCAAAAGGCAGTACTTTACCCAGCTCTACAGTAAAAGCGTGCGCGCCAAACTGGTGTGACGAGTAATAACTAAAGGTGGTCGTTGTACTACCAGATAGTAAAAACGTATCAACGCCACAGGCTAATAAGAAACTTAACTGTTCTCTACTATGGGCTTTACCGTGTAGAAATGGATAGACCGCAAATTTTTCATTCTTTGAAGGACGAATAGCGGTGTGCAAATCGTAATGATAACGTTCTTCTGAATTTTCTTCTGCCCGATAAAAATGGCTGACGGCATGTTCTAATTCTTTTGCTCTTGAGCATTCATAGCTATTTTGATTCACCTCAGCGCTCGCATGGGCACCACTAAACAAACGATTTAAATTTTCATCAATAAACCGAGTGGCGCTATCCATGGCGGGTAAATTACCAAAGATAAATAGTACCCTATGGGCTAGGGCTATTTTCTCCATCAAAATGTCAACCACGTAATGGTCACATATCTCGATGGGTGCGGTTTCATTTCCATGGATCCCACTAGACAAAACGATGGATTTGCCACCTGTTATTCGTGGTGTAAAAGAAAGAATACCGGGACCTAGAACATCCACCTTAGTCCCATTATCTAATGAAAAGGTTATGCTGTTTTTAAACACGTCAGGTTGACTGCGCGACAATGCTAGAAACTGTCCGGTCTCACGTAAATGCTTTATTATTGAACTGCTATCTTGTATTTGCATAAATGCTCTTAATAACGCTACTACCATGCGCCTTGAATAATCATATATTACAAAGGCCAGTAACTAATTGAAATGACTCACTGACTTATCCGTATCAATTGAACGCACATGAGAATTACCGACCATAAAATCTTGTTGGGTTAATACGATAAAATCCTTTAATGGCACGGCACGGGAAAATAGAAAGCCTTGGCCTTCCATAATGCCAATTTCACGCAATATGTGAAGTTGATGGATATTTTCAATCCCCTCAGCGACGACTTCACACTTCGCTGCTTTTGCAATTAATTTCGACGCTTCAATTACGGCGCGGTTAATCGGACTTTCAGCGAGTTCCATAACAAAAGTTTTATCAATTTTTATGGTGTCCAATTCTATATTGCGCATATAAGCGAGATTGGAATAACCCTTTCCAAAGTCATCTATGGCCACTGACACACCTAGTGCACGAATTTGGGACAATTGTGATGTCACCACAAAGGAATTAGAGAGGGCAACGTCCTCGGTTAATTCAATTTCAATCCGGCGTAAGTCAACGTTATATATACGCGCAAATTCAGCTAAGTGATCGACAAAGTTAGGATCGTACAATTGTGTCGGTGACATATTAACTGAAAGCTTTAAGTGAATATTGAGATCGTAAAGGTGTTTTGCTCCTTTAAATGCTGCTTCTAATACCCAATAACCCATTTCGTTCATCATGTTGTATGATTCAGCAGCTTCAATTAGCGCGCCTGGAAACAAAATGCCATCTAGGGGATGGTTCCAGCGCAATAAACATTCAGCCCCAGTAATTTGTAAGGTACGTAGATTAACTTTCGGCTGAAAATAGATCTCTAATTCGTCTTGAGCTAAGGCACGTTTTAAGTCTGCCTTTAGGGTAATCGACCTGCTGTTATCTGGCTTATCTATTAAGCTCATATAACAGAAATTATCATAACGATTTTGCTTGGCTTGTTTAAGTGCGGCTTCTACTCTGGTGAAAAACTGACTGGCTGCAATTTCGGACTCTTCATTCGATACACCGCCAACATTAAAATCAGCAATAAAAGAATGATCGCCCACCGCAATTGGTGTCTTGAAGTGTTCGATAAGATGGATATAAAAGCGTTGTAACTGTATCTGACTAAACTTACCGGGAATTACCAAACCGAAAATATCACCGCTGATACGTCCTAGATGAGCATCATGCCCAGCGAATATATAATTTATGCGGTTAGCTATATTGAGCAGCAGTTCATCACCGAGTTCATAACCAAAGCTACTACTGACGTCCGAAAAGCGTACTACATCAATTAAAAGCATAGAATGATGGGGATGGCGCTTAAGCATTTCGTCGATCTGTTTTAAAAACACATGACGATTAGGTAACGTTCGCAACGAATCATGGACTGGTATCATGCAGCTATATGAACCCCAAATACATCAGACACTAAGTGTCTATTTTTAGTAGGAATAAAAGCCCAAAAATGCAATTTGGGCTTTCCATATAATACCTTAGTCTACAGGAAAATGGCTGGGGTTAAAGCCATTCTGTGGTTAAAAGTACTAACGCTATATTACTACTCCACTTTGCAAGGTGTCAGTTTCCAGATACGTTCAACATAATCTTTAATTGAGCGGTCGGAAGTAAACTTGCCCATGCGTGCGGTGTTTAAAATAGCCATTTTGGCCCATCTATCTTTGTCTTTGTATGCTTTATCAGCAAGCGCTTGTGCGTCGCTGTATGAAGCGAAATCTGCTAGTACTTTGTAAGGGTCACCCCCTTCTAGCATACTGCGTTTTAGTGAAGACAATGCACCAGGCTTGCCTGGTGTAAAATAATCACTGTCTAACCAATCGAGTACCGCTTTGAGTTCACTATTATTATCGTAATAGTCAAATGGGTTGTAGCCCTTTAGTTCAAGCGCTTCTATTTCACTGACCGTCAGACCGAATATAAAGATATTCTCGTCCCCTACTTCCTCAGCAATTTCAATATTCGCCCCATCTAACGTACCAACGGTTAACGCACCATTTAATGATAACTTCATATTACCTGTACCAGAAGCCTCTTTACCTGCTGTCGATATTTGTTCAGAGATATCCGCTGCAGGTATCATTTTTTCAGCCAGACTAACGCGGTAATTCGGTAGGAAAACAACCTTTAATTTGTGATTAACACGATGATCATTATTTATCTTGTCTGCTACTTTGTTAATCGCAAATATAATATCTTTAGCCAATTTATAGCCTGGTGCTGCTTTCGCCCCAAATAAAAATACTCGTGGATGTATGTCATAATTAGGATTGGCTAATAAACGGCGGTACAAGGCCATGATATGTAAAAGATTTAAATGTTGACGCTTGTATTCATGCAGTCGCTTGATTTGAATATCGAATATAGCGTTTGGATCAATTTCTATCCCTGTTAACTTAAGCACTTCTTGCGTCAATTTTACCTTATTGTCGCGCTTAATTTGCATAAACTGTTTTTGAAATTTAGCATCATCAGCAAAATTAGCCAGCTCTTGCAGTTTATCTAGATGCAATGGCCAATCTTGGCCGATTTTCCCATCTATTAAATGAGACAACGCAGGATTACAGGCCTTTAACCAACGACGAGGGGTAATTCCATTCGTCACATTGGTCAATTTACCAGGCCACATTTGATTAAACTCAGGAAAAAGATCTTTTTTAACCAATTCAGAATGGATTTCAGCTACACCATTGACTGCAAAGGAGCCAATGACCGATAAGTTGCCCATGCGGACCATTTTTTCATGGCCCTCTTCGATAATGGATAATTTCTTTTTAATGGCATTATCGCCAGGCCAAACAGCCTCGACTTCCTCCATAAATCTATGATTGATTTCATAAATTATTTCTAAATGGCGTGGCAATATTTTTTCGAACATACGAGCAGGCCATTTCTCTAATGCTTCAGGCAGTAAAGTATGGTTAGTATAGGCAAATGTTTTGCTACAAATACTCCAAGCGTATTCCCAATCAAGCTCTGCCCGGTCGATCAATATACGCATTAGTTCCGGTATCGCTACCGCAGGATGCGTGTCGTTTAGCTGGATAACAACTTGCTCTGAAAAACGACTCCAATCATCGCCGTGCGCCCGTTTATAACGACGAATGATATCTTTTAGTGAGCATGCACTAAAAAAGTATTGTTGAATAAGACGTAGTTCTTTACCTACCTCGGTTTCGTCGTTGGGATACAATACTTTTGAGATTGTTTCAGCTTGGACATTTTCTTTTTGCGCATCAACATAGCCACCGGCGTTAAACACATCCCAGTTAAAGTAATCGGATGCTTGGCTTTGCCATAAACGTAAAACATTTACCGTTTTACCGCCGTACCCTACCACCGGAATATCCCAAGGTAGTCCTTTTACAATCAGTCCGGGGTGCCATTCTTTATTTATACGGCCATTTTCTCCGTATTTTGTTTCAACATATCCATACAGTGGAATATCTTGAATAGATTCAGGGCGGCAAATCTCCCAAGGATTTCCGTAATCACGCCAGCTGTCAGGACGCTCTATTTGCTCACCATTTTGTATTTCTTGACGAAATAAACCATGTTCGTAATGCAAACCGTAACCGACTGCGGGTAAATCTAGGGTAGCAAGTGAATCAATAAAACAGGCGGCAAGACGGCCAAGGCCGCCATTGCCCAAGGCCATATCCTGCTCTTCTTCCATAATATCTGTTAGGTTTACGCCCAATTCATTTAGCGCTTTTTCAGCCGGTTCAAAAAGACCTAAGTTATGTAAATTATTCGAGGTTAGTCGACCCATTAAAAATTCAGCTGAAAAATAGTGAACCGCACGAGTATCGTTCATATAGTGAGATTTTTGTGTTTTACGCAGCCCTTCCAACACGTGTTCTTGCACAGAAGCACAGGTCGCCTTCCACCATGCATGATTATTCGCTTTGTTTTCGTCAGTTCCTAAAGAACAATGCAAATGTTTAACGATAGCCGCCTTCAGTTCATTTTTATTAAGTCCAGCAGGACTCACTGTTACCGCTTTTTTTGCGTTTCGTTTCACAGGTTTTACTGCCATTGTGTTACCTCAATCCAAACATGTTATTAAATGGTTAATATCCTGACGATAAAACCCGTAATAAAATTACAAAAATTAACTGAGGATAGTTTTAGCAGGTAAATCGGAAATTTTCTGTTAAAAATATGTTAACACAATAAAAAAGACGGTTGAATACGTATTCAACCGTCTAATAATACTGATAAAGATACATTTATTTTACAGGAGTATTACATGACATTGGCAAATATACGCGCCACTAGTTTTTGTGCTTCATCGATCAAAAGTTGTAAATGCTTTTCACCATTGAAACTCTCAGCATAAATTTTATATATTTCCTCAGTGCCTGAAGGACGGGCGGCAAACCAACCATTCTCAGTAGCGACTTTAACACCACCGATTGCAGCGTTGTTTCCAGATGCATGTGTCTGTATTGAAACAATAGGCTCCCCCGCTAACTCTTTAGATGTGATCGCATTTTTGTCGGTTTTACTAAGGGCTTGTTTTTGAGCATGAGTTGCGGGTACATCGATACGTGTATAAAGAGGTGAACCAAATTTAGCGGTAAACGCTTGATAGTGCTCGCTGGGATCTTTGCCCGTAACCGCCAAAATTTCAGCCGCTAACAAACATAGAATGATACCGTCTTTATCTGTCGCCCATGGCTTACCGTTGCGTCGTAAAAATATGCCACCTGCACTTTCTTCGCCGGCAAATCCAAATTCGCTGTTGAGCATACCTTGAACAAACCATTTAAAACCAACAGGCATTTCAGCAACCGTTAAACCAGCATCCTGTGCAACGCGGTCAATCATACTACTAGAAACAAGGGTCTTTCCGACCTTTAAGCCAGCAGGCCAATCTTTACGATGGGAGTACAAATACTCAATTGCCACCGCAAGATAATGATTAGGATTCATCAAACCGCCTGTTTTGGTCACGATGCCGTGACGATCAAAATCAGGATCATTACCAAATGCTAAGTCGAAACGGTCTTTTAGAGCAATTAGCCCCGCCATAGCATAAGGCGAAGAACAGTCCATGCGTAACTTGCCATCTTTATCACGGTGCATAAACCCAAATTGTTGGTCAACTTTAAGGTTAACCACTTCAATATTAAGACCATAGCGCTTGGATATTTTATCCCAGTAGTATAGACCGGCACCGCCAAGTGGATCAGTACCAAGCTTTAAACCAGCCTTGGCAATAGCTTCCATATCAATGACTTGGTCAAGTTGCGCTATATAGTCCTCAGAGAAATCGACTTCCTGAACTAAGCCAGTATCGTACGCTACTTGATACGCTATACGTTTCACGCCCTGCAAATCAGCTTGAATCAACTCGTTCGCTCTTGCTTGGATAAGGTTAGTTACATCACTGTCGGCAGGACCTCCGTGGGGCGGGTTATATTTAAAACCGCCGTCTTCTGGGGGATTATGCGAAGGTGTAATCACTACGCCATCCGAAAAACCAGACGTTCTACCTTCGTTATAACCGAGAATTGCATGGCTAATTACAGGTGTTGGTGTATAGCCTCGGTCTTGTTGGACAACTAACTTGACCTGATTAGCAGCAAGCACTTCGATTGCCGTGGTAAATGCAGCTTCTGAAAGTGCGTGGGTATCCATGCCTACATACATCGGTCCATCAATATTATTGGCTTGACGATATTCAGCTAATGCTTGGCTAATAGCTGCAATATGAGTATCGGTGAAGCTACTTTTAAAGGAACTTCCGCGATGCCCAGATGTACCAAAAGTAACGGCTTGGCTGACGTCATTTTTGTCAGGTTTGTTGCTGTAATAGGCACTAATTAATTGAGCAACGTTTACGAGTTGTTCTTGTGATGCTGGTTTACCTGCTTCTGGGTGAATAGCCATATCGATCCTTTAGTTAGTCTTCATATAATTCCGGGGCAAATAATACGGCTAAGCGGTGAGCGTCATTAGCGCTGTAGCCCAATACGTCAGCAACTTCTTTAATAAGAGATGCTTTTTTAGCGGTGTTGTTGTTGGTCATAACCCAAAATATAGACTCGCCTATCTGTTTAGGGTTAGTCACGCTACTGGCCTGTAACAAGGTGTCTTTGTCTTTAGCAAAGTACACTCTATTTCTACCACTTAGGGTGAGTACTTCATCGAATTGAGCACCGTGGATGGTTTCAAGTACCGACAAAATTTTCAAAAAGCGTTCTACCATTTTTGGGTATTCAAGCAATTCTTCAGTAGTAACCTGAGTAAATACATTTGCGCTAGGCGCTTTGGGTACACTGACCGCAGTCTTTAACGTTGGCTTCTGTACGCTATTTCCTGGCATTACAATACGACGTAATATATCTGATGCCGTCTCGCCTATGTGCTGGGTCTGTGACGCTATATAAGCGTATAAATCGTCTTCTATTTCAATGTTCTTCATTTATTGTCACTACACTGTCTATGTTCTGTTCATTATTATACTGATAGCAAACATCTGCGCACTGATTAATTCTGGCCTAATACCATTTTAATCATTTAATTTAAGCAGTTTAGGCTATTGTTTTCATATATTTTAATCCGTTTATCAGACCACGTATTAAGCAATAACTATGGCTTTAATCTGAGATGTACAGTCACTTCTTCCCGGTCGTGATATAAGTGTTTCACACTCAAATCATAAGGCCCTGCGTGATGTTGTTCAATACATTGGTCGATTATCGCTAAGGCTTCTTGTACCGATTCATAGCGTTTTTTCATCGGTAGCTTAAGATTAAATATACTTTCTTGGCAACGTTTGGTAGCCACCCAGGTCGCGATTAATTTTGCCACACGTTGGGGCTGCTCAATCATATCGCACACTAACCAATAAACATTATTACGGCGAGGTTGGAATTTAAAGCCGTCTTCAGGACAATAGCGCACTTGACCTGTGGCCATTAACGCCTCATCCATGGCGCCATTATCCACCGCCTCAACAAACATACCTCGTTTAACCAATTGATAAGTCCACCCGCCAGGACAAGCACCTAAATCAACTGCATGGAGTCCTCCGGATAAACGCTTGCCATGCTCCTTTTTAGGTATAAACAAGTGAAACGCTTCATCTAACTTTAACGTCGAGCGACTAGGTGCCTCGTTCGGAAACTTAAGACGAAGAATACCTAAGGGATAAGGCGAGTTATTTTGCGGATACGAATAACCAACAATGGCGGTGGTACTGTCTGAAAAATAAACATGACATACGGGCAATTTGCTGTGCTCTAGTGGCGTTAAAATACCCTTCGCACGTAACGTTTGTCTAAGTGGCACGCTTATCTTACGACAGAATTTTGATATCTCACGGCCATCTGTACTGTCAGCATGTTCAACGCGCAATTCTCCACATTGGGGAAATTCTATACACGCCTCGAGAATTGGCCCAATACGGTCGTTTGTATCTAGGGCTTCGCAGCGCTCACTAAATGCAAATATTTGACGCGCAAAGATCAAACTGGTTAACGCCAAAGATTTAGCTAATTTGTCCGCGTCTTCTGCTTGATAACAGTGAAATAGTACCAAGCCACTATTGACCTTTAGCTCTGGATAGCCAAAAACGTTTAGGCTAGCACTCTTTTCAATTACTTCATTCGCTAAGTCTTTCTCAAAGCCTGTACGACAATATAATGCTAAACCCGCCATTAATTATTTTAACCCTTTAACTGCTGAAAATATAAATATGGCCCATGCAATAATAAAGCACAGACCACCGATTGGCGTAATTGGGCCAAACCATTTAATACCAGTAATGGCCAATAGATATAAGCTACCACTGAATAATAAAATACCAGTGGTCATAAATGCGGCCGACCACGCTAACTGCGCACTAGGCATAACTTGCGCAACCAAGACCAACAAAATTAAGCCTAGGCTATGGTACATCTGGTATTGTACCCCAGTTTGAAATGCCGCAAGTAGGTTATCCGATAACTGACTTTTGAGGCCGTGGGCCGCAAAAGCACCCAATATAACCGCGAGCATGGCACCAAACGCACCGATGACTAAATAAATTTTCATACTAAGTTCCCTTTGTTCCAATATATCAAAGAGTCAATATGCTTTGATTGTGACGTTTACATCACCTTTTGCTGACGAATAAATTCGGCGCTGGCATCAATTGCACTAATGATGTGTTGTTCTTGACTAAATCCCGATTTTTTTCGCGGTTTGAAACTATGGTCCCCATCCGCCATAAAAATAGTTTCAATGTTCTTCGGAAGCCTATAGTCAGCCACCTCCTCTTGTGTACCAAAAGTATCACGACTGCCTTGCACCACCATTAAAGGCTTTTGCAAAGTATATAAATGTTCTGTACGCAATTTCTCCCGTTTACCAGGAGGATGAAACGGGTAGCCAAAACAGACAGCTCCGAGGGCGCTAGATTCTTCAAGTAACATGCTGGCAACTCGTCCGCCCATTGACTTACCACCAATGAAAAGCGGCAATGATGATTCGAGACCTGCTAGAATATAACTAAAGTACGACAGTAATTTTGGCATTCTATCAGGCGGTTGCCGGCGATTTAATGCCACTGCTCTTTGCATATATTCAAAATCAAAACGAATAACAGATATCTGCCGCTGTGAAAATAACGTCGCGGCTAAGGCCATAAAATCACTTTCCATGCCTGCGCCTGCTCCGTGCGCTAACACCAACTGCGCGATAGGATCTTGAGCTTCATTAATTAAAATCATCGTCTTCCTGTTCATCTTGCACTTGACTTTGCAACCATTGGAAAAAGGCGACTATTTTACCCAAATCGGCCTGTGACTGATGGCAAACAGCATAGTAGGCGTTTGTCGCAATCAGGCGCTCATCAAAAGGACAGACTAAGCGACCTGACTCAATTTCTGGGCGAGCAAGCACACTGTGACCAAGCGCAATTCCCTGACCTAACGCTGCAGCTTGTAAAACCAACATTGAATGACTGAAAATTGCGCCTTGGTTAACATTAATACCTGGGATTTTGAAGTGTTTAATCCAATTTTTCCATGCTTCTCTTGATGAATCATGCAGCAATAAATGATGACGCAAATCTTCTAGTTTTTCTAAAGGCTTTTGGCCCTGAAACAACAACGGTGAACACACGGGGGTTAAATATTCAGTATGTAGTTTTTGCGCATATACGTTAGGCCACTTACCGCGACCATAATATATAGCGACATCTACGTCGTCTGTTAAGAAGCCTTCATCGAAGTCGACTGCTTTTATGCGTATATCAATATCAGGGTTTGACTGACTGAATTGATTCAAGCGCGGAACTAACCATTGAATAGCAAAGCTGGGAGGTAAAGCAACCGTGATGGCTCCTTTTTCACCTCTGGCTAACAGCCGCTGTGTTGCCTCATGCATTGCCTGAAAGATATCTTTTAAATCTAGGTAATAACTCTGGCCTTCTTCAGTGAGTAGTAAGGAACGGTTTTTACGCATAAACAGTTTCATCGATAAAAACTCTTCTAGAGATTTTATTTGATGGCTTACTGCTGCCTGTGTCACAAACAATTCATCAGCAGCGCGCGTAAAGCTCAAATGGCGCGCAGCGGCTTCGAACGCTTTCAACGCATTGAGAGGAGGTAATCTACGACTCATAAATCTACGCAAGGATGAATTTGAAAAAATTGTATCACTATTAGTTTTTCTAATCCATTGCGATAGTTAATGTCATTTTAATAACAAAGTAAAACTGTATATTATTTAATCCGTCAAAGGTAAAAGCCCTTTTAAAACAAGGGTTAACATAATGCGTGTTTATTTAACATTTAGATAAACATGTTTACATAAAACATTAATATACTTTAGGTGTTAATCATGAAAAATAGAACAAATTTAGTTTTAAGCAGTTTATTTGCATTAGTATTCAGTCAACAGTCTTTCGCCCAAGAATTCGACCTTACGTCTATGTACGTTAGCGAACAAATTGAAGCTAGCTTACAAAGCATGCTAGCAGACATTAGCAGCACTAGCAGTACCCAAGGATTAAATAAAATCATTGCGGGTCTTGAAGAAAGCCTTAATGCTCAAGGTCAACAGGCTGTTGCGTTAACGAATAAAGAACGTGGTGGCAACGCCCCACAAACTGCGACGTTATCAGAATAACCTTAAATTAATCATTTAAGGCATTAACGCATTATTATCTAGACGTTCTGGGCATTCGGAATTCAAACCGGTTGCCCAAAACCTCTCAGCACGACTCTATGTATTAATTTGCACTGGTATCCAATGGTGCGAACCCCTTCACTAGCTCATCTAATGCCAACATCTGGTGTAAATAAGGTTCTAGTTTATCCAAAGACAAAGCACAGGGTCCATCACACTTTGCTTCATTTGGGTTAGGATGTGCTTCAATAAATAATCCAGCTAAGCCAAGCGCCATGCCACTTCGCGCTAACTGTGCGGCTTGAGCACGTCGCCCATCAGCAGAGTCTGTTCTTCCACCTGGTTTTTGCAATGCATGTGTTGCATCGAATATCACGGGAGCATATTGCTTCATTTCATCCATTCCCAGCATGTCAACCACTAAGTTGTTATAACCAAAGCTTGAACCACGTTCGCAAAGAATGATTTTATCGTTACCTGCTTCCATGAATTTATTAATGATGTGGCGCATTTCGTGAGGCGCCAAAAACTGTGGTTTTTTGACATTAATGATGGCATTGGTTTTCGCCATAGCCACCACGAGATCTGTTTGACGTGCTAAAAAGGCCGGTAATTGGATTACATCTACGACTTCAGCAACAGGGGCTGCCTGAGCAACTTCGTGCACATCTGTAATAAGAGGGATATCAAAGGTCGCTTTAATTTCAGCAAAAATTTCCAGACCTTTATCCATGCCAGGTCCCCGATAAGAATTCACCGAGGAGCGATTTGCTTTGTCAAATGACGCTTTAAATACGTAGGGGATGCCAAGTTTACTGGTTATTTCTTTATAATGTTCCGCGATGCGCATGGCCATGTCACGTGATTCTAATACGTTCATACCGCCAAAAAGTACAAATGGTTGGTCGTTGGCGACTTGTATATCATCAATTGAAATAGTATGTAAGTTGTTCATTTATTAGGCCTTTGAAATATCTTAAGAGGCAAGAATAGCAAGGCTGATAACGCTTGGGTAGACCCATAAAATGCGTAGATACTTACTGCCATTTTAAACATCCTAATCAAGGTAAATATAACTTGATATATATGGCGCAGTTAACGGCGTGCATAAGTATTCAACATACGATTCAATTCAGCCAGATACTCAACTCATTGATGCCACTGATTTGTTAGCAAATCATTAACAGGCTGCCAAAAATGACGGTTTTTTGTCTTAATAACGCCTGATAAAACTAGCCTAGTGAAACAATTACCCGTAAAATACGCGGTTCGATTTTGCTCAATTAATTTTTGACCACGCTTAAAATGCATTTTCAACATTGGGCATTATAAGATTGCATTGTTTTTTCGCAGAGATTTCACATCAAAGGTAAGTACACGGCGTTATGACTAAAAAACTTTTTATTAAAACTTGGGGCTGTCAAATGAACGAGTATGACTCGCAGAAAATGGCTGACCTATTGGATTCGACCCATGGATACCAAGTTGCAGACACTGCGGAAGAAGCCGATGTGATTTTGTTAAACACCTGTTCCATCCGTGAAAAAGCACAAGAGAAAGTTTTTCATCAACTAGGCCGATGGAAAAATCTTAAAAAAGACAAACCAGAATTAATTATCGGTGTGGGTGGTTGTGTTGCGTCTCAAGAAGGCCAAGTTATTCGCCAGCGTGCGCCATTTGTCGATTTAGTGTTTGGTCCACAAACACTGCATCGCCTACCGGAAATGATTAATCAAATTAAAGGTGGTAGTTCATCGGTGATTGATATCAGCTTTCCTGAAATTGAGAAATTTGATCGTTTACCCGAACCAAAAGCAGACGGTCCCACTGCGTTTGTTTCCATTATGGAAGGTTGCTCTAAATACTGTACTTTTTGCGTTGTACCTTATACTCGCGGCGAAGAAGTAAGCCGTCCAGTAGACGATGTGTTGCTAGAAGTGGCACAACTCGCCGAGCAAGGTGTGCGGGAAGTCAATTTACTTGGACAAAATGTCAACGCGTTTCGTGGCCCTCATCATGATGGCGCCATTTGTACGTTCGCTGAATTACTAGAGATGGTTGCGTCTATTGATGGTATCGATCGTATTCGCTATACCACATCTCACCCTGTTGAATTCACTGACGACATCATCGATGCCTATGCCGCGATCCCAGAATTAGTTGACCATTTACATTTACCCGTTCAATCAGGCGCCGACCGTGTCTTGAATTTGATGAAACGTGGCCATACTGCAATAGAATATAAGTCAAAAATTCGTAAGTTGAAAAAAATACGTCCAAATTTAAGTATGTCTTCTGATTTCATCATCGGTTTCCCAGGCGAAACAGATGCTGACTTCGAAGCAACAATGGATTTAATTCAAGCTATGGACTTTGACTTAAGTTTCAGCTTTATTTATAGCGCTCGTCCTGGTACCCCAGCAGCTGATTTACCAGATGACGTAACCGAAGAAACCAAAAAAGAACGTTTACAGTTATTGCAAAACCGGATTACCCAGCAAGCACTGCGCATTGCACGAAATATGGTAGATAGCGAACAACGTATTCTCGTCGAGGGTCCATCTAAGAAAAATCCGATGGAGCTTTCTGGGCGAACTGAAAACAATCGAGTCGTTAACTTCGAAGGAACGCCAGACATGATAGGCGGATTTGTCGATGTTAAAATCACCGATGTCTTTGCCAACTCTTTGCGCGGACACGTATTGCGAAAAGAAGCGGATATGAATTTACGTATCAATGTTGCGCCGCAAGCCATTTTAGCCAAACAGACGAATAAAACCGACGCTTTAGGCGTGGCGCAATTTGTGCCGGCACATTGATCAAATATTAACAACCGAGAGAGAACGATTGAGCAAACTTATCAGTAATGAAATAGCGTTAGAACCATCTGATCATAAACGACTAGCCAGTTTATGTGGTCCACTAGATGACAATATTAAGCAAATAGAACGTCGACTTGGGGTAGAAATCACCTACCGTAATAACGAATTTAAGGTCACAGGCAAACCGCTTCAATCGAGCGGTGCTGCGCAACTATTAAAATTGCTTTATATTGAAACCCAACCGATACGCGGTGAAATTCCTGATTTGGAATCTGAACATGTACACTTAGCTATTCAAGAAGCCAAGTGTCTAGAACGTGCGGAAGCCGGACATTACGGTAAAGAAGTGCACATTAAAACCAAACGCGGGGTTATCAAACCGCGTAATCCAAATCAGTCGAAATACGTTTCCGATATCTTGACCCATGATATTAGTTTTGGTGTCGGCCCAGCAGGGACAGGTAAAACCTATCTAGCAGTTGCCGCCGCAGTTGATGCTTTAGAGCGTCAAGAGGTCCGTCGTATTTTGCTGACCCGTCCTGCCGTGGAAGCTGGGGAAAAACTGGGTTTTTTACCGGGAGATTTATCGCAAAAAGTGGACCCTTATCTACGCCCACTTTACGATGCACTGTTTGAGATGCTTGGTTTTGAAAAAGTCGAAAAGCTTATTGAACGTAACGTGATAGAAGTAGCCCCCCTTGCATACATGCGCGGTCGTACCTTAAACGATGCCTTTATCATCCTTGATGAAAGCCAAAATACCACCGTCGAACAGATGAAAATGTTTCTGACCCGTATTGGCTTTAATTCTAGAGCAGTCATTACCGGCGATATCACCCAAGTAGATTTACCTCGGGGAACACGCTCAGGTTTGCGCCATGCCATTGAAGTTCTTAAAGAGGTTAACGATATTTCATTTAACTTTTTTAATGCTAATGATGTGGTAAGACATCCTGTAGTAGCAAGAATCGTAATGGCTTACGAAGATTATGAAGCACAGCAAGAGCGTATTCGTCTGGAAAAGAAGGCTGAGCACACTAGTCAGCAAAGCGAACAATAGTGAGGGCGCTACTGGATTTACAAATTGCATCTACTGCGCCAGATTTACCTCTAGCTGTTGACGTACAGTCATGGCTAGAGGCCGTTTTTGTACATCAGAACATACCTGAAAATGAAGTGACTGTGCGCATTGTTGACGTTCCTGAGAGCCAAGCGCTCAATTTGGCCTATCGTGGCAAAGACAAACCTACCAATGTACTGTCATTCCCGTTTGAGGCACCTGCGGGTATTAGTATGAACTTACTTGGCGATCTTATAGTTTGTTCCAGTGTTGTGGCACAAGAAGCTAATGACCAAAACAAAGCGTTGCATCATCATTGGGCCCATATGATAGTGCACGGAACCTTGCATTTATTGGGCTTTGACCACATAAAGGATGATGAAGCACAACAGATGGAAGAACTAGAAGTCGCAATTCTTAAACAATTTTCGATTGACGACCCTTACCAAGATCAATGATGATAGTCATTCAAACCATAATTTAACGAGATCATGAGCGAAGATAACCCCCCATCTACAAACGGTTCTTCCAACAAAGGTTGGTTGGATAAAATAGTCCAATCATTCACGGGAGAACCGAAAAACAAAGAAGAACTTTTCTCTGTCATCACTGATGCAGAACAGCGAGAGGTCATTAATCAAGAAACGCGCGAGATGATTGAAGGTGTCATGGAAGTGAGTGAAATGCGTGTCAGAGAGATTATGATACCTCGCGCTCAAATGACCACCATCGACATTACAGAAACGGTCGACAAATTCTTGCCTATTATGCTTGATTCGGCACATTCGAGATTTCCCGTAATAAGCGAAGATAAAGATCATATCGAAGGTATTTTACTCGCCAAAGATTTACTGAAATATGCCTTTATACCTGGTAAAGAGCTAGAAATTAAGAATGTTTTACGCCCAGCAGTTATCGTTCCAGAAAGTAAACGGGTGGACGTACTGTTAAAAGAGTTTCAACAAAAGCGTTTCCATATGGCGATAGTGGTAGACGAATATGGTGGTGTATCAGGTCTTGTTACAATCGAAGATATTCTTGAGCTGATTGTCGGCGAAATCGAAGATGAACATGACGCAGAGGAAATCAATAGTGATAATATTCGCGCCCTGAATAAGCACACGTATTCGGTAAAAGCACTCACTGAACTTGAAGACTTTAATGACTTCTTTAAAACGTCATTTGATGAAGAAGAAGCCGATACCATCGGCGGGATTGTTCTAAAGGCATTTGGTCATATGCCGATGCGTGATGAGAAGGTCAGTATTAATGGATTTATTTTTACCGTATCTAACTCAGATTCTCGTCGCTTGATCCAATTAAAGGTCACCCTTCCCCACTCTGAAGATTAGGTGCCATAACCCGCATGCTTTACTTTTTATCACTTCTTACTGGAGCTAGCTTAACATTAAGCTATGCTCCTTTTTCTTATTGGGCGGTTATGCCCATCGCTCTCACTGGTTACTTGTGTATTCTGTACAAAGCGCGAGTCGATCAAGCTGCTAAATTAGGTTTTATCTTTGGTTTAGGTTGGTTTGGTGCAGGAATTAGCTGGGTACATGTCAGTATCGCTGATTTTGGCGGTTTACCTCTTGCGGGTTCACTAGGCTTAATGCTTTTACTGTGCAGTTATTTATCACTATACCCCATGCTGTTTAGCAAACTAGCAAAGCGTTACTTATCACCCAACCTATGGGGATTAGCACTACCATTTTTATGGCTGCTAAGCGAATGGGCGAGAGGCATAGTGTTAACGGGTTTTCCGTGGTTATCCATCGGTTATAGTCAAATGAATAGCCCGTTATCTGGCTGGCTACCAGTGATAGGTGAATTTGGTGTAAGCGCACTGTTGATGTCGCTCTGCGCCGCATCCGCGATTTGGTTGATGCACAAACGGTACCTGGCGCCAATAATACTCTGTGGATCACTGTATTTAAGCGGGGGGGTACTCAATACCTATAAATGGGTTGTGCCAACCGGTGAGCCAGTCAAAATCGCTATGGTGCAAGGCAATATAGCGCAAGAGATACGCTGGGCACCTGAGCAAGACTGGCCAACAATGAAAAAGTACCTCGAATTGACAGAAGCCCATTGGGATAATCAAGTTATTATCTGGCCAGAGGCGGCTATTCCACAACTCGAACCCATCGCAGTAGATTATCTGACTCAACTTGACGAAGAAGCCGCCAAGCATAGAACGGGCATACTAACGGGGATTGTTAATTATAATTTTGAAACCCGCCAAGCATACAACAGCATTATAGGTGTGGGTTTAAAAAATAAAGCTGACAGCAAAGGACACTATCAATATCCTCAATCAAATCGTTTTGACAAGCATCATCTATTACCGGTCGGAGAATATATCCCCTTAGAGGATTGGTTGCGTGGTTTGGCGCCCATTTTTGATTTACCAATGTCATCTTTTACCCGAGGGGATTATCAGCAGGCAAACTTGGTATCAAATGGCTTTTACTTTGCCCCTGCCCTGTGCTTTGAAATTGTCTTCCCGAATCAAATACGCGAAAATTTATATGCTGCTACAGATTTTATTATCACTGTAAGTAACGATGCTTGGTTTGGTCATTCCCATGGCCCAGCTCAGCATCTGGAAATAGCTCAAGTGCGAGCTAAAGAGTTCGGGCTTCCTGTATTGCGCGCCACAAATAATGGTATCACCGCTTTTATTGACGCCAGCGGTGCTATTCAGAGTCGTTTACCTCAGTTTGAAACGGCGGTACTCAGTGATAAAATACAACGGGTTAGTGGGACTACACCTTATCGATATTTCGGTAATTTAACGGCATGGCTTGTCACTGTACTAGGATTGATTATCGCCATTCGTCTACATCGGGCTAAGTAGTTAATTGACGACTATTTAGCCGACGATACATCTTTTTTACTGTTTGCGATGCAAAAACCAATGTCGAATTTTAGCCATCGGCGTCAGCACGATGGCATTACCGATAATGACCAATACAAAACCCAATACGGTATTGATATGCCATTCGAATCCTTCGTAATAGGTACTGAGCGTAACGGCCACAAATGGGAATAATACAATCGAATAACTAGCCTTTTCTGGCCCAATATCCCGAAGTAGTAAGAAATAACATGCAAAAGCGATAACTGTGCCAAACAGTGACAGATATAGTAATGACAAGACATAGCTAGGTTTCATTGAGAAACTAAACTCGACCCCCGTAAAGAACACAACACAAACAAGCGCTAAGGCACCGTATAACATTCCCCAAGCATTGCCCTGCATTACACCTATCTTATGGGCAGAATTACGTACACTGGCCATATTGCCCAGTGACGCTATAAACGTTCCACTTAGCGCTAAGCCTAACCCGAGAACGGCGTCACTAGCATAATCGAGACTTTTAATATCAGGCCAGAACAATGCACCTAAGCCCATAACACCTAACCCAGCCCCAACATATATACGTTTAGCAATTACCCGGCCGAAAAATAATCGCGTATTGATAATGTTCATCAACAGCAACGTTGAAAAAGCGATAGATGCCATCGCTGATGTAAGGTAATTTTGAGCCCAATAAAGGATAAGGTAATTTACACCAAAATTACACAACGCTAATATCAGGAAAAAACGATGGTCGCCCCAAGAAAAACGCATATCCAGATGCTTGAACAAACAATATGCCCACATTAAAATCGCGGCAATTGCGAAGCGGTAAACCAAGGAGACTTGCGCCGGAACATCACCCAATTGAAACTCTATTGCTAGCCAAGTTGAGCCCCAGATAAGCACAGTGATTATATATAAAACGCTACTGCGCATGTGTCTCGTTATCCCAAAGGTGAGTGTTATATTTAAAAAACGTACAAATGTAATTTACGCGTTCACGTTTAACGCACATTTTCGATCAAGTGATTAACGCAACTTAAGTAGCTTATTAATATGCCGCGTTTTTAGATGCTTTATTTTGCGCTAATCAGATTAACTCATTCCCTTTTCACAAACCTATTTTAATAGCTATTAGCACTTTATTTATGCAGAGGGAAAAACCTACTGTGCAACATTAGACACATTTAACGTTACAAAACACTAACGGGAAAGTAATTAACCTTGAAAAAGTACTAAAAATCTCATCTTAGGTAATTTTAACTACCTAAGCTTATTTTTGCTGTAAATATTCGTGACAAATTTGCTTAATTCCTGCGACTAAATTTACACAGATTTACTATATCATTTGAAAACTAACTGACTTGAAGTCGGTCTAATCTAATTAATAAACAAGCATTATTACGTTAAATCAATAACTAAGGCATTTTCACCACCAATCGGAATCGCGATTAATTACTGGTTTAATAATTGCATTACCTATTTTAGATGCATTTGTTGGCTTTATTCATATTTACGTCACAAAAAGCACGAATGCAAAAGCAGGAGCAAAGCATGTTAAACACATTATCAAGTAACAAAACGGCCGCCATATTAGCCAAGGATGGATTCGAACAATGTGAGCTCATTGAAACCCGCGATGCACTTATCAGCGCTGGGGTGAGAGTTCATATCATCTCTTTAGAGCCAGGCACTATTATAGGATGGAATGGCAGCAAATGGGGTATCGAAGTAGATGTCGATAAAATAGTTTCAAATGTTTCGGCTGAGGATTATGACGCACTAATTTTACCTGGTGGTTTATTTAATCCCGATGCATTGTTGCAAGATAAAGACGCCATCGATTTTGTTAAGGGGTTCTTTAAGGACGCTGAAATCAAACCCGTAGTCGCGATCAATCAAGGTACATGGATGTTGCTAGAAGCAGACGTACTTAAAAATCGGCTTGTGGCGTCCTTCCCGACCGTTTTAAATAGATTACGGTACGCAGGCGCTAAGCTCGTTGACAGGGATCTGGTTATCGACAAGGGTCTTTATACAAGTCGCAGCTCTCACAATTTAGCAGCATTGAATCAACAAGTTATCCAACATTTAACAAAACCGAGAATGCATTAGCAGTAGCTTAGCTTAGCGCCAATTTCAGACTTCGCGGAATATTTAGTGAAGACTACATACTTTAGGCTTTAAAAGCGCATGCCAGCGTTAGAGAAAATTTCACACAAAAAAAAGCGTGCCGATCAGCACGCTTTTAACCTTTATTAACACCAAAGGCATTAACTAAATGTATTTCACATCGATAATTTCGAATTCAACTGCACCTTTAGGTGTTTGAATTGTAACAACATCATCCAAGCTCTTACCAATTAAACCCCGTGCTATGGGTGAGTTGATAGATATTAAATTATTCTTAATATCAGACTCGTCATCGCCGACAATTTTGTACGTAATTTCGCTGTCATTGACCAAATTAAGCACGGTCACTGTAGTACCAAAAATGACTTTTCCGTTATTGGTCATTTTGGTTACATCGATAATCTGTACATTCGACAGTTTACCTTCGATGTTTTGAATACGCCCTTCACAAAAACTCTGCTGCTCACGGGCTGCGTGATATTCTGCATTTTCTTTCAAATCACCGTGTTCACGCGCTTCTGCGATAGATTTGATAATTTCTGGGCGTTTTACTGACTTTAAATGCTGCAATTCTGTACGCAACATTTCCGCGCCTTTCGCCGTCATTGGATATTGAGTCATTGATCAATAGCTCGCTTAATGTGTTTGTTGATTTACGTCACTATAAGGTGAGTGCTGGGCGTGATATTTCAACACCCAGCACAAACTTTTTAAACAATTAGACTAATTGTTTATGCAGTTCCTGTAATGAATTAACTCTGGCTCTGTCATCAGCTTTATTAGCATTGACAGTAGCAAAAGCAGCATTCATCGTTGTAGTGTATGGAATTTTATTCAACAACGCTTCCCGGCGAATATACACCGAATCATTAATCGCCTGGCGACCTTCAGTGGTATTTATAATATAACAATATTCACCGTTTTTAATCGCATCTACGATATTTGGACGCCCTTCAGACAACTTATTAACGATTGAACAAGGTACGTCTGCGTTATTAAGTACTTCAGCTGTTCCACGCGTTGCTTCTAATGTAAATCCTTTTACCACCATAGCGCGACCTAATTCGATAATACGATTTTTATCATTTAGACGCACTGATAATAGCGCTTTACCACCCGCAGGGATCGGTTCACCAGCACCAAGGTTAGCTTTCGCGTAAGCTTCAACAAAAGTATCTCCTACGCCCATCACTTCACCTGTCGAACGCATTTCAGGACCAAGCAAAGGGTCAACACCTTGGAATTTCGCAAACGGCAACACCACTTCTTTCACACTGAAAAATGGTGGGATAACCTCTTTACTATAACCTTGAGAAGCAAGTGATTGGCCGGCCATCGCACGGGCACCGATTTTGGCTACCGCTAACCCCGTTGCCTTAGACACGAATGGAACAGTACGTGCAGCACGTGGGTTGACTTCGATTAAATACACTTCGCCGTCTTTTACCGCAAATTGCGTATTCATCAAACCAACAACGCCTAATTCTAGCGCCATGGCTTTAACTTGCTCGCGCATTACATCTTGTATTTCGCTACTCAGTGAATATGGTGGCAGTGAACATGCAGAGTCACCAGAGTGAACACCCGCCTGTTCAATATGCTCCATAATACCCGCTATCATCACTTCTTTACCGTCACAAATAGCATCTACATCAACTTCAATTGCATCGTCTAAGAAGCGATCTAGCAGCACAGGTGAGTCATTTGACACTTTAACAGCATTATTTAAATAGCGTTTTAAATCTTTTAAGTCATAGACAATTTCCATTGCACGACCACCCAATACATATGAAGGGCGCACAACCAATGGGAAACCGATTTTCTCAGCTGCAATTAAAGCTTCTTCAAGATTGCTTACCGTCGCGTTGGCAGGTTGCTTAAGATTTAATTTATTAACCATCTTCTGAAAACGTTCACGATCTTCTGCTTTATCGATGGCGTCTGGTGACGTCCCAATAATCGGTACACCGGCAGCTTCTAAATCACGCGCAAGTTTAAGAGGTGTTTGACCGCCGTATTGAACAATAACGCCGACAGGCTTCTCAATACGCACGATTTCTAAAACGTCTTCTAGGGTCACAGACTCAAAATACAAACGATCAGATGTGTCATAGTCTGTTGAAACTGTTTCAGGGTTACAGTTGACCATAATGGTCTCATACCCATCTTCACGCATCGCAAGCGCTGCATGCACACAACAGTAATCAAACTCTATACCTTGACCAATTCGATTAGGGCCACCGCCTATGACCATGATCTTTTCTTTGTCAGTAGGATTTGCTTCACATTCTTCATCGTAAGTCGAATACATGTAAGCGGTGTTAGACGCGAATTCAGCCGCGCAGGTATCGACACGCTTGTAAACGGGGTGAATATCATAGCCTCGACGAAGTTCACGCACGTCACCTTGATCTACTCCCGTTAAATCAGCAATTCGAGCGTCTGAGAAGCCTTTACGCTTTAAACGGGTCATTAATTCTGCGTCAATAGCCGACAAGCCAATTTCAGCAATATTTTGCTCTTCTTTAACAAGATCTTCGATTTGCGCCAAGTACCAACGATCGATATTTGTCAGGGTAAATATCTCATCGATATTCATGCCCATTCGCATCGCATCCGCCACATACCAGATACGCTCAGCGCCTGGTTCGCGCAGCTCACGTAGGATCGTAGCTTTATTCTCAGGGTCGGTATAATCAATGATAGAGTCAAGTCCATTCACACCGACTTCTAAACCACGAAGGGCTTTTTGCAATGATTCTTGTTGATTGCGGCCAATTGACATGACCTCACCAACTGATTTCATCTGGGTAGTTAAACGGTCATTCGCACCAGCAAATTTTTCGAAGTTAAAACGTGGAATTTTTGTTACTACATAATCGATAGCAGGTTCAAAGGATGCTGGCGTTAAGCCACCCGTAATGTCATTAGCCAACTCGTCTAGGGTATAACCAATGGCTAGCTTCGCGGCTACTTTTGCGATAGGAAAACCTGTTGCTTTTGATGCCAGTGCAGACGAGCGAGAAACACGCGGGTTCATTTCGATGATAACCATACGCCCCGAGTCGGGATCAACACCGAATTGAACGTTAGAGCCACCCGTTTCGACACCGATTTCACGTAAGACTGCCATGGCAGCATTACGCATAATTTGAAATTCTTTATCGGTCAGAGTTTGCGCCGGAGCAACCGTGATAGAATCACCTGTATGTACACCCATGGCGTCGATATTTTCAATGGTACACACGATAATGCAGTTGTCTGCTTTATCACGGACCACTTCCATTTCGTATTCTTTCCAACCGATTAATGATTCGTCAATCAGCAATTCAGAGGTGGGAGATAAATCTAGCCCTCGACGGCAAATCTCTTCGAACTCATCAACGTTGTATGCGATGCCGCCGCCACTTCCACCCATGGTGAACGATGGACGAATAATACATGGAAAACCAATACGGGTAGAGACATCGAATGCTTCTTCAAGGCTATGGGCAATTTCGGCGCGGGGACATTCTAGGCCGATAGATTTCATCGCCTTATCAAATCGCTCTCTATCTTCTGCCTTATCTATAGCGTCAGCTGTGGCGCCAATCATTTCTACGCCAAACTCTTCTAAAACACCGAACTTGTTTAAATCCAATGCACAATTCAAAGCAGTTTGCCCACCCATAGTTGGCAAAATGGCATCAGGGCGTTCTTTCTCAATAATTTTTCTAACCACTTCCCAGTGAATAGGCTCAATGTAGGTTGCATCAGCCATTTCAGGGTCAGTCATTATAGTCGCTGGGTTCGAGTTAACCAAAATAACTCGGTAACCTTCTTCGCGCAGTGCTTTACACGCCTGCGCACCAGAATAGTCGAATTCACAGGCCTGGCCGATGACAATCGGTCCAGCACCAATAATTAAGATACTTTTTATGTCGGTACGTTTTGGCATTGTGCTTATTACTCTAATTTGGGGCTTAAGGGTCGTATTAGCGTGTTGCTTGCATCAACTCAATAAAATGATCAAATAACGGGGCGGCATCATGAGGGCCAGGGCTCGCTTCAGGGTGTCCCTGGAAGCTAAACGCGGGCTTGTCATTGCGGTGAATACCTTGTAGCGATTGATCAAATAACGAAACATGAGTGATATCTAAATTATCAGGCATTGATTGCTCGTCAACCGCAAAACCATGATTCTGACTGGTTATCATAACGCGATTACCGAGTATATCTTTCACCGGATGATTAGCACCATGGTGACCAAATTTCATTTTGACTGTCTTAGCGCCGCTAGCCAACGCAAGCAATTGATGACCGAGACAAATTCCGAAAATAGGTAAGTTATTATCAAGCAATGTTTTTATCGCTTCAATCGCGTAAACGCACGGTTCTGGGTCACCTGGGCCATTTGATAGAAATACCCCGTCAGGCTTCAAAGCCAATACGTCTTGAGCACTGGTTTTCGCCGGTACAACGGTTAAACGACAACCTCGGTCAACCAACATGCGTAAAATATTGTGTTTTGCACCGAAATCGTAGGCAACAACATGAAAAGGCAGATCGGTTTGGTTTTCTTTAAAACCTTGACCCAAAGTCCAAGAGCCATCGGTCCAGCTATAGGCGCTGCCAGTGGTGACTTCCTTTGCCAAATCCAAGCCTTTCAACCCAGAGAATGCCTTCGCCTTCTCAAGAGCTAACGCGTGATCGAGAGAGAATTCTGAATTTGAATCAATCGCGATAATACAGCCATTTTGCGCGCCTTTATCACGTAAAATACGTGTTAGACGTCTGGTATCGATATCAGCAATACCTAAAATATTATTCGACCGCAAATATTCACAAAGAGATTGCTCACTACGAAAATTACTCGCCAATAGGGGTAAATCTCTGATGACAAGGCCTTTGGCCCATATCTTGTTGGATTCACAATCTTCACTATTGGTACCGGTGTTACCGATATGAGGATATGTTAAAGTTACAATTTGTTCTGCGTATGAGGGATCAGTAAGAATTTCCTGATAACCTGTCATTGAAGTGTTAAACACCACTTCCCCAACAGATATACCAGTCGCTCCGATAGCCGTGCCATTGAAAACAGACCCATCTTCTAGCACTAAAAGGGCGGAATTAGCCAAGTCAACCTCCGAATATAGTTAACCTAAGGTATTTACACGGGCAATGTGCAAAAACCTGTAAAAAACGGGCTGCAATAAATCAAATCACATCCCGCTCTACCGTATTTGCAGCTATTAATTCCGTGGATTTGTAAAAAACCCACTAAAATTTGGCAAATTCGCAATAATATACATGAAAGCCTGTTTGAGGTCTATTCCCAATTAGAAAAATCGCTAAAATACACCTTTCACGCGCATTTACTGCACTAAGGGGTAAAACCCCTAGTTACACATTTATGATTAATGGTATTTTATGCCAAGCCTAAAACATCCTGCATATCATATAAGCCAGCTGGCTTGTTTTTAAGCCACATTGCGGCTTTTACAGCGCCGTTGGCGAACGTTAGACGACTAGATGCTTTGTGCGTCAATTCAATCCTTTCACCAATATCAGCAAAAAGTGCAGTGTGTTCACCCACGATATCCCCTGCCCTAATGGTAGCAAAACCAATCGTTTTTTGATCCCGCTCCCCAGTGTCACCTTCACGGCCATACACTGCACAGCTAGCAAGATCACGACCTAACTCGTCAGCTATGACTTCACCAATCGCTACTGCCGTGCCAGAAGGGGCATCTTTTTTGAAACGGTGATGACCTTCAATAATCTCAATATCTGCGGTATCTCCCATTACGCGAGCCGTTTGCCTGGCCAAATTTAATAACAGATTGACACCGACACTATAATTAGCGGCAAATACGATGGGAATATGCTGGCTAGCTTGGTGAAGAGCCTCTTTTTGCGATTTATTTAAGCCTGTTGTACCGATCACGACTGGCTTTTTATGCGCAACACATAACGCTAAATTTGCTTCAAGTGCATCAGGAAGTGTGAAGTCAATAATAACATCGAGACATGAAAGATCGGCTTTGTTCGCGTCAGTGACGACTATGCCTCGTTGGCCAATACCGGCTAATTCACCTACATCAACGCCCATCATGGTTGAGGTTGCTCTGACATAAGCCGCGCTCAACGTTGCGTTTTGCGCTTGATCTAACGCATCGATTAATACACGTCCCATTCGGCCATTGGCCCCAAAAATTGCGATTTTATTCATGCTGTTTGTACGTCAAATTATCTGTGTCATCATTGTGCCTGATTTACCACAGGCTTTCAGCCATACAATTAGCTCAATACCGCATTTTTTATAATTGGATTAAATGTGTCGATTTAACTTCTTCCATTACCACGTAGGTGTGAGTCTGCGTAACACCTTTAATTGACGCTAATGTTGAGCCCAAAAACTTACAATATTCTTCCATATTTTCAGTTCGTATTTTAATCAAATAATCAAATTGGCCGGCAACCATTGCGCATTCAACAATTTCGTCTATTTCACCTATTTTTTGATTAAATTCTTTTACTGCTTCGGTGCTAGTACTGGCCAACGAAAGCTGCACATAGGCGGTTAAGTTAGCTCTAAGCTTTTTCGGATTCAAATGTGCAACGTATTTCTCTATATAGCCATTTTTCTCTAAGCGACGAACCCGCTCTAAGCAGGGCGTTGGACTTAAATGGATTTGGTTAGCTAACTCAACATTCGATATCCGGCACTCTCTTTGTAGAATGTCGAGTATTTTTAAGTCAGTGCGGTCTAGCGTATCTTGCCCTTTTTTCATTTTTTGCTGCCTTGTAGTAACACGATTTTATCGTTTTTTGTTTTGCTCATGCTAATCATAGACAGAATTAGTGTCAGGTAAATTATCCAAAAGGATTAATTTAAGCAGCAATTCTACGATATAACCAGTGATAAGTGCTGCTTAAGTAGGCAAACCTTAAAATAGTAACACGACCCTATTATTTTAAATTTAACACTATCTCCTTCACGTCGGTGGTCTCAACATACGAATGAGTCCGTCAGCATGACTTAACATAAAACCAACGAGTCCATGGGTTATTAATATTGCGTGTCATTTTTTGCCTTCATCCAAACTTTGCAAACAAGCTTCGTGACCAACGCTTTTAAATCTTTTGTACTGCGTCGAGTCATGGGCTTCTTACGTTTAAATATTAAGTAATAACAAAAAAAACAATTTTGCTTGAGTTCCGCGTCATCGCCAGTAACAATATTCATTACGAATTTCACTTATATCTAGTGGGTAAAGCCATGCAAAAAAGAACCTTGGTATGGGATCTTCCTTTACGTATTTTCCATTGGGCCTTAGTCAGTCTTATATTCGCACAATGGCTCACTGCAGAAGTGATAGATGGGTACATGGATTACCACGCATTCTTTGGTTACAGCTTGTTGGGGTTAGTTATATTCAGAATTGTATGGGGGTTTTGTGGGCCTAAGCACGCCTTATTCAGTGATTTTCTGCGGGGGCCGACTGCTATATGGCATTATTCGCAATCATTAATCAGTCGTCACCCATCTACCTATACGGGCCACAACCCTGTGGGTGCTTTAATAGTTCCAGCGATTTTAATTGTGGTAGGCACACAAGCGATTAGCGGATTATTTGTTACCGATGACGTACTATTTACTGGCCCTTATTACGCGGCCATATCAACTGAATTACAAAGCACGATGCAGTGGTTGCACCATAAAATGTTCGACCTTTTGTTAGTCATTATTGGCTTACACCTAAGCGCAATAGCAAGTTATCAATTCCTGCTTAAAAAACCACTTATTGGCGCAATGGTACATGGCCACAAGAATTTACAAGCTAAGAGTGGCATTATTTCCTCTAAGCTACCTTTAGCCTTCATTATTGCTTTAGCGATAGTTGCTTTTATGTATTGGTTGGTCATTATCGCACCGCCAGCAGCTGAGTTGGATTATTACTACTGAGAAAATATTACTAAAAAATAAATAATTCAATGCGTTGGGCATAGTTAATGTTTCAGCGCGTACCTCTTCAATTACGAGTAAAAAAGTATCAACATTACGTTGCTGCATGATCTCCCAATTATCATTCGATACTTTTATTACAGTCGCACTTTTTGCGGGAAAAGGTTCCCTAAGCAGCAGCGCCAATATTGTAGCGTTAATACATATGCCCAACCATGACGGGGATTACCTTTATCTTTAAGAGCAGAACGATAACGATAATGAATTATAATCAGTTGCCATTCGTTTAGTTTAATCAGTATTCCTCTCCCCGTGACAGCGTTTACGATTGTATTTTGTTGCTTTATTTCGCCAAGTTGAAAAATCAAATCCTGTTAGTTGCTCTAAACTTATTAAAGAACTGCCGAAATTTTATATAGATATCTATTATTCATCCTGCGTTGTGACAAAAAGGTCAAATATAAAACGCGCTAAATGCTGAATAACATTCAACAAACCAAGGCGATTTAGTATAAAGGGCGCGAGACAAGCGAACAAAAGAGGTGTGTTGCTATAGAGTATTTGCAGATAAATAAAAGTGGAATAACCCAGACACAAAAAATATGGCGGATAATAAGTGTATCCGCCAAGGTGCAACGTTACTTCTTGTGTAGCCATTAAATAATGGGATATTTTGACTACTTTTACACAGGGTTACTCGACTAATTCAAAAACCACATTAACCTGCGCGCCAGTATTGATTTGGCCCGGCAGCGAATCACTCGATTTACTCATCATCATCACCTCACGAGCACGGGGCATTGGCGAGTAACCACTGTTCTCGCTTATAGAAATCACCTTCCCTAATTTTGCGCCTAACGTTGCGGCCATACGAGAAGCCCGCAATTTGGCATCTTTAAGGGCAAGTTCCAGTGCAGCTAAATATTGCGGCTGAGCATCTTCAACTACATAATTGAAACCATCAATACGACTCACCCCTGTGCTAAGTACAGCGTCAATAACTTGGTCATATTTTTCAATGTCACGTAAGGTGAATTTTATTTCTCTGGATAATCGGAATCCGTTCTGTACCCGTTGATTATTAATATTTTCATACCAAGGATTGAGCTGAACGCGCATCGATTGTATATCCTTTTTATCAACGCCAAATGCCAGCACACTGCTGACTATCGTTTGGGTTTTATCTGTGACAACACGATTTAGGTTTTGTACTTTTTCGCCTTGTTCCTCGACGTAAACACTAAATTCAAATAAATCTGGTACGCTCGCCACATTAGCTTGTCCGCTAACATTGATTTGGTGAACCTGCTCATCATTCTTAGCCAGACTTGCGGTGCTATAAGTTAACGCGGCGCTGAGGCTGATTAAAGTGACAAACGCGAATATTTTTTTCATTTTACGTCCTTAAAAACTAAGCAAATTCGATTTAACTATCGATGAAGGAGCAAAGTATCGGCTCCTGTGACTGAATCCTTACTGAATATCGAAATACTCATCTATACATAATTGGAAATGCCGTTGTGGCAGTCCCATTTGAAAATAGCTAATCGGTCACTACAGGCAAGCCATTATCAGCTCCCCATTCACTCCATGAACCATCATATACACTGAGTTTTTCATATCCAGCCTCATGGGCCGCCAGCGCTAACACACAGGCAGTAACACCGGAACCGCAGCTAAAAATAAGCGTTTGATTCTTGCTTATTTTTAACGCTTCGAATTTTTTGCGTATAACTGAATCGTTTATTAATTTCCCCTTATCGACACAATGGTTAAACGGCAGATTACACGCATTAGGCATATGCCCCGAGCGCAAATGGGCACGCGGCTCCTCTACTTTGCCAAAAAAGCGCTCAGATGAGCGCGCATCAATCACTTTTTTGTCTGTCGCACTTAATGCGGCTAAAACCTGCTCAGAACCAACAATCAAATCAGCTCTATAATTACTGATAAAGTCCCCTAGCAAGGTTGTATTTGTTAAGCACGCATCGCTTGTAAACCCATTTTTTTGCCACGCCGGGAAACCGCCATTTAGCACATATACGTGCTTGTGACCCATGCATTTGAACATCCACCACACACGAGGCGCACTGAATACACCTTGGTTATCATATATCACTACCACGCTATCGTTATTGACACCTAATTTACGTACTTCCTGTTGAAATACTTCAGGACTCGGCATGGTATGGGGCAACGAACTCGTTTTATCACAAACTTGATGCTCAAAATCGAACAATTGAGCATGTGGAATATAGCCCGAAGGTGCGGCTTCAGGTTCGCCTGTTGTAATCACATTCATAGTACTCATAAACAGCACTAAATTCGCATCATCAATATGTTGGTTAAGCCAAAATGGGCTAACAAGTGCACTACTGTTTTGCATACTTTACTCCTGAAATATATTCGATAGTCATACTGAACGTCATGAATTTGTAATCAAAAATCGACGTGTTAGCCCAACTCTAACCCAACTTTAACGCCATGTATTATTCGATAGGTAGACTGCGCCCAAAACAATCATTTTATGCACCATTTAAGAGCAATTAATATTCACCTGACTAACCACCTCTAATTAAAACAAATATTAATCAATCAATTCAATAAGTTACCAATTCAATATCAACTGACCATTTGGTCAAATAATTGCTTCATAGCCTATAACCTTGATTGAAATTAGCTCAACTCAATTTACTGACAAATATATGCCCTTAGGAAATTCCCCAAACCGGTAATTTTCCATTTGCCTGCAAGCAGAACATTATTCTCAAGCTTGCAGATATTGCTTAGCACAAGGTTGAAACGGAATATGGACTGGTATGAAGTTTTCACGCAATGGGCTTCACAATCCGATTATTTCATGTAACACAACTTTATAGGGTTACCCATGCTTAATGCTCGTCCACAAAATGATGAAATACTGTATTCCCTTACGGACGTGCCATCAATAAGCCATAGCTTAACGGCGGCACTGCAACACATTATGGCCTGCTTTATTGGCATCATTACGCCGACCTTGATCATCGGTTCAGTACTGGGCTTGCAGACAGAAATTCCCTATTTAATCAGTATGGCCTTAATGACGTCTGGCGTATCCACCTTTATTCAAGCGAAAAAATTTGGCCCTATAGGCTGTGGACTCATTGCCGTTCAAGGTACCAGTTTCACCTTTATTAGCGCCCTTCTGGTGGCCGGTACTGCAATAAAAAGCAGAGGCGGCAGCAACGATGAAATTATGGCCTTGATGTTTGGATTATGTTTTTTCGGAGCGTTTGTAGAAATAATCATAAGCCAGTTTATACAACACCTTAAGGCCGTTATTACCCCCCTGACGACAGGGATAGTTATCACAACAATCGGCATTACGCTTATCAAAGTGGGTATGACTGATCTTTCAGGTGGGTTTAACGCCCCTGATTTTGGCGCGCCACATAATCTTATGCTAGGCCTAAGTGTGTTGGTTACAGTGATTGCCTTGAACGCATCTAAGTATCCGATGCTGCGCTTAAGTGCCATATTCTGTGGCATGTTGGTTGGCTGCATCATTGCATGGTGGCAAGGTATTCTATCATTTAATGATATGGTGTCATTGCCACTAATTAGTGTTCCAGAGCCTTTTAAGTACGGAATTGCATTTGATTGGGAACTTTTCATTCCCATTGCGCTGGTTTACTTCCTTAGCGCCATAGAGACATCAGGTGATTTAACCGCCAACAGCTTATTTTGCAAAGAGCCCATCAAAGGACCTGTTTATATTAAACGGATAAAAGGTGGAATATTAGCAGACGGTGTTAATTCTATGTTTGCCGCGATATTCAATAGTTTTCCAAATACCACTTTCGGTCAAAATAACGCCGTGATTCAAATGACCGGAGTGGCAAGTCGTCATGTGGGTTTCTACATTGCAGGCTTGTTAGTGTTATTGGGTTTATTTCCGATTATTGGTAGCGTATTGCAATTGATGCCCAAGCCCGTTTTAGGCGGTGCAACCTTAGTTATGTTTGCTACTATCGCTGTCGCGGGGGTCAAGATCCTTACAAGCGAGCCTATTGATAGGCGAAAAAGCTTGATTATTGCTACCTCGTTAGGACTAGGTTTAGGGGTTATGATGGTACCTGACGCTTTGTCGCAGCTACCACAATTGGTCAATAACATTTTATCTTCATCAGTCACCACTGCAGGCTTTTGCGCCATCATTATGAGTATTTTAATTCCTGATAATACCCCTATCGATACCGCCGAAGAAGAGAACGTACCCTCATCAAATTTGTTGGTAAATAAACAGATACCGAGTTTAGCTAGCGCAAATGTTATTAACGCTAAAGTCATAAGAGAAAGTTAATTATTAATCGGTTATTTCGACATTAACACCGAGCAACAACGCAATTTAATGCGCCGTTGTCATCACCCAACTTATAAAAAGCCAATTAACAAGTCAACGTTCAAACAATCACCAAAGAGCAAGAATAAATGCAACATCCTGTCCAATATAAAAGTGCTCCTACTCTATGGCTTAAATCACCAGAAGGTGTTTTTACCGGTAATACTCAAAATGCGGATAACGGCGTGCTGGTTCAAAACAGTCAAATTATCGAGTTGGTTAAAAGCGGAGAAACCCCTAAATTACCGTTTGACGCAATTGAAAACTGCACGGGTAAAGTGATTATGCCGGGTATGATTAATACCCATCACCATTTTTATCAAACACTGACGCGCTGCGTGCCAGGCGCTTTAAATAAACCACTCTTTCCTTGGCTAACATTTTTATATAAAGTGTGGAAAAACCTCGATGAAGAAATGCTATATAGCGCCACCAAGTTAGCGGGCTTAGAGCTGATGATGTCTGGTTGCACCACAATTGGTGATCATCACTATGTATTTCCTAAGCGTTTACGTCATGCGATTGATGTGCAAGTACAAGCAATAGCGGAACTGAACTGCCGAGCACTGCTAACTAGAGGCTCCATGAGCTTAGGCCAAAGTAAAGGTGGATTACCGCCAGATTCAGTTATACAAAGCGAAGACACGATACTGGCAGACTCACAACGTGTCATAAGTGCTTATCACCAATCAATAACTAGTCACCCTAACCCCATGTTGCAAATTGCTTTAGCCCCCTGTTCGCCATTTTCTGTATCAAAGGAATTGATGCAACAAACCGCCCTATTAGCCAACAAGAATGACGTGCTACTGCACACACATTTGGCTGAAACTGAAGACGAAAATGCCTTTTGTCAGCGCATTTATGGCGCTCGTCCCTTGGATTACTTAGAGCAATGCGGTTGGTTGAATGAACGTACATGGTTAGCACATGGTATCCATTTTACCCCGCAGGAAATTGCCCGCTTAGGGGAGGCAAACGTCGGTATTGCCCACTGCCCTAGTTCTAACATGTTATTGGCATCGGGTATTTGCCCAACACTGGATTTAGTAAACGCCGGTTGCCGAGTCGGTTTAGGTGTTGACGGCTCTGCGTCAAATGATTGCTCAAACATGATCCAAGAGGCTCGCCAATCGCTATTGCAACAACGATTGCGCTATGGCGCGGTCGATATAACCGCCGAATATGTTCTTGGACTGGCTACAAAAGGTTCTGCTTCGTTACTTAATCGAACAGATATAGGTGAAATTGCCATTGGTAAGCAAGCTGATTTAGCTATATTTGATTTAAACGCGTTGCGCTTCTCAGGAGCAGGAGATCCCATCGCCGCAATTATCACATGTGGCGCACATACCGTTGATAAATTGATGGTAGCCGGTAAATGGGTAATCGAAGACGGTAAACACTATGCTATCGACGATCATGACTTAATTCTAGAACATCAAAAATTAGCCAAAAAGCTGCAATCTGCTGCGATATAAGCAAACTTGGTGCGGTTTGTGAAATTAATTAACCACTTATTTCACAAACCATTAAGTTATGTTTAGGTGCAATAGCCCATTTTTTGATTCGTTTTGGTGCAGCCAGTTAATCCGAATTTTTACGAACATCGGATTTATTGTCGCCATCTAACCGAAAATTAAATATTACTTATATAAATCATGCTCTTACGTATTAGACTAATTTCTTGACCATTTGGACAAGTCTTTGGCACTCTTCATGCTTTTACCCCATCAGTAACACAAATAAACACCACACATAAATAACCACATATAAGAAAATAGTTAGAGGAATACTGATGAAACATCCCTTATTTAAAAGCTCAACCGTGAGCACTGCAGTTTTATTAGGGTTAGCGATGACGCTATCACCTACTATCATGGCTCAAGAGACCGCAACTGATGAAGCAGCGGCAGTGGAGCGAATAGAAGTAACGGGATCCCTAGGTAGTCTGCCAGGACAAGGTGTCGAGGCAGTTTTTGGTTTTGGTAAGTCAATTTTAGAAACGCCTCGTTCAGCATCAACTATCAGTGATGAAATGCTTGAACGATTTGCAGTAACCGATATCGATGACTTAGTTGCATTTTCGCCAGGTACATTTACCCAGTCCTTCTTTGGCGTTGCCGGTTCACTAGATGTCCGTGGTACACCCGGCGAAACTTATTTCCGCGGGGTTAAACGCTTAGATAATCCTGGTAACTACCCTACGCCAATTGGTGCATCTAGCCGCATTGATATTGTGCGCGGTCCAGCATCTCCTATTTACGGTCCAGCTAAGATTGGCGGTTACTTAAACTTTAATCCTAAGTCAGCCCGTGCCAGCGGCGGCCAGTATCTTGAAGAAAACGAAGGTCAGTTTTCATATACATTAGGGTCATGGGATAAAAGCGTTATGACAGCCGAAATTGGCGGCCCTACAACACTGGCCGGTAAAGAAGCAGGTTTTTACCTGTACGGTGAAGTTGAAAATTCAGGCAGTTACTATGACAACTCCGGTACTGACCAAACTGTGTTACAAGGCTCATTCAACATAGATGTAACAGACAACTTACGTTTTGAATTTGGCGGAATGTATCATGATTATGATGGTAATCAAGTAGCGGGTTGGAACCGCTTAACCCAAGATTTAATCGATAATGGGACTTATATCACAGGTACGGCTAAAAACATTGATACTGATGGCAGCGGTGCGATTTCTCATGACGAATATGGTGCTGTAAACTTAGCGGGTAATAGCTTTTTCTATCCGTTTGCTCCTGGTTTTACCGATGATGAAGCCACTGACTTGATGCAACTCGAGAACGTCGGTACCACCACATTGGGCCGCAACCAAGTGTTGGTAGCCGCTGATGACGTGCTGCAAAATACCGTTCAAACACTATATTTTGACGCGATTTATTACAGTGATAGCGGTTGGGAAATCAAAAACCAATTCTTCTATGAAGATTATGAAAACTTAAATGAAAACGCTTACGGTTTCTCGCAATTTCACAACAGCTCAGTAGTTGAAAATAAATTAATATTTTCTACTGAATATGAAACCAATTCTTTGTTAGCCCAATTTCAAGTGTCACCGTCAATTCGTCATACTAATTTCTTACACGGAGACGACTTCACTTACGAATACTTTAATCGTCGCGATTTGACCATGGCGTCAAGCGCGTTGGATAGACGTGAAATGGCTACTCGTATTAACGACAACTACGATAACTACGACAAAGGTAATTATACTGACTACGGTATTGCTGCATTAACCGATTTAACCTGGGATTGGGGCCTGAACATAGTACTAGGTTTGCGTTACGACTCAATCGATATTGAAACCACTAGCCGCGGTGATTTGCTCCTCGAAAAAGGAGATATTGTGACCTTGAGCAAAACCGAAAGCGGCACATCGTGGAACACCAGTATTTCTTACAAAACTGAATTTGGATTAATTCCATATATTACTGCCGCCGAGCAAGCAACGATCGTTGCAGGTCAAGGTGCTGAAATTGGTGTAGGCCAACTTCAAGACGGTGCGTTTGATACATCTGAATTGTTTGAATATGGTGTAAAAGGTTCTTTCCTTGACGACAGTTTGTATTTCGCCTTATCAGTGTACGAACAAAAACGAACTGATTTTAGCGCACAAGCCATCGTGACCAACTCAACTACGCAAAATGAAGGTGTAGAATTTGAATTACGTTGGGTAGCAACAGATCAGTTAGTCCTCGGTGCAGGTTACACACATTTAAATGTGTATAATTTAACCGCATTAGATGAAGGTAGTCAGTTTGGTTTCCTTGGTGCCGAAGACTTAACTAGCTTAACTGACCCATCATTAATCTTCGGTGGTAACCCAATAGGGTTAACTTTGCTGCCAGAAGGCGCAACTAAAGACGATGCACGTAAGGCTGGTATTCCAGAAAACATTTATACCTTAAACGCAACATACGACTTCTTAAACGGATACGCCGCTAATGCCAGTATAGTGCGAGCGGACGAAACTTATTCTAGTTTCTCCCAATCGGTTCAACTCCCCGCTTACACATTGGTTAATGCAGGTGTGTCGTATACAACCGATACATGGTCAGCAAGCTTTAATATTAAAAACTTAACAGATGAAGAGTACTACCGTGCCAACTTCCCTGATTTGTTTGGTGCACAAATTGTGTTACCTGAGCTACCACGTCATTATCAAGCGTCGGTATCTTATAAGTTCTAATCACATGTAATTATTTATAAGTGATTTATTCCAACAGACAGGTATGCTAAATAGCATGCCTGTTTTTTTATATAACGGTTTTTATTATGCTATCAACTATACGTAAATCTATGCTGCCACTTGGCGCACTTATTCTTTCAAGTTTTTTTATTAGTGCCTGCCAAAATACGCCTTCCTTAGCAGATGCCAAGCAAATGGCTACTAAACAAGAAGCGCCACTTGAGATCAAAGTGGTGGTGGTCACCATGTTCGAAATAGGTGAAGACGACGATGACAAACCCGGTGAATTCCAAATGTGGAAAGAAGGCCAAAATCTTGATACCCGCTACGCATTCCCCATGTCTCACCATGATATTTACGTCAACAAAGCAACCGGCGTAATGGGCATAGTAACCGGTATGGGAACGGCTAAAGCTGCTGCGGCTATTATGGCACTCGGTCTTGACCCGCGGTTTGATTTAACCCATGCCTATTGGTTAGTGGCAGGTATAGCAGGCGTCGACCCTCATGACGCCTCTATTGGCTCAGCGGTTTGGGCAAATTGGTTAGTCGATGGTGACTTGGCTCATGAAATTGACGCCCGTGAAATACCCAAAGATTGGAAAAGTGGCTACTTTCCATTGTTTAGTGTTGAACCAACGCAGCGCACGCAAGAGACCGTAGAGGCACATAATGGTGAAGCATATAAGCTTAATACCCAGTTAACTAGGTGGGCCTATGAACTGAGCAAAGACACACAGCTTAGTGATTATCCTGCGATGTATGAGCTACGCGAAAAATACTTAAATTACCCTAATGCCCGAAAACGTCCATTCGTATTAATGGGCGATCATATGGCCGCGGCAACCTTTTGGCACGGCAAGCTACTCAACCAGTGGGCTAACGACTGGAGTGATTACTGGAGTAATGGTCAAGCAAATTTTGTAACCTCAGGCATGGAAGACACAGGTAGCTACCAATCAATGATTTATCTCGATAACGCCAAAAAAGCGGATAAATCACGTTTTATGGTCTTGCGTGCAGCTAGCAACTACTCCATGCAGCCTGACAGCCTTACTGCCGCTGATAATCTAGCCATGGAAAGTGGTGAGAATGGCTACGCTGGTATGCAATCAGCCTTAGAGTCTGCTTATAGCGTCGGTACTGTTGTGGTCAATGATATCATTGCAAACTGGTCTCAGTATAAAGATGCTCTTCCCTATCAAGCTACACAAGTCTCACCAGACGAAGACACCTTGAATGATTTAGTCAAGCCAACATCGGTCCCAGTAGATGCAAAACTTAGCGCAGATGAGCTCATCAAATCGTTAAATTTATCAGGCCACGTTGAAGGTGGTTTTTATCGTCAAACCTTTAAAGCCGACCACCGTCCGATGATTAGCACCGAGAATGGCGATAGAGTAAACATGACGTCTATTTACTATCTACTCAGTGCTAAGTCGCCCATCGGACATTTCCATATGAACCGGTCAGATATAATGCATTACTTCCATGTAGGGGACCCGATTACATACTATCTATTAAATCAAGACGGGTCGTTGGAAACGCATATTCTAGGACCTGACCCAACTCAGGGTCACGAGATGCAAATGGTGGTTAAAGGTGGTACATGGAAAGCATCGAAGATATCCACCACTGGCGAGTATGGTTACGGGTTAATCGGTGAAGCTGTTGCGCCTGGGTTTGAATACGAGGATATGCAGTTAGGTAAACAAGCAGAGCTTGTCAGTACGTTTCCCCAGTACAGCGATTTAATTAAAACCCTTACCCGCTAAACTAAAATTTTCTATATAAGCCACCTTGTCACATTGAGTTTTCGATGATAAATCAAACGTGATAAGTGGCTTTGCGGTGTTTTTAGAACATTGTCCTTTATAAATAACTATTCTCGAACACAACACGAACGTTTGTTTTATATGCAGCGCAATATTTGGGCTATGCTCAATTTGCTCAATAAATGTCTCCAATGTTAAAAGGAGCGTTGCTATCACGTCATGTTCTAGATGGGCAATGATAAACCCCAAAATACCATAAATAGGCATAGCCGATCTAATCACCGTTAGTCGTTAGCGCTCAATAACTGACGTATACTGACCACCTAGACTCGGATATTTGTTAGCGCGGCCTCGCTCACTTGCAACTAATTCTCTGTAGCCTTGTCTCTAGTGTTACTGTGTTAATCATTACTTAACATGCCATTGTTATAACTGCTTTAAAAGCCCTTAAATTTGTTAGAAGGGGGTTAACGTTATGGCTTATCGAATATGTTCAGAAAATTTACAGGATCTCCTTATGCCTAACCTTAAACGTTCGCGCTTTATACCTAAACATGCACCGTCGCTGGCAGCACTTGTTGCTGTATACGCTTTATTTACAACGAGTACTCAAGCGCAGCAGATGGGCAGCCCCCTAGATTTTGTTAACTCCCAATTAGCAGAGCAAATGAAAAATCAAGTGAGAGCCATGAGCGATCCAGATTTAATAAAGGCCCAAGCGCAACTACAGCGTAAATATTACGATGCATTGGTTGAAGCAGGGTTTAGTAAGGAGGAAGCGTTAAAAATTATCGTGGCAACCGCAACGGGTGAGAACAACTAGTTTGTATTTTTCGCGACATTAATTTTTTTCGCGACATTAACAATAAAAGGCCTGCAAAATTGCAGGCCTAAAAGTTGTATAAACTAGTGTTTAGAAGGTGTATTGCACCGAAACACTGGCATAATCCACGTCGGTGTCGAAGCTGTCAATGTCGCCTAAAATACCGATTTCGTCGCGTTCAAATTCCAGATCAAAACGTGTGTATTCCAGTCGTACATCCCATCCCTGTGAAATGGCGAAAGAAGCGCCCACCCCATAAAATAAATCGTCACCATCAGTACTGTCATTGGCAGAGGCCGCGTTAATATCTGCGTCCCACCATAACTGTCCACCTTTTGCATAAACCGTAATATATTCATTTATCGGCAAACCCGCTTTAAGACCTAAGGTGTAGCCATCAACCTCTGTATTAAACGTATCATTTCCGAATTCGCCAAAATCAATATATCCGCCTTCAATCGACACGTACTGATTGAATTGCGTACCGATAAACACGTTAGGCGCATTGTCATCTCGGTCAAAATCTTGATCGCCGTCCGCGTCAATTAAACCGTAACCAGCGCCAACATAAATACCATGATGATCCACATTGTCATTCGCTGCAGCAAAGGAAGCACCTGAAGTCATAAGTAACGAGGTCGCTGCAAGTGTGGTAAGGGTAAATTTTTTCATAGTCATCTCCGTACATCTAATTCAACAGTTTTAATAAGAAAGTCTGTTCACCTTCTTGCTCGAGTTAGCTATATCAAACTATATGCCACCTAATTTAAAAAATTAAATAAACTTAAAATTCAATAAGTTAATTAAATTCAGCGATGGTAAATTGAAAATATGTAGTAATTATCTATGTACAATCTGCCTTGCATATGAAAATTTTACTGGTTAAAAAACATACCATTAATATTGCATCAATCAGCTTTGAAATTTAAATGTTTACACCTCTGCCACGTTTTAGAGAATTCGAAGAGAATACAAACTACTTATTTGCCTATCATATTAACCACAGACGTCGTAAAGATGATCTTCCACTAATAAGTGGTCAAATTCACTAAACAATGGGGGAATCATCACTCACCATTTTCATTCAGCGCTACAACAAACTCATAAGAACTTGATTTATATATATAAATTAGCATGGCATAGCTTCTGCAAATACGCTCCTAACATAAAGGCGATTTAGGCACGTAAGTCATTATAAAAAAAATGCCAATTTGACCGACACGTAGACTAAATAACAAGATACAGGGGAATAAGATGACGATTAAAACGATACCACTTATCAGTTTTAACTCTCTAACAGTACTAGCATTACTCGCCACTAGCAGCTTACTCGCAGGTTGCGGTGTAGAAGCCACCAGCACGGCGCAAGAAAAAGAATTAATGATAGCCGTTCCCGTCGAAGCAGCCGTGATGCGTGTTGGTGACATATCATCTAACTACACCACCACAGCAGTGCTAGAAGCGAAAGAAGAAGCTTTTGTGGTGGCTAGGGCGTCAGGCATTATTGAACATATTTATGTGGAAGAAGGCGACTACGTAGAAAAAGGCCAAGTACTTGCCCAGCTAGAGCCAGAGCGTTATCGCTTAAATTTGGCGCGCGCTAAAGCCGACTTAATTGGCATTCAAAAAGAATTAGCAAAAATCAATAAGGTCTATAACCAAAAACTTGTGAGCGACGATACGTACGATAAGATCAGTGCGCAATATGCCTCATTGCAAGCAACGCAGAAACTAGCGGAACTAGACTTAAAAGAAGCGACTATAGTTGCCCCAATCTCTGGCTATATTGCGGCCCGTAATGCCAAAGTGGGTAACTTAACTGAATCGTTCCAGCGCGCTCAAATGTTTCATATCGTGGAACAAAACGAGTTGCATGGTGTGGTTTATTTACCTGAAAAAGAACTAACTCGGGTACATAAGGGACAGGCGGCAATACTAACGTTAAGCGCGTTAAATGAGGACCAAGTCAAGGGGTTCGTAGAGCGTATCAGCCCAGTGATAGATGCACAGACAGGCACGTTTAAAGTAACCTTGCGGGTACCGAATGATGCCCACCGACTTAAAGCGGGTATGTTTGCCCATGTTAGCTTAAATTACGATACCCACCAACTTGCTACTTTAATGCCCCGTAAAGCCATGCTTAGTATTGATAACAGCATCAGTGTCTTCGTAGTGCGCGACGGCCGTGCCCATAAGCAGCCTATTCGCGTTGGTTATCAAGAAGGTGACTATGTAGAAGTATTGTCAGGCCTAACGGGTAAAGAGTACGTGGTCATCACGGGCCATCAAAATTTAAAAGACAATGCACCAGTTGAAATTGTTAACGCTGAAGCTTTACCACTAAATAGCGTAGACGCTGCAGCACTCGAAACACCCTCCGATATCGAAATAGATAATGACGCTAAAACGTTAAACGCTAATCACGCCAGCTAAGTAAGGATACCTAGCATGAATATTGTTGATATTGCAGTAAAACGCCCTGTTGCCGTGTGGATGTTCACTTTCGCCATCGTATTATTCGGGCTTGTTTCTTTGTCACGCCTTGCCATTAATTTACTACCCGAACTGTCTTACCCTACCCTGACTATCCGTACCGATTACATTGGTGCAGCACCCGGTGAAATCGAACAATTGGTAACAAAACCCGTTGAAGAAAGTATCGGCGTTGTTAAAGGCGTGCGCAAAGTCACTTCATCATCCACATCTGGCCAGTCTGATGTGTTGTTGGAATTTGAATGGGGCACAGATATGGATATGGCGAGTCTTGAAGTTCGCGAAAAACTTGATATTTTGATCTTGCCGCTGGACGTTAAAAAACCTGTATTGTTGCGTTTTAATCCCAGCTTGGAGCCAGTTATGCGACTCGGGTTTGGTGTCGCAGCTAATAGCGATAACGTCACTGCTAGTCAGTTAGATATTCCACAAATGAAGCGTTTGAGAGAATACGCTGAGCAACAAATCAAACGTAAATTAGAATCTATTAGTGGCGTTGCGTCGATTAAAATTGGCGGCGGGCTGGAAAGTGAAATTCAAGTATTGGTCGATCAACAAAAAGCCAGTCAATTAGCTATCTCCATGAAGGACATCATCAAGCGCTTAAAAGAAGAAAACGTTAATGCCGCAGGCGGGCGTGTAGAAGATGGCTCTCAGGCGTACACCGTGCGCACCCTTAATCAGTTCACTAGCTTACAAGACATGCAAAACGTATTTATTGCCCGCCGCGATAACAAAAATATTCGTCTGGGTGATATAGCGCAAATCCAAGATTCCTACAAAGAGCGTGACGCGATCTCTCGCTTCAACGGTCTAGAAGGGGTTGAAATTGCAATCTATAAAGAAGGGGACGCAAATACCATACAAGTTGCCCAGAATATTAATGCTGAACTGCTTACCCTAAAACAGGCTTTACCAGAACAATACAAAATTCAATTAACGTACGATCAGTCCGTTTTTATCGCCAATGCGATTGACGACGTAAAATCTGCGGGATTTATCGGTGGTTTACTGGCCATGCTGGTGTTGTATCTGTTTCTTCGAAATATTTGGCCTACGCTGATCATTTCGATTTCAATTCCGGTTTCGATAATCGCCACCTTTAACTTAATGTATGCCAATGACGTAAGCCTGAATATTATGAGTTTAGGAGGAATAGCCTTAGCCATCGGCTTATTGGTCGATAACGCTATCGTGGTACTTGAAAACATTGAACGTCATAAGCAAACGGAACCTAACGTTCAAGAAGCAGCGGCCAACGGGACTAAGCAAGTTTCCATGGCGATTATTGCATCCACGTTAACCACTATGGCGGTATTTTTCCCGCTGGTATTTGTTGAAGGTATTGCTGGACAGTTGTTTGCTGACCAAGCGTTAACCGTTACCTTCGCTTTAGGCGCTTCGCTTGTTATCGCGTTAACGGTGATCCCCATGCTCGCAGCTCGTGAGCGCGGCGTGCTTGCCCACAGCGCTAGTCAAGGAGTCGTCTCAGGTACCACAATCAACGATTATGCAAACACCGCTGATGACCCAGCAAAAAACTTACCAAATAAAGCGAGTCTTGCACGGCGTATTGTAACGATGATGAGATTACCTTTTGTCTGGCTTGGTCAAGGGTTGTTTTACTATTTCCCCTTGACCCTATTGACCGCTGTACTGGTCATATTTAGGTCAATGTCGCGGGCGCTTTATTTCCTCTTTAAACCTTTATTATGGGTATTTGATCGTAGCCTTTTGTTTATCTCAAAACACTATCTCAACTTACTCATTCGAACCTTGAAAGCACCGGTTTTATTGCTGCTCGGCGTTGTAGTCATCTCAGCCAGTGCTTTATTGCTAGTACCTAAATTAGGGATGGAACTTATCCCTAGGATGTCTCAAGGTGAGTTTTATGTAGAAGTGACTTTACCCAGCGGTGCGCCGCTTAGCCATACCGATACGACTTTGTCTGCATTGGCCGCCTTTACCGCTGTGCAAGAAGGTGTTGAACGTACTTATTCTTTAGCCGGCACTGGAAGCTTAATGAACGCTTCGGCAAGCCAAGGTGGGGAAAATTGGGGTAAGCTTAACGTGGTCATGCAAGGCACTGCTAGCAAAGATCAACTTGCCTTTGTAAAAAACGCCATGCGCAAATATTTAAGTATGCAAGCAGGTGTCAGTGCTAAATTTGGCCAACCAGAACTGTTTAGCTTCGCATCTCCTCTTTCAATCGACATCATTGGCTATAATCTAACGAGCCTAGGACGCTACAGCAGCGCCTTAGTAGAAGCCTTGCAACAAGACGCACGTTTTAGCGATGTAAAAAGCTCACTTCAACGAGGTAACCCTGAACTCAAAATCACCTTCGATCACGCTAAGCTTGCCCAGCTTGGCTTGAGTGCTCCGCAAGTATCCACCCTAATTAACGCCAAGGTTGGAGGCGAAGTAGCCAGTCAATATAACGTAGATGATCGTAAAATTGATATTCTTGTACGTAGCCTTAACGAACAACGGGACTCAATTGAGGACATAGGACGTATTATTGTCAATCCCGGTGCAGACAGAGCCATCGCGTTAAACGCAGTGGCACAGCTAAGTATGTCGATTGGGCCCAGCGAAATTACCCGTATCGGTCAGCAACGTGTGGCTGTGGTCTCTGCTAACTTAGCTTATGGCGATTTGACTCAAGCAGTAGCGGTAGCAAACACGTACATTCGAGATCTAAACCTACCCCTTTCAATGCAAGGCCGCGTCGCCGGCCAAAGTGAAGAAATGAAAAATAGCTTTTCTTCCTTAAAGTTTGCGTTAGCACTAGCGATCTTTTTAGTTTATATCGTGATGGCGTCCCAGTTTGAATCATTACTACACCCGTTGTTAATATTGCTGACCGTGCCACTTGCGTGCGCGGGTTCAATTTACGGCCTATTCATTACCCAAACTAATATTAGTGTAGTGGTCTTCATAGGGTTAATGATGCTGGCGGGTATAGTAGTGAATAACGCGATTGTACTGATTGATCGTATTAATCAGTTACGCGCTGAGGGCATACATAAGGTTCAAGCTATTATCGATGCAGCCCAAAGTCGCTTGCGTCCCATATTAATGACCACATTAACAACCTCACTTGGTCTATTGCCTATGGCCCTAGGTATTGGGGAAGGCGCTGAAATGCGCGTGCCCATGGCTGTCACCGTAATTTTTGGTTTATTATTTGCCACATTGCTGACGTTATTCTTTATTCCTTGTCTTTACGTCTTATTCGATCGCAAAAAAGATACCCAAATAAATTCAAAGGATGACGGTCAACCTGCTCAAGCACTCAACAAGGAGTTGGGCTATGAGTGAAGTTAAAAAAACTAAGCACGATAAGTTTGGTGCAGCAGGTGCAAGCTTAGCTGCCTTTGCGATACGTCGCCCTGTGACCATAGGCATGCTGTTTCTCTCAATGTTACTGTTTGGGATCCTTGCCTCGCAATTACTGCCTCTAGAAAAATTTCCCAGTATTGATATTCCAGAGATTGCCATACGTATTCCTTACGAAAACGCTACCCCTGCGGAAATTGAAAAAATGATTACCCGCCCGGTTGAAGAAGTACTTGCTACTATGTCGGGCATCAAGCGTTTACGCTCTAAATCAACGGAAGATGCAGCAGAAATCCAATTGCAGTTTTCCTGGGATGAGAACCTGAAAGCTAAGGGTATTGAAGCTAGGGAGAAAATTGACGCTATTCGCAACGATTTACCCGCTGATGTTGAGCGTATTTTGGTCTATCAATTTAATACCAGCGACCTACCCATATTTCAATTACGCGTTTCCAGTGACCGGGACTTATCTGATGCCTATGATTTACTTGAACGGAATCTAAAGATGCCCATCGAGCGTGTGGCTGGTGTATCAAAAGTAGAGTTGTATGGAGTACTTAAAAAGCAAATCGCCATTCGAATCGATCCCCTAAAACAAGCAAGTCTGGGGATCACTAATAGTCAACTCGTCACAGCTTTACGTCAGGCTAATTTTTCAATGACAGCCGGTTCTTTTTACGATCTCGAACAAAAAATCAGTATCAATCCTCAAGGTGAGTTTAGACAAATTGAAGACATTGAGACGCTGCTGCTGAAAAAAGGCGTACAGCTAAATGATATTGCCAGCATTGGTTATGAGAGTCCCAAACGCACCGAAGGTCGGCACCTCGATCGCACCTATGCGGTGGGCTTTAACATCTTTAGAGAATCAAACAGTAATTTAGTCGCTGTATCTAACGCGGTGATGAAAGTCATTAATCAGGCCCATAAGAGTCCAGCATTTACCGGTATCACGTTATTCGTTATGGACGATGAAGCGAGCAGCGTAACTGAATCACTGTCTGACTTACTTAATGCAGGACTACTAGGTGCATTGCTATCAATACTGGTGCTATATAGTTTTTTACGTAATTTGAAGACGACCTTAATCGTGGTGCTGTCCGTGCCGTTCTCGATATGCATAACCTTGGGTTGCATGTACTTTATGGGCTATACCATTAATATTTTGTCCATGATGGGACTTATGTTAGCGGTGGGTATGCTGGTTGATAATGCAGTGGTCGTGACCGAGAGTATACAGCAAGAGCGTAAACTTCATTCCAACGCCGTTGAGGCAACTAAAGCAGGCGTAGGCAAAGTAAGTCTTGCCGTTATCGCAGGTACCACCACCACGGCTATCGTGTTTTTACCGAATATCGTTGGCGTTAAAGTAAATTTAACTATTTTCTTAGAACACGTGGCTATTGCGATTTGTATTTCACTTTTCGCATCCTTGTTGATTGCACAAACCTTGATCCCCCTACTGACCAGTAAATTATCAAACCGCGCTTTTTTACGCCCCAGCACAAAATCCCCCCTGACCAGTGATACGCAAATTAACACAAGTGCTTATAAAGATGCGCCCATGGGTAAACTTGCCAGTAGTTATAAAAAGACGCTTGTATGGTCGTTGTCTCACCGGGGGTTAACCTGCCTGATTGCATTGCTAATATTAATAAGTACTGCTATCCCCATGCAATTTGTGAGTGGCGATGACGATGATGACAACAATAATCGCTTGTGGCTCAACTACGACATTCAAGGTAATTACAGCTTGGCTGAAGTTGAAAAGTCAGTAGACAAGATGGAAGCGTATTTATATGCCAACCAAGAGGCCTTTCACATTGAGCAGGTTTACACTTACTACACGGCAGGCGAAGCCACCTCAGCCCTAACACTTAAAGAAAATTTGCCTATGTCAAAGGGCGATTTAAAGGCATTGATTATTAAAGACATACCTAAATTTGCTAGGGCTCGGCCCTCCTTTCAATGGGAGCAAGGAAACGGGGGAGGCTTACAATTAACCTTACTTGGCGATTCGTCTGCGTCTGTAAGTAATGTAGCAAAACGCGTGTTGCCCGCCATCCAGCAAATCGATGGTCTGACTGATGTAGGCATCGACGGCAACAATCAGAAATTTGAATTACAGATTATCGTTGATAGAAACAAGGCATTTCGCTACGGTTTATCAGCCAATGACGTGGCAAGTACGATTGCTAGCGGCCTTAGAGGCACTAACTTACGTACCTTTAGAGATGCTCAAAGTGGTGAAATAGGCGTGCGGATGTTATTCGATGAGGCATTACAAGAATCTATTACCGAGCTAAAGAACTTAGCAATTACCCGTATAGGGCAGCAAACCATCACGTTGGACATGCTCAGCGAAAGCAAAATCGTACCGCGATTAGCGGAAATACGCCGCAGTTATCGCCAAACCTCAATCACCATTGGTGCAAATATGGCGGATGATGTGACACTTAAACAAGCGAAGGAACGTATTGAAAATGTAATGCAATACCTGAGGTTACCCGATGGTTACAGTTGGACATTTGATGGTAGTATCGATAGGCAGAATCAAAATGAAGCAGTTATGCAAACCAATATGTTGTTAGCCATTTGTATGATTTACATCGTTATGGCAGCATTATTTGAATCCTTATTGCTACCCACTGCCGTGATCACCTCTTTACTGTTTTCCTTAACCGGCGTGTTTTGGGCGCTTTTTGTTACCGCGACGCCGATGTCAGTCATGAGCATGATTGGTATGCTCATTTTAATGGGGATAGTCGTCAACAATGGCATTGTGCTCGTAGACCGAATCAACCAATTAATTATCCAAGGTGCTGACGTAAACAACGCGGTTATCGAGGCTTGTTTAACCCGTATCAAACCCATTTTGATGACAGTAGCAACGACCATAGTTGGTCTTATTCCTCTGGCATTAGGCAATACATCTATTGGTGGTGACGGCCCCGCATATTCGCCCATGGCGATTGCCATTATCGGTGGTTTAACGTTTTCAACCATGACCAGTTTAGTGTTAGTGCCATTGGCATATGTGTTGCTTTTGCGACTGCGGACAAAAACAACCTTGTTAATTAATACAGCGAAGCAAAAGGCCAATAAAATCGTTAACGCCTAATCATGTTACGTCTGTTATAGGCGTTGTGTGAGCCTTTGAATAGTCGAACAAAAATTGAGAATTCAAAGGCTTTCGTTTAGGCTATCGAAAATTTTGTTTAGCGAGTAATTATGATCATCCATCAGCCAAATCCAAGCTATGTGCCAACGGCCTCACGTTACGAAAATATGCCATATAAGCGCTGCGGAAAAAGCGGTATTCGATTACCGCGATTATCCTTGGGCTTATGGCAAAATTTTGGCGAAGTAGATTCGTTCAGCAACGCTCAAGCTATGGTGCACAAAGCTTTTGATTTGGGTATTAATCACTTTGACCTCGCTAACAATTATGGCCCTCCCTATGGCGCGGCAGAATCAACCTTTGGCAAACTAATGCGCAAGAGTTTAGCCCCCTATCGTGACGAACTGCTAATATCCAGCAAGGCGGGTTACGATATGTGGCCTGGCCCATTCGGCATAGGAGGTTCACGTAAGTATTTAGTGTCCAGCTGCGATCAGAGTTTGAAGCGCACAGGATTAGACTATTTTGATGTGTTTTACTCCCATCGATTCGACCCAGACACTCCGTTAGAAGAAACTATGCAAGCCCTTGATTATATCGTGCGTTCTGGCCGCGCTTTGTATGCTGGCATTTCAAATTATTCAGCTGACCAAACCCTGCAGGCAATTGCTATTTTGCGTGATCTCGGTACCCCCTTGTTGGTGCATCAACCCCGTTATAATATGTTTGACCGCTGGATTGAAGATGGGCTAACTCAAGTCTTAGAAGACCACGGTGTGGGCGCTGTGGTCTTCTCGCCTTTAGCACAGGGCTTTTTAACCAATAAATATTTATCTGGGATCCCAGATGGTTCTCGTGCAGCTAGAAAAGAACAAATTCACCTTAACGCTGAGCAAATCACCCAGCAAAAAATAGCAAAAGTTCAAAAACTCGGCCTGATTGCCAAACAGCGCAATCAAAGTCTAGCTCAGCTCGCTTTAGCTTGGGTATTGCAACCTACCACCGTGACATCAGCAATCATTGGGGCGAGTAAAGTTACGCAAATAGAAGATTGTGTAGTCGCGCTGGATAACCTTGAATTTAATGGCGAACAACTCAAGCAAATTGACCAAATACTGGCGGGCGAATGAGTACTTCATCTGGCAAAAAAGATATTGCTTTGTGCATAATAAACCCCAAAAGCCCGCAAAACATGGGCAGCATTTTGCGAGCGGCGGGTTGTTACGATGCCAGTGCTATTTTTTATACGGGAGAGCGATATGCTCGGGCAAAAGCCTTTAACACTGACACTAAAAATGTTGGCTTAAATATACCCATGGAGCATATAGACTCGCCATGCCCAGCTCCTCATATGTCAATGGTCGCAGTAGAGCTTGTAGAGGGTGCAACCCCTCTTCCACATTTTACGCATCCCGAGCATGCTTATTATGTTTTTGGGCCGGAAGATGGGTCGATAGAACAAGCTATTTTAGACCGCTGCCAGCACGTGGTCTATATACCGACTAAAGGGTGTATGAACTTAGCGGCGACGGTCAACGTATTACTTTATGACCGCTTAGCAAAATCAGCAAACACCCAATATGGGGACCAAATAATTATGGCTAGCCGGGATACAAACAACCGCACAAAAGTGCCTGCATCGGACAATGAATAACCACTTTAAATACCAACTTTATCCCATGCACAAAGCGTTAATACGTTAATAACATGGCGAATTGGGTTTTTAAACGTATAGTTTAACGAGCAGAGTAGAAAACCATATTAATAATGCCTACAACGGTTACGCATAACCATTTTATTGGTTTAATTACACAACATACAAAAATTTTAGGAATATCACGTGAATAAATCGGTGTATTTACTGGCTTCAGGATTATTAGCCTCAAGTTTTATACTCGCAGCATGTAGTGAGCAAAAACAAGAAGCCAAAGAGATCGTACGCCCAATTGCATGGTCCGAAGTAAAAGCACACGCATTAACCCAGGTACGCAGATTAGCCGGTGCAACGGCAGCCATCGAGAAAGCCTCATTAAGCTTTTTAGTCGGCGGTAAAGTCGCCAGCGTATCCGCTAACTTAGGCCAGAAGATCACCCAAGGCCAAGTGTTAGCAACCTTAGACCAACGCAGCTTTACCCTTAACCATCAATCGGCGCAAGCAAAATACGCTCAGGCCAGCTCGGCGCTAAATGAAGCTGAAAATGAGTACCGCCGTTATAAAGAACTCGTTGAACAAGGTCTGGTTTCAAAATCCGGCTTTGATAATGCCGAGGCGGCTTATAAATCAGCACTGAGCAATGTTGACGTCGCTAAAAGTCAGCTCGACCTAGCCACTAAAGACCGCCAAGATAGTACGTTACAAGCCCCCTACGACGGCGTTATCACCAAGCGCATGATTGAACCATCTCAGCAGATATCTCCTGGACAAAGTGTATTCGAAGTTGAAGGTCACGGTGGCCTTGAAGTACATGTATCGGTGCCTGAAAGTTTAATTCAGCAATTATCAGACGGCATGACCGTCCCAGTGCGTTTCCCTGCTGCGCCGAATGTGGAAATAATAGGTGTTATTACAGAAGTCGGTACACGCGCAGAAACGGCCAACGCCTTCCCTATTACCTTGGTGCTAAATGGTTCATCTCCTTTATTACGAGCAGGCATGACAGCCGAAGTTGATATTACCTATACCAGCCAAGCTGATAGTGATGAAGAAAGCAAAATATCCTCGACTGAAGAAATGATGATCATTCCTGTGGCTGCTCTTGGAGCTGGACAAAATCAAACCAAGTTCGTATTTGTGTACGATCCTGCAAGCCAAACAATCTCTAAGCGAGACGTTATTGCCAAAAATATTTTAGGCAATGAAGTGTATATTTCTAAAGGTTTAAAGGCCGGCGAAATTATTGCCATTGCAGGCGTTGCATTTCTACGTAACGGCCAACACGTGACGTTGCTTGATGCCAAAATAAAACGCTTTAATTAACGGCTGGGTATCATGAATATTACAGAAATAGCCTTTAAACACCAAAAACTTGTGTTGATGATTGTCGCAATACTCCTTATCAACGGCATTATTGCCTACTTCACATTGCCTGCACGAGAAGATCCCAGCATTACTATTCGAGAGGCGATTGTCAGTACCTCATACCCAGGCATGTCGCCTGAACGGGTTGAGTTACTTATTACCAAAACATTAGAGGAAGAGATACGCAAAATTCCTGAAGTCGAGAAACTGCGCTCTTCTTCTTCTACTGGCTTGTCGGTTATTCATGTTGAAATCTACGATCGGTATTTCAACCTTGATGCCATCTGGCAAAATCTACGGAACAAGGTGGCACAAGCGCAAGCATCGATGCCAGAGGGTACCAATGCCCCCTTTGTAAATGATGAGTTTGGTGATGTTTCGGTACTGACGTTGGCGTTAACAGCCGATGGTTTTGATTTGAGTCAGATGTTCGATATATCTAAACATACTCGAGATACCCTGTACGCAGTAGAGGGCACAAAGAAGATTGAATTACTGGGGGTGCAAGACGAACGTATTTTCTTAGAAACATCTAACGCCAAGCTATCTCAGTTGGGTATCTCACCCAACGCGTTAATGAATGCACTGCAAACTCAGAATATCATCAGTTCAGGGGGGAAAATCGATACTGGCTTACTGTCTTTTATTATCGAACCCACTGGAAATTTCAGCAGCATTGAAGACTTAGCCGAAACATACATAACCATTCCAGGTACCGAAGAATCAATCGCTCTAAGTGATATAGCTACCCTTAAACGTGGTTATATAGACCCACCCAATGATTTAGCCTATTTCAATGGCCAGCAGGCCATCGTTTTTGCCATTTCTATGCTGCCAGAATACAACATTTTAGAGTACGCCCCACGCCTGAAACAAGCCATTGAGCAATTAGAAAATAGTTTACCTGTAGGTTATCAGTTACATATCGCCACCTATCAGGCCGAGCAAGTAGAGAAAACGCTGCAAGGTGTGTCAATTAATGTACTGCAAACTCTTACCATCGTATTGATTGTAGTGGTGCTATTTCTAGGTATGCGTACCGGTTTAATAGTCGGAACGATTGTCCCTTTCGTGATGCTCGCCACATTAACGATTATGCAAGTTTTCGACATTCGATTGGAGCGAATGAGCTTGGCGACACTGATAATCGCCTTGGGTTTACTGGTAGATAACGGCATCGTTATCGCCGAGGATTTCAAGCGCCGGTTAGAAAGTGGCGATGATCGTTTCAAAGCGATGAGTCAAGGTGGCAAAGAGCTAGCGATACCGTTACTTAGTTCATCGGTGACCACCATATTATTCTTTCTACCGCTTATGCTTGCTGAGCATGTAGCTGGAGAATATACCCGCTCAGTGTCCCTGGTTATTCTTATCACCTTATTAACCAGTTGGATCCTCGCCCTGTGTGTTACGCCTATATTGTGTTATCACTTTATAAGAGTTGATGAACCACAAGGCGGCGCAGACGCATTAGCGTCTAAAAAAGTCACAGGGCGTTATGAGCGATTTTTACATTTTATTTTGCGCCACAAGGCACTTTTTATGGCGTCACTATTCGCCTTATTAATAACATCTGTATTGGTCATGAAAATTATCCCTAAGCAGTTTTTCCCTGATTCTGACCGTAATCAACTTATTGTTAATATTGATTTGCCCAGCGGCACATCTGAACGTCAAACCAATGAGCAAATGCGCCAGATAATGGAATGGTTAGATAACGAGTCAGGTTACGATTTCATTGAAAATCATACCGCATATGTGGGCTTCAGTGGTCCTCGTTTTGTGCTGTCCCTGAGCCCAGAAGACCCTGCAGAAAATAAAGCATTTATGGTCCTCAATATTGCACCGGATAACGATATTACAGCCCTAGCGATAAAGCTTGATCAAGAACTTGAGCATCAATTTGTAAATATATCAGTGCGCGCAAAAAAAATGTTCTTGGGGCCATCGGATTCAAAAACCATCAAAATACAGGTCAAAGGGCCTGACAAAGACGTTATTTATAAAAAAGCGCAACAAGTAATGGACTTACTCTACGCAGTGCCTGACACCCGAGATATTCGCAATGACTGGGAAAGCATGATTTCGAAAATCGAAGTACGCGTTGACCAACAACGTGCCCGGCGCGCCTCTGTTACCTCGCAAGATATCGCTGACTCACTGCAAGCTTATTTCTCGGGCGCAGCGGTAACGGAGTTTCGTGAAGAAGATGACATTATTCCTATTATGTTTAGAGCCAGTAACGCTGAGCGCCATAATTTGGATCGCTTACGTTCTTTAAATGTATTTTCACAGGCCACAGGCAAAGCGATACCACTGTTTCAAGTAGCAGAGTTTTCGCCGGTTAATCAGTACTCAATTATACAACGTGAGAACATGTTTCCTACCGTAAGCATCGAGGCGCGAAATAGCCGAATGGCCGCAGAGGATTTAAAAGCCATCATAGATGAAGACATCCAAAAAATTGCCCGGGATTTACCCCTTAATCATTATATAGAATACGACGGGGTTATCGTACAATCCGCAGAAGCTCAGCAAGCGCTTAGCGCCAGTATGCCAATGGTATTAGGGTTAATTCTTATTTTGTTAGTTGCGCAGTTTAATTCATTCCGACGTGCTGGCATTATTGTGCTTACCATGCCCCTGTCTTTCATTGGTGCAGTGTTAGGACTAGGCGTAATGTTTGCGCCATTTGGTTTTATGGTCACACTAGGGCTATATAGCTTAGCCGGTATTATCATTAACAATGCTATCGTGCTGATCGACCGTATCGATATTGAACGTCGCGAAGGTGCATCAGACTATGACGCGATCGTTAACGCATGTATCACGCGAGTGCGCCCTATTGCCATGACGACCATTACGACTGTGGCAGGCTTACTGCCCCTTATTTTAAGTCACGACCCATTATTTTATGGCATGGCCTGTGCAATAGCCTTCGGCCTAGCAGTCGGTACTGTGTTAACTCTTGGTGCAGTACCCGTTTTATACGCCAGTTTTTTCAAGGTCAGTAGAGATAACCATACCAGCAGTTAATGTGTCGAGGTGATTATTCAACTTAAGTTAAAAAAGGGCTCGTTTGAAGATGAACCAGCCCTTTTATCTTTTCACTTTGAGCTTAATAGCGAACCTTCATACGCCGACCTAAATCGCCTTACTGAGCAATATTTAGCGCGGCAATTGTGACGGGCACCCCATTTAACACAGCGTTGCCTGATAACTCGTCCAAACACATTTCATCGGTTAAATCGTTCACACTAACACCACTGTGTTGTTCAGCTAACGCCCAACTACTACCGGCTTTATTATGCCCCCATCCATGGGGTATAGAGATAACGCCAGGCATTATTTTATCGGTTAATTCAGCTACAATTTCAACTTGTCCAACTCGTGAAGTCACACTGATTAACTGCCCATCTTGAATATTAAAACGCGCTGCGTCATCTGGGTGTAATTGCGCACTGCACCGCGGATTTTGGCCTTTTTTGTCGCTCGAAAGACCTTTCATCATTCGTGGACTGTTATGCAGCCATGAATTATTTGACTTCAAGTGACGTCGACCAATTAAGTACAAGGTATCGCTATTGTGTTGATCAAGCGGTGACTCATCAGAAAAAAAGTGTTTTTCCAGCCGTGGTAAATCCCCCATAAAGTAATCAAATGCCATATCTATTTTTTTATCACCATGGTAAATCGCACCAGGTAGCTCAGGTTGTAATGGACCTAAATCAATTCCGTGGGGTTGCTCACGCAAGGTTTGAATACTGAGGTTGTATTCACCATTGGCATAACGACCACTTTTTAGCATGTCATCTATAACGCCGGTTGGCTCTTTGTGCCACAGCGCTGCATAGTGCTCGGTAGCCTTACCATTTAGCCTGTCAATTCGCTCAGCCAAGCCTAAGTATATTTGCCAATCAGTTTTTGTCTGTGCTGATTGGGTAAACAACGCGGGTGAAAACTTAGCGCTATTGCGCACGGCAAAATTATGAAATACCACATCGTAATGATCCCGCTCCAGTGCGGTAACAGGGGGCAAAATAATATCTGCATGACGGCTGGTCTCGGTAACATAAAAATCCACAGCAACCACAAACTCGAGTTGCTCGAATGCTTTATCTAGCTGCTTGCCATTTGACGTGGTCAGCACCGGGTTCCCTCCACCGATAACCATGGCCTTTATCTGTCCTTCTCCTGGCGTAGTGATTTCTTCTGAAAGCGCGGCAACCGGATACTCACCTGCAAATCCCGGTAACTTGCGTACTCGAGAGAAGTACTTACCTAACGTACCACGACCTGAGTGAGGTAAGGCGTCTGCTGCAGGTTGCGTAAACATCATGCCTCCACGGCGATTAAGATTGCCGCTTAGCATATTAAATAACATAATGAGGTACTGTGTTAATGTACCAAAAGTCTGCACACTTGCGCCCATTCTGCCGTAACAAATAGCTGATCCAGCAGCGCAAAACTCAATGACCATAGTTTCGATTTCATCAGCACTGATCCCTACCCGCTCTGCGACTCTTTCTGGAGGATAGTCTTTTACAAACGATTCAACTTGTAACAAATCTGGCGCATGGGTGAGCAATTCATTAGCATCCACCAAATTTTTCGCAAACATAGTATTGAGCATGGCCAACATCAATAAGGCGTCACTTCCAGGCTTAATAAAGTGATGATCACAACTGATATCAGCCGTCTCCGACTTTTTCGGATCGATAACTACGACCTTACCACCACGTTTCTGGATACCCTTCAAGCGCCGTTTAATATGGGGCACCGTCATAATACTACCGTTAGACGCCAGCGGATTTCCGCCAATAATCATAAAATAGTCGGTGTGGTCAATGTCTCCTATCGGTATTTGCAATTGATGACCAAACATCTGGCGACTGACAATATGATGGGGGAGTTGGTCGACGGACGTCGCGGAATAGCGATTATGGGTATTTAGTGCCCGGTAAAAATAAGGTCCGAAAAGAATACTACCCATGTTATGGGCGTTCGGATTGCCTAAATATACCCCTACTGCATCATTCCCATGTTGATTCTGAATATCATGTAAACGAGTAGCAACAGTATCAAGCGCTTCGTCCCAACTGATAGGTTCAAAGCCACTGGCCGTTTTGCGCATAGGTTGACGAAGTCGCTGGGGGTCGTCATATAAGTCTTTCATCGCTGCCGCTTTAGGACAGACATGGCCTTCACTAAAAGGATTCTTTTTGTCCCCAGCAATCGATAAAATTTCACGGTCTTGTATGGTAACTTCGATACCACACATAGCTTCACATAGAGTACAAGTCGAGTAGTGCTTTTGCGGCTGTGCTTGCATCACAACATATCCCTTTGAATTGAGTTAATGAGACGTTATCTATTTAACATCTTATACACAAGCATCATCGAAATTTATCAATACCCAGCAAGGTTTATCGCGCGTAGGGGCTCAACCCTTTGAGCATACTTAGCAAAAGTTTATGTTTTTTCAAATCGACTGGTTTGTGCACCACATCCGTACTAGCTGGATAATCTTCCAAGCAGTTGTGATTAACATAGTTTCGCTGAGGTCTAATCGGTCTATAGGTAAACCCACCTGCACAATTGGGACATACATTAGATAAAATTTGCGCTACACATACTTCACAAAAAGTACATTCAAAGCTACATATCATCGCGTCTTTGGCTGCGGGTAGTAGGGCTTTGTTACAATGTTCGCACGTAGGTCTTAGAGATAACATAATAGCTTTTGAACCTTTTTAATGTAAATGTAAGTAAATGTGCAACTGTAAAGTAGACACTCGAGCGCAATTAATTTACCCTTGATTAACAAGGCATTGGGGGTCTGAGAATTAACTTAAATGTACTCGCCTATGACAAATGTCTCAAGGATCACTATTGAATATTACCGATACCAGTTCGCAGGACACCGTACTGGAAAAATCATCATCTAAAAAATACCTGTGGTCAGTATTATTAATTGTATTAATTCTGTCTGGGCTATTCATTTTATTTCAAGATCCACTCACGAGATGGTCATCGGCAGATACGAGTTTGTCGATGCAAAATGTGCGCGTCGCTACCGTGATCGAAAAAGATTTTGTGCGCGACTTATCGGTCCAAGGTCGCGTTGTGGCGGCTGTTAGCCCCCGTCTATATAGTCCTGCACAAGGTACAATCACCTTTTTAGTTGATGCCGGAGACAAGGTCGTTAAAGATCAAATATTAGCCCACATAGATAGCCCAGAGTTAACCAACCAACTCCAGCAAGAAGAATCAAACCTGCAGCGCAACAAATTAGAGTTAGATAGGCAGCGTATTCAAGGTAAAAAATTAGCACTTGAAAAACAAAAAGCAGCAGACTTATCCCAAGTTGCGACTATTGCCGCCCAGCGTGAAAAGCGTCGGGCCGATAATGCCTATACCACCCATGCCATCAGCGAGATTGATTTTGAAAAGGCACAAGATGACCTCAAAAATGCTCAATTAGTATATAAACATGCCGTGCTTGATGCGAATCTAGATAAAGAAAGTCTCGATTTTGAATTAAAAACGCAACAGCTGATGATTGAACGCCAAGCATTACAAGTAGCAGAGACAAAGCGTCAAGTTGATCAACTTCAACTTCGTTCCCCAGTAAACGGTATTGTCGGTAATCTCGCTGTACAGCAAAAAAATCAAGTCAGTAAAAATCAACCTATATTAAGTGTGGTCGACCTATCAGAATTTGAGTTAGAAGTGGATATACCCGAAAGCTATGCAGACGACCTCGCTATTGGTATGGACGCTCAAGTAAGTTTAAATGGTCAACAATACCCTGCAGTATTAGTCACTATTTCTCCTGAAATCGAAAACAATCAAGTGACCGGTCGAGTTCGTTTTGCCAAACAAGACGAGCAAGGTAACTCCTTTATTCAACCGAAAGGACTAAGACAGAATCAGCGCTTAAGTACCCGCATATTGATGGAAAATAAACGCGCGGTACTCACGCTTGCCCGAGGTCAATTTTTGCAAAGCGACAATGGACGCTTTGCCTACGTGGTTAAAAATGACATGGCACTACGTCAACCTATTACGATAGGTGCGCGTAGCTTAAGTGAAGTTGAAATACTGGCAGGTTTAGAAAAAGGTGACCAAGTGATCATTTCATCTACTGACTCACTCAAGGGTGCAGAAACTGTGTTATTGGCACGCTAAACAATATGGTAGAGCCGAGCAAATAAAAAGAAGGTGAAGTATGTTAGCAATGAATAATATTGGTAAAGTCTTTACTACTGATGTGGTACAAACCCATGCTCTACAAGACTTTACTCTACAAGTAGACGAAGGGGATTTTTTAGCTGTTACGGGAACATCAGGCTCAGGCAAAACAACGTTTTTGAATGTTGCTGGTCTGCTTGAAACATTTGATAGTGGGCAGTACACCCTAGACGGACAAAATATAAAAGGTCTGAACGATAAACAACGCAGCCAGTTACGCAATGAAAAAATAGGCTTCATATTTCAGAGTTTTAATCTTATTCCTGATTTAAATCTATTTGATAATGTGGATGTGCCGCTACGGTATAGAGGATTCAATGGCGCCCAGCGAAAAGAGCGTATCTTACAAAGCCTGGAGAGAGTTGGGTTAGGTAAACGACTTAGACATTTCCCTGCACAGCTATCAGGTGGTCAACAACAACGCGTTGCTATTGCTAGAGCACTGGCAGGCTCACCACGCTTTTTATTAGCAGATGAACCAACCGGTAATCTGGATAGCGATATGGCCCAAAGTGTTATGGGGCTTTTGCAAGAAATAAATCAAAGTGGCACGACTATTATTATGGTCACGCACGATCAGGCTCTGGCCAAATTAGCTCAGCGAAAAATTATTGTGCGCGATGGCAAAGTGTGTGACATAGGTGTCTCAACGATTGGTTTGCAACCACAAGAACTTAGCGCACCGCGTGTTTAGATATTATTGCAAGCTCGCCCTGAACAGTATACTGCAAGCCAAAGTTCATAGTTCACTCACCATACTCACGGTTGCTTTGGGCATTGCGGCCTGTACTATTGTACTGACCCTTTTACATAGTATGTCGTCTAATCCGGTTGCCCATAAAAGTGAGCAATTATTTCGCGTGCAACTAGACAATTGGGATCCTAATCAAGCAGCCGTATCACCAGATTTACCACCTGAGTTTGTTACCTGGACCGACGCACAGAATATCGTGCAAGCCAAACAAGCCAAACGCCAAAGTGCCAGTGCGATCACGTGGGGTATGGTGAATCCTGCCGAACAAGGGTTAACGCCATTTCTGGCTTTGATGCGCGTTACCGGTAAAGACTTTTTTCCCATGTTTGATGTTCCTTTTTTGTTTGGGGCTGGTTGGGGTGAAACCACAGAGCAAAATAACGAATACGTAGTTGTGTTAAGTAAAGAAATCAATCAACAGGTTTTTAATGGTGCTAACTCCGTTGGCCAAACGCTGAGCATGTTAGGCGCCACATTTACTGTGGTCGGGGTGTTAAACGACTGGCACCTGTCGCCTAAGTTTTATGATATGTCCTATGGCGCATTTAGCGATCCTGAAGAGATATACTTACCCTTTGGCTTAAAAGCTATTTTTGAATTACCTCACGGTGGGATAACAAATTGTTGGAAGCCTGTGGAGAGTGAACGCTATGAAGCATTCTTGCATTCAGAATGCACAAATTTTCAGCTTTGGGTTGAGCTAGATGAGCCGCGAGAAAAAACGCAATTCAATGATTATTTGACTCACTACGTCGAGCAGCAAAAATCATTAGGTCGCTTCCCTCGCCCAATGAACAATCGCTTACTTAACGTCAATCAATGGTTGGAATACAAACAAGTCGTTAAACAAGATATTCAAATTATGTTTTGGCTATCTGTGATGTTTTTATTGGTTTGCCTGATTAATGCAGCAAGCTTACTCAGTGCAAAGCTACATACCAAACACAGTGAAATAGGGTTACGTCGTGCTTTAGGTGCCAATTTTGGTCAAATCATTATGCAATATTCTCTTGAAGTGATAATTGTTGGTCTTTGTGGCGGTATTCTGGGTGTTTTATTAGCTGTAGCTGGCTTGCAGGGTGTTGCATCTCTTTATGCGGGTTACGGACAGCTTATTGAATTGAACGTATCGATAACATTAGGCGTTATACTACTTGCTGTAGCTGGCACGGTCATAGCCGGTTTAGTCCCGGTTTATAGCGCATGTCGCCCTGTTCCAGCAATGCAACTCAAGCAATGATAAGGGCGCTGTCGAATGAATATTCTGCTTAATCTCGGTCCTATATTTCGAGCATTACAACGCCAGCGCTTCAGCGCAATATTAGTGATCGTTCAAATAGCGATCACCATGGCCATTATTACCAATGGTATTGCCATCTCTTGGGATCGTTATTTACATATTGAGCGCAGCAGTGGTATTGATGAACAAAATACCTTCTTTATGACCAGTTCTGGCTTCACCAAAGACTTTAATCCAAGAGCGACAATTGAACTGGATTTAGCGATTATTCGTTCTACAGATGGCGTTATTGATGCGCTTCAAACCAATTCATTTCCGCTGTCGGATAGCGGCAATTGGTATGAGATTCAAACCAGCCCTCAAACTGACGCGCAGTTAGTGCCTGCAGCCAGTTATAAATTTGACGAGCACGGTATCAATACCTTTGGCTTAAAACTAATAGCAGGAGATAACTTTAACCAACAAGATACGCTATGGCTTAATGAAGCCGATAGTCAGTGGCCAAGTCACGTGTTACTGAGCAAAGCAACTGCTGCGGCTTTATTTGGCGCTAATCAATGGCAAATCGCGGTGGGGAAAACCATTTATGTCAATCAAAACACGCCCATTATCGTTAGAGGTATCGTTGAACAACTTCATGCGCCTTGGGTGGATTGGCCTCATGTTGAACGAACGATTATCTCTCCTGCTCGGGTTACCCACAATTCAGCGCGGTACGTAATTCGCACACAACCAGGGCGACTCAATGAGATAATGCAAACCCTACCGATGACCTTAGCCAAAGAAAACACCCAACGTGTTATCCGTAAAGTGAAGAGCATACAACAAGCTAAAGATGAAATTTATGCAGCTGATATAGCGACTGTAAGTATATTACTTATCGTAATAGTGGTACTTGCCTTTGTGACAGCGATGGGTGTGGCAGGCTTGGCAAGTTTCAATATTGACAAACGAAGACAACAGATTGGTATTCGCAGAGCGTTAGGTGCGAGTAAACGACAAATTTTACAACATTTCATGCTCGAAAATGCACTGTTATGCACAATGGGGGCTCTATTTGGCACCCTACTCACATTAGCGTTAAATATATTTTTAGTAAACCAATACGCGCTTACCCCGCTACCAATATATTACTTGCCTCTCGGTGTGGTTATTCTATTTGTGATCAGCCAGCTTGCAGTGATAAAACCGGCGTGCAGAGCCATGAGCATTTCACCGGCAATGGCGACCAGATGTATCTAATATTCAACATGGTATTACTTATTACCCATGTGAGGCTAATATTGGCCTCGCATGGGTATAAAGGCTCAAGAAGGATATAGAGCCTACCCCCTACCTTGTGGGAATCTATAAAGGACACTACCCATTACCTCTTGCTATACTTTGCTCTTGCTATATTTGCTCTGGTTAGTAATTAAAAGCTTGGAAATTAGCTAAAATTACACGGAGTTGATTACGGTATATCTCTATATTTTTATCTCTATATAACAAAGACTTAATTTTTGAACATTAATTATTAAACATTAACTACGATGTTCCCCATTGCCCCCGACTCCATGACCGCGACATGGGCTGCAGCGGTATCCGCTAATACAAAACGTCTGGCTATAACAGGTTTAACAAATCCTGCTTCTGCACCAGCAAATAATGCTGCATGTATTTTTGTTAACTGAGTTGGGCTAGCGTGTGCCATCGCCATTCCCATGATACAAGCATCTTTAGACATCAAATCACGAGGATTAATTTCAACCGAACCTCGGCTGCCAATGACCACAACTCTACCACCTAGAGCAAGTAAAGGTAGATCATCCCCTAAATTTTGGTTAGCAAGCATTTCCAAAATAACATCTATTGCACCTGCTTCTTGTAAAACTTGATAATGCTTAGGGTCATGATGGTTTACGACGAGATCAGCCCCTTGTTGTTTCAACAACTCTCTTCCCTGTTTAGAACTAGCGCTTGCAAAGACTTTACAACCTGCCGCTTTAGCTAACTGAAGTGCTGCCAATCCAACACCACCACTAGCCCCATGGATAAATACTGTTTCGCTTGCCTGACAGTTTGCTCGAATAAACAAAGCGCGCCAAGCTGTCGCATAAGGAGTACCTAAACAAGCACCTTGTTCAAAACTAAGCGCATCAGGGAGCGGAAAAACCTGTGATGGGCTAGCTAATACAAGTTCAGCACAGGTGCCAGTAATAGAACCTGAACAATAAACACGCTGACCAACCTTAAAGCCAGAAACATTAGCGCCTAATGCAATGATTTCTCCTGCTGCATTCATGCCGGGCGTATGTGGAAAAGTCGCCGTATAGCCGTTAGCCCCCGCAACAATGTAGGTATCTACGGGATTAATACCCGCAGTTTTAACTGAAATTAAAATCTCTTGATCACTTACTAATAGATCTGCACATTGATTTAATTGAAGTTGATCACCGTGATACTGAGCTTGAATAGTTTTCATTACATAATCCTGTTTAACTTTTATAAATTAAGTATCGTTTCTCTTAAAAATCAGAAAGTAAGTTCTAAATTCGCTAGCCCTTAAAAACGAATTAATCTGACGTCAAAACATTTAAAATAACGCTAGCAGTTAACTCCAATAAAAATAATACTAAAATATTGGCTATCGATTGGATATTTTACGGTGCAGGAGAAACTCAATTGGATTAAATGATCGCAGATTTTTTAGCGAAATAAATAATATCTTATGCTGAGATATTTTCTATTTTATTGCATTCGACAACCAGAAAGCCCTTTGTTCTTGTCAGCCTACAGCCTGAAAATCACCAAAAAAGCGCATACCTAGGCTGATATCTTTAATAATATGCAAATGATTAAACGCGCTTTTTCGAGCACTGTCTTTTTTCAGTATAAAACTGTTTTTATTTTGTTGAGGCAAACCTTCGTATTCAGCTACAATTTGAAATAACCACATTTCGGGCTCCCACGATAATTCTTTTTCAGCTAGGTATTCGATACCACTAAGTGCATTAGTGGTATCGATGACCTGTAAGAAAAAATCTTCAACATCTTTGGCCAGCTGCTTTTGTTCTGTCGCCACTAAGTCTTGTATACCAGTATCAAACCCTTGGGTTTGTTTTTCCGAATGCAGTGGCGGAGTCAAACTTCTGGGTATGGCTCGTGCGAGTTCAGCTAACGCATAACTGTCTTGTGGTCTGTCGAGTGCTATAAACCCCTGGGCGTGTATCCCATGGGCTTGGTTGATTACCCCAGGTACATGACTTCGATTAGGATAATCACCCACTTTAAAGTTTGGATGTTGACGCAAAAAAGCGCTCATGCGATTTACTAGAAGCGCGCGCTCTTGTTGATGACGAAAACGTGCCATTAACAATATTAAACGCTTTTGTACCTCAAACAGTGAGCCTGAATGCTCGGATATACGTGCTTGCAATTGACTAACCAACAACTTGCGTAAAGTGCCGTCACTGCCTGCTAGTTGAATCAAATCATCAAAATTGATGATTTTAAATCCATCTAATACCCGTCTTAGCTGGCGCTGGGCGAGTTCAATTTCTAATATTTTATCGTCTAAACTACTGACAAATCCAAACTCGGTATTTAGTCGATGCCAAAGACTTTCTATGGCATCGCCAAACTGACCGGTCATATCATGAACCCGCTCAGTTAATAGCTGCAGATGGTGCTCGCTGGCCGCATAATCACCTTTTTGTCTGGCAGCTTGTAGCGACTGTACCCGAGTGTGAATGAGATCAAGATGCTCGCCCACATCTGAATTGATCTGCCGCTTACGTTCATCCTGGGTTAAACCGGCGATGAGTTCGTTCACATTAGGCCGTAAACAAAGCGGGTGTTGCTCATCAGGACGCCACAAAATACGACCATTGATTAATTTATCAAGGGCTTGTTGGGTAAAGCTGCTCTCGTCAATATGGCCTTGCAAATACCCTTGCATCAAAGTATCTGCGTGTTTTCCTATCAGCTCTAACCGCTCTTTGCCTAGCTGAAACAAAGGATTACTTTGTGCTCCACTTTTAGCGTTTCTGATGGGTTCACCTGACGTACTCAAAACATAGCCTCTTGCTCAGGGGCATCATCATCAATGGGCACATTTTCTTCATCTTTAATAAAACGCACCAATTCAATCAATTGCTCAACCTTACCGGTAACAATATAAAATAGACGGTCTTTGTGGGGCTGATACAAATAACCAAGCTCTTTAATACGCTTAAACACTTGTTTAATTTGCATATCAGATTTATCACTCGTGGACTTAAACAGCTTATCATTTGATAAGTGCGCTAAGCGCTGAATAAGTGATTGGTTATCTACCACTTTAGACTCAAAATCCTGCAATTTTATGGTATCACCTGCGCCTAGTGCACCATCTCTGCCCATAGCTTCTTGCACCAACTGCATCCATTCCAACATTGGCAATAATGACTGTACCGTTGCATTAAACTGTTGACTAAGTTGATGACGGGCATGCTGGTTTAAATCACAATAAGCTAAAAAATACACCGAACCGTCTTCACTTTTGGCGACGCGGCGATTTAATGGACGCAAAAAGTGATTAAGATCTTCTACTAGTTGTGGCTTCTGCAACTTATGGAAACTGTGCTCATCAGTAACAGCGCAAATGAACTCGCCTTCTAATAAACGTTCTAATAGTGGTCCATTCTCTATCATACTGTCACCTGCGACTTTTCATGGGTGGTGTTGGTATTTTGCTGCAAACGCTCGGCGATACGACTGAGCTTAGGCTCTATTTTTTCCAGACGTTGTCTTTGTTTATCGATTAGATAGCGATGCTTAAACAACATGAGTACATCTGACTCAGGGTTAGGGAATGCCCCTAGAATATGGATGTGGTTGGCATCACAAGCTGTGAAAAGTTTTTCAACATTATGATACGCCAACGTACCTATTTCATCGATGGGCCAATGAATATCAATGTTGGCTTCGTTACGTAATAAACGCGTAAACGCTAACAAGAATTTGCACAAAATCAGGTACGCCATACCATGACTTGATGACTCTAAGAGCTGGCGGTCATTCTTGATCACTAAGTCCGAGCCACCTTCATTTAAGTGCAACTCCAGACGCAGCAACGATTCAATACTGTAATTTGCGTCGTTGGGCAGTACTTCTACCACATCAGCCAACGTATCTAAGTATGCTTCGCTTGGTAGGAAAGCATCTGATTTATTCCAATTATCATACTGCTGGGCAAAGCGCTTAAGGGGCGTCCAGAAATTTAGCTCATCAACGGTAGAGATAATTTTCACTTCAGAACGCGCGATGCCATCTAATGTTAAATCATCTGACACTTCGTCGGTTAAGCGTTTGCTTTGTAATGATATTTTACGGTTAATATCACTGAAAACCGTGAAGAACTTATTAAGATCACCGCCTATGGTTTCACCTTGTTCAACAATCTGTCGTTGGCGTGAGGCCAAGATACTCAATAAACGTTGTAAAATGGGCAATCTATCGCGCACGTTAGCATCTTCATCTAATACGCTAAAAGCTTGCAGCATGGTGTCTAAGAAGTCTTTTCCTGCATCTTTTCCGAGATTTGCTTCAAACTCAGTTAATGCTTCTTTAAGTTTTTTCTCACCGCGACTTCGGCTTTCAAGTGCTTCGGTACAACGACTAATGCGCTCTGCTTGATCGCCAACATTAATTTCGCGGTCGTCATTGGCCTTGAAAGAAAATACGATATTTGCCAACTGTCGCACCATGGGCTCTAATTCGGATACCAAGGATCCACAAGCAGTTAAGCGTTTCTCTACCACAGACAACGCCTGATTTAGCTCAGCACGCTTGTTTTGATATTGACGTTGCAGCGCACTTTGTTGTTGGGCTAGTTGCTGGGACAGTGCTTTAAGATCAGCTTCTTGTTCTAGGAGTAATGGCCGCTGTTTATGCCAATCGGACTGCATAAACGTTTTATATTCGTTTAGCTCTTCCCTGCGACTCGTCACAAGTTGAATATGACTTTTCAGCGTTTCTATTTGTTTTTTCAAGTTTTTTAGCGTGTTCGGATCGATATCTTTATTCGCCAACTCTTGATTAAACGCATCTTCTAATTGCTTAATTTGATCACGATTTTGCTGACGCTTTTGCTCGACTTGCTTTTCTAACTCCTCAATTTGCTCATCTAAATGCGCAAGTTCGTCTTGCCAGCCCGATTTAAATTCAAGTAATTGCTCATCGTAGTCAGATTTAAGTAAAGCAATGGCAGCCGTTTTTTGTTCGACTACCTGTTGCTTTTCATGCAAAAGGGTTTGCAATGCATGTTGCGCAAGTTGCCGTCGCTTCTCTAAGGCTATTTTTAGTTCATCGCTAAAACGCTGTTTGGCGCTCTGTGCATAACTAACCTCTTGCTCTGCCTGTTCGAAAGCCCTGTTACGTTCCGCCACCATTTCACGCTGTATTTCTGACTCTTGGTGAAGTTGGTCTAGCTCAGACTCTGCCTGCTTCTGGTGTTTTTCAGCATCCAGTAAATGTTTGGTTGCATGCTCAAGCGCCACCCGCAGAGCCGTTTCGTCTTGGGCGTAAGCTGGTGCATCAATCACCGACATGTCTAACTGAACGCCCAATAGATTATTGGCGTACTCATTACTGTGTGCTGTAATCAATTCAGGAGATAAGTCTTTTCGCTCTAGCAAAGGCTCTACAATTAGCTTACCTATGCTGTGCTCCCAGCCCGGTTTATTGTCCCGTAAAAATTGACGCAAACTGTCTTGCTCTGGGGAAAGCTGTATATGTAATTGCTGTAAATGCTCCTTTCCTTGTCTAGTAGCAAGCCTAGCGCGATGCAAATCTTTATCGGCTTCATCGCGCTTATACTGACATTGTTGATAAATCGCTTCAGCTTGTTTTTTAGCACTAGAACTTTGTTGCCACGCCCGCTGAGCTAATTCTAAACGCTTGTCAGCTAATGCGCCGTTTTCGCCTTCTTGCTCTGTCGCTGAGGCATGTTTAGCTTGATGCTCTTGGCGCACGATACTGCGCTCAACATCCATTAACTGCTGTTCAAATTCTTGCGCTTGCTGTTCTTTGCGTTGTTCGAATTGGCCACGCAATTCGGTTTCTTTATCATGGTGTGTTTGGCGAACATTTTCTTTTTGTTGCCTGATGACCTTCACACTAACTTGATTTTTGCGCGACAATCTCTCTAAAGACTCTGATAATTTGAACTTCTGTTGTTCAAGCTGGCTCTGTAAATCTTTGTGCTGCTCGATAAGTAAATTATATTGCTCTAATGTCTGTTCATACTCTTCGCGTTTTAATGGCAACGCATCCATGTCTTTTTGCAGTTGCTCAATATCAGAGTCTTGGTACTTTTCATATTGCTGCTGTAAATGGTCTAATCTAGACGACTTAGCCGCCAATTGCTCACCGGTTTCACTGATACGGCTATTTAATTCCCCTTCCGCTTTCTCAAAAGACTCTTTTTCAGTACGTTGTTGTGTCTTAAACGTATTGCGTTGTTCCTGACCATCTGCTTTTTCAGTGATTAGAGTTTGTAAGTCATTTTCTAATAAGGGTTTAAGTAACAACAACTGTTGCTCGACGATATTGAGTTGTTCTGTTTGCCCTTGAATTTTCTCGTAATCACCCTGCATGCTTTGTAAACGCATGGTTTGGCGCATTTGCGTGATCCACTCGCGAGCCTTGTTATTTTTAACTGTGGTGGTGGGTTGTATGAGTCCATCTTCTTCGAAAATGGCAGCCAACATGGTGCGTAATGTGTCCATTTTGCCTTCTTTGGCATGCACTGCACTAACGAGTTTTTCCATATGACGAATACGGTGTTGACTAGAAACCAAGCTATAGCGACTCGCTAACTGTCTAAGCTTGGTGTTTTCACGACCTGAGCCACCGCCTACACTGGCATCGTTTTGAATAATTCCACGAAATTCACTGGTCGCTTGGATTTTATGAGAAAAATCAATTTGTAGTTGTCTTAATTGCTTTATCCACTGATCAGGCATCATGGCTTGTGCTTCGCCGCTTTCCATTCCAATTAAGATTTGTTCACTATGATAAGGCGCACCGATAAAGCGATACTGAACACCATCACTCCCTTTGCGCGTCAGCACGACTTGGCACTCTTGGCCATCTTCTCGCTGATATTCATAAATTAAATAGCTGTTCGCGTGGGGTAAATAAAACTCATCAAACTTTTTGCGCGTTTTAGGCACAACTTTACTGGGTAACTCACCGTAAAAAACCGGGATTAAGCGTTGTAAGGTAGTTTTACCGGAAGCGTTGGTGCCACAGATATTACTGTGCCCGGATACATCTAGCTCAACAAAACCAGGAAGATGACAATTAATTAAAATAATGCGGTGTAACCCAGGCATAGCTGTCCTTTACTCAGGGAGGGGAAAAACAGGCCAATTGAAATTGGCAAAATATCAATCGTAAATTTTACCTAGATTTAATCGCCTTGAACACCTTCAATGTGTCTTAGTATTCAAAGTAGTTGGATAAGTACAAATTTCTACAAAGGCAGAGTGATTATTTGTTAATCGGCTGGCTGATAAACTACTCATAACTCAGCTATTTAAAATGGAAATGGGGGACGAAGGAAGGCTACTGGACCAAACTAAACTTTTTTTAAATCTTAAACTTTAAAAATAGATAGCGACTAACTGAAGTAACAATTCATTGCGGGAGCAGGATTTGAAACTACGACCTTTCGTGACTATGAAGAGCGAGCCCTAAGGCGATTGCTTTTTTATATTTGATTTATAACTGAAGTATCGGTTGGTTGCGGGAGCAGGATTTGAACCTACGACCTTTCGTGACTATAAAGAGCGAGCCTAAGGCGATTGCTTTTAGTTTTTGGCTTTAGAATTTCAAATTAAAACTGAGGGTATCGGTTGGTTGCGGGAGCAG
>NZ_WTPY01000029.1 GCF_011378905.1 Paraglaciecola sp. 20A4 | reverse complement strand
GGGCTATCGAAAGTAAGTTGTACTGGCTTCTAGACGCAGCGATGCGAGAAGATAACTGTCAGATATACCGTGGTGATAAAGTAGGAATATCGCCCGCCTAAGGCATATCGGGATTGATCTAATAAAAGTTGATAGGAGCAGAATAGCCAGTGTAATACCTAAAAAACGCATGGCAGCAATGAATACAAATTACCTTGAAGCTATATTTTTAGCGGGATGCGAGTTAATTGAGTGATAATTAGGCATTCACGCTCTTGCCGTGGCATTTTACGCATTAAACTCTTACAAAATGCAAACACTATCTACTGATAGATATATGAAAAGATGATTGCTATAATATTGGCATTCGAGTGTAAGAGGTTTGAGCGTGGAACAGACAAAAGTCATTATTATCGGCGGCGGTTTAGCGGGCCTATATACAGCAATGAAATTTGAAGCCTTAAATATTCCTTACGTTTTGCTTGAAGCGAAAAGCCAGCTTGGAGGGCGTATTAGCTCTGTGCCTACCGCCAATGTCAATCGGGAGCTGAGCGAGCCCGCAGATCAATTTGCAAGTAGTCATGACATGGGTCCGACCTGGATTTTCCCTCATCAATATAAAATGCAAGCCTTGGCAGCTGAGCTGGGAGTTGAGTTGTTTGAACAATACACGGTGGGGGATGTACTTTTTCAAGCACCTAACAGCACACAACCAAGGCAAATCGCTGGTGCAGGTGCGATGCAGTTGTTTCGAGTTGAAGGCGGCATGTATCAGTTGATCAATAAACTTAGTGCGGCAATAAAACTAAAGAACTCAAAATATAAAAAAGGATTTGCGCGTTCACAGCACACAATCAGACTGGGCCACTGCGTAAGCAATATCACCCAAGACGAGACAAGCGGACAGTGGACTATTTCTGGTCAAAATAGCTCTAAAGGGCATCGCTCTCACCAAAATCACTCTTATGATAAGCAAGAGCTCAAACATCAAGGCGAACTCCACCGTTTTGTTTACAGAGCAGAGCATTTAGTGCTCGCATTACCACCGCGTATTATTCAGCGCGATTTGGCGTCAAACGTGTGGGGTTCGCCTTTACTAAATCAACGTTTAACCACAGTGCAAACATGGATGGGCGCCCAAGCTAAGTTTGTTGCCACCTACCCTCTGGCCTTTTGGCGTGATAAAGGGCTGTCTGGCCAAGCGTTTAGCCAAGTTGGACCCATGATAGAAATGCATGATGCCAGTGCTAGCGACAATAGCAGCTATGGGCTGTTTGGGTTCATTGGTATTTCCGCAAAGCAGCGCAATCAATTAACTGAAGGCCAGTTAAAACGAGCCTGTCTCGATCAACTCGCATTTTTTTACGGTGAAGATGCGTATGGCGCAACGGATTGTTATATCAAAGATTGGGCGCAAGACAAATACACCACCACTGAGCACGATATAAACGAGCCATCGAAGCACCCTGAATTTAATATCCATGGGTTAGAAGTGGAACTAAAAACACGTAAACTGCACCTAGCGGGCAGTGAATTTTCACTACAAGACGCGGGGTATCTTGAAGGGGCATTACGCGCGGCAGACCAAGCGATAGAAGACATTATTAATAACGCGACAGCGCGTAAAGTATAAAGGCTAGTCCCCTCTAATCTATATCTCGAACGGATATTTAACCTGATCCGGTGCTTTTAGCACATCGACGTTGTCACTAGTCTGCGCTATTTGTTTATTGGACGTTGCAGGCTCAGTGACTAAAGATTGTTTAGCTTCATGCTCTGCGGCCCGTTTACTGGCTTGCTCGACTAAGTCTTTCATAAGCTGCGTTAGCACATCAATTCGGTCATTGATTAGCTCCAATCGTTGTTGCTGTGCTTCATTGAGGCTTGTTTTGCTTACCAGCGAATCACGTTCTTTTTCTAACGCTTCAATTTCCGCTTTAATTTCATCCAGCGTACGTTTATCAACGCCTAAACGGTTAGCCAACAAATACTCAAACGCTTGTTCACTAAAGGAGGCTTTTTCGTCATCGCTTTTATCTAATGCTGAAGTGCTATCTGCTTGGCTAACGGCCTCGCTCTGTGCCGATTGCTGCACAGCCAGTTCAGCGGCAAACGCTTGCCCTTTTGCCGTGACGTCTTGGGCATTATCGCCTTTCTTAGCGTATTCTCGCTGCCACTGTTCGTATTCAACACTGGTCACTAACATAAGATATTTCCTTCTTGGCGTATGAAAACAGGTCGTTACTGCTGATCAGCCAATGGACAAAAGCACCACAACCGCAAATGCGTTCAAACTATATAACGTCATGCGCTAAGACTTAGCAAAAACAGCGCCATTAGTTGAATAATTTAAACAACTAATTAGGTAATCAAAAGCAACACTCGCTCGTAATGTAACAGCATCCATTTTTACCTGCGAAATATTGAGGTGATATATACATGGCAAATGCCAGCGTTTATATCCCTCTGAGATTTTCAAAAACCATTCGAGATAAAAACGTCATTTTTATCGATTGCTCAAACCGTTGCCGTTGGTAAACGTAAAAAATAAAGATGAACTTCGCGTTTAAGGAAAGATTATGCGGGCCCCATTATAACAGGACTTCAATGATACCCAGATAAAGCAGGCACATTTAAGATGGGTATCTTTTTATCTCAATGAGTTAATGACGCCTACGATCGTAATATTAAATTATCCCCAACTAACCGTCTATCCCTTATACAGCCCAGTCAGAACGATAAATCACTGCAACCCTTTTTATCAAAACGTATTTGAGCAAGTATTCGCTTGCCAAAGCTAACGTAAAAAGAAACGATAACCGATCCTTTTTACGTTATAGACTCACTGAGTATTTAAAAGCGGAAATTTTATCTATATCGATATTTAACGGTTCTTTAATTGCTGTGTCTAAACCCTTTTTCTATAAGCTGCTGAACCTTTTTTTCAAGGGCGATTACCAACGCGGGATATTCGTCGGCGCGGTCTTTTTGCTCGGCAATATCATCCGTTAAATCAAATAACTGCGGCTTAGCTTCAAAGCCCATTTCGATGTCTTTATTGCTTAGCCATTTAGGTAAAGCTTTACTTGCGCTAATGGGCTGAACGTACTTCCAGTTATGCTTACGAAGTCCAACCGTACCCACTGCTTCTTCAAGTAGGTACGTTCGAGCGTGCTCGGTTTGGCCTAAAAATGCGTTCATAACATCAAGGCTATCAATGGCCTCGCTTTTAGCCAATGGCTGATCAACTAAGCCTGCCAATGACGCATAAATATCGACTTGGGATATAAGCGCGTTGCTGCGCGTATGGGCACTTTTGTTCGGCCAATATACAATCATAGGGACACGGGTTCCGCCTTCATACACACTGTACTTACCGCCGCGAAAAGGTCCAGCGGGCGAATGCTCACCAAGCATTTCAGCGGCCATATCGTCGTAACCATCGTCAAGCACCGGCCCGTTATCACTGGTAAATATCACGAGGGTATTGTCCGCAACACCCTGATAAGTCAGCTCTTGCATGACCCTGCCGACGACCCAATCCATTTGTGCAATAGCGTCACCTCTTGGCCCCATGGTGCTTTTACCTTTAAAGCGCTCGTTAGGTAAACGAGGAACGTGAATGTCTTGAAATGAAAAGAACAAAAAGAATGGATTTTTTTTGCTTTTCTCAATAAATTCCACTGCTTTTTCAGAAAAGACATCAGGGAACTCTTCGTCGACCCATAAGGCATTTTCTCCGCCACTCATACTACCAATACGACTAATGCCATTGACTATAGTTTGACTATGTTGCAAATCTGCTTTCATGCGCAGCAATTCTGGGTGTTCAACGCCGGTGGGGCGATGACCCACTTTATGCGCATAACTCACCTCTATAGGATCAGCGCTTTCAAGGTTAACCACTTTGTGGCCTTCTAAATACACAGTGGGCACTCTGTCTCCCGTTGCTGGTAGCAAAAAGCTGTAATCAAAACCAATTTCTAATGGTCCTGGCTTAACGTCTTTATTCCAGTCTACTGACCCATCGCCTAAGCCTAAATGCCATTTCCCAATCACACCCGTGGTGTAACCAGCTTTTTGTAACATACCGGGCAAGGTAGCTTTATCTGGGCGGATAAGCGCGGGGGCATCACCCGCCAAAATAGCAGCATTCTGACGAAAGCCGTGTTCACCCGTTAATAATGAGTAGCGAGAAGGCGTGCACGTTGAAGCTGTACTGTGAGCATCTGAGAAGCTCACACCTTTACTAGCCAATGCGTCTAAATTTGGTGTACTCACACCTACCGCACCATTAGGCGAAATATCCCCATACCCTAGGTCATCCACGTAAAAAATAACGACATTGGGCTTTTTTTGCAAAGGTTGTTCAGCAGCTAGTGCTGAAAACCCGACGACCAATGTGGAAACTCCCATTAGTAAGGCGTAATAACGTGAAATTGATGTATTGATAAAATTCATTATTTGTTACTCCTGAAAAGATCATAAGTCCGATCACTCAATTGAAAAATCAACCAGATGATTTATTGGTACTGCCATTTGCTGAGCCAAGGATCCTGAGTGTCTTGTTGAAACGTTTTAAGCTGTTGTATTAGCGCCTCTCGCACATCGTTAAATTGCGCTAAATAGGCGAGATTATGTTGCTCCTGTGGGTCTTTCTCTATATCGAATAATTCAAACTCAGGGCGATGTAAAAAGTCCTCGATTGGGCGACCCGCGTATTGAGTGATTCCGCGGCGACGCACATCTTGCCATATCAAGGATTGCTGCAAATCCGCAGCGAAGGGATAACTTAGTTCATGGGCAATATTCCAGATCAATTTGTAATGTTTGTTGCGCACCATTCGCATGGGGTAATACATCATCACCTCGTGCATAGTATGCGAGGCGAACACTTTATCCCAACCGGACTGTTGATCACTTTCTATTACTGGTTTGAATGATTTACCCTGCACTTTTGTGTTTGATAGCGACACATTTGCGTAATCTAAAATAGTGGGTGTTAAATCGATCCAGGACACCATCTGCTCATGACTTGGACAGTTTTGGATGTCTTGTTCACAAGCTTTGCTGATGTTAGTGTTACCGGGTGCTTTAACAATTAATGGTAGATGAATACCTGCGTCGTATAAGGTGGTTTTTGCTCCTGGAAAGGCAATGCCATTGTCTGACAAATATAAAATCAAGGTGTTCTGAAATTTCCCCTGAGCCGTAAGAACCTGAATGAGTCTGCCAATCCCCTGATCCAAGCGAGCAATAGATTGATAGTATTGTGCAAGTTCTTTGCGGGCTGCCTTTGTATCAGGTAAGTAAGGCGGAACTAACACATCTTCTGGCTGATAAACGACTTCAGTTATGCCAGGGTAACCTTGTTGGCGATTACCAAAAGTATTAGGTTGCGGGTAGGTTTCAAATGGAAAGCCACGATGGGGATCATCACTGGCAAAATATAAAAAGAATGGCTGTTTACTTTCTCCGATGAATCCTGCACTTTTATCGGCCATCTCAACTGGGCTACGTGCAATTGACTGCATATCGTTAGCAGCCCCTTTAGACAGTACTTCATCAAATTTATAAACGTCATCAGGCCCTAAGTGATACTTTCCTATACGTGCAGTTCGGTAGCCGTTTTCACCCAGCAAGACCGGCAGCGATTTCACATCATCAAAGCTACGAAAGTGATGCTGCTTATGCTCTAAACCATACATCCCATTGGTATGATTTTGCTGACCGGTTAAAATAACGGAACGACTTGGACTACAGCTCGACACAGTCGCAAAGGCATTATCAAAACGCGAACCGTCTCTTGCCAATGCATCAATGTTGGGCGTTTGTACTATCCCATTGCCGTACGCGCCTATAGCGTCTAAACCATGATCATCAGCAACGATCATAACTATGTTTGGTCTACTGTCTATTTCGTTTGTATCTGTTGCGCTATTAACCACAAAGTGAGCTGTGCACAAGGCCATGGTTATTACGCTCAATGGAACTTTTCTAATACGTCTCACAATAGAAGATCCTTGCAAATTGTGTAGTCTATGTCGCTGGACGCTAATAAAAGAACAGCGCCACAAATTATGTTGTGTGGCCTATTCGTTTTTTACAGGACGAAATCGATTAAGTGACGGGGGATAGCTTAGGTACAACGATGTCATGTCGTGTACCTAAGTAAGCAGGGTCAAAAGGTGTAAGACACTCCAACTAGCACTTGCTTTTCAGTCGCTATCCAGTGATACGGGTCATACTTATCCCCAGCACGGTACTCGAAGTGGTCACGGCGTAGCAGATTCAGAGCATCAAGAGTTAAACGAAAGCTCTCTGACACGTTATACGCGAGAGATAAATCCAATTGTCCAAAACCTTCTTGCGCCACTTCTGTGGTAACTAAGAAATCAGAACGATAGTTATAAGATAAACGCCCTGAAACTAAGTCATCTTCATAAATAGCGACCAGGTTATAACTGTTGTCTGATAAGCCTTCTAATGAAATATTAGGCAATAATGGATTTGGTGATGGTACGTCTGAGTCCACATAAGTGTAGTTTGCTTGTAAGCCTAGGCCGTCAAATGGCGCGGGTAAAAAGTCAAAAAACTGCTGATAGGCAAGCTCTAGCCCGCGAACTGTGCCGGAACCGCCATTACTTTTACGTAAAATAACAAAGTCGTTCCCGCCGATGGTTTCTGCACTCTCAGAGGTTTGTAAGAAACCATCTATGTCTTTGTAAAAAACAGTCGACGACGCTAAGCCACCGCTAGCGAAATAATACTCTAGGCTTAAATCCAAATTAGTTGCTGTGAAGGGGTCTAAATCTGGATTACCGCCGGTGCCTCGTCCTTGTTCGAAATTAAGATACAAAGACGGTGCTAAATCTCCAAAATGCGGTCGCGAAAATGTTTTAGAGCCAGCCATACGTACCAACAACTCATCATTTAATTCAATTTTTAGATTAAATGATGGCAAGAATTTTCCGTAATCTTTGTCGCTTTTAGTTCCTTCATAAATCGGACTGCCACTTCCATTTACATTACCGGTGTCAAAGAAATAATCAGCGCTGGTATTAGTTTGAACATAACGGCCACCTGCGTCGCCACTAATAAACAAACCGCCCATTTCAGTTTCAAAATTAGCTTTTAAATATACAGCTGTTACGTCTTCTTCATAATCAAATGAATCACGTGGATTTTCTGTTTCTGACTGCCCAGTAAATCCATAATAATCACGAATTTCGTCGTTGCGAGACAACAAATAATTCGGATTTACGGCGACATAACCATTTGGAAAGTTACCACCATCATATTCATCCATAAAGTTCTTCCATACACTGGGCTCTACCAAATTTAACGGATCATCGCTACCGTATGTTGCACCAGATGCATCAAAAATATGGTTATTCTGTACGTTCTTACTTGTACTTAAACTAGCAAAACGAAAACCAGCTTCGATCGAGCGAATAATGCCGTCATCAAATGCGTAATCGACGTCCATTTTTGCTGCAGATTCATCCGCTTTGAGTTGGCGACTTTCATGCCGCCACTGGACAATATTAAAATTACCTTCATCTGCCACATCAAAGTCACCAAAATCGACTGATGGCGGCTCACTTGGTAATCCGCTATTGTTAATTGTTACAGGCAAATCATCCCAGTTATCGCGAATTCTAGTATTGTGAAAATTCGTTTCGTTGTCGGTATTAACATAACTTACTTCACCTTCGATGATCCATGGGCCAGCGACCGTTTCGAAACCTAACGCAAGATCGTAAGTGGTCGTTTTACGATCATCTATCATGCTTAGCACGTCAAAGTTCATATCGCTTAACATCACCGACGCAGGGTATAAATTGTTAGCATCCATATTTGAGAAATCGCCGTCAATGGCGTTAGCGCCATTAAAACCCCATACAAATTCTTGGCGCAGCTGAGATGTTGAGTAATCGGTATATCCTGAGTCAAAATAGAATTTAGTATCACTATTAAGAGACACGTCTACACCTAGTGAGTACACTGTGCGTTCTCGATCGCCCCACGCCGGTGAAGAGTTAAGTGACGCACTGGTTTTAGCGCCTGCAGGAGCAGTGCCTCCAGCAAAGTCGCCTACAATTGGGGTTGAACTGGAGTTACGAACCAAGTCTTCACGGTATTCACGCTCTAAATACGATACTCCGAAAATAACCCCAATTTCGCCACCATCGTTGCCGTAATCCCAGATGTTACCAGCAACTAAAGAACCTCGAGGCGACCATTCTTTGGATAAATCGCCATAATGTTCTTTGAAACTACCTGCGATAGTTGGACCGTTTAGGCTCAAAGCATCAGTACGCTCGATATCTACCACACCACCAATTCCGCCCTCTAAAATATCTGCAGATACCGATTTATACACGACTACGGAACCAACAAGTTCGGCCGGAATATCTTCAAAACTAGCAAAACGATTGATACTTAAATCGGATGACCCGCCGAAGTAATTACGCCCATTGAGTAAAGTAGCAACTTCATCAAGACCACGAATTGACACACCAGACGCTTCCCCACGAGAACGTGAAATTTGGATACCAGGAATACGTTGTAGTGATTCTGCTACGTTTAAATCAGGAAACTTACCGATATCCTCAGCTGTAATAACATCAGCTACTTGAGCAGATTCCTGTTTGCGTGCAACAGAGCTAGCAATACTTGAGCGGATCCCAACCACTGAAATTTGCTCAATATCTTCACTCGCCCCAGGGGCAGGTGGATTTTCCTGAGCCCATAATTGCCCAGTACTAAGTATCATTGAAACCGCAGATGCTAAAATTGTGCGTTGTGTGCTGGCTTTCATTTCGTTCTCCGAAAATTTTTGTAGTGTGTGTCCGTTTTAGGCGCGAGCAACACGCCGCTCTCCTCAATCATCACTAGTCAGTACATCTGCGCAAAGCGCTCCTAAACGCGATATAACAGAACCAGCTTGCTTAATGCAGTGCTCAGCCTAAGCATGTAAATAAATTATCATTCAATTAACATAACCTCAACATATAAATGAAAACAGTTTCCTACATAAATCAATAATAATAAATATAATAACAACTTAAATAACTGAATTTAATGAGTTATTATTCAGACCATGAAAGAAATTCATTATTAAGAAATATTTAAAATGATATAAATGATAACGGTTTACCCGGCACGAAAACTTATCATTTGTTTTGAAATGAATATTAGTAGTAACTAGGATGTTGCATTAGACAGAAAAATGTACAGAGGGGGGGAATATGACTTCCGCTTAACAAAGAATATGTAAAAGCAACAGTATGAAGCGTTACAATTTTCAGTAAAATTACTTGTTATTTGAATGATGAGCGTGATATTTGACCTGCTCGGTGGTCCAACATTGCGGATATTACATACATAAGAGACTATTTTATGACGTACTTCTTTAGTCTTTATTGGTAAAGCGTACTTTGATGTTTTAGCCAACCATTAACATGGCGGTTATTTGGGTTTCAGTGGGTCCAGTGCACTACGCCAACTTTACTGCTGTATTCGTATTCACCAAGATATTAAACGGTTTCACATTGGGCGATATTCTTAATACGCGGAGCAAGATCTATATTGTGAGCAATTAAAATAGTCTGGCCTGATGAAAGCTTAAGAATAAACTCTTGGTGCTGGGAGCCACTATTATCATCACGCACCACAGTGCCGTTGACCTGAACGTCACTTTTGTGATTAGCATAAGCCTCTTGTAATGTAATGGCGTGGACAATACTTATCTCTTGAAATAACACGAACGTGAATAGCGACAGCAAAACCACACTGCGTACTTTTCGCATTATTTCACTACATAAGCCTGTTATCTTCACCGCATTTTTGAAAGGTTCATTCCAGCGTGATGTTATTAAAGCCGTATATATTTCCTTACGTACCATTCGTTTCTCCCTGAAAATCTATCGCCACTGGAAATAAAGCCCCTCTTGTAAGCTGGCATTTTACTTCCAACCACAGGGGCGCTGCTTTGGACAAAACACTCGTAGTACTGGCAATAAAAAATAATATCGATGGAGCCAAGTATGAATATTAAATAAATCAGCGTTATTTTTTAATCATTGCTCTGCCGTTCGGCCCAGTACAGCGAACAACCCAAAAGATGATATGCCTTTAGTAAAAGAGCAAAAATCCGTAAAAAAGAACAATAGGTCTAGTCTTCAAATGGTCTCAATTTTACTAAGCTATTTCGTATTTTTAGCTAGGCTTGAGTGCTATGCAATTTATAATTTACCCGCTGTATCAAGACTCAATAATCGGTTCAACATTTTGGGGAATCGTTTCAGACTCGACGCTCTCTTCCTGTTTTGCGCGCTCAGCTTTTGAAACGTATGAAGATTTTTTCTTACCGCTGTTTTTAGCGGCTACCGCTTTAATACGTTTTTTATGGATTTGTGTTAATTTTTTCTTTCGGTTCATGGAAATATCTTTGGTAAAGAGCCAAATTTAATGGCTGATTAATACGCCATATCGCGTTATTTTGACTATTATAGCGCAACAATAATGCCCTGTTGTTTTTCTTTCAATATGCGTTTGCAAAAACTGTTAATATGCGCGCGATAATTACTTAGCATCCATGACCAGCTCATTGATACGGGTGATAACGTTAATCCTTTTGCATTTTTTATAGGTAGTACCATGTCAGAAAAAACAACCAGAAACAGACGTATTCGTAAGAAGTTACATTTAGACGAATGGGCCATTTTAGGCTTTGAATTTAGCTGCAATTTAGCTGAAGCTTCAGAAGAAGAATATGAATTATTCTTCAACACATTCGCTGATATTGTTCTAGCCCAGCACCTTTACATTACGTTAAACGACGAGAGTGAAACACTACAAGGTTTTGTTACCTCTGCTGACCGTTACGGCAATGCAACAGAAGAAGATAAGGCTGCTATCGAAACATTCCTTAATGGTCAAGCTATTGCCAACGACGTTAAAGTCGGTGTTCTGGTAGATGCCTTTTACGATATCTAAATATAGTCACGTGAACGCTAACGTTAACGACACCAGCCGTTAACGTGCTTAAAGCCTAACGTACATCTGCATATTCATGATGTACGTTATTACCCATCAGTTTTAAACACGTAAAATTCCCCTAATCGTCACTCTATCGACACCACTAATATTTAACGTCCAAAAAAGCATGCTTCCACCCTTTCAATACAATAGTCAAATTGCGTTATACGCGTACGATTAAACAATAATACTAATCTCTACTTTCGTTTTCACATCCCACTCTGTTGCGCAGCGCTCTCAACCATCATAGTTAAACTGATCCAAATCAAAAATCTGCTCGAGTGACAGACTAAATTATCGGATACATATGTTTTAATGTAGACACTAACAAGGCTCAAAGTAACACGTCGTATCAAGGATAAATCGTGCTATCACTCGCAAGCGCTTATCTACCTATCGTTTTGTTAGTTTACCTGATGACAAAAAAAAACAATTTAGCCGCGAGCAAAGCTTTGCCCCTGTGCGCTGCAATAGCGTATTTGTTGATGTTAGTCGTTTTCAATTTCAAGGCTAATTTGGTTAATGCTTCGGTACTGAGTGGCTTATTGTTGGCATTAACACCGATTACGATCATCGCTGGCGCAATTTTTTTGTTCCGTTGCATGGAAGTCACAGGTGCACTTGAAATTATTCGTAATTGGCTAAATCAGATCAGTAGTAATGCTGTGGCACAACTGATGATAGTCGCTTGGGCCTTTGCCTTTTTAATCGAAGGTGCCAGCGGATTTGGTACGCCTGCAGCCATCGCCGCGCCTATTTTAGTAGGTTTAGGTTTTCCTGCCCTGCGGGTCGCTATATGTTGCCTTATTCTTAATACCATCCCCGTTACCTTTGGCGCTGTGGGTACACCCATTTGGTTTGGTTTGTCGATGACAGACCTAACATTTTCATTACTACAAAATGTAGCATGGAAGTCAGCGTTAATTAATACTGTGGCGGCCCCTTTTGTGGTTTTTGCTGCGCTGGCTTTTGTAGTCGAGAACAAACGTCAGCTTAAACAAAATTTTGCTTTTATAATTTTATCGACTTTCTCATGCACAACTCCCTACTTATTACTCAGTTCCGTTTCAGTGGAATTTCCGTCACTAGTCGGTGGGCTAATAGGGTTAGTGATAACGTTATTGTTAGCTAAATTTGGTATTGGGCTACACCGCGACACATCACCCTCCATTCAATCAGTCAATGTGCCTATTACCATGCTATTGAAAGCGAGTTTTCCACTATGGGGAACGGTAATGTTGTTGGTTATAACAAGGATCCCAGATCTAGGCATTAAAAGCCTATTACAACTAACCTCCCCTGCTTGGCACTTAGGGCTTGGTCAGTTAGGTGATTTTAGTATCAGCGCTGCACTGGTATTAAAACTAGAACATATCTTGCGAACCGATATCGTATGGCAGCACAACTTGTTATATGTTCCATCAATTTTGCCATTTCTTGTAATGGGAATTCTAACTTTATGGTGGTTTAATAACCACTCACTAATCGTAGTCTTAAGGCATACCAAAAATAGCATGCACAAACCCGTTGTTGCCTTATTGGGTGCACTCGTGTTTGTGAATATGATGATGCTTGGCGCTAAGGACTCAGCTGTGAGCCTAATTGGCCAAAATTTAGCGAGTGTTAGCGGTCAATACTGGGGCTTTTTCGCGCCATTTTTAGGTGCATTAGGTTCATTTTTTTCTGGATCAGCGACTATTTCAAATTTGACGTTCGCTGGAATTCAACAATCAATCGCCACCGAACTCAGCCTTAATATCACAACAATTATGGCTTTACAGTCCGTAGGCGCCGCTATGGGAAATATGATTTGTATCAATAATATCGTCGCGGTAACGTCAATCTTAGCGTTACAAAACAGTGAAGGTTACATCCTAAAACGCAGCATACTCGTGCTATTACTGTACGGCATGATTGCAGGTGCAATGGGGCTGTTGCTGAATTGAAGTAGACTAACGACAACAATCAAACTATCAAACTATCAAACTATCAAACTATCAAACTATCAAAATTGAACTATCGTAGTTAAGAGCTAAGCAAATTAACCAGCATTATGTTCTTTACGAACTAAATAGCAGTTTAAAACATACCAACATCAGATCCCCCTTGTTTATATATTTATAAAGACACTGGTTACAAATTCCATAAAAGCTAGTTTAGTGCATTGTCCACTGCCGTTTTCACCTACAAAAACGGGGAGTTTTATACCGTTAAATAACTATTTACACATAAGTGGTTAGACCAGTTAATTTTTGCTATACTCTTCAAAATATAATCAAAACAACCTTTTTGGAATTCTACTATGTTGCAATACAAAGCGCCGGTTATGGACATGAAGTTTCTTATTGAAGACGTGTTTAACTATTATCCTCATTATGCAAAATACCCCGAGTTTGCTGAAGCCACACCCGATTTAGTAGATGCGATACTTCAAGAATGTGCAAAGTTTTGTGAAAACGAACTCTTACCGCTAAATCAGAGCGGCGACAAAGAAGGCTGCAAGTTCGACAACGGGGTCGTCACCACACCGACTGGCTTTAAAGCGGCTTACAACAAATATGTTGAAGGTGGATGGCAGAGCTTATCTCACCCTGTTGAGCATGGTGGACAAGGCTTACCTCCTTCGTTAGGTATGGCAAAACAAGAAATGATGGGTACAGCCAATTGGTCATGGGCCATGTACCCTGGCTTGAGCCATGGAGCGATGAACACCATTCAAAGTCATGGTACTGAAGAGCAAAAAGAACTTTTCCTCACCCGTTTGACCGAAGGCACATGGACCGGAACTATGTGTTTAACCGAACCCCAATGCGGCACAGATTTAGGCCAAGTTAAAACCAAAGCCATACCAAATGACGACGGAACATATGACATTGTAGGTACTAAGATATTTATTTCTGCAGGTGAGCATGACTTAACCGATAATATTATTCATATTGTTTTGGCTCGCCTTCCAGGTGCGCCCGAGGGTACCCGCGGAATTTCATTATTCATCGTGCCAAAAATCCAAGTCGATCAACAAGGCAACTTAGGCGAAGGTAATAATGTTACATGCGGTGCCATTGAAGACAAAATGGGTATAAAGGCATCATCCACTGCAGTACTGAATTTTGACAACGCAAAAGGTGTGTTAATAGGTCCTGAAAATAAGGGCTTAGAATGTATGTTCACCTTTATGAACACTGCACGTGTAGGGACTGCGCTGCAAGGTGTCTGTGCCTCTGAATTAGCTTACCAAAACTCATTATTATATGCCAAAGACCGCTTATCGATGCGCGCATTAAGCGGCAAAAAATTCCCAGATAAAGTCGCCGATCCTATCATTGTGCATCCCGACGTGCGCAAAATGTTGATGACCCAAAAAGCCATCACTGAAGGTGGACGTGCCATGGTGTATTACACCGCCAAGATTGTTGACGAAATTGAAATGGCAAAGACCGACGAGGCACGTAAAGAGGCTGATGATAGATTAGGGTTTATCACTCCTATTTTGAAAGCCTTCTTAACAGAATTAGGCTGCGAAAGCGCCAGCCACGGTATGCAGATATTCGGTGGACATGGCTATATTAAAGAATGGGGCATGGAACAGATCGTTCGCGACGTGCGTATCGCCACCTTGTATGAAGGTACTACCGGCATTCAAGCACTAGATTTATTGGGTCGTAAAATATTATTAACGCGCGGTAAGTCACTAAAAGCATTCAGTAAAGAAGTTCTCGTTTTTTGCAAAAACAACAGCATGATTTCTAGCAACCCTCACAAACGACAAATGAATAAGTTCATCTGGGCGTTAAGCAAGAATGTAGCTAACTGGCAGCAATACACCATGCGCTTAGCCCTAAGAGCAAAAAAAGATCGCGATATAGTAGGCTCAGCATCAGTAGATTACCTAATGTATTCAGGCTATATCATGATGGGCTATTTCTGGGCGCAAATGGCGCAAACGGCCTACGAAAAATTAGCCACAGACGTTGAAAATCGTGACTTTTATCGAGCTAAAATAAAAACGGCAGAGTTTTATTTTGAACGCTTACTACCCAGAACAAAATCATTGGCTAAAACTATGATGGCTGACCCAAAAACCCTGATGCAACTAGACGAAAGCTTATTGTCTTTTTTATAAACGAGTATTTTTTGGCGCACTGGGTAGGAAAAACAAACCCACTCAGTGCTCCAGAATCATTGCACAGACGTTAAATTTAAACAAAAATAAAGCTAAAATTGAGTAGTAACTCAGGTGTAAGCCTAAGTGGAGTAAAGGTTACGCTTTTAAATAATCAATCAAAGCCTAAGGCTCGCATATCGAAACAGCCTTTCACATCACTAGGGCTTGAAGCGCTAGGCACTCGTGCCACCAGCGGCGCTTCCAATAAGTTCTGTAAACTTTGAATATTCTCTTGCAAAAATGGCATATCGGCTCCAAGTACATTCGCGACCCAACCTGCTACAACGAGTCCATCATGTTCAATAGCCTGCGCAGTTAATAACGCATGGTTGACGCAACCTAAACGCATACCTACAACTAAAATCACGGGAAGCTGTTGTGCGATGGCAAAATCAGACAAAAATTGCTCTCGTCCTTGGCTGTTTTTGCCCAGCGGTAAGCGCCAACCACCTGCACCTTCGACCAAAAGCACATCACTTTGCTTATTGACTAAATGCTGATACCCCAAATTGATGTCATGCAATTCAATAAGTTTACCCTCACCGTTAGCTATTTGTTTGGCACAAGCTAAGTGCGGCGCAATAGGCTCTTCAAATGCAACTGGGTTCACCTCTTCATAACCAAGCACGACGCTACTAACCTGTTGTAACAGCATGGCATCATCATTTCGTAAGCCCTGGGCACGACGCTCGCATCCAGCTGACACGGGTTTATAGGCGGCAGTAGAGAGGCCCACGTCATTACACGCGCCAAGCAGTGCGCAGCTTACAAAGGTTTTGCCCACTTCGGTATCTGTCCCAGTAACAAAAAAGGTATGTTGCACTGGATATTGCTGAACGTTATCTGACGACATAGCGCATTCCCTAAATTGATTTTTCGACAAAAATATTGACTAAGCGGTTTCAACTGAGCCGCTAGTTTTTAATTAGCATTTTTTCGGAGCTTCAAAAAGCACACGCTGTAGGTCAACGGTAATCCCTGAGTGTTGCCAAACTCACGCTGATAATACTGCTCTAAATACTGCAACGTTTGCCGACCAATCGTTTTTTGCCGGGTGTTGCTCGTTACCACATTAGCCCCAATCTGTTTCATTGAGCCAAGCAGTTCCCGTACATTTGCATGCCAAGTGATAAAGTTTTTCTGCAGCATTTCAACCTGTAAACCGGCTGCTTTAGCGGCATTAAACCAATTTTCAGCTGAGTCAAAATGGTTTATTTGTCGTTCACTATCAATATGCTGCCAACAGGCATCCAATTCATGCATTGAGCCTGTACACATAATGGCCAGTACGCCTTGTGCATTTGGCGCTAACACGCGATTGATTTCACGGCACACCAGCGCACTATTATTACACCATTGCAGCGCCATAGAGGAAAACACACCACCTGCTGTGTTGTCGCCAATGGGAATATGCTCAGCATCTCCCTGTATCCACTGTATGCTTTGAACTTTACCGGCCTGTTGCTCAGCGGCCTTATTCGTCGTCGTTTGTTGTGCGTATTGCAACATGCCAAAAGCCAAATCCATAGCCATAATATGTTGATGACTATTTATATTCAAAGCCGCTAACTGTCTGGTAACACGACCCGTGCCACAGCCAATATCTAAAATATATTTCGAGGATTTTTCTGCCGAACCGCCCTCTTTAAGACCATAAGCTTGCTGCTTGAATAACCTTAGGGCGTCACGGGCGATATCAATTTGTACCTGAGCGGCACAGTCGTAACGCTTAGCCGCCCGGCTAAACTGCGAGGCTATGCGTCGTTTGAGTTGCAGCTCTTTACTTGTTCTAACACAGGTATTATCGCTTATGTCGACTAAGCTGCTCGCGCTGGTTTTGATGTTTTTAGTCACATTGACACTCAAGCTGGCCAATTGTGATTTGTCAGCTATCAATTCAAGTACAACTCACGGTATTACTCACCAATTTTCACCCATGACTTTTTTTCTCCCATCACGAGTACCAGAGCATCGACCAGCGCCTGAATATCTTTTTTGTGATGGGAAGCACTTAGAGTAATGCGTAATCGGTCTGTGCCTTTTGGCACCGTTGGCGTACGGATGGCACTGACCCAAAGGCCCATATTACGTAACCGTTGACTAATCAAAACAGCCTGCTCTGGGCTGCCAATAATAATGGGTTGAATAGCCGTCATGGATGGCGTTATCGCTACGCCAGCAGCGGTAGTTAACTGGCGAAAGTAGGCAATATTATCGTGTAAAAGTGCGCGCTGATCATTTTGCTCAATGGTATGTAAGCTAGCCAATGTTGCCACTGCCTGAGCAGGTGGCATTGCCGTGCTGTATATGTAATGCTTAGCAAAATTCGTCAGATAGTCGATTAGGTCTCGGCTACCCGCGATAAACGCGCCAGCAGTGCCAATTGCTTTCCCAAAGGTGGCCATTAGCACAGGTACTTGCTGTTGATTTAAACCATGTTTTTCAACTGCACCCATACCTGTTTTGCCTAGCACGCCAAAACCATGAGCATCATCTACCATTAGCCATGTTTTATACTGCTTACTAATGACGGCAAGTTCGCTCAAAGGAGCCTCATCGCCGTCCATACTGAACACACCTTCGCTAGCCAGCAAAATATCTTGTGTTGGTCTATTGGTGCCTGCAAATATTTTATCGAGCTGCTTCTGTAAATGTGCACAGTCGTTATGTGCAAAGCGGCGCAGTGTGGCGTCACTGGCCACTGCTCCATCAAGCAACGATGCATGCATGAGTTTGTCAGCAACAATAAATCCTTCAGTTGCGCTTTTTGAGCCCAATGGCAACTGGAACAACGCCTGACAAAGTGCTTGATTAGCAGCGAAGCCCGAATTAAACAACAGCACTGCCTCACGCCCTAACGCATTAGCTAAATGGTCTTGCAATGCTTGATGTGCTTGAGTATGCCCAGTAACCAACGGTGATGCCCCGCTGCCACCGCCAAATTGACCAATACCGTCAACCCACCCCTGCATAACAGCAGTAGATTGCCGCATACCAAGATAATCATTACTCGAAAAATTGAGGTAGTGCTGGCCACCCACTTCAATTAACGCACCGACCGCTGAGTCTAACGTTGTAACTTGGCGAAACACGTTATCTTTACGCCGCGCAGCGAGCGCAGCTTGAATAAAATCAAATGCCATTAACGGGTCACCGTCTCAGTATTCTTTTGGGTCGCATCGTAAAATAACGCTGACGCCTGAGGCGCTTCTTTACTTTGTATTTCGTCTAGTAAAGCGGCTTGATGTGCTTCATCAGAGAATTCACGCGTCTGCCTAGCGTTAATACCGAGTTTTTTGAACAACGTTACGTCCTCATGAGTTTCTGGGTTTGACGTAGTTAACAATTTACACCCATAGAAAATCGAATTAGCCCCGGCCATAAAGCACATGGCTTGCATCTGTTCGTTCATCGCTTCACGTCCTGCAGACAAACGAACAAACGACTTGGGCATAATGATACGCGCGACGGCTATAGTGCGAATAAACTCAAAATAATCTAAATCTTCGACGTTTTCCATAGGCGTACCTTTAACCTTCACCAACATATTGATAGGCACACTTTCTGGATGATGATCTAGATTAGCTAACTGTATCAATAAACTTGAACGGTCAGAACCTGTTTCACCCATGCCTACTATACCGCCAGAACAAACATTCATACCCGCTTCGCGCACATTATCGATGGTGTTTAAGCGGTCTTGATAGGTACGCGTGGTAATAATATCACCATAAAATTCAGGTGAGGTATCTAAGTTGTGATTGTAGTAATCAAGTCCCGCTTGCTTTAAAGCGACCGCCTGAGCACGGGTTAACATGCCCAATGTCATGCAGGTTTCTAACCCCAGCTTTTTCACTTCGCGAACCATATCGACCACGTAGGGCATATCGCGATCCTTCGGGTTTCGCCATGCAGCCCCCATACAAAAACGCGTAGACCCAGCAGCTTTTGCTTCTTGGGCCCGTAAAATGACTTTCTCGATTTCCATCAGGCGCTCTTTTTCAAGCCCTGTGTCGTAACGAGCACTTTGCGGACAGTATTTGCAGTCTTCGGGACAAGCCCCAGTTTTTATTGATAATAAAGTGCTGACCTGTACATAATTCGGATCGAAGTTAGCGCGATGCACACACTGGGCTTTAAACAACAGATCATTAAACGGTAAAGAAAATAGTGCATTTACTTCTGCAAGAGACCAATCGTGACGAATAGAATCAGACCCTTGGCCGGCGTTAGCAGAATGATTTTGAGAATGGCTTTGGGCTGCACGTTGGTTTTGGGCTTGAGAAAGTGCATTATCTGGTGCTTCGACGCTGACTGACATAGTTGATCCTTTACATCATTATAATTCGCGCTTAGTCTAAGTCCGCTCGACACATTGTCAACTAAATTTCATATTTAAACTTTACAAGTGAGTATTTTTTGAACAGTTCAATTCAGGCAAACCTCGCCTTCGATCAACGGCATATATGGCATCCCTATACATCAGCAATAGATCCTCTACCGTGCTATCAAGTCTCCGGTGCCCATGGCGTACATATTCACTTGGCGACAGGCGAAAAACTGGTGGATGGTTGCTCATCTTGGTGGACCGCTATTCATGGCTATAATCGCGCTGAGTTAAATCAAGCCGCAAAAGACCAAATTGACGATTTCTCCCATGTCATGTTCGGCGGTTTGACCCATCAACCCGCGATTGATCTATGTCGTAAATTAATCGACATCACACCATCTGGTTTAAATAGAGTATTTTTGGCCGACTCGGGCTCAGTGTCAGTAGAAGTCGCCATGAAAATGGCATTGCAATATTGGGCTTGCCAAGGCAGCCCAAATAAACACCGCTTTATTACGCCGCGCAATGGCTATCATGGTGATACGTTTGCCGCAATGTCAGTATGCGATCCGATTAATGGCATGCATTCATTATTTACTGACGCGCTTGCCAAACAAATTTTCGCCCCGGCGCCGCAAACCCGTTTTGGGCAAACATGGAACGAGGATGATATAGCGCCGCTCGAAGAATTAATCCAGCAACATCATAATGAACTCGCCGCCCTAGTACTTGAACCTGTGGTGCAAAACGCCGGGGGTATGCGTATTTATCATCCGCACTATTTAAAGCGTGCGCGTCAGCTGTGTGATGACTATGGTTTGCTGCTGATTTGCGATGAAATTGCCACTGGCTTTGGTCGTACAGGCAAGTTATTCGCCTGTGAGCATGCTGATATTAGCCCTGATATTCTATGCATAGGAAAAGCGCTGACTGGTGGCTATGTAACCCTCGCAGCAACCCTGTGTACTGAAGATGTAGCCCAAGGCATTTGCCAAGGCAGTCCAGGGGTATTTATGCACGGTCCAACCTATATGGGCAATCCACTGGCGTGTGCGATTGCAAATGCAAGTTTAGATATTATTGCCTCAGGTGAATGGCAACACCAAGTACGTAATATCGAATATCAATTGAATAATGAATTGAATAAATGCCGAGAGCTTGATGCGGTAGCTGATGTACGGGTTTTAGGTGCGATTGGCGTAGTAGAATGCAAGTCGCCGATTGATGTCGCTACCATGCAACGAAAGTTTGTGGAAGCTGGCGTGTGGATCCGTCCTTTTGGAAAGTTAGTGTATATTATGCCTCCCTATATTATTTCCCCTGATGAACTAACCCAATTAACGCAGGCGATATATGAAGTGTTAGGTCAATAATTCGGTAGTAATGCATTAACAATATCACATTGCTAGTGCATTACGGGTGGTGTGATATCCATATGTTTGACTTGATGAGCTAATAACGTTGCTGCTGGATCTTGGGGACATTGACGGATAAAATATTGATAATCGATAACGGCGAGTTGCGGGCATTGTAACTCGTGTAATAGTACCCCCCTATCTCGTCTTTCATAGGGATTATTTGGGCATAAGTGAATCAACAAATCGATACTTCGAAGCGCATGTTCATAGCGCTTCGCGTTGATTAACGAAAATTTTACCTGATGCAACATATGTACAACGACTTCGTCGTTGCTGGCAGGCTCTAACGCTTCTTTAGGCATAGACTCATTATCAATTTCCTCTATGACATTAAAGTACATTTGCCTAAGGGTATCATTGTCAAGCACGCGCCCATCGATAGGATCAATAAGTACACTGTGAACTTGAGTATCGTGGTCAGTTTTTTCTGAACAGCTTATTTCAGGTGGCAGTGTTAACGTATCTGATAGTACTTTATCTTCCTGGCATGCTATGTCACATCTCAACAAGAAGTGCCCAGGGAAGTTAACACATCGGACATTAAAGCCAAGACACTGGCCTAGATGACTAAACAGCACAGCTAACGTGACCGGTGTGCCACTGCGATAAACCAAGACCTCGTGCAATAAACTTTGCTTGCATGCATCCCCACTGTTGTGAGCGCCGGTAAACGCGAGATCGCGATAAAAAAAGTGAACTAAGCGTAAAAAAGCGGAGTGATCAGGCTGAGATATATGCGCTAAAACACGGGCGTGTTTAGCCCATTTATCAAGTTGTTGTAAACAATCAGAGATATCCGTATCTATCCCAACACTATGACGGCTAGCTAATAACCCCGCACATAACAGTTGTTCACTTTGTATTGTTTGCTCTAAATACTGCACCGAGACATTACCTTTTCCTTACCCTGTCTCTTTTATCGGAAAGAACCGCGTATTCTTGATATCAAATTTGTGTAATTTTTATCTCAAATGGAAAGACCGGAAATAAAGTTGCCTAGCAGAGTGTAGGCAACAGGGGTATGTATATGGAGCAAGCGTTATTTGAATTAAGAAAACAAAATAGCCTGTTTAGATACAGCCACCAGAGCAGTGAAAGCAATCCAGCTTAATGCACCCACAAAGCCTATTATGCGCATAAAAGTCGTGCGAGCCATTTTAAGTGCCAACGCCACCATGAAAACGTACATAAACAAGCCAACCAGCTTCTCGGTTACCCAAGGCGTAACGAACGGGTATTGGCTAATAAGCACACATAGGGTTCCGGCACTTAATATCAAGAAAGTATCCACGATATGAGGCGTAATTTTCACCCACTTTTTTTGCAACATGCTTGAACCTGTCATTGTCCAAAAGAAGCGAATTAAAAATAATAAAACGCTCAAGGCGATACAGGTTAAATGAAGGTGTTTTACTGCGGTGTACAACATGGATGGTCCTTATAAAATCAAATTGGGTTTAGTTAACGTTAAGTAATGATAATGTGATGGTCGCCATGCACAACGGCGGGCATCGTCACGTGAAACTAAAAAATAATATCAGTGTATATATTAACGCACACAATCTAATGTGACGTCCTCAACTTTATCGATATTTTGGGTTAATAAGGCAATCAAGCTTGGATCAAACTGACTACCACTAAGCTCTTTCATACGTCTCATGACCTTGGATACTGGCCAAGCTTCAGCATATTTTGATTGGCAACGCAGCACATTATAAGCAATTGCTACCGACGCAATACGTGAATATAGATGAATGTTTTCACCGCATAATCCGTTGGGATATCCTTTTCCATCCCAGTGCTCGTAATGTTCTTTCGCTATCGTCGCGGCAATTTTAATTAACGGACGTTTCGAACTTTTAAGTAATCGATAACCAAATTTGGTGTGCTTGGCAATTAAATCAATATCTTTAGCACTCGGTGTATCCGTATCGAACAACGCGTGTGTGGGCACAAATAGGTTACCAATGTCATGCAGCGGTACAGCTGACGTCAACAAACGCAACTGCTCTTCATCAAACCCGAGCGCTTGGCCTAAAATGTGGCACACTTTTACGGTTCGCAAAGTATAATATTCTGGGTCGACGCCCTCTTCCATCGCTTGACCCAAGCGTTCAATTATTTCTCGCTGGGTATCTTCGATGTCTTTTGTCAGCATAATATTATCGAATGCAATTTGAACATTTTGAGAGAAAATTTCTACTAGCTTTTTCTGTGCATCACTAAGACGTTTCGGCAACCCCGATAAATATAATAACGAGCCACAATGTGTATGACTCTCGCAGTAGGCCACTAAATATTCGTCTGCATATACCAAGGTTTTTTCATCTAAAGCGGTACGACAGGCACTCAATTGCTCGCCAGATAAGACGTTGGGAAGCGCTTTTCCCGCCGCATTTTTATACTCACCTTGCCCCGTAAATACAAAAAGATTATCTAACGAGTCAGTCCTTGATTGAGTAATGGGATTAGGGCCCGCTACAGCACACGTGAGGTATGCCGCATCTTTCCCCCCACCTAACAAGGAAGATAATTGCTGAACAATTCCTTCGATAAAACTCTCAACAGAATGAATGCGAAATAGATTGGCTGAGGCAGAAATGATTTTTTCTAGCCCAATTCGATTTTCATTGATGGCCACAATATCTCGGTAAGAGCGCAGCGCGGCAATCACGACCGTAAATAACTTTTGCGCCGTTAGTTCGGTCTTCGATTTATAGTCATTAATGTCATAGTTAATGATGACATCTCGCTCTGGCGCTTGACCTGGCTGACCGGTACGTAAAATAATACGAATAAAGTGGTTTTTGGCTTCGTTACGGATAAAATCGGCAATTTTTAAGCCCGCATCGTCCGTTTCCATAACTACATCTAACAGAACAACGGCGATATCATGATTATTAAGTAAGATTTCTCTGGCTTGTTCACCACTGTATGCACTAATGAATGTTAAATTTTTATTCTGAAACTCAAAATCATTTAACGCCAATTTGGTGACCGTATGAATTTCAGGCTCATCATCTACAATTAAAATTTTCCATGAGCCCTTATATTGGACTTCATCTTCGTCAGAATCTTCTGCAAATATCAACTCGTCATTCATACATCTCTTCCCTTCGCCTCTGCGATTTTAACTTGATATCGTTGTACATCTAAATGCGCTTTCAAAATAGTACGCTTTTCAATTAGTTGCAATATCCGATAAGGAAAAGTGCGGTGTTAAAAAGGCTTATAGAGCCGGATAACGACCCAATGTGATACGAGGATGGCCATTTAAATCGTTTACCGAATGTATTTGCTCAAAACCATGTTTAGTGAATAACGCTTGGATCCCCGGCGCTTGTTGATAACCATGTTCAAAAACAAGCCAACCTTCTTTGGCTAAATAGGTTTGGGTCTTTGCAATAATTAAGCGAATATCGTTTAAGCCATCCGGCCCTGATGTTAGCGCACTGGCGGGTTCAAAACGCACATCACCCTGTCTTAAATAAATACTGTCATCTTCTACATAGGGTGGATTACTGACAATCAGCGAGAATGTTTCATTTGCTATATTTGAAAACCAATCACTTTGCTTAAAGCTAACTTGCGGCAGGTTGTTCAGTTGCGCATTTTGTTTTGCAAGGGCTACCGCCTCAGTGCTTTTATCAATACCGGTGATCTGCCATTCGGGCTTTTCACTTGCGAGGGCTAACGCAATAGCCCCAGTACCTGTGCCTAAATCAAGCACCGTCGCATGTTGGGGCAACGATAACGCCAATACCGTTTCAACCAATAATTCAGTTTCAGGGCGGGGAATTAATGTCGCTGGGGATACCTGTAAGCGCAGACTCCAGAAATCTCGATAGCCAATAAGATAAGCAATGGGGTGACCGGCTTTGCGTTTAGCTATTAATTGTCCCAAGGCGCCCAACTGCGCCTCGGTTAATTCTTTTTCAGGCCACGTCATTAAATACACTGGCTCGCAATGTAAAACATGGCACATCAATAAGCGGCTATCGATTCCAGCACTGTCAAACGCCCGTAATTGGGCTTTGGCTATCACCAATTGCTCGGCGATACAGTGAGCACTACAAGCACTAGGAGCACGAGAGTGAGTGCCCATAGTACCTAGCCTTCGTCAGACAATGATGCTAACAAGTCAGCTTGGTGTTCCTGACGAATCGGCTCAAGTACCGCATCTAAATCACCGGCAATAACATCATCAAGACGATATAACGTTAAATTGATACGATGATCAGTTACCCGACCCTGAGGAAAATTATAAGTCCGTATACGCTCAGAACGATCGCCACTGGCCACCAAATTACGCCTAGTGGATGTTTCTTCTGCTTGGCGTTTATCTTCTTCAAGTTTGTTTAATCGTGACTGCAATACAGCCATCGCTTTCGCACGGTTTTTATGTTGAGAGCGTTCATCTTGGCACTCCACAACAATGCCTGATGGCACGTGCGTGATACGAATGGCAGAATCGGTTTTATTAACGTGCTGTCCACCGGCTCCTGAAGCGCGAAACGTATCAATTTTAAGATCCGCTTTATTCACTTCAATCGCTTCAGACTCAGGTACCTCAGGCATCACTACCACAGTACAAGCTGATGTATGAATACGTCCTTGAGACTCAGTTTCAGGTACACGTTGAACGCGATGTCCGCCAGATTCAAACTTAAGCACACCGTAAGAGCCATCACCGATAACATTGGCTATGATTTCTTTATAACCACCGTGATCCCCATCATTCATGGTAACCACTTCAACTTTCCAACGACGTGATTCGGCATAACGACTGTACATACGGAACAAATCGCCAGCAAAAATGGCGGCTTCATCACCGCCCGCCCCTGCCCGAATTTCGATAAAACAGTTACTTTCATCATTCGGATCTTTAGGTAGTAACAAGATTTGAAGTTCATCTTCAAATTGTTCTATAGCCAACTTCGACGTTTTATATTCTTCTTGCGCCATTTCGCGCATCTCAGGATCGCTTTCTTGCATCATTTCTTGGGCTGACTCAAAGTCGGCTTTCGCCCCCTGATATTCTGCAAAGCACTTAACCACACCTTCGAGTTGAGAATACTCTTTGGTCAATGCACGATATTTATTTTGATCGGCAATAATTTCAGGCTGACTAACTAAAACCTGCACCTCTTCAAAGCGTTCGGTTAACGATTCTAATTTACCTTGAACTGATTGTTTCATGTGATTCCTGCTAAGCACCTTTACTTGGTTATATTACCTATTGGTTAACAACCCGCCGGTTCGCACCGAGTAAAAAGGTGTAAATGAAGTTACTTCGACGAGTCGTTCGCGCGCGCTAACCCTAACGCATCCATCAATAGACTCATATTTTTATTATCTTGCTGCATTGCAGCTTGCTTTAACGCTTTGGTTGGCGCATGTATCAACGAATTCGTTAATTTATTCGCCAATTCTTTAATCACTTGTTCGGCATCTTTGCCATCCGCTAACTGATTTAGCGCTCTGGATATTAACGTATCTCGTTGGCTTTCGCTTTGTTGGCGAAAATCACGCAGTACGTCAATTGAAGACTGCCCCTGGCACCACAGCAAATATTGTGCTGCTTGTTCATCAATCATCTGCTCAGCTTGTAACGCAGCGTGCTGACGGGACTCAATATTTTTCTCAACAATGTGTTGTAAATCGTCCACCGTATAAAGATAAGCATCGTCTAAATCGCCCACTTCCGCCTCGATATCCCGCGGTACCGCTAAATCTACCAAAAACATAGGCTTGTGGCGTCTGTCTTTTAAGGCTCGTTCAACTAAACCCTTGCCCAAAATAGGTAATTGGCTAGCGGTAGAACTGATCACTATATCTGCGTCTTTCAAGTGATGTGGAATTTGCGTCAAGGTTAACGTCGACGCCCCTAAAGGTTTAGCGATAGCTTCAGCTCGAGCGAGCGTTCGATTTGCCACGCTAAGCTTTTCAACGCCTTGATCGTGCAAGTGCTTCGCCACAAGTTCAATGGTTTCACCCGCGCCAATCAACAGTACATTACTTTTTTTCAGTGATGAAAAAATATGTTTGGCCAACTGCACTGATGCATAAGCGACTGATACCGCGTTAGAGCCTATCTCAGTTTCACTGCGTACCCGTTTCGCCACTGAAAATGTCTGCTGAAACAAGCGTTCAAACTCGCTTTTTATCACGCCTGAATCTTTAGCACTAACAAACGCTTGTTTTACTTGCCCTAAAATTTGCGGCTCACCGAGTATTAATGAATCTAAACCGCTTGCAACACGCATAATATGTTTGACGGCGTCTTGTTGATGATGCACATAACTGTTTGCAGCTAATTCGTCGGCATCGGCGTTATGAAATTTTGCCAGCCATTGACTCAAATTATCTCTGGTCAAATTTTTAGCTTGCGCGTATATCTCTGTTCGATTGCATGTAGATACAATCACAGATTCATAAGCGCCTGTCAGTTGAGCCAAAGATTTTAAGGCTTCGACCATGGAGTCCGGGGAAAACGCGACTTTTTCGCGCAATTCAACTGGCGCAGTTTTATGGTTAATCCCGAAGGCAATTAAGGTCATGCGGATTACAGCTTTTTCATTAAACAGTGTTAAGGCCAGATCTGGGGCGCATTGTACGCAAAAGGTAAAACTATTGAAAGCACCCTGCCATCTATGTTCCTATAGCGACTTTCATTTTATGAGTATGGTGCCTGTGAGTGTCCGTTCAAATTTACATTTCGTATTAGTTATTCTTATTACGATCCTACTTAACGCTTGCGCCACTCGCCCGCCTAGTAATATTCAGGTTAATAGCAAAGCCCATCAAGTCAAATTGAGTCACATTCAGCAGTGGAAACTCAAAGGCCGTATGGCATTTAAAAGCGCTGACGAAAAATTTAGTGCCAATTTAAACTGGCAGCAAATAGAAGACAGTTATCATCTTTCGCTTAATACCATGTTAGGCATTAATATCTTGTCCATGCACGGCGATAATGACTCAGTTGAACTAGACGCTGATGATGAGCACTATCAAGATACCGACGCGAGTCACTTAATTTGGCGTATTACCGGTTGGCAAATTCCTGTGTCTCAATTTCCTTTTTGGATTAAAGGCCTAGCAGGGCCAACAGACCAGGCCATATATGCACAAAGCGGCGTCGTGAGCCAGCTTATTCCTCATTGTGATAATTGCACTGGCTGGTTGATTAGCTATAGTGATTATCGTCAACTTGGCGATGTTTGGTTACCACATAACATTACCTTAGATAATCCCTCCCTTGGGAACAAAATACTGATTAGAGTAAATCAATGGACCAAACAATAGATTGGTGGCCAAGCCCCGCTAAACTTAATCTTTTTTTGCATATCAACGGTCGCTATCCAAATGGATATCACCGCTTACAAAGTTTATTTCAGCTATTAGATAAAGGCGATGAGCTGACATTTCATGTTACCGAGCATCCCGATATTGTCTTGCTAACCCCAATCGATGGCGTGCCTAACGAGCAAAATTTGATTGTGAGAGCCGCGCAATTATTGCAAAAGCAAACGACAACCACTCAGGGCTGCGAAATTAGGTTACGCAAGAACTTACCTATGGGCGGCGGGATCGGTGGAGGTTCATCGAATGCAGCTACGACACTAATAGCCTTAAATTATATGTGGCAATGTAACCTAAGCCTGACAGAATTAGCTAAACTAGCGTTAGAATTGGGCGCTGATGTGCCTGTTTTTGTTATGGGCAATACAGCCTTTGCTGAAGGGGTCGGTGAACAATTAACCCCGGTCAAACTGACGCAACAGCATTATTTAGTGGTTTTCCCTGAATGCCATGTCTCTACCGCTGAGATATTCACGGATCCTGATTTGCCAAGAAACACGCCGCGTATTTCTTGGCATGAGTATGAATTTGACCGTACACACAATGACTGTCAACAATTAGTCTGTAATCGCTTTGAGAATGTTGCAAATACATTACGCTGGTTGTTAGAATACGCGCCGTCAAGAATGACAGGCACAGGTGCTTGTTTATTTTCGGTCTTTACCAGTAACCAAGAAGCTAAAAATGTGCTAGCTAACTTGCCCTCAGGTTGTTCAGGTTTTATTGCCAAGGGAGTTAATGTCTCTCCTGTGCATGAAAAATTAGCACAACTCGGTCGCATTCGTTAGCACATGTAAGAAGCGTAATTACGCGGCGAAAGGTTATAGCTATACGCAGTATTTTTGGGATATCGCCAAGTGGTAAGGCAACGGGTTTTGATCCCGTCATTCGTTGGTTCGAATCCAGCTATCCCAGCCATTTTCACTTTTACGCACTGAGGAATTTAACGTGCCAGACATGAAGCTTTTCGCTGGAAATGCAGTACCTGAACTTGCACAGAAAGTAGCCGATAGGCTGTATACCAAACTTGGCCACGCCAGTGTCGGGCGCTTTAGCGACGGGGAGATCAGCGTAGAAATTCATGAAAATGTGCGCGGCTCAGACGTATTTATTATCCAATCCACTTGTGCTCCTACGAATGACAACTTAATGGAATTGATTGTCATGATTGATGCATTTCGTCGTGCATCGGCGGGTCGTATCACGGCTGTTATTCCGTATTTCGGCTATGCTCGCCAAGATCGTCGTGTACGCTCTGCTCGTGTTCCTATAACGGCTAAAGTGGTTGCAGATTTCTTATCAAACGTAGGCGTTGACCGCGTATTGACAATTGATTTACACGCAGAACAAATTCAAGGTTTCTTCGACGTACCAGTAGACAATGCATTCGGTACGCCCATATTGCTTGATGACATGCGTCGTCGCAATATTGAAAACCCTGTTATCGTGTCACCTGATATTGGTGGCGTTGTGCGTGCTCGTGCTGTGGCAAAACTGCTTAACGACACGGACTTAGCTATTATCGATAAACGTCGTCCTAAAGCGAACGTTGCTCAAGTTATGCATATTATTGGTGACGTACAAGATCGCGACTGCATCATAGTTGATGATATGATCGATACTGGTGGCACCCTTGCCAAAGCTGCTGAAGCTTTAAAAGCTCACGGCGCGAAAAAAGTGTACGCCTATGCAACGCATGCTATTTTCTCAGGTAACGCTGCACAAAACCTTCGTGATTCTGTCATCGACGAAATTATTATCACTGATAGCATTCCACTTAGCCCTGAAATTAAGGCCCTGGATAAGGTTAAGCAGTTGACCCTATCAAATATGTTAGCAGAGGCAATTCGCCGCGTTAGCAACGAAGAATCTATCTCGGCAATGTTTGAATACTAAGTATTAATGTCTGCTGGTTAAGCCGCTTTTACAGCGGCTTTTTTGTGCCTGTTTTCTGGCTCACTCTGATCTGATTGGTACATAACTTGCGGTACTGCATTACCTTCACCCGTTCAAGGAATGTCTATGGAAGATGTATGGCAATTAATCCCTTACCCGTGGCTGGTTGTTGGTGGTTCAGTAAGCATCAGCGTACTGACTATGTATCTAATAAAGCGCCTTATCTTGGTGCAATTACAAAGAATAAAGCGCAGTGAAGGTCGCCATATCACCAGTATACTGTTCAATTCACTGAGCAAACCCCTGAGTATTTTTATTCTGGTGATTAATATTTACCTGCTGCAATATTTGTTAGTGGAGTACAAACTAATATCATCTCAATTTTATAAGCAAGTCGATATCACTGCACAAATTGGGATCATTATTGCGTTGTTAGTCTTTGCTGAGCGATTCTGCAATCAACTATTAGTGAGTTATGCCGATACCTCTGAAGCATTGCTCAATAGCCAAAGTATTATCAGGGGTGCCAGCAAAATCCTTATTATTGGTATTGGCGGTTTGGTAATTTTAGGGACACTCGGTATTTCGATTACCCCCATAGTGGCATCATTAGGTATTACCTCTCTCGCTGTAGCACTAGCCTTGCAACCCACTTTAGAAAATTTCTTTTCCGGCGTTCAACTGATCATCGACAAACCGATCCGCGTGGGCGATTTTGTTGAACTTGACTCCGGCGAACAAGGTTTTGTAGATAGAATTGGGTGGCGTTCTACATGGATAAAGATGCTGCCAAACAATATCGTTGTCATGCCAAACAGCATGTTGTCTCAATCTAAAATCATCAATTATTACTATCCGGAAAAGGAACTGTCGGTGCCAATAGATGTAGGTGTTCACTACGATTCTGACTTAGAACACGTAGAGCGTGTGACGCTGGAAGTGGCCAGAGAAATCTTGCACAGCCACAAATGGGGAGTTGATAATTACGAAACATTTGTGGTTTTTCACACCTTCGACAGTTCAAGCATTAACTTCACTGTAATGCTACGAGCCGAGGAATATTTTAATCGGTTCTTTATTAAATCGGCCTTTATCAAGGCATTGCATCAGCGTTTTCGTCAAGAAGGTATTGTTATTCCTTATCCTATTAGGGCAATCAACACCGATCAGGAGCAGCCACACCACCAAAAAATTGAGACATAGAAAAGGGTATCTTTAGGGACTATGTTAAGCCGAGCGTTACGAAAGGTGATGCTTCAGCCGTACAGCACTTGTACAAAGAGCACTGATAAACAAAGTACTGATAAACAAAGTACTGATAAACAGCGGAGATCTTTCTTGTTAACCGCCCATGCCAATGGTAATATTCGCCGCCCTTTTTATAGGGCTGCAGGTTTTCTGGCCTTACTGGCGAGTCAATTTAGCGAACATAGTAGATTTTGGTCGCAGAAATCTACACTTAATTACTTACTTATTGGAGTTACCCCATGTCTGATGGAATTTTCACACTAGACGCAGAAGTCCGTACTGATTTAGGGAAAGGTGCGAGCCGCCGCCTACGTCACGACGACAAAGTACCCGCTGTACTATACGGCCTAGGTAAAGAAGCCGTTTCTTTAACTTTGTCTCATAACAAAGTTTTCCAAGCGCAAGAATTTGAAGCTTTTTACTCTCACGTTCTAACATTGAACATTGATGGAAAAAAAGTTGAAGCGGTTATAAAAGATATGCAACGTCACCCGTTTAAACCTCGTGTAACTCACTTGGATTTCTTACGTGTTGATGCTAAGCAAGCGCTTCAAACAAACGTGCCTTTACACTTCATAAACGAAGAAAAAGCAGAATCTATTAAAACATTAGGTGGCCACGCTGAGCACCACATGGTTGACGTAGAAATTAGCTGTTTACCAGCTGACTTACCTGAATTCATTGAAGTTGACGTAGCTGCAGTTGAGCTTGGTCAAACACTTCACTTGTCAGATCTTGTTCTTCCTGCAGGCGTTACTTCAGTTGACCTTGCTAAAGGCGAAGATCACGATTTAGCTGTAGTTACAGTTAAAACGACTAAAGGTCCAAGTGTTGAATCAGAAGAAGCCGCCACTGATGGTGAAGAAGCTCCTACTGAGGAATAAGTTGATTGTCTAACATTCAACTAATCGTGGGTCTGGGTAATCCAGGCCCCGAATATAAAAATACCCGTCACAATGCTGGCACATGGTTAGTTGAAAGCCTAGCCCGTATGCACAATTGCACCCTGAGTTTACAAAGTAAATTTTTTGGTTTTACTGGTCGTATGACGATTGATGGCCAAGACATACGTTTACTTATTCCCACCACATATATGAATAAAAGTGGTCAAGCGGTTGCTGCACTCGCAGGATTCTATCGCATTCCCCCTGAATCTATTTTAGTGGCTTACGATGAACTCGATTTACCACCTGGTATCGCCAAATTTAAATTAGGCGGCAGTTCAAGCCAAAATGGTATTCGCGATATAGTTTCAAGCTTGGGAAATAATAAAGATTTTTATCGTTTGCGCGTAGGCATAGGCCATCCTGGTCATAAAGGTAAAGTTACTGGATATGTACTAGGAAAAGCCCCAGCAATAGAGCAAGAACAAATGGACGCTGCCATAGATGAAGCGATCCGTTGTGTCGAAATACTAATTAAAGATGATATGAAAAAAGCCATGAATCGGCTGCATTCATTCAAAGCAGAATAAGCATCAGCAGTCACTGCTGAAACTAAAGATTAAGAGGATCTAAAAATGGGTTTTAAATGCGGCATAGTGGGATTACCAAACGTTGGTAAATCAACTCTTTTCAATGCTTTGACCAAAGCCGGTATCGAAGCCGCTAACTTTCCGTTTTGCACGATCGAGCCGAATACAGGTGTTGTGCCCGTTCCCGATCCTCGTTTAGACAAGCTAGCTGCTATTGTTAATCCAAAGCGGATTTTGCCTACCACAATGGAATTTGTGGATATTGCAGGATTAGTTGAAGGGGCATCTAAAGGTGAAGGTTTAGGTAATAAATTTTTAGCTAACATTCGTGAAACTGACGCTATTGGTCATGTTGTACGCTGTTTCGATAACGACAATATAGTTCACGTTGCGGGTAAAATTGACCCTCAAGATGATATCGATATTATCAATACAGAATTAGCGCTAGCCGATTTAGAGACCACCGAAAAAGCCCTTTTACGCGTAGCAAAACGTGCCAAAGGTGGCGATTCAGATGCTAAATTCGAATTAAAGGTGCTTGAAAAAATTAAGCCACATTTAGATGAAGGCATTTTATTACGTGCTGTGGAACTTGAAAAAGAAGAGCTAAAAGCGATTAGCTATATGAACTTCCTTACCTTAAAGCCCACTATGTACATTGCTAACGTAAATGAAGATGGCTTTGAGAATAACCCCTACTTAGATAAAGTCCGTGCTATTGCAGAAAGTGAAGACGCAGTCGTGGTAGCAGTGTGCGCTGAAATGGAATCTGAAATAGGTGAGCTAGAAGACGACGAACGTGCAGAATTCATGGCTGAAATGGGTATTGAAGAGCCAGGCTTGAATCGCGTTATTCGTAGCGGCTACAACTTGCTAAATCTAAATACATATTTCACTGCTGGTGTACAAGAAGTGCGAGCTTGGACCTTCCCTATCGGTTCTACAGCCCCACAAACTGCTGGTATCATCCATACTGATTTTGAAAAAGGGTTTATTCGAGCTGAAGTAATTGGTTACGAAAATTTTGTCGCCTTTAATGGTGAACAAGGCGCAAAAGATGCGGGTAAATGGCGTCTTGAAGGCAAAGAATATATCGTCAAAGACGGTGATGTAATTCATTTCCGCTTCAATGTTTAGCTTTCGCGCTCTACTAGAAATTTAAAAAAACAGAGCTTCTTAGCTCTGTTTTTTTATGCCTATAATTTACCTTATTACATATTACAGACTTAACTCACAACCATTCGTAGTAAGCCAATGTTTCACGACTAAAGAGTTAATGAAAAAAATAGTGTGTGGGCTATGCTTGCGAGACTACTTGTGCGCTTTATTATTCCCATTTGCAGATTTTTAGTCAGTCAGATTGATAAAGACATTACAACTTTGGTTCAAACGACGTGCGTGTATTATTTGTTATTAGCATTCTAGCCTCATCTATTTTCTTTTCGCTTACGACCTGCGCACAAGAGACCGTGAATGTAGGCGTTCTTGTAGCAAGTAAAGGCCAGCGAATGGCGTATGAGCATCTCGCCATGCAATTTGAGAAAGAACATCCAGATATCCAGATAAAGTATGTGATACAAAACGACACACACTACAAACGCTCTATTCAAAACTGGTTAACCCAAATCAAAGGATTAGATGTGTTGTATTGGCAAGCAGGGTTGCGATTAAATCAAATTGCCGCTCAGGGCTTATTAGAGCCACTCGATGAACTGTGGCAAGCACAACGATGGCAGGAACATTTTCCTAAAGGTATACAAGCCATCATTCGCCAAGATGAACATTTTTATGGCTTACCTTATTCCTACTATCAGTGGGGCTTTTACTACAAAAAGTCACTATTTTCTCAGCTTGGTATCACAGTACCTCAAACATGGATGGAGTTTATATCCGTCTGCGAAAAATTAAAGGCATCTGGTGTAACACCCATTGTGGTCGGTGGTAAGGGTAAATGGCCCGCGGCTTCTTGGTTTGATTACCTTAACTTGCGTATTAATGGCCTAGCCTTTCATCAGCAGTTAATGAAAGGTCATATACCTTACACCGATACGCGGGTAAGCAACGTTTTGTATAAATGGAAGCAACTAATCGATTTACGTTATTTCATTCCGACAATGAACGATAAAAACTGGACGGAAGTTCTGCCGTATATTTATCGAGATATTGCTGGTATGACGTTGCTAGGTAACTTTGCAGAACAACACATCGCTGATAAAAGCAGTGATGATATAGCATTCTTTCGCTTCCCAGAAATTAATCCGAACATACCGCTTTATGAAGAAACGCCCATTGAAATTTTTGTTATGCCCAAGAATGCACAACATAAAGCGGCAGCGAAGGTATTTTTAACTTTTGTTGGTCGTGCTGATATCCAAGAAAGTCTAAATAATGAATTAGGTTATATTGCACCTCATAATCAGGCTAAGAAAAATTCATTCTACGAATCGTATTTAAATATTGAAATGAAAGCAAATGACAACGGTTTAGCCCAATATTTTGATCGCGACACTGCTGAACTCATGTCAATTGAAGGGGTGAAAATCTTATCTGCGTTTTTAAGCAATGCGGATGTTGAACTTACCGCTCTCAATTTAGAAAAAATACGTTTACAAGCCTTTGCTGACGACTTGGTTCAACACTAAGTAGATTTCAACATTGAGTAACTTGAGCAAGCAAATCCGAACCTTAGATAACGTTGCTAGTAGGACGAGGCAGCTAAATAATTAATCTTAAACGGCCCTATGCTGAAGACCCTATAACAGAATCTTATAACGGTTATTCATTGTCGGCTGTTTATTGACTCACTATTGATAGATTGAATAATTGTAAGCACAGGCTACCTTTGTTGCTATTACAGGCTTGCATGCACTTATCTTTCGTCAGGATGCTTTTACCAGTAATATTTTTCCCAGCGATATTTCGAACATGAATATCTTTACGGGTTTAGCCACAAACTTTACACTTTGCTTACGGGCCCCCTAACCTATTTAATCCTATTGAAGAATCAACATGAAACCTGTTTTTGATATACACCCCCTAATTGGCTGCGAGCAAATTAAACTGCATAAACCCAGAAGTATCTTGTTAAGCGAATTAAATCAGCCCTATAAGGCTATTAAAAAACACCCTGAACGTGAACAGGCTAGCGACGCACTTTTTCGAAATGATTTACATATTTCGTATCAAGGACAACCTCCACTTGTCGAATCCATTGAGTTTGCTTATAGCGAGCTATACGACGTGACTCTATTGGGCGAATCCATATTGAGTTTGCCAGCCAAAAGCGCGTTAGCTACCTTGGAGAGCATCACAGGGAAGACAGCCGTCACTTCAGATGGTGGCTATACCTACGAAATACCGGCGCTGGGATTATGGCTGTGGCGAGAGTCGAATGATAATTTTGATGAAAATGGTTTCTATTTTTTTACCATCGGTTTACGTGTTGTTGCCTAACCGAAAGACTAAAAGCGCGGTTATGATGAGAAGCCATTTTACGCTTAATACGAAACTTTGCTGACGAAACGCTTTATTCGATCCCCATTAATAGATAAAAATATAGAACATCACATAAATATTATTAACTAACGTGAAATTTGATGGTTTTTTTGATTAATAGGGCTTTTCTTAATTCGAACGGAGTTTATTTACATTTAATCTCAATAAACCTGTTTGGATGTTGAATGCCCCCTCTAAATCGACCAAAGAAATCCCCTTTAAGTAAGAATAAGCACAACCGTATTTGCCAACAAACAAAAGATGCGGGCAAAAAACAAACTAAGCATGTTATTTTTTGGCCATACATAGGTTAAATTAACACCAACTGTTTATTATGCGAGCAAACGATCATTTTATCTTAAAAAAACGGTTGACGACTAAAAGGCATATCAGCATAATACGCGCCACTTCCGAGAGGGAGTGAAGGAATGGCTACATAGCTCAGTTGGTTAGAGCACATCACTCATAATGATGGGGTCGCAGGTTCGAATCCCGCTGTAGCCACCATTTCCTGTTTGACTAAATATGTTTAGAGAAGCAGGGGAGAAAAATGTGCGGGAGTGGTGGAATTGGTAGACACGCTGGATTTAGGTTCCAGTGCTTCACGGCGTGAGAGTTCGAGTCTCTCCTTCCGCACCATGTTTGGGATATCGCCAAGTGGTAAGGCAACGGGTTTTGATCCCGTCATTCGTTGGTTCGAATCCAGCTATCCCAGCCATTTTTTCAATGAATAGATTGTTGATATCTGTTTTATTGGGATATCGCCAAGTGGTAAGGCAACGGGTTTTGATCCCGTCATTCGTTGGTTCGAATCCAGCTATCCCAGCCATATATAGTGATGTATTTCACACATTTATGCTTAAAAAGCCAGACGCAAGTCTGGCTTTTTTCGTTTCTGCAGTTAATTTTCTGAAAATTGCTTTTTAGCCTGCCTTCAACCTAGACACACATGCCATTACACGGCACACTTTGCCCAATAACCTTAAAAGACTGCGGACCACCTTTTGATTTCTGAGATCGTCAATTTTATTAATAATGTGTTGTGGGGTGAAGGCCAAGTTTTAATTTACTTGCTTATTATTGCAGGTGTGTGGTTTACCGTTAAGCTTAACTTTATACAGATACGTCATTTCAGCCATATGTTTGGGGTGATGAAAGGCAGCAATAAAAGCGATAAAGCAGGCATTAGTTCCTTTCAAGCACTTTGCACGAGTTTATCCGCTCGAGTAGGCACTGGTAACTTAGCAGGTGTAGCGGTGGCTATCTCTTTAGGGGGTGCAGGTGCGGTATTTTGGATGTGGGTTATTGCATTATTAGGTATGGCTACGGGCTTTGCCGAAAGTGTGCTTGGCCAATTATATAAGGTACGCGATGATAACGGCGAATATCGGGGCGGCCCAGCGTACTATATTCAACAAGGGCTAAATAATCGCTGGTTAGCCGTTACATTTGCACTGTTCTTGTTTCTAGGGTACGGCTTTATCTTCAGTGCGGTACAAGCCAATACCATCACTGACGCCCTTAAATTTGCTTACGATATCCCTACGCTACATTCCGGTCTAGTTATTATTATTTTGGCTGCCCTGATAGTCGTCGGCGGCTTGCGCGCAATTGCACGATTTGCCGAATGGGTTGTGCCCTTTATGGCTGTAGGCTATATCGCTGTTACTCTGTTTATTACAGTCATGAACATAGATTTAGTGCCCGCCATGTTGGCAGATATATTTAAATCAGCATTTGGCTTGCAAGAGGCTGGGGCCGGCGCTTTAGGTGCTGCATTTAAAAACGGCGTACAACGCGGTTTATATTCTAACGAAGCAGGCTCTGGTAGCGTGCCGCATGCTGCGGCGAGTGCCACGCCGAATCCGAACCATCCCGTATCACAAGGTTATGTGCAAATGCTTGGGGTGTTTATTGATACAATGATCCTTTGTACCTGTACGGCATTTGTTATTTTACTTGCAGGCGGGTCTTCTAGCGACCAAATGGAAGGTATTCGTCTAACTCAAAATGCCATGAGCAGTCATTTTGGTGGAGGTACAGAGTTTGTAGCAGCCGCAATAAGTTTATTTGCTTTTACGTCAGTGGTAGCCAACTACGCATACGGTGAAAGTAACTTACACATGTTCAAACTCGATAATAAGATCGGTAGGGGTTGTTATACCGCTGGCTATCTGGCGATGATTTTATGGGGTTCAATGGCAGCGTTACCCGAGGTCTGGGCGGCAGCTGATATGGCGTTAGGATTGATGACGGTCATTAACATCATTGCTATTGGTATGTTGACACCGACGATTGTTGCTATCTCCAAAGATTATTTTGCGAAGCATAAAAGTGGCAAAACAATTGAATACCAAACCGGTGATTGCGAGATCCAAGGGGAAAGTGAAAAAGGTATTTGGGATCAACGTAAGTAAAAATTTCTTTTGGACTAATCTAGGTTGATTCGTTTAAACAATAAAGCCGCTGATGTCAGCGGCTTTAATACACATGTAACGTCAGGTAGCGTTGACTAATTTGATGTTTCAGAAATAAGCCGCGCAACAACTAATCCAAGAGCTTGACGCTGTTTCTCGTCCGTCAAGTTACCTTGTTCATCAAACGCCGACATCCCGCCACCAATTGCGATTTGTTCTGGTACGACCATTACCTGGATATTACTTAGTAACATTCGTAGGGGCACTAATCCACGCAATCCACCTAAAGCGCCTGGCGATGTAGCAGCCAAGGCTGCGACTTTATCTCTAAAAGCAGATAAAGGGCGCTCTTTGTCAGTATGTGGCCGTGAAATCCAATCTAGCGTGTTTTTTAGTAGTGCAGAAAACGAACTATTGTATTCAGGAGATGCGATAAATAAACCAGAGTGCTCGATAAAAAGAGATTTTAGTTTAATGGCATTTTCAGGTAAACCGCGCGCAGTTTCATCATCACCGTCATATAATGGCATAGGGTAGTCTTTCAAATCCACAAAGGTCGCATTTGCCCCCTGCTCCACGGCAAGTTCGTAAGCTGCTTTCGCCAATTTTTTGTTTAAAGAGTCTTTGCGCGCACTTCCCGCTAAAAACAGTATTTTTGATGACATAGTATTTCCGTTTAGTTTATACAACCTATTAAAAAACAGCTTTGCTAGCCTTCACCAGCGAAGCGTGCTCAATTCGAAGTGAAATGCATAATCAGTTGTACCACTACCATTACCACCAACAGCGGCAGTATCCAGCGACTCATTTTTGCTGTTTGTTCGCTCGATATCCTAAAACTTGAACGCTCAAGTAAAGGTACAACGACCAATAAGGCGACCAAAAGTACGCCTAATATAATTAAAACCGTCAAAAGTGCCTCCTAGTAGTGGATTGATAATGCTCTACCTCGTCTAAATGCCGTTATTAGCAATCCAGCGCTTTACGTCGCTCCTGACTACTGACATGGGGCGAGCACCGGGTAAAAGCAATAGGTCATGAAAGCGTTTAAGATCAAACTCACTACCCAGTTCTTTTTCGGCCATACGACGAAGTTCTACAAACTGCAACATACCCAATTTATATCCTAGGGCTTGCCCTGGGAGTGCCATATAGCGTTCAACTTCTGCAATAACATCTGTCATACCGGTACCCGTTGTCTGGTGAAAATACTCAATTGCTTTTTCTCGCGTCCACTTCTTACGGTGCAAGCCAGTGTCCACCACTAAGCGCACCGCCCGGTATAATTCAGCCTGCAATCGCCCTAAATCACCAAAGGGGTCGCCCTCGTACATGCCCATTTCTTTGGCGACCAGCTCAGAATATAGCGCCCAGCCTTCAACATAGGCATTAAAAGGCGCGTTTTGTCGGAGCAAACCAATATCTTGTTGCGCCATATTTAGGGCAATTTGAAAATGGTGACCAGGCACGGCTTCATGATAAGTAAGCGTTTTTAACGAGAAACTCGGTACTGCGGACATATCTCTAAGGTTGATCCAAAAAATGCCAGGTCGTTCCCCATCTAGTGACGGCGGAGAATAGTAGCCTCCAGCCTCACCGGCTTCAGTTACCTTAGGAATGCGGTTAACTTCTACCTTTTGAGTAGGTAACGTGCCGTAGTACATATCTGTGTGGGCCATAATAGCGGCAATTTGGCCGTTTAAGTCCTCTAGTAATTGCTCTCGCCCTTCGTCGCTGTCTTGATATAAAAATTCTGGTTGCTCGGCTAACGCAACCATCCGCTCACCTACACTACCGTCTTCATAACCTTGGGCTTGTAATATAGTATCCATTTCTTTACTGATACGCGTGACTTCATCTAAGCCCAACTGATGAATATCATCTGGTGTCATATTTGAATCGCCCAAATAACGCACTTCATGCAGATACATCGCATCGCCATTAGGTTGAGCCCAAACTCCATCTCCCTTAGGCGCACTTGCTTGGCTAGCAAGCAAAGTGTTTTTGACTGTTCGATAGGCTGGATAAACCACATTTTTCATAGCTAGCTGGGCTTGAGTGACTAACTCACGTTGTTGCTCGTCACTTATATTGGTCAGGGCCAATCTTTTAGAAAACGACGTGACAAGCGCATGCTCTTCAATCGGACTAGCAAGGAAATTAGTGAAATAATCTAATGTTTTGGGGTATAACTTTTGGGGTAATTGCACACCGTTCAATCGGTCTGAATTAAAGGTTTCAAGCACGCCAGCGACTAAAAAGTCAAAATGCTGTAAGCGAGTAATATAATCTTGTGCTTGCGCTACAGTTGACACAGATTGCTGGACTTGCATCACCTTAGGCACATCTATTAATGGGCCAGATAATTGATTGATAATATAGGGCAAATGCCCCGCCCAGGTATCGATGTAGCCCCCATGAAACTCAGGAAAGCCAGTATAATAACGTAATATATCGGTTACTATTTGTTGGTGGCGTTTTTCATCCACAGAAAAGCCATCATCGTTCACTTTAGATACGGCTTGGGAGGCATCACTCATGTCTTGTTGAAACTTGCGCATTCCTGTCGGCGAGAAATCAGTAAAGCGGGTGTTATAACCCTTCCCTGCTATTGTTTCAGATACACCTAAAGCAGTAGCCAGCAGCGGTTCATAATGCATAAATGTAAGTGTTTCTTGTTTCACTAAGGCATTAAGTTCGACTTTATTCTGCTGTAAACTAACTGCGTTTTTGGTATTTTTAATTTCCTCGGCACTGACGTCCCGCTTTGCAAGCGAGCTTTGTTCTTGTTGCACAGAACAGGCGCAAACCAAAGCAGTTAACGCGAATGGAACAATCAGATTTTTTATCATTATAATTTTCCTAAGTTACCGAATAAATGGCTGTTTTTTATATTAACGGGGGGTAATATTATCGCTATTAGTTAAGACCCATAGCGTACTTCATCACTTGTTGTTTAACGACGCCGCCGTGATTAGCAAGTTTAAACCCTACATTTCGTATCGCTTTAAATAATGGATTTTGCTGTTTGAAAGTGCCGTAAATCACATCCATCGCACTCATCATCAATAAATTATCTTTGCGCCTGTTAGACTCATAGCGTAATAAATCTGTATTCTGTGGCAATTCTTCAGCAATACAATCGAGTAGCGCCGCTACATCTTTAAATCCTAGATTAACACCTTGACCAGCGAGTGGGTTAATGGCATGTGCTGCATCCCCAATAAGTACCACATGCTCTTTCACATATTGATTGGCGTGCATTCTCATCAGGGGGAAATGAGCTGTTTTTAACACATCAAACTCTACCAATTCATCCGGAAACGCCTTTATTATTTCTTCTTTGAGCGCGGCTGGCTGTAATGTTTTTAGGCGCTTGATATTGTCACTCGTGTTGTACCACACCAAGGATGCAAACTGCGAATACATGGGAAGAAATGCAACGGGTCCAGTTGGTATGAATTGTTGCCAAGTGATATCTTGCTGGGGAGCATGGGTAATAATTTGAATCGCAAAGGCTTGTTGACGATATTGCCATCCTTGCGTGCCGATACAGGCAGCTTCGCGTACTTGTGAATGCAAGCCGTCTGCACCAATCAACCAACGGCAGTTCAGCACACGTTTATCCATCAGATGTACTACCGGTTTATCACCAGGAATTATCTCTTTTACCGAGCTGTCACAAAACCAGGTTACATTAGTAAAGTCGGCTAACGCCTGATGTAAGCCTAATTGTAATACTCGATTCTCGATAATATAGCCAAGACGTGGTGCGTTGATATCGTCGCTAACAAAATCGGTGCGACAATCTGGTCGCTCCCATACAGACAAGCGCCCATAACTGCAGGTACGCATTTGCTCTATGTGCTGCCATGCACCAAGCGAATCAAGTAACGCTTGAGAAGTCACACTAATTGCTGATACACGAATGTCTGGCTCATCACTAGGTTCAAACGCTTTAGGCATATGTGTCTCTATTAGGGCAATAGAAAAGCCTTTTTTAGCTAAACCAAGTGCAGTTGCAGCACCTATCATGCCTCCGCCAACTATACAAAAATCAAACACCTAACCTTCTCTTATCATTAGATTTTCCAATGAGGTTGTCATAAAAAATTAAAAATATTTTAGCTAATTTAGCCGCTATTTAGATTATCACAGATCCTGTTTTTCACAGTAACATCCAACTGACCATTTGAGCCAATCCGAATACAAAACTTATACTTAAGGATAAGATCCTATAACTAAGCTCAACAAATTCTCTGTATCTTATACATGCAGCCATTAAAGATTAAAATTTTAACCAATGACAATTTACATGGTATTACTTTGCGACAAGCACAGCACACAAGCACCTTATGTAACGGACACTAAAGGTACATAGATCATGAATTATTCTGACAAACGCGTATTAATCGTAGACGACCAGCGGCCCTTTTTAACATTACTTCGTGGGGTAATAAACAATATGGGCGCACAATCCGTTGTAGCTGTACAAAACGCGGATTCAGCTCTCGCTGCGTGCAAAAAAGAAAAATTCGATATTATTATCTGTGACCTACATTTAGGTTCAGGTAAAAAGAACGGTTATCAGTTCTTAGAAGAAGCCAGGCAAAAAAATCTCGTTAAGCCAGAAACGGTATTTGCCGTCGTTAGTGCAGACTCCGAACGCCCGGTGGTATTCGGCAGTGTTGAAAAGCAGCCAGACGACTACTTGATTAAACCCTTCTCGCAAGCACAACTCAATTTACGCTTATCTAAAGCGTATCAGAAACGCGTTACGCTGAGTTCTATTTATCACGCCATGCAAAAAAATGATACCACAGGGGCGATAGCTGCTTGTCGACAAGCCATCATGTCGGGCACCCGATATACCAAAAGCTGCTGTCGATTGCTCGCTGAACTTTATTGGAAAGCAGGTGAACATGTACAAGCTAAGCACATGTTGACGCCGCTATTAGCGCAAAACCCTCATACTTGGGTGGGTATCGCACTCGCAAAAACGGAGATGAATCTTCAGCAATATGACGACGCAATTACACTTGCTGAAGAAGTGCTATCGCGTAATCCATTACTATTTGAAGCATACGATATTATAGCCCAATGCAACCTAAAACAGCAGAATTACGCTGATGCACTCTGCGCAATTGAAAAGGCAATATCCCTTGCGCCTTTTTCTGTTGAGCGTCAGTTAGCCGCTTGCAAAATTGCCAGACAAAATCAAAACTACGAGATGGTCAAGTTGCGAAGTCTTGATGTATGGGAACAGTCCAAGAAATCGATTCATCGGGATATTTCGCATTTATGTAATTACTTTCGGAGTATTTTGGACGCAGCCGAAAACTGCACTGATAAGCATATCCGCAGTAAATATCAGCACGAAATGCTGACAGCTATTGCACGCTACCGCCATGATGAGGCGTTAGCAAGAATTGATGAAGACTTTGACTACGGTATTTATGAGAATATTTTGACCGCCCGTATCAGTGTCTTAGACGGACGTTTATTAGAAGCTAAGCGCATATTAAGCGAATGCCAACAACAGATAGCAATCCGTTTCGAGGAGTATCCAACCGCTTTTGCTCCTGATTCTATCAAGGTACTGTTAGATTTAGGCGAGTACGACGACGCTGATAGCCTTAGTCAAAAACTGGTCATGAGCGGCAAACACTTGGATGAAAGTACTCTGTTATCATTAAAATGCAGTATTGAAAAAGTTGCCCAGCGAAAGGGACTATACCAAAGCTTCAATAAACTGGGGACGGAGCATTATAACAGTGGGCGTTTTCAAGAGGCCCATGGCGCCTTTGCTGAAGCGCAAAAAGTTGCCCCAGTGCATACGGGTACCGCACTTAATATATTGCAATGTAATCTGAAAATCATCGCTCAAATGAAAAAACCAGAAACCCGTGCGATTAATACCTTAAAACAGATGTATCGTCATTTAAAAAACATGGTTATGCTTGAATCTCACCAACAAAAATTCGAATCACTTAAAAGTGATCTCGGTAAATATGTAGAGGTAGCATGAAAATACAGTTACTGATTGCAAGCACACTTATCGTCACCAGTCTTACAGGCTGCGTTAGTCAACAAAAGCCTTGTGAGGATATTCTTGAGGTTAAACGCCAAGAACAGCAATGCACAGAATGGCGAAAAACCATGGGTAATAAACAATACCCACAACAAGCCCTAACCGCTAAAAAGCGCTACGAAGAAGCCTGCGTAAATTTACGCTACTATCGAGACGGCTACGACACCATCTGTAAAGGTCAAGACAAAGCCATCGGCGAGAAAAAAGAATAAAAGTAGGCGTGATAAAACGCTCGTAATATTGATAGTCAGTTCTAATTTCATCTCGAGCTGACTCGTTCTCCAATGAATAACCCGTCATTGGGCATTCGACTTAATTTATCCGCCGTCTATGCATATAGTCTATATAAAAAATAGCCTTCCTTTTCTGGTTAGACGCTTTTTTTGCCCTTTTTTGTGCTCTAACACGCTAGCTATATAGACCTGTGAATAAGCAATTGCTTTAAAAACGTTTAGCCTTAACAGTGTTCACCCCGCAAGTTTCAACTTTCCCCCTGCAACGTTCGATCATCAAAGAAAATCGCTGAAACTAGATCCACAACAAAGTATTTAACGTTAAGCGAGCTACATTATAGATAGGCAATATAAACAATTTTCTCATTTAAAAAGGGATCACCATGGCTATTATCTATTTTTGGGGTGCGGCACAAGAAGTAACGGGGTCTTGTCACTTAGTTGAGTCCGCTAGTTTCGGTAAACTTTTACTAGATTGTGGTATGCATCAAGGAGGCAACTCTATTGAGCGTATAGGTGATAAAGGCTTCCCTTTTAATCCCGCGTCCATTGGCGCAGTGATTTTATCTCATGCCCACCTCGACCATAGCGGTATGTTACCCAAACTAGTCCATGACGGCTTTACTGGACCTATATACTGTACGTCAGAGACGGCTGAATTATTGGTGGTCATGCTGAAAGACTCGGTCAGTATCTACATGGGAGATTTAGCCCGTGAAAATCGCCGACTAGCACGTAAAGGTAAACCCTTAGTTGAACCAGAATACTCTGAAGAAGATGTTATGCAGGTACTAACACAGTGTGAACCTCAAACCTACAACAAGGCATTTACCATAGCAGACAATGCAAACGTTTGTTTGCATGACGCAGGCCATATTCTCGGTTCTGCCATTGTCGAGCTCAGTTTTGAAGAAAGAGACGAGCAGAAAAAACTAGTATTTTCCGGCGACCTAGGCAACAAAAGTGCAGTATTGATGAAAGACCCTACCATACTGACTAAGGCTGACATTGTATTGATGGAAAGCACCTATGGTGATCGCAATCACAAATCTATCGACAATACGGTATCTGAGCTTAAAACAATTTTACGCAATACAGCAGAACGCGGTGGGAATATCATGATCCCAGCTTTTGCGGTGGGACGTACCCAAGAGATATTGTTTTACTTGGGTCAACTACACCAGCAAGGTTTATTAGACAATTGGCAGGTTATTCTCGACAGCCCTATGGCAATTGAGGTCACAAAGGTTTACGACCATTGGTTTAGCGCACTCGATATAGATGAAATTGAACAAGCAAGTCCTCATGCACAATCCATTTTAAAAGATTTCATACCTCGGTTATTTTTATCTGTGACACCAGACGAATCCATGATGATTAATAAAATGAAAAAAGGCGCGCTGATTATTGCCGGTAGTGGTATGTGTACCGGAGGGCGAATACGCCACCATTTTAAACAGCGTATTTGGGATGCACGCAACAGCATTATTTTTTGTGGTTACCAAGCAAACGGCACATTGGGCCGCCTACTCGTAGATGGGCTACAGCACTTAAAACTATTTGGTGATGATTATGTAGTCAAAGCGCAGATCGAAACCCTTGGCGGATTTTCGGCCCATGCTGGACAAAGTGAACTAATTGAGTGGGTTGCTCATTTTGAAAATTCACCCAAAGTTGTTTTAGTCCATGGTGAACCCAAAGCTCAAGAGGCATTAGCGCAAAAATTATGGACCGATAAAAACATCAGAGTCGTCATCCCAAGCCTTGGCCAAAGTTTAGTTTTTTAACGATGGTTAAGTCTGATTTAGGGGTTAGAGAAGTTAGAGGACTTAGGCAACAACAGTTTCAGTGGCTAGCGAAATCGGAAAAGCTAAGGGATATATTACAAATTCAGCTGACTTTATCAAAGGCTGCAAAATACTGTCACTCGTTAACTTTGGCCAACTCGCTTGTTGTGTCTATCACGCGACAGCATGACGTTTGTCTGAGTGTTCAGGTCTCTGTTATAGACCCGCATTAGCATAGCCTCTATTCACTTTGCGTTAACAGCACAAGTACGGTGAAAATTTTGGCTTACCGGCTAATGCCCCTGCAAAAACACGGTAAAAAGAAGGCAGTGATTACAGAGTATTTCCTGCCTTTTTACATGCTCTGATTTATGACAAGTGGGCTAGCATTGCCTGCAATGGGTGTTTTGGTTTTTCGCCTTCGATTCGTGCTACTTGGCTGCGACAAGAGTAGCCTGTGGCTAGAATTTGAGAAGACTCAAATGCAGCGACGGCTTTTTGCCAACTCAGGGCGTAAATTCCTTTTGATTGCTCAAGATGACTGGCTTCATGACCAAACGTGCCTGCCATTCCGCAACAACCTACCGCAATGGGCGTAAGAGACATTCCCATTCGTTGGAATAACTGCTGCCAGTGCTTTTCGCTCTCCGGTAGCGCTGTTTTTTCACTACAGTGGCCGAAAAAGGCGTATTCGATCTCTGTTGATTGGCCTTTATTTGGAAGTTCAATATTCGCCAGCCATTCATGTACCAGCTTCACCTCAAAATTTCCTCGGGTATCACCAAGTACTGTTTTATATTCATCTCGATAGCACAACACCAAAGAGGGATCGACGCCAATCATAGGAATAGCTAGCGGAAGAATTTTATTTAAAAAGTCGGCACTATCCTTGGCGGTCACAGCAAACTCTTTTAAAAAGCCTTTAACATGCTGAGGCTTACCATTAGGTTTAAAAGGTAGCAATATGGGCTCGTAACCCAAGCGCTCCACCAATTTGACTAAATCACTTAGTAAATCAGCTTCGTAAAAACTGGTAAACGGGTCTTGTACAATCAGTACTTTTTTAGCCCGTTCTTTAGCACTTAGTGCCTGTAGCGTGCCTAAGTCAAAACGACTGGCTTGATGACCCACGAGCTGTTTTTTTAGCGATGGTGAAGACAATAGTGGTGTGTCGACATACCCCACTGACTTCTTGATCAGACTGTTCATCCATCCTTGCTTCAAAAAGAAGTTGACCATGTTAGGCGCTTTGGCCATCAAGGGGGCCATCGCTTCAATATTGCCGACTAAATAGTCTTTAGCGGGGCGCAAATAACGCTGATAATAGAGCGACAAGAAGCGTGCACGAAATGTGGGGACATCTACGCTCACCGGGCACTGGCTGGTGCATGCCTTACACGCTAAACAACCATCCATCACTTCCAAAACCTCGTGAGAGAAATCAGTCGACTGGGCTTTACCCATAGAATTATTGAGCCTTTTAAACCAGCTCTGACTCTTGGCATTTCGCTCAAGGGCGTTCACATCCACATTATGGTTAGCCAGTAGACGCAACCATTCACGCATAGCCCCCGCTCGTCCTTTGGGACTATGGCGTCTGTCAGACGTTATTTTACTCGACGGGCACATAGGCGATGTAGTGTCATAGTTAAAGCATAAGCCGTTACCGTTACAACTCATAGCGGGCTCGAATGCATCGCGCACTTCAATGGGTATTTGCCTATCAAATTCTCCACGCTTAACCCCTGCAACGCTGACCAAAGAGGCGGTGCTCTCGTAAGGCGTGCAAATTTTGCCTGGATTCATCTTATTGTGGGGGTCAAACACGCTTTTAATTTTTCGCAGCTCGGCATAAAGTTCTTCACCAAAAAACGCCGGTGCATATTCGCTGCGATAACCTTTGCCATGTTCTCCCCACAACAAACCACCATACTTGGCGACTAACGCGGATACTTCATTAGAAATGTCGGGGATCATTTGCTCTTGCTCAGGATCGCACATATCAAGAGCTGGACGTACGTGTAATACTCCCGCATCTACGTGACCAAACATGCCGTAGTTGAGATTCCTTGCATCGAGTAAAGCACGAAACTCCATAATAAAGTCAGCAAGGTTTTCTGGCGGTACCCCTGTATCTTCGACAAAGGCCAACGGTTTTTTACGGCCTTTGGTTTTACCAAGCAGGCCTACTGACTTTTTCCGCATCGCATAAATTTTGCCGATATCAATGCTATCAAACGTAATTTGATAACCAATCACACCGCCTTCATTATTAGCCAACGCCGCATCTAATTTACTGCAAAGCAGCGTTATTTTATCTTGCAGTTCATCGTCAGAGTCACCGTTATACTCAACCATATTCAAGCCAAGCACTTCTTTGTTTTCAACTTCGGTGATGAGATCCTTTACCTGATGCCAAATAATATCTTGTTTAGCTAAGTTCAAGACGTTGCTATCGACCGTTTCAACTGACGTTGCTTGGGCAGCCACCATATGCGGGGCATGGCGAAGTGCTGATTCAAAGGAATCGTATTTAATGTTGACCAAGGCTTTATGTTTGGAAATAGGCGTCACGTTTAACTTAGCTTCGGCTACAAACACTAATGAGCCTTCAGAGCCTGTAATTACGCGGCTAACATCTACAGTTGATAAATCGTCACTTAGGGCATGTTCTAAATCGTAACCCGTTAAAAATCGGTTCATACGTGGGAATTTTGCCAGGATCTGCTCACGCTTATCAACGCATGTTGCAAGAATTTGCTTAACTAAACGCCCTGTCGCAGTGTTGTTTTTCGCGATTTTTTTGGCTTCCTCCATACTCATGGGGGATGACTCAAGCAGTGTTCCGTCAACTAAAACAGAGGTTAACCCTAATACGTGGTCACTGGTTTTGCCATAAACCAACGAGCCCTGTCCAGACGCATCGGTACTGATCATACCGCCAATAGTGGCGCGGTTACTGGTAGACAAGTCTGGCGCAAAAAATAAACCATAAGGTCGCAATGCATCGTTTAACTGATCTTTAACCACCCCGGCCTGTACCTTGACCCAGCGTTCTTGTGGATTAATTTCCAAAATGTGATTCATATGTCGCGACACATCGACAATAATGCCAGATGTCAAAGATTGACCGTTTGTACCGGTACCACCGCCTCTCGCGCTGAATGTGACATCAGCATATTGGCTAGCAAGCTCACCGATAATTTTTAGATCCGCTACTGATTTTGGCAAAACAACTGCCTGGGGAAGAGATTGATAAATAGAATTGTCTGTTGCAACAGCTAACCGGCTGGCATAACTAAACTCAACATCCCCACTGAATTCGCTGCGCCTCAAAGCTGATAAATATGCTTGATAATTAGATTGTGGGCCGTTTTCAACGTTTAAAGCAGGTAATTCAAGTTGTGCCATAATGTTCTTAATTCTCACGGTTGATCAATTGCGCGGTATTATACAACCCAAGGGCCTATAACAGCTAATACGTGTTTCGAATTAATTAGCTCTTATCCGCCATAAAAAACCTATTATCTCGCATATTTGCACAAAGATCATACTCGGTAACATGTGGTTTGTTGCAACATCGATATCAGTGACGTAAAAAGTAGTCATGAAAAAAGGATTGTTTACACCATGAAAAAAATACGTATCGGACTTGGCGCATTGCTTCTGCTTGCAGGCATCGTGTTATTTATTATACCTGGCTCAATGTTTTTGGTGCTCGGTGGATTATTGCTACTCAGTGTTGATGTGCCGCTGGCCAGAATATGGCTAAAACGCTGCCAAAGCGCTATGAGCCGTTCTTCGGCTAAGCTAGACCGCTTAATACTTAATCGTAAGCTTCGCAGCTAACCCCTAGATTAACCTGTTATGTTGATGGGCCAAAATGATGGCTTGTATTACTACAAAATGTAATTGAAAAAAAGGCTGTCATATGACAGCCTTTTTACATGTAGGGCACTGATATTATTATTATTTTTTCTCAGTGGTGTATTTTAGCGCTATTTACTTCGCGTGTTTTTCCCCTAAGTACAACCATGTTTCTACAACTGAATCAGGGTTTAACGATACGCTATCAATACCTTGCTCAACCAACCACGCAGCTAAGTCTTCGTGATCAGATGGGCCTTGGCCACAAATACCTACGTACTTTCCGCGTTTTTTAGCGGCCTGAATAGCCATAGCTAGTAACACTTTTACTGCTGGGTCACGCTCGTCAAACAAATGCGCAATCACACCTGAATCACGGTCTAGACCAAGGGTTAATTGGGTTAAATCATTTGATCCAATAGAGAAACCATCAAAGATATCTAAGAACTGATCCGCCAGTAACGCATTGGACGGTAATTCACACATCATAATAACGCGTAAACCATTCTCCCCTTGCACTAACCCTTGCTCAGCGAGTAATTCAATAACCTTGCGACCTTCTTCAAGCGTTCGCACGAACGGGATCATGATCTCAACGTTCGTTAAGTCCATGTCATTACGCACGCGCTTAATAGCCTCGCACTCAAGAGCAAAACAATCGCGGAAGTCTTCAGATATATAACGACTTGCACCTCTGAAGCCCAACATTGGGTTTTCTTCATCGGGTTCGTATTGGTAACCGCCGACTAAGTTGAAGTATTCGTTCGATTTAAAATCAGACATACGCACAATCACTTTCTTAGGTGAGAATGCTGCGCCGATAGTCGCGATCCCTTCAACTAACTTCTGAACATAATACTCAACAGGAGATTCGTAACCCGCCATCATTTCGCTGATTTCTTGTTTGAGTTCTTCAGGCTGATCATCAAAATGAAGCAACGCTTTAGGATGCACGCCAATCATTCGATTAATAATAAACTCTAAACGCGCAAGGCCCACACCGTCGTTAGGCAGGCGAGAGAAGTCGAATGCACGATCGGGGTTGCCCACGTTCATCATGACCTTCAAAGGAATTTTAGGCATTGAATCTATTCGTGATGTGACCACATCAAAATCAAGTACGTCACCGTAGATAAAACCAGTGTCGCCTTCGGCACAGGATACCGTAAGTTTATCGCCATTTTTGATAACATCGGTGGCGTTGCCACACCCGACAACTGCTGGAATACCGAGTTCACGAGCGATGATTGCAGCATGACACGTACGGCCGCCACGATTAGTCACAATCGCAGACGCCTTTTTCATAATCGGTTCCCAGTCTGGGTCAGTCATATCAGTAACTAACACGTCACCAGCTTGAATTTTGTCCATCTCTTCAACTGAGCCAAGTACTTTCGCCACACCGGCACCAATTTTATGACCGATTGAACGACCTTCACATACAACCTTCGCTTTGCCGTTTAAACGGAAACGTTCGATAATCTGCATGTCTTCGCGGCTTCGCACGGTTTCTGGACGGGCTTGAACGATATAAAGTTTGCCGTCGATACCGTCTTTGGCCCACTCAATGTCCATGGCACGTTTGTAGTGTTTTTCAATAATTTGCGCTTGCTTCGCCAATTCCAATACTTCGGCGTCCGTCAGCGAAAACTTCATGCTATCGGCGTTATCAATATCAACGATTTCGACTTGCTTCCCATGACTTAAGTCATCTGAGTAAATCATCTTGGTTAATTTACTGCCAAGGTTACGGCGAACAACCGCTGGACGACCTTTTTCTAAGGTTGGCTTGTGTACATAAAACTCATCTGGGTTAACAGCGCCCTGCACCACCATTTCACCTAATCCGTAAGAAGAAGTAATAAATACCACGTCTTCAAAACCAGATTCTGTATCAATAGTGAACATTACGCCTGAAGCAGCGCAATCACTGCGTACCATACGTTGAATACCAGCAGACAATGCCACGCCCTTATGATCGTAACCCTGGTGAACACGGTAAGAAATAGCACGGTCATTAAACAAAGAGGCATATACGTATTTGATGGCAACCATCACCGCATCAATACCTTTTACATTCAAAAAGGTTTCTTGTTGACCCGCGAACGATGCGTCTGGCATATCTTCTGCTGTTGCAGATGAACGTACCGCAAATGATGCTTCTTCACCGGCATCCCCTTGCAGCGTTTTAAACGCAGTGGTGATATCCGCTTCCAGTTCAGGTAAAAACGGCGTTTCGATAATCCATTGACGAATCGCTTTACCAGCTTCGCCCAGTGCAGGAATATCGTCTACATCTAAACTGTCGAGTAATGTATGTATACGAGCCTCAAGGCCACTTTGCTCAAGAAAAAGATTAAACGCCGACGCTGTTGTCGCAAAACCACCGGGTACCTGTACACCAGCATTTGAAAGATTTGAAATCATTTCGCCAAGGGATGCATTTTTACCACCGACAACGCTCACGTCGCCCATTCCCAATTGCTGATACCAAAGTACATTTTCTTGCATTTAATTCGTCTCCAAGATGAACTCAATTGTGTAAGCTGCCAACAAAGACAACCCCAGATAGTTAGTCAAAATGATGCTCGCAATACACTATAAAAAATTATATTTCTCAAGCGCCTAGCTTTTTACTGGAAGGATTTTAGAATGCACTCTAGTGGAAAGTAAAATTTAATTTCTTTCTGTAATTATATTACTACATTGTTAAGGAAATGTTATGCGAACGGCTTACTATATTTCAGATGGGACAGCGATAACTTCGGAGGTGTTTGGCCACGCATTGCTGTCATTATTCACCATAGAGTTCGAACATATCACCGTTCCCTTTGTCGAAACCGTCGAGCACGCTCAACAAGTTGTTAAAAAAATATCTGAAAGTTTTCAAGATGACGGTCAGCGCCCTCTCGTGTTTTACACCATCGTAAATACCGATGTGCGCAAAATCATCTCTAAATCAGTGGGTATTAACTACAATTTTCTCGATCAATTTGTTGCCCCATTAGAAATTATATTAGGGGTGCCGTCTAAACCAGAAAAACATCGAACTCACAGCATCCACGAAAAAAATTATGACATCAGAATCGAAGCGGTGAATTACGCTTTGGCAAATGACGATGGTTCAAATTTACGTGACTACGGAGAAGCCGATATTATTTTGGTTGGAGTGTCGCGCTCAGGTAAAACCCCCACCAGTTTATACTTAGCCTTGCAATATGGAATCAAAGCGGCAAATTATCCATTTACCGAAGAAGACATGGGCGATATTCTTAAAATGCCTCCGGCGCTAAAGCATTTCAAAGACAAACTATTTGGCCTAACGATAGAGGCTCAGCGATTGCATCAAATCCGCTCAGAACGCCGTGCAAACAGCACGTATGCATCGCTAAAACAATGCCGCCTGGAATTACGTGAAGTCGAAAACCTTTACCGCAAAGAAAAAATTCCATTTTTAAACAGTACTTTTTATTCAATCGAAGAAATTTCAGCCAAAATTCTCGCCACAACTGGGTTACAACGTAAAAAACATTAATAATTCAATGTATCGCGTGCATCAGTAAACAGCCAAGGAAGTTGCCTAGCTGTTCACTGAAAAGCACCGTCGCCATGCTCAGCGCTATCAGCACTGAATAAGGTGCTAATAGTTATACTCACTCACCTATACGGTTTACATTACCGCTTCGGTTAAGCTTGCTCAAATCATGTAACAATTATCCTACTTTCGTGACTTGATTTGCCTTAAGCAAGGGGTAAGCTGTTCACTGATTTTATAAAAGGCCTGTCTATGTTTACCCATTTTTCCCCTTCGCTATTCACATTTTTACAAGAGTTAGAGAAACACAACGACCGCGAATGGTTTAATGATAATAAACAGCGCTACGAGGATTTAGTGCGCGGACCGGCACTTGAATTTATCAGTGAAATGCAAAACTGGATCCCGATGATTTCGCCTCACTACGAGGCTTCGCCGAAAAAAGTAGGTGGCTCGTTGATGCGGGTATACCGAGATGTACGCTTCTCTAAAGACAAATCCCCCTACAAAACTAATGTGGGTATTCAATTTCGTCATGAAATTGGCAAGGACGTTCACTCACCAGGTTTTTACTTTCATATTTCGACCCATGAAATATTTTTGGCGGTGGGCACTTGGCATCCCCAACCGGACGCGCTGCGTGCGATCCGTGAACACATTCAACGCAAACCAGCCGTTTATCAAGATGCCATTGAACACAAACCGTTTACCGAGTATTACCATTTAGCGGGCGACACTCTTACGCGCCCACCTAAGGGTTATGACATTGAATCACCTATGATTGAAGAGATTAAACGTAAAGATTTTATTGCTATGTGCCCGTTGACCAAAGAACAACTATTAACAGGCAATGTATGTGAACTGGCCGCCACTCGATATGGTCGAGCACAGCCGTTACAGAAGTTTTTATGTGATGCGTTAGGACTACGTTTTTAAGTAAACAGCGAATAATCATAATGCAATGGCAGTAATTTACGCGTCTTAAGCACGACCACCGGTGATCTTATTCGCCCGTCCTTCGTCCTTGGCTTTTTCAGCTCGGCGACGGCGTGCTTCTTTCGGGTCGGCAATCAAAGGCCGATAAATTTCAATACGATCACCGTCTTGAGGCACATCCGTTAATTTGCAGGTTCGATTCCAGATCCCGACTTTATTTTTGCTTAAATCAATATCATCGAAGCGTTGCATAATACCAGAGGCGTTAATCGCTTCTTCTACTGTATGCCCACGTTCCACTACCACCTCTAATAGCGCTTGCTGATCAGGTAGCCCGTAGGCAACCTCAAGATTTATTTGCTTATCGCTCATCAATAGATCTCTTTTGCTCGTTTGGTGAAGGCAACCACCATATTAGATGCAATTGAATTAAATACTCGGCCAAATGCCATTTCCACTAAGCGACTGGAAAAAGAGAAATCTAAATTCAATTCAATTTTACACGCACTATCTGTGAGCGGTTTGAAGGTCCAACCGCCACGGAGCTCAGAAAAGGGTCCATCGACTAAATGCATATTTATGTACTCGCCACGAGATAATTCATTGCGCGTAGTAAACCATTGTTTTATGCCAGCCTTGGAAATAAGTAACGATGCTTCCATGCTTTGTGGTGTTTCATGAAGCACCTTAGTTTGCGCACAACCAGGTAAAAATTCAGGGTAACGCTGCACGTCATTAATTAAATCAAACATCGATTCAGCACTAAACGCCACTAAGGCACTGCGGGTCACATTAGCCATCAATTCCCCTTGAATTGAGTAAGTCAGTTTTTATAAGCGCAAAATTCTAGCATAAAATCATATATCTATTTCAATATCAGTGATTTTTGTTGTGCCGCGAATAACAACCATTATAATACTTCCCCATGAATAGAAAGAAGTCAAAATCAGCCACAAGCAATACCATCGCTTTAAATAAGAAGGCACGGCACGATTATATCTTGCAAGATAAAATCGAAGCGGGCGTCGAATTACAAGGATGGGAAGTCAAAAGCATTCGTTCTGGGAAAGTAAATTTATCAGACAGCTACGTTATCCTACATCAAGGCGAAGCCTTTTTAGTGGGTAGTACCATTCAACCTCTTAACCAAGCATCTAGTCATGTGGTGTGCGAGCCCATTCGTCGACGCAAACTGCTGCTTAAAAAGCGCGAGCTCGACAAACTAATTGGCTCAGTTGAACGCCAAGGCTTTTCAATACTCGCCACCGCCATGTATTGGAAGAAAAACTGGGTAAAAGTGGAAATTTACCTAGGTAAAGGTAAGCACGAGCATGACAAACGTGATGCCGTTAAAGACCGGGACTGGGCAAGAGACAAAGAACGTATGATGAAACATAAAGTCTAGGCTGAGTGTTTTAATCAATATAACAAGGCGCTTTAGCGCCTTTTTATTTTTGGCTCATTGACAGAATGCATTGCCCTTTTTCATTGGTTAGATTTAGGTATTAACCAACCTTAAACCTTAATTATGCATTTAGTACAAATTAACCTAGTAGCCCTATCGAACGGATATTGAACTAACATGGGGATTTGCCCATGTTTGCCTGTACATTCCTTAATCAAGCCGTGAGAAGCAATGAATTATTAGCGGTTTTAACTACGCATATTAGTGATTTCCCCTAAGCCTGTGTTACAATACTCGCCGTTGGTAGTTTGCAACCAACACGCTTTGGGGCTGATATTGGATTCGACAAGATTCTTGAGGCTTTAGGTGCATGCAGAGGAGCGGTTTGCCTCTATAAAAGCCGCATTTAAATAGTCGCAAACGACGAAAACTACGCACTAGCCGCTTAATAACCGGCAGTGCCCTTCCACTCATACTCTTTCTGCTAGTAGAGGTTCGGAAGGTCATCCCAGCAGGATAGCGAGGGAACCTTGTCTAAGGGTGAACCGCGAAATAGTATTAGGCCCGCTATGAGAAATCCTGTCTGCCGGAGTTCGAATTAGTTAAATAAAAGACAGAATAAGCATGTAGTACCGACGGTTAACGTTTTTTGGACGCGGGTTCAACTCCCGCCAGCTCCACCAAAACGAAATAAAAAAGGCTGATTTATCAGCCTTTTTTTATGTCTAAAACAAAGTAAACAGCGGCCTGCAGAGGAGTTTAGTATCTATTGAGGTCTATTGACGTCCAGTGACATCTACGGTTTTTAGTAGTACTCTAAGTAGTACTACTTTTGAGAGTCACTACTGGTACTACTAAAATGGCGCGACGCACTAAAGCTCTAACGAATACTGAAGTTGATAAGGCTAAGCCCAAAGATAAGGTTTACAAATTGGCTGATGGCGAAGGATTACAACTTCGTATTAAACCAAATGGTTCAAAAGCCTGGTTGTTTGATTATTTTAAACCCGTAACCAAGTCCCGCACATCGATCAGTTTAGGAGCGTATCCAGAGGTATCCTTAAAAACAGCACGAGAACGCAAAGTTGCAGCTAGAGAACTACTCGCTCAAGAGATCGATCCCAAAGAGCATAGAGACAACTCTAAACAAGAAGCAGTAGATTCCCATAGCAACACATTAACTAGCGTTGCACATGAATGGCTTAAGATTAAACAAACTAAAGTCACTGAAGACTACGCATCAGATATATTGCGATCTTTAGAGCTGCATGTTTTCCCACACATTGGCAGTAAGCCAATTGATCAAATTACAGCTCCAATGACAATTAAGGTTCTAAAACCGGTATCAGCCAAAGGTAGCCTCGAAACAGTCAGAAGGCTTTGTCAACGATTAAACGAAATCATGATATTTGCCAACAATACAGGTCTTATCCATGCAAATCCGCTCTCTGGTATTTCACACGCTTTCGAAGCCCCGAAGAAACAACACCTTCCAACGATCAAACCCGAAGAAATAAAACGACTTATGTACAAGCTTTCGACCGCCAGTATCAAGCTAACCACTCGATGCTTGATCGAATGGCAGCTCAATACGATGGTAAGGCCAAGTGAGGCAGCAGGAGCTAAATGGTCTGAAATAGATAAAGAAAAAAAGTTATGGACTATTCCTGCACAACGAATGAAAAAACGAAAAGAACACTTGGTGCCACTTACAGATCAAACGATGGCGTTATTAGATGTTATGCGCCCAATCAGCGAACATAGAGAGCATTTATTCCCTGCGGATAGAAATCCAAAAACTCATTGTAATAGTGAAACAGCTAATATGGCCTTAAAGCGCATGGGTTTTGCTGGTCAGTTAGTGTCCCATGGCCTTAGGTCGCTCGCTAGTACAACCCTTAATGAGGAAGGTTTTGATCCTGATTTAATCGAATCTGCACTCGCACATGTAGATAAAAATGAAGTACGCAGAGCTTATAATCGCGCCGAGTATATTGAAAGAAGACGTGAGCTTATGAAATGGTGGTCTGAACATATTGAAAAAGCTGCAACTATGAGTGTGAGTTTAGCTTCTGGTGTAGGCCTCGACAAGCATGTCAACTAGTGGCAATCTCACGGAGTCTGTTACAGGCTCTATTTTGGAGATGTTTTATTATCTTTTATACAATCGTTACCCTCATTATCAATAGCCTATTCTCTAACGTAATCAGCTGTACTTGACTCTAACTGTTTAACTTGATCATCTATTAACTTATTAATCATTTTTTTAGATGTTAAACAATTTGCCTCTGCAAGAGTTGCAAGAGCATCAGTTTGCTTCTTTGACAAAACACAACTGAAATTTGAATCAACTTTCCTATCACTATATTTTTTCCAACTATTCATCATCGTAAGAATAAACTTATCAACATTTGCTTTAATTTCCTCAGTCCTATTATATCTCCCTCTGATCGATGTTCTGGTTAAATGGCACCGGACACTTTAATAAGAGACAATTAACCGTCAAATATTAAGGTGTGAACATGAC
>NZ_WTPY01000028.1 GCF_011378905.1 Paraglaciecola sp. 20A4 | reverse complement strand
AAATCCTGAGATTAGTATTCTTTATACAGATTGCTTGTTAATTTATACCAACTCCAGTAAATAATTAACCACTCAGCAATTATTTGTTGGAATTGGTATTAGAAAGACAAATCATTTTCCATCGGGTACATTTTGTTACGTAAAGTTTAAGCAAATTCCTGTACCGAAATTGAAGTGTTAAACACTCAGCGATAGTATTGAAATTCGCACTGCCATAGAAAATAGCCAGTTGATGTGTCACAAGGATTAATGTGTCTAACGATTATTACAACGATAGAGTTCAAGAAATCGCGCCGCAGTATTTGTCGCTGTCGTTTGACCAAGTGCATAACAATTGGGCGCACTATTTACCTGCTATCTTAGCCAAACCTAATGCCGCTATTCTTGATGTTGGCGCAGGCGTAGGCCGAGACGTAAGTCATATCGCCAATCTGCTCGCTGAAAAAAATCACGGTGATAATCAGTGCCGTGTTTATGCTGTAGAGCCCGCATTACAAATGCTGCAAAAAGGGCAAACTACAACCCAAGGGCAAAATGTTCATTGGTTGCAAGACGCATTACCCGCATTAGATAAAACCACACGCTTAGAAATTAGCTTTGACCTCATTTTATTAAGTGCCGTTTGGATGCACGTTCCCGTTACTCAACGAAGTCGCTCATTACGAAAACTAGCCAATTTGCTCAAGCCCGGCGGTAAAATAGTGATATCGCTGAAATTTGGTATGACAGCCGAAGAGCAGCATGAAAGGAAAATGTTCGACGTCAGCGTTGAAGAGGTAGAGGCATTAGCACAAAACCTTGGGTTGTTTTCAAAGCTCGAATCGCAGAACAAAAAAGACCAACTAGGGCGTGAGGGCGTTTACTGGCAAACCCTTGTATTGCAAATGCCAGACGATGGTACTGGTGCCTTCCCGTTTATCCGCCATGTGGCCATTAATGACGGTAAATCTGCCACGCACAAACTGGCATTGCTAAGAGTATTATTAAGAATAGCTGATGGGCATGCAGGTGCGGTACTAAGGCGCGAACCTTCTGCAAATGGCGACAGAGTTATACTGCCATTAGGTTTGGTGGCTTTATATTGGATACACCAATACAAAGATTTAATCGATCACCACGGGTTATTCCAAACACCGAATAAAAGCCCCAATATGGGCTTTATGAAAGACAACGGCTGGGGGCAACTAACCCACAGGTCCGCCGCCGATTTTCGTATTGGTAACTTATTTGTCGGTGCTGACGCAAAAGCGTTATACCGAGCGCTTTCGGCCAGTGCTCAAAATATAAGAGAGATGCCAAGCAAGTACATTACCCTACCTAATAGCGATATTCGGGTGTTTGAAGTAGACGCAAAAACCGTTAGAGCAAAAGACAGTTTGTTCTTAGATTTAGATTCTCTATCTAAGTGGGGCGAGTTCTCATTACCCGAAACCACGTGGTTGGCACTCAGCCGATATGCCTGCTGGATAGAGCCAGTTTTAGTCAGTGAATGGGTAAAAACCATGGCCGGCTACAAAGGCAACCAAGACTTCAGTTCGTCAGACAAACAACACTTGCTGTATCAAGCTTTGAAATGGGAAGAGCCAGTGCGCTCAACCACAGACGTACGACAACGATTCGACGCCCTTGCCAGCAGCCAACAAATGCAATGTGTATGGTCAGCGAAAACCTTAAAACAAAAATACGACATCGATCACAGCATGCCTTTTTCACGCTGGCCAAATAATGACTTATGGAACCTAGTGCCCAGCGACAGCAAGGTTAACAATAACAAACGAGACAAATTACCCTCAGAAAAAACACTTAGTGCTGCCAAAGAGCGCATGCAACACTGGTGGGCATCGGCGTGGTTAAACGAAAACGGTTCTAACCAAAAACAACGCTTCTTCGCCGAAGCGAATATCGCACTCCCCGGGCTCAGTGCACAAAACGATTCTATCGATGATCTATTTGAAGCCCTGCTGTTACAAAGAGGCCGCTTAAAAGATATGCAGCAGTTGAGTGAGTGGTAGGGGGTAACGCAGAGTTATTAATTAATAAAAACTTGCTCCCGATGATATTCCATAAAGCCTTGGTGTTTTGGCGTCAATTTAATAGACATTTCAGAGTGAATACCTAATCGCCTAAAATCATCCAGCGCCTCAGAAACAACGATTTGCCCCTTCTCTTTAAAAGTGATGTAACCTAAATCGAAAGCCTTATCGAAGTTTGCCAATAACAATAAACCGTTGTAGGGATCGACTCTTTCTTGGTTGTTAGAATCACGCCACGGTTTAATATGTGAAGCTATTAAAAATTCAAGTTGATGGTATTGAGTCAATGCGCAGCCTTGCCAGTATCTTATGAGTTCGGTTCGAAATTGACCCTGTCCCATTCTAGTTTTTATTAATCTCGCCTTTTCAGTTTCATTGAGTCGCTTATCTTGCAACAAAGTATCGATATCTTGGCTAATCGATACTTGAAATATGTCGTTCAAAAATTTTCGGTAAGACCTAAGTGCAGCACTGTACATGCCTTTGCCTTTTGCATCGCGTAGCTGAAACTCCTGATGCTGTAAGGTATCGGTCATAATTGCGCTGAGTTCTTCAGCATTTTTTATATCTAGAAAGCTTGGGATGGTATATCCCCATTCCATAAGCCATCGAGGGATAGTCGTTCTCAGAGCACCGAGATAATTCTTGATGGTTTTTTCTGATTTGCCAAGGCTACTGGACCATGCTGTATATTGCTGCTCAAAATAAACAGACGAACTTTCCATGGCTTGCATTCCCATATATTAAGGTTGATAGAATATTTAAATTTACTTTAATTTCAGCTGTTTAACCACAACTTAAAGCCGTAGTGAAATGTGATTGTCTTGAGCAAAAACAGAAGAGTATTTTAACCAACTCCTTTGAGGTCAACGAGTAGAATGTAGAAAAGTGATGTTAAAAATTAAATTGACTTTTATCTGTCATACCAATCATCAGAAACGTATAATTTCGCTCAATTTTTTTATTTGATCATAGAGAATGTCGAGCAATTTTACCGCTATAGACTTATTTTCAGGGGCTGGGGGCTTTTCTCTAGCCGCTCATTCTGTAGGTTTTAATTTACTAGCTGCCATCGAATTTGATGTGAATGCGGCAAACACCTGTTACCAAAACCTAGTTCAGAGATTGGGGGCTTCAACACAAGTCTTTGCCCAAGATATTAACGATGTCGATATTGATGGATTAATGAAATACCAAGGATTAAAACAAGGCGAATTAGACTTATTGCTTGGTGGTCCTCCATGCCAAGGTTTTTCTTCTCACAGGATCAAGGATGCGGGTAAAGATGACCCACGTAATGCCTTGCTGATACGTTATTTTGATTTTGTCGAACGACTAAAGCCCAAAGTATTTTTGTTGGAAAATGTACCCGGTTTATTATGGCAAAGGCATGCAGATTACCTTGCGAAGTTTCTAAAACTTGCTGAAGAACATGATTACCAAGTTATTACAGGTGCACCACTTATTATAAATGCAAAGGATTATGGAGTACCTCAAAACCGCAAAAGAGCTTTTATCTTAGCATTAAGAAGAGACATTTCTGCTGAAGAACTTATTTGGCCACCGAAAGCAACGCACAGTCAAGCTGGTAATAATAAATGGAAAACGGCGTCAACAGTATTTGAGAAGCCAACAGTCGAAGTCCTTGATGGTTTTAGGAAGCGGCTAATTAAAAAATTCGACTTCACTCAAGATGCAGCGCATAAATGTATAGATAATTTGGTTTGGGGGAAACCTTTAGAAGCTAACGATCCATGCAATGTGCATATGCAACATTCTGAAAAAATGACATCATTATTTAAAGAGACTCCATTGCTAGGTAGCCGTGATGAATCAGGTAGAGAGCTTGCTTGCCACAAAAATTATGCAGGGCATAAAGACGTATATGGCAGAATATATCCACACTTACCTTCTAATACTATGACAACAGGATGTAACAACCCATCAAAGGGGCGTTTCGTTCATCCTTGGCTAAATCATGGAACATCTTTAAGGCACGCGGCAAGACTTCAAACTTTTCCTGATGATTATTTTTTTGAAGGGGGGATAATGTCTATCGCTAAACAAATAGGTAATGCAGTGCCTGTTGAACTTGGTAAAGCTTTAATAAATCAGATAAAAATTCAAGTCTTAGACAAAAACAAATAGTTTATTTTTCATCTATAAAACCATACTATTCTAGATTAATTAAAGGAACAATTAATTTGGAATAGTATGGTTGCTTCAGTTTCATTTCAAACTCGTGCCCGCACAATAGATCACCTTGGTCGTGAACAAATCGCTGATTGCCCTACTGCAATATCCGAACTTTGGAAAAATGCATACGACGCATATGCGCGCAATGTATCTTTAAATATTTTTGATGGGGAGTTGCAGGTTTCTTCACTCGTTGATGATGGTCATGGCATGTCCATTGATGATGTAAGAGAAAAATGGTTAACCGTTGGGACAGAATCTAAAGCCACTGGCGCTGAAGTTGATGAATCTGATAGAAATGGCTTAGAAAAGATACGTGTTAAGCAAGGACAAAAAGGTATTGGTCGATTGTCATGTGCGGCTTTAGGTTCCTTAATGTTGCTTGTAACTAAAAAGAAAAATCACCAGTTTGTTGCTTGTCTTCTAGATTGGCGTTTATTCGAGAATCCTTACTTAATGCTACATGACATTAAGTTACCGATTGTGGAATTCTCGGTTCGTATTGAGTTAAACGATATTTTACCAAAGATGTTTGACTCCCTTATGGGGAATATTTGGGGTGATGGAGAAGATTTAAGTCGGAATAGCCGAATCGAATCAGCATGGTCCTTATTCCATGAACAAGAGCTCAGAGAAAAGAAAGACTCAACAAGAGTAGCTATAGAAAAAACAGTAATCGAAACATGTTTTACTGAGCGTCACTTTGATACTTGGCCTGTATGGACTGGTAAATCAAATAGCGGTACTGCAATGTTTATTGCCGATATACATGAAGACTTAACAGCTCAACTATCGGCAGATTCAGGCTCTGAAGCTGATGGCACTGAGGTAAGAGCAAAAGAGCGATTTATTCAAACGTTAAATAGTTTTGTGAACCCTTTTAATCGCGAGGATGAAGTGGGGATTACTGATTTCAAGACATCAGTAGTGGCTTGGAATGGTATGTTACAGCGATTTGTCATAGACGAAGTGCGAAATTTTGATATAGATAATTTTGAACAACTTGAACATATCATCGATGGAGTGGTTGATGAAGAAGGTAACTTTAATGGTAAAGTTAAGGCGTTTGGCGAGTGGCACGATGATATATCGATTAAGCCAAAATCACGTTATAAAACGCGCAAAGATACTCGGTTTGGTGAGTTTAAGGTTAGGTTAGGTACTTTTGAAGTAATTCGAAAAAACAGCTCTTTGTCTGATGAACAATATATAAATTTTATCGAAATGAGAAAGCTATTTGGCGGTGTAATGGTATTCCGTGACGACTTAAGAGTAATGCCATACGGCCGTGAAGATAATGACTTTTTTGAAATAGAAAAAAGACGAACTAATAATGCGGGTACGTTTGTATTTTCTAACCGAGCTTGTTTTGGTGGAGTCAATATAACCAAAGCTGAAAATCCTAATTTAAGAGATAAAGCTGGACGAGAAGGTATTATTGATAACAAAGCTTCAAAGCTTTTTCGTGAAGTAGTTGAAAATATACTTATACAAGTAGCAAAGCGTTTGATTGGTAGAACCTCAGATAACAGACATATTAAATTAGATGAAATAAACGCAATTAATTTGGCTGAAAAAGCAGCAATATCTCGTAGGGCGTTACTGAAAAAAGAAAGGCAAAGAGTAAAGGGTTCAATTTCAAAAAACCGCCCAAATTTGTTGAAAACTCAGCAAGACCTTATCGAATTGAGTATTTATTTGAGTAACGAATGTAAATTAGATAACCAAGATGAATTGACACAGTTAAAACATGAATTGAATGAAATAGATGGAAGAATAAAAGGTTTTTCACTTAGTCCTGTTCCAAGAAATCTAGGCAGCATAGAGGACGATTATCGTGATTATCGAGATATAGAAAGTGACTTAAAAACTACTTTTAATTCGTTATGCCATTCTGTCGAAAACGCAATCAATAAGTTAGTTGTTAAGAAAGATATTGAAATAGCAGAAAAAAACTTCAGTAGTAAAGCAGGTGTTCTGCATCATAAAATCCGTAAGCTTGCCAATAATGGCAGAAGCTTAATTAAAGCTGAACTACGACGATTCGAAGAGCAGATTGAAACTGCGAATAAAGCCTTTCATAATAAATTGGCAGTACATATAGAAGATCTTGCTGCTAAACGCACAACACTTCAACATGTAAACTCTATTATTGAAACTGAGTATCAGAAGCAAGATATAGAAATAACACAGTCATTAAGTGCATATATTAATGCTTTGGAAAGCCTTAAAGAGCAGATTGACTTAGAGGGTTTAGCTATACAGTCTGTAAATGAAAATAGCCGTCTGCAAAAACAGAATGAACAACTCCATGCTTTAGCCCAGCTGGGCATTTCAGTAGAAATAATTGGCCACGAAATCGAAGGTCAAGATATGACGATTGAACGGGGTTTAAAAAAACTCGGCGAATCTAATTTAGATGATAAACAGAAAGATGCATTAAGTAGTGTAGCTCAAGCTCACCAATCTTTAAGTGATTCATGGAGATTTTTAAGTCCACTCAAACTGGCTGGTGAGAAGGTGCGCATTCAAATATCTGGCGATGACATATTTCACTATGTCAACGAGTTTTTTCAAAAGCGTTTAGAACAAAATAAAATAGAATTTGAGCAGACTGATGCCTTTCATAAATTTAGTATTTATGAACAACCATCAAAAATTTATCCTGTATTCATCAACTTAATCAACAATGCCAGATATTGGGTTAAGGAAACTAATGAATCTCAAAGGAAAATTACATTAGATACAAAAGATGGCTTGGTGATAATTGCTGATAATGGTCCAGGTGTAGATATTGATGATGTAAACGAATTATTTACTTTGTTCTTTTCGAAAAAGCAACGTGGCGGGAGAGGAGTTGGCTTGTATCTTTGCAAGAGTAATCTTGCTTCTGGAGGACATAAAATTTTCTACCAGACAAATACTGATAAAAAGGTGTTGTCTGGTGCCAACTTTGTAATTGATTTTAAAGGAATAAAAAATGCTTGATGGAAATTTTGATTACAAACCATTTTTAAAAGAAGCGTATATAGAACCAATAAGAACTGTGACGGTTATTGATGACGAGTATCCCACTTTAGAATGTTTAATTGCTCAAGGTAGGGAAGGTTATAAAGACGAAGATATCGACAGGTTATCTGAAATTATCAAAGTAAGCCGAGAGGAAAATTTTAATTGGTTATTAGATGTGTACGATGGGAAAGAGAAAGCTCTTGAGATTGAGAACGTATCGCGACGCCTTTATCACAGTGATTTGCTAATTCTTGATTATCATCTAGATGGTGAAGACGATGGATTATGTCAGAAATCATTAAATATAATTAAACACTTAGCTGATAATAGACATTTCAACATAGTTGCAGTTCATACAAAAGGTTATACGAACGAAAAAGGTAGTGTAAACGACGTTTATTGCGATATTGTTGCTTCATTACAAGCTAGGCCAAAAGAAGCTAATCTACATGAAAAACCCCGTAAAATGGTCGAGAGCGCACTTGATGATTGGTCAGATGAAAATGAAAATATTAGGCAAGAGTTAACCGATTCAATTAGTAAAATTGATTTGCTTTCTTTAATACATAAAAATTCTAATTCATTATTTTCAGGTTTGTGTGAGGACGAAAGATTACAAGTTTTTAACTCTATATATCAGCAGAAACCAGATGACATCAAACTCTGTATAAAACTGCTAATGAGATGGTTGGTATCTGAAAAATATAAGGGCTTAGATGCGATAGCACCAGTTAAAACTGCCAAACATTTCGATTGGGGGATCAATGGTGAAATTAACTGGTTAAAAACAGAAGACTTGTTTCTAACAGTCGTCGGGAAAAAAACGACTAAAATTAATGATATACCAGATAAATTGTTAGAGGCTATGGAGTTTTGGCGCCCACATCCTCACAAGTTAATTCTTTCAAAGTTGAGGAATGAAGTCGAATGTAAGGGCATTTCAGCATCGAGTAATATTCTTAATAAAAGGTATTTGCAAGCAGCTTGGCTTAAAGAGTTAATACAGTCTAAAACAAAATACGAATCAAAAACTGCTGCTTGGTCAACTGTTTCAAAACTTTGGGAAGAGCTAGCTACAGAAATAAAGGATGACTTAGGTGACTTCACTGTTAATTTATTGGAGTCTCTGAAGCAGGCTGATACAGATGAGAACAAACTATTAAGTTATTTTGTACCTGAAAAAAATGAAGGTGATGAATTAGAACAAGTAAAGCATGCAAATTGTTTTAGCTGTAGCCGAAAAATCAGTACACACCATATAATCACGGGGCATGTTTTAAAGATTAACAATAATTTTTGGCTATGCTTAACTCCGATATGTGACTTGGTTCCTGATCAAAAAAATAGAGAAGAGACTAATGGAGAGCAAGATATTAAACCCCTAATGCCTGTAACTTTAGTGCAGATGTACGATGCAAAGGAAGCATTAAAGTTAACTAGGGATAGCATGTGGTCAAGTCTGAAGCAAGTTGAAGTGGCTCTTCCTGAGCTTAGCGAACTTGAGATTTTACAACAAATAATTAATTATTCGTCTCAAAATAACTTACTCTTCATACAACCAGATGGGCCAGAAGGGGATATAAGAATTTTAAGTTTTACCGTTGGTTTAGACGGAAAAGCGAACCCAAAAGCTAAGCAGTACTATATCGAAAATCAGGGAATCTTCGATTGTGATAAAAAAATTAAATTACACTTGTCTGAGCCATGTGATAAAGGCACATCACTTACGGTTAAACCTCATGACGGAGTCGTGGTGGCGGAGCTAAGGTATGAATATGCTTTAAATTTAATGAGCCGTCTCGGTTTTGCAAAATCGAGAGTTGGGCTGGATTTTATCAATAATTAATCTAAAAATCGCTTACCAATACACCTATATTTAAGTTGTGCTTAGGCTTTCTTCAACCCAAAACACGCTGGCATAGAATAATACCTGCGATCAACGCGATAGCTGCGGAGCCAGGTGTGACTATTAGGCGTTGCCAGTTGGGATGATTGCGCCATCTAGCGAGCAATACAAATGCGACGAGTATGATCGCCAGTTGGGCGAGTTCAACACCAATATTGAAGCTGACGAGGGCTAACACTAGGCCTTGTGAGGGGAGCCCGAGTTGGCTTAAGGCTGAGGCGAAACCTAGGCCGTGTATTAAGCCGAACGCGATAACGATGATGAGTCGCCACCACGGGCTTGGTCGCCAAAATATGTTTTCAACCGCTACCCAAAGTATTGATAAGGCGATGATTGGCTCGATGATACTGGCCGGGACCGCGATAGCGCCAAACGCCGCTAAGCCAAGTGTTACCGTGTGGGCAATGGTAAAGCCGGTGATCCAAATCAGCAGGTAACGCACTTGGGTGATCCCCAAAAATAAACCGAGTACAAATAGGGCATGGTCCCAGCCTTGGGGGATAATATGAATAATGCCTTGCCACACATAATGTAGCCATTCGCTGGCGTTTTCACTTTGCTGGGTGCGTTGTTGCGATTTCAGATTTTCTGGGTGTAAGGCGAACGTTGGGCTTTGTTGGTCGCGCACCAGCCAGCGGTTTAAGCTTCGGCCGCTTGATGTTTGTTTGATACTGATAGCGATGGGTTCTTCAAAACTAAATTTGCCGGTGAATTTGGCGCGTAGCTGTGCCGCTGAGCCCTTTGGTACGCTGGGTAGAGTTGCGGTAAATACAAACTGGGTCATAGGCCAGCTGAGGTCAGACATAAATTCATTTTGTGAAATGTCGCTAGGCAAGTCTATTTGGGTGAGTTGCCAATTCAGCGGTTGGCCCTCAAGGGTGATGTCACTCGCGGAGATTAACTTTTGTGCCAGAGCGCGAATATCGGGGGCATTTAGCGGCACTGTGATGCGGGATAATTGGTAGTAGGCTTCACTGCTGCCGGTTTCTTTGGTTAGGTCGACTGTGACCTCAAGGGATGCGCTGTGTTCGTCAACCTGGCTTAAGGAGACGCGAGTCATGTTGAGTAAATGCGCCTGCGCGGTTGGCGCAACTAGGGCTGCTAACAATAAAAGTGCTATTAGCCCTGTTTGCCCGATGAGCCCTTTCAGCTGGCACAGTGCAGGGTTGCTGGGTGTGTTGCGCTGCATCATCACCAAATAACGGGGTGGGTTTCGCCGGTCGTGACGTTCACTAATCCGCTTGGGTTACCTTCGTAAGGGGCGACGAGTTGCCACTTCCACGGTGCGGCAGTTAAAAATGCAAAGCGCATACGTTCGGGTAGGCCGGGCATGCCAATCCATTCCATGTTGTCAGCTTGTTGTTGTAGGTGCTCCATTTCTGCTGCGACTTCGGTGACTGGCCTTGAGGTCATCAAACCTGCAATGTCTAATTTTACCGTGGCCACGACTTTGCCTTCTTTGACCAGTGCCCAACCTCCGCCAAGTTCGGCGACGGTATTGGCGGCCAATGCCATGGCTGCGTCGTTATTGCCGACACTCCATATATTGTGTAAGTCGTGAGATTGAGAGCTAGCGAGTGCTGAGTTAGGTGTTTTGGGCCCAGCATTTTGCCAAATCATTTTAGATACTGCGGCGGTGCCATGGTAGCGGTCTACCACGGCGACTTTTATAAGGTTATTGGCGGTATCTGCATCTATTGTACCTTGCGCCGAAACGGGCAGGGTTTTGGTGATGAAGTTTGGCTTAAACCAGAAAGGCTGCAACACCGCAGCTTGCACGCTTTCTTTGCCTTGTGGGGCGTGGATCGCGAAGTCTTCTGGGGTTAAGGCGCGGCCCACATTCATGGTTTCGGTTAGCCATTGTGGGTAATCAATAGCAGCGATAGGCAGTTGGTATTCATCCTTGATGCCTGCTAATAAGCCATTGGCATACACTCGTTCAATTGCCACGGTTTCGGGATTGCTCAGTAACACGATATCGGCATAGCGACCGGGGGCGATTGAGCCTACCAAATGGTCAACATTAAAGTGGCGCGCTGTGTTGTAGCTGCCAAGTTGGTAGGCAATTTCGGTGGGTACGCCGCGCTGAATAACGTTGCGAATGTTGTAATCCATCGAGCCTAATTGCAAGGTGGCGAACACGTCACGGTCGTCTGTGGTGACGGAGACATTGCTCCAATCTTGTAGGTTCATTTCGAGCAATTTGGGGATCAAGGTATCAAATGCGGCGTGTTTCACTTCTAAAAATATGCCGCGCCGCAGCTTTTCAATGCCTTCTTTGGCTAGCCTAACCTCATGGTCAGAGGCTAGGCCAGCGGCGGCAAAGGCGCTGATATCAGTTTGCGAGGTAAGGTTCATACCGTGGCCTTCTACTACGCCGCGGTTATCGTAGGTGGCTTGGATCATCTCCCAAATACGTTGGTGGCCACCGTTATCGGCATTGATAATCGCTGACCAGTCCATGACTTCACCTAACGCAACCACGCGTAAGTCTTGCTGCATAAAGTCACTCATTTCTTGGTAGCCGTAATAGCCACCGCCTGACTCATACACGGTAGGCGGTGTGGCTGAGCCTATGGCTGGGAATATTTTTAACGGGCTGCCTGCTTGCTCGGCGGCTAGCCAAAAATCGACATTGCGGGTGCCAATGACATTCGATACTTCATGGGAGCCTTCTACTGTCCATGTATTTCCTTGGGGAATGACCAAGGCCGCTTCGTATTCAGGGGTTAAGTAAGAACTTTCAATGTGTTTGTGTGACTCGCCAAAGCCAGGTACGGCCCATAGTCCGTTAGCATCAAATTGTTCTGTTGCTTGGCCTTGCCATGTGCCGGTATCGCCAACCCAAGCGATGCGGCCTTTAGCGATAACAATGTCTTGCTTGGGTAGCCATTCCTGGGTGAATACATTCAGCAGGGTTGTATCGCTGATGATTAAATCTGCTGATTCACGCCCTAGGGCTACTTGGGTGAGAAATTGGCGGGTTTTTATTTCAGGGCTGAATTCGATATCACTTTGGGTTTTATCCTGTGTTTCGTATGCCGTTTTATTGGTTGGCGTTGGAGGGGAGCACGCGGTGAGCAACAAACTGCCTAAGCCGAAAAGGCTCGCGGTTAAAACCAAACGAAGAGTAGGGGTCACGGTTATGTCCTTAAATAAAACGCATTAGAAACGGGCTGAAGTGGCGAATATGCATCATAAATGCCAGAAGTTGACCATTTGGACAGGTTCCCATAGGACAAGGGACGTAGCGGGGAATACAGCGGAATAAGGCTGATTAAACAGCGGTCTGCACCTGACGTGTTCGATTGATTTGGGGGAATTGCACTAAATTAAGGCGGGGATGACGTTTAATCGAACAGGGTGGTATTTTACCTCTGTATCAAGTTATTGCTATAAACCACGATTTAAGAATTACGAAGGCACCCAAGATAAGGGCAGTGATTTGCGCAATGTTAAAAACCTACATGTATTTATTTGGAACTTACTTTTCTTCTGATCAATAAAAATATTGAACACGAGAACAGCAAACCTAAATTGGGTTCAGATACTGAAACCGCCGCAGATTGTTGTGCTGAAAATGATGCCGTTGTAGCGCTTATACCATCGATTAAATTGCCCAATGTACCGCTACTGATGGATGTGAATCGAAACAAAGTTAGGTCAGATTGTGCTTCGAAAGTGGTCTCAAAAGTGCTCCATGCTTTTTGAATGTGATCATCAATGATTTGGCTAAATAAGAAGCCGTTGCTAGCGTCTATAATTTCGAAAAGAAAGCTCTCATTTTTCTTTGTTCTGGCAGCGTAAGCAAAAGAAACATCGTACAGTTCGCCAGCCTGACTATCGATTGACTGAAAGATAGAATAGACGTTTTCACCGTTGGCATTTAGCTCTGCGTATTGGTCACCTTCAAATGCTTGTAAGCCACTGAAATTATCCCATAACTCCATGGCGGATCCCTCCCAGCCGGTCACTGAGTTGGCGCTAAAGGCTTTCCAGCTATTTGAGGAAATATTATTGTTTTCAAAGCCCCCATTTAAAATCAAATTTGCATGGGATGATGTACTCGTGATGAACAACAATAAGAAGATAAATTTAAGTTTAAGCATGTACGGCAACCTCAGGCTTATAAGTATTAGTGAATAAATTTCCGCGAGATTATAAAGAGTTACACCGAGGTTAAAAATTAGCCTTTAGATTACGCGACTATAGTTGCAAGCATTTGTCAGAGTGACATCCATGATAAGGTCCATGAAAAATGCGCCTGTCTTCACGCAACTTACGTTCTTCGCCCTTGTTGCTCGAAACCTCATACCTCCCACTCAATTTACATACCTAATCTCTTGCCTGATACCATTGCTGTGAGCCCGTTAAATTTGGCATAATCTTCGCCATTTATTCTTCTCTAAAACGCCGAAAACTCATAAATAATTATTTAACACTTTGATTTGCAATACATTTTCACTTGTTATAGTTTATTCGCAAATATCGATAAAAATGGAATTTTTGGTGATTTCGCGTCATTCCCCTCTGCTTTTTGTACTTGCTGTGTTTTCGGTTTTGTTTGTGTCTGGTTGTGCGGTTGATAAGCGCCCGGAGGCGTATTCGAATGCAATTGTTATCAATAGTGCCTTTCCTGCCCATGGCAGTGCGCAAGCGCAATATGCGGGTGTGCAAACTGCATTGCTGAGTCGTAATTTGTTGATGGCCGATAACGGTGATGTGTTACCCGTGATGAAAGGCATGTGCGAGGCTGACATGCTGTATCGCGTGACCAGTAGCAACTTGCCACCTTATATTGGCCAGCATCAAGATTTGTTTGCGGGCTTTTACCTCGATGTGGCCTTGGTGAAAGGCAGCTGGCAGGTCGTCAGCACTGACAATGACTTTGAGTCGTTTAGCAGCGAATTTGACCTTGCCTTGCTGGCGAGTGTATTGTCCCCGCGCGTGATGCCCAGCGACGTATTTACGATACGCCCACAGCCAAATATAAGCGCCAAGACGTTAACTGATTTAATGACTGCGGTGCAAAGCGTATTGCCGGTAACGCGCACGCGTTTTGTGGTTGCCAATAAATTTGCCAAGCAGGTTGAGCAAGCAGGCTATGGCGCTGTGCTTGAATATGCAGGGGCGGGCCATGTGTATTTGGGCGAAACCTTGAGTACGTCTGCTGCCCAAGACCGTACCTTTTTTGCGATTGATTACAACACCAACGCTAAGTTGGCGGCGTTTGCCGTTAGCCAGCAGCCCCTTATGGGCTGCGTGCAAGCACACAACTTTATATTGCCCCCCAGTAAGGTTTATAAGCGCAACGCTAAAAAGTCAGATTTACCCAGCGTGGTAAACGTATTGCCAGGGAATGCCGATTTTAATCAATTAAATGAACAACAACGTCTGTTTGCGTTAGGCCAGTACCTAACCATAAACGGTGATGTGCTGAAGTATTCGACGTATCAAAAAATGCAGGCCAGTAGCCGTTGCAGCCGCCTTACCCCAAGTGACCCATTATTCAAATATTGCGAAGACAGAAAACAAGACGTTAGCGCTGATTTTAAACGCCGTAAGGCCACCATGAGAAAGCAGGGTAATTGATGTCAACTAGGGTGTCTGGTCAGGTAAAAATACTGCTGTTGCTTGGATTATTCGTGGTGTATGTGTGCCTTGAATTGTCGTTGAACTTGCTGTTAATCGATATGTACGCCAAGCCATTACAAGACGTGTTTGGTGAGTACCAACTTACCGCTGAACGCTTGGAGTTATTTGGCCGTACTTTGTCAGGCTTTGGTTTGGCGCTGGGGTTTATTTCGTTTGTACCTGGGCATATATTCAATTTTTTAGGTGGGGCTAACCCCGCCACACAAACCGGCGACGAACACGGGATCAGCAAACAAGGTAAGTGGTTATTTAGACCCGTTGCATTTGTGTTGCTGTGGGCGTTGATTATTCCGTTTTTGCGCATTGCGATTGATGCCACGGTAGACAATACCTCGAACGAGAAAAAGCTCAGTGCGGTTAGGGCGATAGTTTACAAAGAAGCGTATTTGGCGGAGTCGGTGACGATTGAGGGCTTCCCTGAATTTGATGAAATAGTCAGTGATGCCGACCGTAAAGACTTGGTGGTGGCGCTTATTCCATCGCTAGCGTTCTTCTCGGGTGGGTTTAATCATTTGATTGAGTCAAACCTGCAAAATATGGCCGATGTGTTCTTACTTAATCGCCAAGAAGAAACCTTCAGCAAAGAAGCGTTACCGCGCATTCGTAAATTTGATGGTATTTATAAAAGCGAGTGGGGCAGTTATCAAAAGGCCAGCTTGGAGTATACCCAGGCTAGCAGACGTGAAAACAATTTTGCCTTGATTGAGCAAGAACGAACCGAGCTGTTAAACAAAGCGAACGAGCGGATTAACCAGCACTGGCGAACCTTTTCAGACGAACTGCTAAAGGCAGACGACTTTCGTAGAGATTACGCCGAGAACGAAGACATAGTGAAGGTGTATCGTGATATTCGCGGCAAATACCAAAGTTCGAAGTGCGACCGCCAGTGCCGCGATTTTTATAAGGCCGAGTTTGCTAAATATCTGAATAATTTAACCTTTGAGTCTGGTGAGCGTTTTGGGGTGTACTTAACGCCCGCTGATGCGAATTTAACCAAACTACTTAAATCTAAATATCAGTTGATGGGCATGTTTACCCGTGGCCGCCGGGCGTATTTGTATCAAGCGTATGGCATTTCAGAAGAAATGGAGTACGAACAATATAGTCAGTCGCAGGTGGCAACGAATTTAGCGATTGCATTGTTTAAAGAGCAGGACGTGCATGTGCCAAAAGATTGGACGATGCAAGACATGCGGGCGCTGCGCCAGGCGATCACAAAAAAGTACCAAGGCCGCGCAGAAGCGTTGTGGGTGACGTATCAAAACGGGTCGAGCTTTGGTGGCGTGCCCGAGAAAACCCTTGATAGGGTCGATTTTGCCCGCTTGCATGAGATTAAAGTACTGTCAAAAATAGTGCTTGGCCCCTATTACATGGACGACTTCACGCCGAGTATTGCTGAAAGCCGCTACAAGAAGATGTGGCTTGATAGCCAAGACAATATTTCGTTTATACAAATGGTGACGTCGACTGCGGCAACGGCTGCGTTTGCACCTGGTGGCAGTATGTTTCAGCTGGGTAAAGACGCGGTGAAGCTGGCGGTTATTCCCCCAGTCAGCATTGCTGCAAGTTTGCTGGCGATTTTATTGTTGTTTATTAAGCTGGGTATGTATTTGTGGGCGCGCAATAAAGTGTATTTGGTGGTGGCGATGGGCCTCGGCGTATTCGCGTTTGGCATACCTGTGGGCAAGTCAGTGATGGGCGAAAACTCATATCACGGCATGATGGTCGCCTTTGCTGAAGAATTCAGTGACGTAGACACCTTCGACAAAACCTTCACCGTAGGCTTTGGTTATGTATTGGATTTAGAAAATGGCATTTTCAAAACCTACCGCGACCTACCCGTAGTCGATGCGGTAGCCAGTGTGGTGTATCAAAAGCTGCCCCGTGATGAAAACGGTGAGCCAATTGATTTACCGCCACCGAGCGATTTTTCGCTGCGCGCCTACGACAACTTCGCTTATTCACTACTCGGCTTCGCCCCTGACATGCTAGGCATGGGCGAGGTAACGGCGCCATTTAACACCAATATTACCCTGCTCAAGCAAGACATGAACGTAGGGGCATATTTGGGCGTGCGCTTAGAAGATAAAAAAGTGGCACAAGTGAGCATGCCGAACTTTATGCAGGGCACGGATATAGGCCTAATTGCTGAGCAGCGTTTGTTTTATCAACCAGATTGGCAGGCATTGGCGCTGGAGTATATTTCAAACGTGGATGACCCTTCATATTGGTTGCAACTGGCCCAAGGGGATATCGCCAAAGAAAGCGTTATGCAGCGCCTTGAACGCAATATGGCGAGTTACTTAAATGACACCCCAAGTACACTAGCGTTGTTGAATAACCTAAACGAGCGTGGCCAAAGTAATTTGATTTTACTCGAGCTTGAGCACAGTAAAAAATACCGCTGTTTTGTGCTGGGCACGGTCACGGCGCAGATGATCAGCGAATCGATTGAAAGCAATAATATTGCCTACGAAGAACTACCAAATTGTAAGGCCAGACTATGACGGCGACGCATGTGAAAGCTGATGCGACCAAAAGCGAGACTATTCAAGCGACTCTTTCGAAAGCGAATGGAATAAAAAGCAATGGCATACAAGCCAAGGTGATGAAAGGCACGCTATGAAAACCAAAATAACTGATTTCGTAAAAGAGTGGATAGCAGACAACCTGATACTGCTGGTTTTAATGGTGGCCATGTTCTTCGGTATGCAATATTTGTATTACCAAGAAAGCCAAGCCCTAGGCAAAGCCGCGCAACAGGTTGAAGTACTCAAATTAAAAATATCATTGACGATGGAACAACAAAAATGACCGAGCAAACCAAAACCCCTTTTATCTCATTCAAGTTCGACGTAATGACGTTTATCGCCCTATGCGGCGCGATGTACTTAGCGTACACCGCCCATAGTGCGAACATGGAAAACACCGCAAAACTCAGCTCATTGTTAAGCAAATACGAACAAACACTCGACGCCGCCATCGCCGGCGACGAAGCCACGCTCAAGCGCTACCGGAATAACATCAAAAAGACCCTAGACTCACTCTCACCCAAAGAACGCGAACTCATGCTAGCGCTGCTAAAAGTAGAACGAGAAGGCAAAGGCGGATAGCTTGTGATTTAACAAGCAACTTGCGAGTTTTTTATCAGCGTCCTTATCATGACACCCATGATAAAGGCTCGCGGTTTGGGACTGCTCTTTAGGGATTTTTATCATGACACCCATGATAAAAGGCACGCGGGTTGGAGCTGTTCTTTAGGGATTTTTATCAGGACAGCCATGATAAAGGCTCGCGGTTTGGAGCTGTTCTTTAGGGATTTTTATCATGGGCTTTTTACGTGACGGGCATGATAAAAGGCACTCGGTTTGGGACATTTCTTGATTGTTAAAAAGACAACTGCGTTAATTTGATAGCTTGCCTGGATTCAGCGTATTCTTTCCTCTTTACTGCGTAGTGTTGTGTAAACTCATCGGTGAATCGCTTTAAACGTTGATTTGTCTCAACAAAAAACATCTAAAAAGGCTGTTTTTTGTTGACGTGATGGGGTGGTAATTATTATAAATAACCCTGTACTCGTTACATGCCACTTACTACAAGAAACACTTAATGGTATGTATATCAGTAATTTAGATTGGGCATTAAGCTTGCTAACTTGATAATGTAACATTCATTAATTTACAAAAGGAAAGTGACAATGACTGATCTCGCCTATTCGGCTTACACGGCGTTTTACTTATATTTAGTGATGCTACTCGTGCAGTGGGCAGTTGCGACGTTTAGCAAGGCCAAGCAGCCGAATGCTATCCCTGGGAAAATAGATGAAAACTTATCTCACGATAGTTTTGTTTTCAGATCTCATCGTACTTTTCAAAATACCTTAGAGAATAGTGCCCTGTTTGTAGGCACGGTGCTCTTTGCATTTGTGCTTAACTTTCAAAGCCCAATATTTGCTCTTTGTGTGTGGGTATATCTAGCCGCAAGAGTTGTGCATATGGCGTTGTACTACGCAATTTCAACGGAAAAGAACCCGAGCCCTCGCACCTACTTCTTTTTAATTGGGCTATTGGCGAATGTGGTGATGTTGGTCATGCTAGGAATAAGACTGATTTAATTCATCATCGTTATGGTGAAGCGTTCATATCGTGACACCCATGATATTAGGTTAAGCGAAGTGTGAATGTGCCAGCGCAGGAGAGCAGAAGCCTGATCTTTGCATTTCGCCGGATACTCTATTTCTGCCAGCTTCTTTCGACTGATATAGCGCTTTATCAGCTCTTTCTAGTGTCACGTCCCAGAATTTATCGGCTTGTGTTGATAAGGCATAACCTACACTGACCGTTATTTCGAGTGTGACGTTATTCGCCTTGAACGTTGTTTGTTCAACCGTTTTACGGATACGTTCGCCAATTGCATGCAGTTCGTGAGTAGTTGTGTCGGTTACTAAAACCGCGAATTCTTCTCCGCCCAACCTGAAGCAATCATCAAAACTTCTCATTAGGTCTTTAGTGACTTTACTTATTTCTACTAAGACCTGATCGCCTGCGGCATGCCCGTGGTGATCATTTATCCGCTTGAAGTGGTCTATGTCGAACATGACAAACCCAAAGCGTCTGCGCTTCCGTTGGGAAATCGAATATTGTTTTTGGGCGATTATTGATAGGGCGCCACGGTTCAACCATTTCGTTAGATAATCAGTCATGGAAGCTTCTCGAAGTGCGACTTCTTTCTTCCACGATACAATAATTGCAAAGCTTATCGTCAGTAAAAATATGAAGCCGATAATTGCCAAATTGCCAGACGTTTGCATGAATTGATTTCCAATAAATTCCATTCTCACGTTTTCTGCTAGCATCAATCCTGCACGTAATACCAATTGAGTGATAAATAAAAACAATACGATCATTATTGGCCAATATGCCCGGCCTATTTTATCGTTTCTTCTTCGCCATAGTGCAGCTAATGCGGAAATATTGAGGGCTAAAATCATTGGGTAGAATATCAATATTCGTATCTCGACTGATTCCGCAATGACGGGAATGTGATGCAGCGGAATAGGAATTAGAAAAATCGCTAATGTGAGTGGCCAAGCTGAACGACCATGCAGGCACCTTTGAACACCGCTATAAATAGCCGAATGGCCAGCTAGGTAAAATGCATTGCCCATCGCTGGGTGCACTATAGTGGGAAGGTCAAAATTAAGGGATAGTATCGCCAATAGGTTAGACGACATAAAGAATATGCCTGCCATTGCCCAGTCTACAAGGTATTTCTCTTTGCGATTGGCTGTGCGCAATACCGTCATGGTTAAGGCCATAATAAAACTGGCTAGAATCGTACAAATAAATAAAGTGAGAGCGTCCATTTGCTGCCTGTAAAGCTTAATTTAATCCATTAAATGTACTGTTTTAATATAAAAAAACAGTGGTTAGGCAGGTTACTTTATTTGCCTGTTTATAACAACATCACTGCTTATTAAATAGCGAAAGCTCTTTACTCAGACATATAAGCTGAAGCTCTTTATCGGGACAGCTTCGGTACGGTCGAGTTAGGAACTGATAGTCCGCTTAACAATTGAGCGCGACAACTATCCTGACTTAAGTTATTTTTATATTTTGTTTTTCGAACACACCCAAGCTTATGTTTTTCATTGGTTTTATTTCTTATTTTTGTCTTTTAAAATCTAGCTTTAGCTTGTGGTACTATAAAATGAAAGTCGAAATAAGCTGTCGTGTGTTTGCGCACTAAATAGCAGCATATGAAAAGGTACAACATATTGAATCCTATCGCTTCTTCTAAACATCTAAATAAAATTGTATTTATTGGCGCTTCTAGCGTCATCGTCGCTTTACTCCTTTTTGCTTTGATCTCCCCTGAATTTGCAGACCAAACCTTTTCACAGGTGCAAACAGCGATAGTGGATAACGGTAGCTGGTTTTACGTGCTGACAGTGGCTAGTATTTTGATTTTTGTGTTGTATTTAGCGATATCTAGGCATAGCCAAATTAAACTCGGGCCAGACCATGCAGAGCCTGATTACTCCTATATTTCGTGGCTTTCTATGTTGTTTGCTGCGGGCATGGGCATTGGCTTGATGTTTTTTGGTGTCGCTGAACCCTTAATGCATTTTTTAGCGCCGCCAACGGCCACACCAAGCACCATTGAAGCGGCACGCGAAGCAATGAAAATGACGTTCTTCCATTGGGGATTGCACGCTTGGGCTATATACGCCGTAGTGGCGCTAATTCTGGCGTATTTTAGCTATCGTCATGATTTACCGCTGACTTTACGCTCAGCTCTTTATCCCATTATTGGCGAGAAAATTTATGGCTGGCGGGGCAACATAGTCGATATTTTTGCGGTTATCAGTACTATTTTTGGTGTGGCGACATCGTTGGGCTTAGGTGTCACGCAAATTAGCTCTGGCCTTAATTATTTATTCGGATTTCCGGTTTCACAGGGCTACCAACTGATATTAATTGCCGCCATTACGGGCCTAGCGATCGTGTCTGTTGTCAGTGGTTTAGACAAGGGAATACGCATATTGTCTGAGTTAAATATGTTGCTGGCTGTTGGCTTATTGTTGTTTATTTTATTTGTTGGACCAACCGTATTTTTGCTGCAAGCGATGCTGCAAAATACTGGGGCTTATTTGTCCGATTTGGTACGAAATACGTTTAACCTGTTCGCCTACGACAAAAAAGATTGGCTAGGCGGCTGGACTATATTCTACTGGGGCTGGTGGTTAGCATGGGCGCCGTTTGTCGGGGTATTTATTGCGCGTATATCAAAGGGCCGTACTATCCGCGAATTCTTGATTGGTGTGCTTTTGATACCCTCAATGTTCACACTCGCTTGGATGACCATATTCGGTAACAGCGCTATCGAATTAGTGCTGAATCAAGGCAGTACCGAGTTGGCCAAGCTAGCCACAGATAACACACCGGTGGCGCTGTTCTTATTCCTTGAGCACTTTCCTTGGTCTGATGTGATATCCGGTGTGGCGGTGCTGATGATTGTGGTGTTCTTCGTGACGTCATGCGATTCCGGGGCGATGGTGGTGGATATGCTGTGCTCTAATGGCCAAAACGATACGCCAGTGTGGCAACGCATTTACTGGGCGGGAGGCGTTGGTTTAGTGGCGGCTATTTTGTCGATGGCTGGGGGCTTAAGCGCCTTGCAAACCATGACCATCGCCAGTGCCTTGCCGTTTGCGGTCATATTGCTGATTGCTATGTATGGCCTGATAAAAGCGCTGAGAGTCGAAGAATTTAAGCGCGCGAGTATGACCCTTCATGCTCCGTCCGGGCAAGTCAATGCGGGCAATGACAGTTGGAAAGAGCGTTTACAAACGATTGTCGACTTTCCAAATAAAACGACTGTAGAGCGCTTCGTCGAGCAAACAGTAAAACAGGCGTTTGATTCAGTCGCTAAAGAGCTAACGTTAAAGCAAATAGACGCTGATATTAGCCAATCTGCTGGGGCAATAACGTTGACGGTTAAGCATGGCGAGGATGCCGAGTTCATTTACGCAGTTTATCCAACCATTCACCATCTTCCCGAATATGGTCAGTCAACGGAGCAGCAAGGCACGAGTTCTGACGATGAACAAAACTACTATCGCGCTGATGTACACTTAAGCGAAGGTGGGCAAAACTACGATATTATGGGCTGGTCAAAAGTAGCGGTTATCAACGATATTATCGACCAGTATCATCGCCATTTACACTTCTTACATTTGGCGGGTTAAAGGCAGGTTAAAACGGCTTGACGATGTAAAGCTTTTCGCTTGGCATCGCTACTGATAAGTAACGCGGGCTTTATATTGGCCCGCTGTGCTTATCCGGATGGAACCAGGTTGTATTTTTGCGTATATAGCGTTGTCACGCGTTATGCCATTCATCCCTATAGTTAATCGTATATTGATGACGTAACGCAGGCAGATAACAATTACTTTCTAAATACGAAATACGAAATACATAAACCAAAAACCATTGGCGCATTCCATCTTTATAATGTTAAAGGCGTACACACCATAAAATAACCAATCTAGCTATTTTCGACATTCCTCAATACATCACTACATCAACACGATGACGTCACTATGCACGAGTGAGCTTTAATTCTCATTAACGGCAAAAATATCGCGATATCCATTAAGATTGTTAACTGACTGTTTTAACTATTGTTTTTAGATGATGACTCTTTATAGGGCGAACTGCATTTAAATAGTGCGGAATTTTTTTCCCGTATAAAGAAGGATCATTTACGCATAAGCTTTTTTAATAGGATAAAAAATAAACAGTCCTTTTACTCATAACTATCCCTTCACGACATAAGAAAACTTTATACGTTTACACTTTGTTAATAGAAAAGTTATTCATTTCAACTAATTGAAATACATAAACAATCAGTATTTTTTATCTCTGCTGTCTGATTCAACTCAAACTTAATCCCATTAATAATCTTTAAATTCACGTTTTAGGTATGGCTTGTGCTTTTGTTCAAGGGCAGCAACAAGATTGCACGCGGGAATTAGCCGATCTAAGCCCGTTTAATATAAGCCGAAAAAAACGCACATGTTCTTTGAACAGGAGATACACACATGAAAGGCCAAAATAGTACTAAGTCCATGAAAGTGACCTATTTAGCTGCAATGATTTCCTCTTCTTTAATGGGTAGTCATGCTTTTGCACAAGCGTTAGACAGCGAAGCTGAGAATCTTGACGAAATTAAAATGGAATCAATCCAAGTGACTGGTTCAAGAGTGGCTCGTGATGGCTATGACACACCAGCGCCAATCACTTTGATGACCCAAGAAGATATTAATGCTTATGCGCCTGGAAGCGTGGCTGAATTTGTTAATACTATGCCTTCAGTTACGGGCAGCACGACGGCATCTACCTCGTCGGGCTCTTTAAGTAGCGGAGCATCAGGTATTGCAGCGTTAAATTTACGTGCTTTGGGTGTTGGCAGAACGCTTGTTTTGTTTGATGGACAACGAAATGTTGTGTCAGCCTCGACTGGCGAAGTGGACACAAATACATTCCCCCAGTCTCTGATTAAAAATGTAGAGATTGTAACGGGAGGCGCATCTTCTGTGTATGGTTCAGATGCCGTTAGTGGTGTGGTGAACTTCATCCTAGATAAAGAATATGTTGGTTTTAAGTCGCAAGTTGAATATGGCGAAACGACTTACGGCGATCGTGAAAACGGCAAAGTAGTTCTGACCTATGGTTCAGAGCTCGCTGGTGGTGACGGACATTTATTACTCAGTGGTGAGTATTACTCAGCAAATGGCATTCATGGCACCACTCGTGATTGGGCGGAGCAGGGCTTTGTGGGCATGATTAACCCAGATACCAGTGAAGGTTCACCGTTCTATTTAGTTGATACAGGTATTGGTATTTCCAATTATACCCCTGGTGGTTTAATTGCTTCAGGCCCTTTAGAAGGGACTTATTTTGGCGTTGACGGTGCGGTAAATCAACTCGCGTACGGCGCCGTATCAGGTCAATGGATGCAAGGTGGTGACTGGGAATATACAACATCGGGCATGCTTGGCACTAATTCATTAGCCGCTGATGAAGAACGCAAAAATTTGTTCGCTAGGTTCAGCTATATGGTGGGCGGCGCAGAACTATATATGCAAGGCTCGTATGCGGAATACGAAGGCTTAAGTTACTACATTAATCCTACTTCTAAAGGCGTTACGATTTATTCTGATAATGCCTATTTACCCTCTTCTGTGTCTTCACAAATGGCTGAGCTTGGATTAGATAGCTTTAGTTTAAACACGAGTAACGTCGATATGCCGGCCTCGGGAGCAAATAACGTTCGTGATACCACACGTATTGTTCTCGGTGGAAATGGTGAATTTCGATTAAGTGATAAGTTCTTCACTTGGGACGCCTATTATCAATACGGTAAAACCAAGTCTGATGAACATATGACGGGTACCTATAATACCTCACGCCTAGATTTGGCAACCGACGCTGTTGTTGACCCTGATTCAGGCGAGATTGTTTGTCGCTCGTCGTTAACTGACTCAGCAAATGGTTGCGCGCCACTGAACCGCTTAGGCGTCGGTGTTGGTAGTGATGAGGCGCTTAGCTATGTGTTAGGGCAGCCACGTCGTATACAAGAATTTGTGCAAGATGTTGCGGCAGTCAATTTTAGTACTGGCGATTTTGAAGGCTGGGCTGGCCCAATTTCAGTCGCTTTTGGTGCTGAGTATCGCCACGAAAAAATGGAAGGCGATGTTGATTCTCAATATTCTACTGGTTGGAAATACGGGAATTATAAAGTTACCGAAGGTTCATACAATGTAAAAGAGGCTTATATTGAGACTTTGATCCCATTGATGGATGAGCTCGATTTCAATGGCGCGGTGCGTTACACCGATTACAGCACATCTGGTGGAGTGACCACATGGAAAACGGGTCTTACCTATAGACCCATTGAAGATGCAACTTTTCGCCTAACTCGCTCACGAGATATTCGGGCTCCAAATTTGAGCGAATTGTATGCTGCAGGTACAGCGCGAAGCAACTCAGTGACGATAAACGGTGCTTCTGTTCCTATGATTCAAAACCTTGAAGGTAACCCGACTGTGGCACCTGAAGAAGCTGACTCATGGGGAGCGGGTGTTATTTTTAGACCTAGCTTTATCGAAAACTTTTCAGCCACTATTGATTACTACGAAGTTGAAATTGACGGCGTTATATCTTATGTAACAGCCGACGATACGGCTGAATACTGTGTGGAGTTTGGCGTTCAAAAATATTGTGACAACATGATTTATGACGCTGGCGGAACACTGCAAACGATAAACTTGTTGTACGACAATCTTGATTCGATGACTGCCAGAGGCGTCGATTATGACGTTACCTATAGCTTCGATATGGGCGATGCTTTTGATGGTGGAATTGGGGGAGTTAAGTTGCGTTTCTTGGCAACTAACTATTTAGAAAATATTACTGATAACGGCGTTACCGCAATTGATTCTGCTGGTGCAAATACCAGTAGTACGCCTGATTGGAAATACCGAGCATCGGTTAGTTACGATCTTGATGACATGACATTCAACATTACTGCCCGCGGGGTAAGTGATGGTGTACTCAACAATTCATATATCGAATGTACCACTAATTGCCCTGTCAGCTCTGCACCAAACTACACCATTAATGACAACAGCGTTGATGGCAAAGTCTTCTTCGATTTCTACGCGGCTAAAACCTTTAGTTTTGGCCAAGACACAGATGCGGAATTCTACCTTTCTATTCGAAATGTCTTTGACGCTGACCCTGCGATGGTTGCTTTCCCTGCATTTCAAGGTTCAGAAAATAGACCTGGTTACCTAGAAACTAACCGCGGGCTTTACGACGTACTTGGGCGTGAGTTCAAGCTTGGTGTGCGCGTAAACATGTAATTGGGTATTCAGCTAAATTCTAAAAAGGAATCAGTATGTTAAAACAAAAATTTGTAACAGGTTTGTTGGGATTGACGTTGGTTGTTGCTCCTACTGTCGTGCTAGCCAGCGCAGACATGACGTTAAATGAACGCATGGACGCAAAAGCAGAACTTATCGATGCAGTGGCGAGCAAAGCCAAAGACGTTCAGGTTATGAACGATATGATTTTCAGCTTCGGTGAGCTTGGCTTTCAGGAGTTTGAGACCTCGGCATATTTGACCAAAATATTAAATGATAATGGTTTCTCAATTGAAACTGGGATCTCTGGTATTCCTACCAGTTGGATGGCGACATGGGGCGAAGGGGAACCCGTAATCGCGCTAGGCTCTGATATTGATGGCATACCTAAAGCATCACAGAAACCCGGTGTTGCTTATCATGATCCTGTTATTGAAGGGGCACCAGGTCATGGTGAAGGTCATAACTCAGGACAGGTAGTCAATATTGTTGCTGCTATAGCAGTTAAAGAATACATGGAGAAAAACGGTCTTAAAGGCACCATTAAAATATGGCCAGGTGTTGCTGAAGAGCAATTAGGTACCAAAGCATATTATGTTAGAGACGGGTATTTTAAAGACGTTGATGCGGTTTTATTCTCTCATGTGTCTAATGCCTTTAGCACTAGCTGGGGCGCAGGCCGAGGCAATGGATTGGTCTCTGTACAGTATGACTTCTTTGGCGAATCGGCACACAGTGCAGGGTCACCATGGCGTGGTCGCAGTGCACTTGACGCTGCTGAGTTAATGAACGTCGGAATGAATTATCGTCGCGAACATTTACGTTTATCGCAAAGAACACATTCAATTATTGTGGATGGTGGCGACCAACCGAATGTAGTGCCACCAAAAGCGAGTATTTGGTACTTCTTCCGCGAAACGGATTATCCACATATTAAATCCTTGTGGGAGATTGGCGACAAGATGGCTGAGGGCGCAGCGTTGATGACCAATACTACTTGGGAGTCCACAGTATTAGGCTCAGCTTGGCCGCAGCATATGAACAAGGCAATAGCCGAAAATGCCTATTCTAATATTAAGCTGATAGGCATGCCTAAATGGTCAGATGACGATATGACATTGGCTAAAGCACTGCAAAAAGAGATAGGTGTTGAACCTACCGGGTTGAAAACTGAGATTGAAGTGTTGTCTGACCCAATTGATCCAAAGAAAAATATGGGTGGCGGTTCAGATGATATCGGTGATGTTTCATGGCAGGTACCTACGATAACGTTGCGCTATCCAGCGAACATCCCTAATTTACCAGGGCATAATTGGTCTAATTCAGTCGCAATGGCGACTCCTATCGCGCACAAAGGTGTACTTGCCGGAGCCAAAGTACAGGCGTTGAATTTGTTTGATTTGATGACAAGCGATGCACTGATGGAATCAGCTTGGGATTACTATAAAGATGTGCAAACCAAAGAGGATAAATACACGCCTTTATTAAGCGCAGAAGATAAGCCTGCTATTCATCTAAACGAGCAAATAATGGCTACGTACAAAGATCGTATGAAGGCGTTCTACTACGACCCTTCAAAATACGACACATACCTAGAACAGTTAGGGATTACTTACCCAACAGTAAAAGAGTAAATGTACTTACAGGCTGCATAATTGCAGCCTGTATTTTTTGTGCTGTGTGATGATGCCAATTAAAGGATACACGTTATGAGATTGAGTAAATTAGTGCAATTTAGTGCAATGTTCTTGTCAATGAGCATGGCTTTTGAAACCTCTGCCACCACCTTTACACCAGAGCAGCGTGCTGATGCAAAAGCCCAGGTAGTTGCAGCCGTAGACAAGCAAAAAAAGCTTGCGCAGGTTATGAATGACACCATCTTTTCATTCGGTGAGCTTGGTTTTCAAGAGTTTGAAACGTCAGCCTATTTAACCAAAATGTTAAAAAAGGAAGGCTTTGAGATTGAGCAAGGTATTGCAGGTATTCCAACTGCTTGGGTTGCTAAGTGGGGATCAGGCAAACCAGTTATCGCACTAGGAACAGACTTAGACGGTATTCCTAAAGCGTCACAAAAACCCGGTGTTGCGTATCACGAGCCCATTATTGAAGGTGCGCCTGGTCATGGGGAGGGGCACAACTCGGGTCAGGTAGTGAATATTATTGCGGCCATAGCGCTCAAAGACTACATGGCAGAAAACGATATATCAGGCACGATTGTATTGTGGCCTGGTGTAGCAGAAGAGCAATTGGCCACTAAGGCCTACTATGTTCGTGCTGGGTACTTTAATGATGTTGATGCAGTGCTTTATTCGCATGTAGGAAGCAGTTTTGGCACGTTTTACGGTAACCCTGGGCTGTCTGGGCTAGTCTCAGTAAAATATAACTTTTACGGCGAATCTGCTCATAGTGCGAGCTCGCCATGGCGGGGGCGTAGTGCGCTTGATGCCGTTGAATTAATGAGCGTAGGTTTAAACTATCGCCGAGAACATTTAAGACTATCGCAACGCATTCATTCCGTTATCGTAGACGGTGGTGATCAACCCAACGTGGTGCCGCCTAAAGCCAGTTCTTGGTATTTCTTTAGGGAAGTTGATTACCCGCATATTAAAGCGTTGTGGGAAGTGGGTGACAAGGTTGCTGAAGGCGCAGCGTTGATGACCAATACGACTTGGGATTCTGTTGTGATGGGCTCTGCATGGCCGCTACATTCAAACAAACCTTTGGCTTATAGAGCGTACGAAAATATCAAAGCCGTGGGCCTACCTGAGTGGTCTGAGGATGACTTAACTCTCGCTAAAGCGCTGCAAAAAGAAATAGGCGCTGAGGTAATCGGTTTACCGCAAGAAATTATGCCCATGGTGGCCCCCCCTCCTTTAGAGAAATTAACCGGAGGCGGTTCAGATGATGTGGGTGATATTTCTTGGGTGGTACCCACTATCTTCATGTTATATCCGTCAAATATTCCTAATTTGCCAGGCCATAATTGGTCGAACGCTGTTTCGATGGCGACGCCTATTGCTCACAAAGGCATTATTGCCGGTGCGAAAGCGCACGCGATGACCATGATTGATCTATTTACTGACCCTTCATTACTCGAAGAGATGGATGATTACTTCACCAATACGCAAACAAAAGATCTAAAATATGAATCGTTATTGCGTGAAAAAGACACCCCTCAAATTCATTTAAATGAAGATATTATGGGGCAGTATCGCGAAAGAATGCGCGAGTTCTACTACGACGCTGAGAAATACGACACTTACTTGCAACAGTTGGGCATCGACTACCCTACAATTAAATCTGAGTAGCCGCTAATGACTGCTCTATTTTCAAAGTATGAAGAAAGTGATGGGGTGAGCGTACCCCCGTTTAGCTATAGGCTGCTATTGCGTGTTGTTTTTGCAGCTTTAATTTTGCTGGTGTTAAGCACGTTTTCAGAGGGAAGTCAGGCGCAAAGTCGAGATTTTACTCAAGCGACTAAATCTTTAACAAAACAGTCAGGATTTATTCCTTTTTATTGGGATGCTGACGCTGGCAAAGTGTTAATGGAGCTCACAGAGTTCGACAGCGATGTTTTGTACTACGTAAGCGCGGCTACTGGTGCAGGTTCAGTTGAATTACCTTTGGACAGAGGGATCTTAAAAAGCATGGTGGTTCACTTTCACAAAAGTGGTCCCAATGTTTTGGTTATTCAACAGAATTTAGATTTTAGAGCGCAAGGGGGCACACCTGAAAGGGTCAACAATGTCGACCTTTCATTTGCGACTTCAGTTCTAGCATCTTTGCCTGTTATTTCTAAACTAGATAAAACGTATTTGGTTGACGCAACGGCTTTATTTATCCGTGATGCAGCTGACGTGGAAAACGGTAGAGCATCAAAGCATGCTCAGTTTAAATTTGATAATAAAAAAAGTGGTTTTTATCCGGCTAGAATGAAAAATTTCACTGACAATACTGAAATTGAAACCATTGCTTCTTTCAATGTGAGTAAACCTAATGTTGTCGTGAAAAACGTTTTGCCGGATTCTCGTGTGTTATCCATGCGTATTCATCACTCTTTTTTACGTGCTCCTACGGGCTATGAAACACGCCAAGCCGATTCTCGTATCGGGGTGAGTAAATTGAAATTCAGCAACCTTGCCAATCCGATTAACAAAGACACGGAAGTTTCGTGGGTAACACGATGGCGCCTTGAGAAAAAGCAACCACAGGCTGCTATGAGTGAAGCGGTAAAGCCTATTGTTTTTTATCTTGATCCGGCGATCCCTGATGATATTCGTCAAGCGATGAAAGAAGGTACGCTTTGGTGGAATGAAGCATTTGAAACCGCGGGTTTTAAAGATGCTGTGCAGGTAAAAGACCCTGAACCAGACATGGACCCCATGGATATTCGCTATGCTTGGGTTCAGTGGATTGAACGAGATGGCCGGGGATTCTCTATGGGCGGAACGTATCGAGATCCACGAACAGGAGAGATTCTCGGCTCAAAAAGTCGCCTTGATTCACACCGCATGCGAACGGTGGCCAGTTACTATAAAAGTTATGTAAAGGCGGCGACAGCAGACGGTAAAAAACTAGCGGCAGCAGAAATAGAATTTGCTTTAGCACGTCAGCGGGTGTTGGTTGCTCATGAATTGGGCCATGTATTAGGTTTTGGCCATAACTGGGCATCGAGCATTAATGATCGCGCTTCGGTAATGGAATATCCTTCCCCTAGAGTAAAGGTTAAAGATGGAAAACTGGATTTATCGGAAGCGTTTGCCGTTGGTATTGGCGAGTATGATAAATACATGGTGCGTTATGCGTATACGCCAATGACAAAAAGTGCTGAGGCGGAAGGTCTGAATAGCATTATTGAAGAAATGCATGACGAAGGTATTTTATTTGTTCCTTCAACAGACCCTCGCTGGGCATGGTATGACGATCTTTCGTCGCCAGGTAAATATATGGATGAGAGCTTTGAAGCGCGGGAGATTATGTTGGCGCAATATGGACCCGATATGCTGCAGGAAGGAGAGCCATTGGGTCATTTACGCGACATGAAGCTATGGATGGTGTATTTGCATCATAGATGGGCGATTGAAGCCGCGCAGCGCTTTATTGGTGGTATGTATCACGAATGGGCGATTAAGGGGGACGGCCTAACGCCAACTCAAATAGTGCCTAAGGCACTTCAGGATCAACTATTAAGTAAACTCATGCATAGTTTATCGCCAGATGCGTTGGCGTTACCTGAGGCCTTGTTAGTGCAATTAACCGTGCATCCGGGTCTTAACCGCGAGGATATGTCGGATGATTATGCATTTGATCAGCTTAAAGCTGCACGTATCTTGGCTGATTTAATTGTGACTCCTTTGTTGGAGCCCAAGAAGCTGAGCCGAATGGTTGCGTTTGAAGCGCGAGACTCGTCGACATTGACGTTGCCCAAGTTGATACAGGCATTGGTACGAAACACGTGGGGTAAAAAAATTGGTTCATCCTCTAGTCGCTCAGCTCTATTAAGAGTGACACAAAGCGTGGTGCTCAATAGCTTAATGACCACCGGTGCTGATGCAAAATCTAGCCCTGACGTTAGCGCAATGATCATGATGACGTTATCAGATCTTGCCGAGGAGATTGAAGGTAAAAGACATCAAGATCCATTAACAAAAGCGCACTACCAACAAGCATATCGGAGCATTCAATTGTATTTGTCTGATCCTATTAAATATGTGCCTTCTAGAGAGTCTTTAAGATGGGGTGACCAGCCGATGTCGCGCTATCCAGCACCGCCAGGACCACCTTTGTAAGTAGGAAGTATAAGTAAACTATGGAATAATGAAGGCAGCTTAAAACGCTGCCTTTTTGATTTATATCCTGCAATTCTGCGTTATTAGATCGCGAGTTGGGTTTCGATGGTCTTTGCTAGCAGTTCAATGGCCTCTGAGCGCACTTTTTGTGGATTCATTAGATAAACACCAACCTGACCTAATTCTGGTAACTGAGGGCTTGGTGGAAGTATAAACAACCCAGGAGGCACAGTACTTCTGGCTAAGGCTGTAATGCCTAAATCTTCATTGATCGCCGTTTGAATACCATTAAGGTCGGCAATTGTATAAATTATTTGCCAATTTTTTTTGTGGGTATTCAATACTGAAGTGACCCGCTTTCTATAAAGGCAAGGAGATGGTGCGGCAATAATAGGTAATTTCTCAGGAATATTATTGACGAATCTCTGGCTACCGACCCAAACTAATTGGTCAGTGATAATGTGCCCTTCTTGAGTAGCGTCAGCATCTTCTTGTAATGATAAAATGAGATCAAATTTGTTTTTGAGCGGTTCACACAAAAGATCTTTACTGAGTGCGCAATGTACTTCTAGTGATATTTCAGGATAAGTATTGATAAAACGCCGAATGATTTTTGGCATTAACGTCGTAGAAAATTCACTTGGGATACCTAGTCTTATGTTCCCGCTGACTTGTGGGCGTCCAAACTCGCGCATGGCTTGATCATTCAATGATATGATCTTCATACCAAATTCTAATAATTTACTACCAGCTAACGTTAATGTGAGTCGGTTAGATTCTCGAATAAATAGCTTTTCGCCTATTACGTCTTCTAGCTTTTTAATTTGCAAGCTAATGGCTGGTTGCGTGCGTTTTAGCTGTTCAGCGCAAAGTGTGTAACTTCCCGTTTGTGTGATTGTCACAAATGAACGTAAAAAATCGACTGACAAATTTTTCATAAGATTCCTTCCATTATTGTTTTAGCTATTATTTGAAAAGTTTATGACATCATTGTAATTATTGATTTTATTTTATGTGCAGTAAGAATTAGCATAATCATCCTAATCAATCAATGAGAAGCGTTATGTCTGACCTAAATATGTCATTAAAAGAAACAGATCCTGATTTATTTAACTTGTTAAGTGGTGAAGATGATCGCCAAGAAAATCATATTGAATTGATTGCTTCAGAAAATTACACCAGCAAAGCAGTGATGGAGGCGCAAGGAAGCAAACTGACAAATAAATACGCCGAGGGATACCCGAAGAAACGATATTACGGTGGGTGCGAGTTTGCTGATGGGGTTGAAACGTTAGCAATAGAAAGAGCTAAAAAATTATTCTCTTCTGATTATGCAAATGTTCAGCCCCATTCTGGCTCTCAGGCAAACGCGGCGGTATATATGGCGCTGTTAAATCCAGGAGATACCATTTTAGGTTTAAGCTTAGATCATGGTGGTCATCTGACTCATGGCGCTAAACCAAACTTTTCTGGCAAATTGTATAATGCTATTCAATATGGCCTAGATACCTCTACTGGTTTAATCGACTATGAGCAGGTGGCTGAACTGGCTAAAGAACATCAACCAAAAATGATTGTTGCTGGTTTTTCAGCGTACTCGCGTATTGTTGATTGGCAGAAATTTAAAGATATAGCACAAAGTGTTGGTGCGTATTTGTTTGTTGATATGGCGCATGTTGCAGGCCTTGTTGCCGCAGGTTTATATCCAAATCCAGTTCCTATAGCCGACGTTGTTACAACAACAACTCATAAAACGTTACGCGGCCCCCGGGGCGGTATGATTTTATGTAAATCGAATCCGAGTCTTGAGAAGAAGTTCAACTCACTGATTTTTCCCGGTATTCAAGGTGGGCCTTTGATGCATGTTATTGCAGCGAAAGCAGTCGCCTTTAAAGAAGCATCGTTGCCTTCTTTTGTAACTTATCAGCAGCAAGTTATTGATAATGCGCAGGCTATGGCTAAGGTATTTATGCAGCGGGGCTTTGGCGTGGTATCTGGCGGGACTGACAACCATATGTTTTTAGTAGATTTAATTGCTAAGGGATTAACGGGTAAGCAGGCCGATGAAGTCTTGGGAGCGGTTAATATTACCGTCAATAAAAACACTGTGCCCAATGACCCTCAATCACCATTTGTAACCAGTGGCATACGCATTGGTACGCCAGCGTTAACGTCACGAGGTATTGGCAGTGAAGATGCTGCAAAACTCGCTCATTGGATGTGTGATTTGTTAGATAATATAGAAGAAGAAAGTTTGTATAACGTCGTGCGTCAAGATGTAGCTGCGTTAACGGCCAAGTATCCAGTTTATAGGTAAATAGTTTGCTATATCATTCTTTTCAAAAGCGAAATCGATATTTATAATGTAGATTCGTCTCCGAAACAAAGGTGTTTCAGTCTCTCTATAAACGGCAAATTTGTTTGCCGTTTTTCAAACATATCCACGCATAACATAATGACATCCATAATAATTCATTAAACATAACCGGGACGATTAGCAGTATTTTTTAGTCATTGGTGAGCGGTTTAATAGATTTTAGTCAGGACGATTTGTTAACTAACGCGGTTAAGTATGAATTTAAGCTGAGTTTTACAAATAAGGCGCAAGCAAAGGCGCTCACAAATTGAGTGTTATCTGGAAGGATTATCGCGTTATTTATGCCCTTTTAAGGAGCTGTCTTGCGTTGTCTAACCCTCGCAGTCTTTGATGTTGAGTGTGTCGCTTGAACGCATGCATCATTTGTTCTGCTCCAGCGGCATAATAAAAATGCTTTTCAAACTCAGTCGTAAGGGTTAACCACTGAGCTGAATTTAACCCTAGGCGCTCTAAAATAGGGTTTTGCTTATCATCAATAACCCCGCTTTTACGGTCGTGAATATAACGCCCTGTGGTATCAACTAATTCACAATTATCTTTTAAATCGAAGGTAATTCCTTTTGGCATATCCTTTTTATGACTACCTATAAAGGGCATAAGAGTCTTAGGCTGTGGCCTTTTTTTCTTCAAAGCCTTCGTACGCTTTTTAATGCTGGTGTTGTTCGAAGCCTCAGGTGTTGAAGCCACGTTGGCTCGAATGGGGTTTAAATCTACGTAAGCCATGCATGCTAATACCGCGCTTTCATCTAGCAAGGCTTGGGACTTAAAGCGACCTTCCCACTAATTTATCAGGAGTAAATTAGAACAGCTTTAGCTGGCCCGCAGGGAGAGCGTCAAGGATGGCGGCGAATAAAACCGTCCTGTGCAGTCGTCCTCTTTGTTTGCCTCCCTAGCGATATATTCATTTAAATCGCGCATAAACCAACTAATGTCGTACAACCGCTTTCGGTATAGCTCAACGGTTTCGTCAAAGCTTATCAACTCACCTTGGGTTAATGGGTCGCCCTTCACGTATTTCTGGGTTAACAAGGTACCTCTATGTAATTTATGGTAACGAGTTAATACCGCTTCGGTTTCCCAAGCTTCTGCTAACGTTTTGTCCACATGCAATACGATATGCGTGTGATTGCTCATCACTGCGTAGGCACAAATACGGTAGCCGCGCTATCGATTGAAAAGACCGATGCTAAGAATAGTAATCGGCTCTCTACCCAACCTCGGCGGTGTTCGTAACTTTGACCTGAGTATTTATCAACAGCGCGGCTGCCGTACCACACAAGAAGGAACGACGAACACAGCGAGAAACGCAGTGATAAAAAGGGGTATCTATTAAGCTAATTTGACTTTTACGAGACTGAGGCATGGCGCACCTATCAGTTTAGAGGGTGGAATTAACCAGTTTTATTATGGGTGTCATGATTAAAATATTTAGTTAGAAGCTGGGTAACTTTGTTCGATGTGGGGATGTGGTCCGTTGTAATTTGTCGGTATTAGTATCGCGACGTTATTTGTTATTTTAGGTAAGTTGGGCAATATTTTGTTGCTTCGTGTCTATTTAATCTTTCAATCAATATCATTAAGGGGGTAACTAAGATAAATAAAACAAATAAGATAAACCGGTTTATCTTATTTGTTTGTCATTCGGGCTTTTATAGGGATATGTCTTCTCTGGGTGATGCGCAGGACTGCCTTTGCGTGATTGAGCATGAAATCATGATTTTCTGCGAGTGCCTGTTTTTATCGTTTATGTTTTCTAGCAGTAATTTGGCGGCTTCTTTACCGATAATATAAGGTTCTTGTTTGACCACCGTAATGGGTACTTTAAAGAATTCGGCCATAGGAATTTCATCGAAGCCGATGAGTGAAACATCATCAGGTATTGATATCTTTTCTTGGTTCAAATGCGTTAGCAGTTCAGTGGTTATTGCTAAATGTTGTGTGAAGAAGGCCGTTGGTGCTGCGCTAGCGCTAAGAATGCTTTTAGGTGAATGCTCAAATCCCGTTTCTCGTTGCCAATATTGAATTAGGTTTTTATCTAATGGAATGTGGTGTTTTTCAAGGGCTGATGCATAGCCGATGTATCGTTCGTTTCTAGATTTAACATTTTTAAAATCTTGGGTAACAAAGCATATTCGTTTATGCCCTAGTTGAATCAAATACTCGGTCGCATCGAAAGCGGCTTGGCGATAGTCTGACAAGATAAGGTTCTTCTCACTGCCGTCATGCTCCAATTGAAAATGAACAATGGGCATGCCTTTTTTTATGTAATCAGATATCAACTGATTATTTTTGCCCGACGACGCAATGATAATGCCATCCACCCGCAGTTGATATAAGGCTTCCAAGGATTTCGCTTCTATATCAGGATCAAAATCTGTGTTGTAAATAAGAGCGTTGTAGTCGATAGCCTTGCAGTAATCGTCTACTCCACGAATAGTCCGACTGGTATCAAAGCCGGTAATGTCTCTTACAATTACGCCTATGGTTTTGGTTTTATCGGCTTTTAAATTTCTAGCAATAGGATTCGGCACATAGTCTAACTCCTTGATTGCTGCCCTTATGCGTACCTGAGTTTCCTTCGACATATAGTCAAAACGGCCGTTAAGATATTGAGATACAGTGCTTTTTGATACTGATGCGAGTTGTGCCACATCAATTAATTTTACTTTTGCCATCGTTGAGTTTGTCTGCTGATGATTTAAATAGCGGGATGTTGACATACTGCAAGATTATGATAATTTGTTCAACTAAACCGGTTTAGTAGGTTTAGTCTGTTATCTAAACCTAGACTTAAAGATTACGCGTGAATGACGCTATGGTTAATTCATTACAGCCTATGCGCTAATACTCGAAGAGAGGACATCAGTTGAAAATTACAGAGGTTAAAGTGTTTGTTTGCAGCCCTGGCAGAAATTTTGTCACCGTTAAGGTTATAACGGACGCCGGTATTTATGGCTTCGGGGACGCAACGCTAAACGGTCGTGAAATGGCTGTGGTGACTTATCTGGAGGAGCATGTTGCTCCCTGTCTTATTGGACGAAATGCCCACGATATAGAGGATATTTGGCAGTATCTATACAAAGGAGTGTATTGGCGTAAAGGGGCCGTGAATATGGCTGCTATTGCCGCTATTGATATGGCGCTATGGGATATTAAAGGCAAGGCTGCAGGCATGCCTGTTTATCAATTGCTTGGTGGCAAAAGCCGACGCGGCGTAACCTTGTATGCTCACGCAAGCGGCGAAACAATAGACGACACTTTAGACAAAGCCGAAGAGCATATTAATCAAGGTTTTAAAGCGATTAGATTGCAGTGTGCAGTGCCTGGATTGAATGTTACATATGGCGTGCTGGGTGACAAAGCAGATTACTTTGAGCTTCAAGGTAGTCGTCCTTTACCACCAGAAGAAGACTGGTCTACGCAAAAGTATTTCAACATGATTGTCGATCTTTTTCGTCATGCAAGAGAGCGCTTTGGTAATAACGTGCACCTGCTACATGACGTACATAGTCGATTAACGCCTATCGAGTCAGCACGACTGGGCAAGTTATTAGAGCCCTACAATCTATTATTTTTAGAGGATGCCTCAATCGCTGAAAATCAAGACAGCTATAAGGTTATTCGCCAGCACACCACTACACCATTAGCCATAGGTGAGACGTATAACACCATTTGGGACTGTAAAGATCTGATTCAAAATCAACTTATCGATTACATAAGAGTGGCCGCTACTCATGCTGGGGGTATTACCGCACTGCGCCGAATAGCAGATTTTGCCAGTATTTATAACGTTAAGACCGCGCCCCATGGTGCTCCTGATCTTTCTCCCGTTTGCTTCGCTGCACATATGCATTTGAACCTATGGGCACCTAACTTCGGCATACAAGAATTTGTAGGGTTTGGTAACGAGCCATCCAGCCGAATTTTTAAACATGAGATAGAGGTAAAGAATGGCGTTGCATACTTGAGTGATGCGCCAGGTTTAGGTATCGAATTTGACGAAGATGCCGCGAAAGAATATCCCTATAAACGTTCGTACCTTCCCGTTAGTAGGTTAGAAGATGGAACCGTTTGGAATTGGTAATTCAGCATTTTTAATTATGAATTTAGTCTTTGATAAGTCGAGATAAATAACATGAGTAAGAAAATACGAGTATTGGTACAGGGCACCGGATTTGCAGGGCAGGGCCACACAGAAGCGTTTCGAGATATGGGCGCGGAGGTTGTTGGCATTGTCGGTAGAACAGAAACTGTTGTGCAGCAGGTTGCTAAAGAGCTAGCTATTCCTTATGCAGGTACGGACTGGCAGCAAGCACTGATTGAATGTAAACCGGATGTAGTGTCAATTGCTACGCCAGGGGGCGCGCACGAAGAAGCCATCATTCAGGCAATTGAATTCGGTTGCCATGTATTTAGTGATAAACCACTAACAACAACTGGAGAGTCGGCTAAAAAACTATATGACCTAGCCCTCGCAAAAAAAGTGAAAACGGCCTTTGCGTCAAGCTTCAGGTATATGCCTGATGTATTACACGCCAAAAGAATGGTCGCTGCCGGGGTCATTGGGGAGCCTTTAGAGGTTGAGTGTATATCGCATTTTAATTTGGAGCGGGATATTCCTTTTGGTTGGTCACACCGTAAAGAAGACGGCGGCGGGCGGTTAAATAATAACTTTACCCATAAGTTGTCTATTGTGACCTCAATCGTGGGCGAAAAAATACTGTCCGTTATGGGTGAGGTACGCGATGACTTGGTCAAAGCACCCATAGTTGACGGTGTGCATAACTTCAAAAAACGTCGTGACTTTATTCCTGACAATTTGAACGACCCGTCTTTAAAGTGGGGAGAGTCAAATGTGGAGTGGTCATACACTGTGCTTGCTCAGCTTGAGAGTCCGTTAGCTGAAAAGCCCGTGTCGGTATTGTTCAAACACGGTGGTTTGCATCCTCGATTTCATGAAGATCACATTGTTATTTATGGCAGTAAAGGTGCTATTTACATTAAAGGTCATTACGGCAGTGGGCCATTGTATTTGTACGATCAAAACAACGACTGGACGCGCATGCCGTTACCAAACGACATAATCAAAAATACGCCCATCGCTGAGGGTGATACCGAGCGAAACTGGCGTTATCTTATCAGGGAGCTACTGAGTGATATTAACGGCGAAAAAGTGGCGCCGTATCAAACCTTTAAAGAAGGCGCACAGTATCAGCAACTAATTGATCTTATTCGTGAAAATAATAATTGGGTTGACGTTAGTCATCTTCAATAGAAGGTACGCTCATGTTTTATGAATATTTAGTTATAGCGGGTTATTTTTTGCTGATCCTTGGTATCGGTTTTGCCTTTAAGAATATGGCAAAAAACTCTACCAGTGATTATTTTCGCGGCGGCGGCCGCATGCTGTGGTGGATGGTTGGCTCGACTGCCTTTATGGCGCAGTTCTCAGCCTGGACTTTTACCGGTGCAGCCGGAAAAGCATACACAGATGGCTTCGCTATTAGCTTGGTATTTTTCGCTAATACCGTTGCCTATTTCTGTGGTTGGGCATATTTTTCAGCGCGTTTTCGTCAGATGCGTGTTGATACGCCAACTGAGGGGATAAAACGACGTTTTGGGCGCCAAAATGAGCAGTTTTTTTCTTGGGCGTTGATCGTATTTAGCTTTATCAATGCCGGTGTGTGGCTTAACGCCTTAGGCGTATTTGCCAGCGCGGTATTCGAAGCGGATATCACTGTTACCATTATTGTGACGGGCTTAACCGTTGTATTTGTTTCTGTGTTGTCTGGTGCGTGGGGCGTGGTAGCGTCTGATTTTGTGCAAACTTTGATTGTGGCGGTTATTTCTGTTGCATGTGCCATCGTTGCGCTAGTCATGGTGGGCGGTCCTGTGGCGCTGGTACAAAATTTTCCAACCGACTTTGTTATGGGCCCTGACATGAATTATGGCGTGATTTTAGTCGGCACGTTTGTGTTTTTCTTAGCCAAGCAAATGATCACCATTATGAATATGCACGACGCCTTTCGATTTCTAAATGCGAAAGACTCTGCCAACGCCCGTAAAGCTGCATTACTCGCCATGGTATTGATGGGGGTGGGCAGCATAGTGTGGTTTATTCCCCCTTGGGCGTCAGCCATTTTATATCCTGATGCAGCCGCGTCTTATCCTGAGTTGGGTAATAAAGCCGCCGATGCCGTGTACTTAGTGTTTACGCGAAATGCGATGCCGATAGGTACGGTAGGGTTATTGTTGGCTGGTTTGTTCGCCGCGACTATGTCTTCTATGGATTCCGCGCTAAATAAAAATGCGGGTATTTTTGTTCGTAGTATTTACCAGCCATTGTTGCTTAAAAAGAACAAAAACGTCAGTGATAAACAGCTACTTACCGTCAGTCGATGGGTTAGCTTCATTAGCGGTATATTGGTTATCGTGGTGGCTTTGTTTTTTAAATCGTTGAAAGAACTAAGCCTGTTTGAATTGATGATGAGTGTGTCCGTGATGATCCAGGTACCATTACTTGTTCCGCTAATTTTTGGTTTGTTTATTAAGAAAACGCCAAACTGGGCCCCATGGGTTACGGTTATTATTGGTATGTTCGTGTCTTGGTTAGCTGCCAACGTATTTACCCCTGAGGTATTTGCCAATTGGATAGGCCTAGAGCAAGCCTTTACTCGCCGCGAGTCTATTGATGTTAATTTGATGATAACCATTGCCGCGCACTTAATCATTACCGCAGGGTTCTTCTGTTCAACCGGCTTTTTCTATAAAGAAGCTCGAGACGAACATAAAGAGGAAACAAATCGCTTTTTCGCCGATCTTGAAACGCCTATTATTGCTGATTTCGAGCAAGACGAATATGACAAACAACAGCGTCATAAACTGGGATCTATGGTGATTTATATGGGCTCAGGAGTATTCGTTATGATGCTAATACCGAACCCTATGTGGGGGCGAATGGTCTTTGGTTTGTGTGCAATAACGATATTACTGATAGGCTTTTTATTGAGAAACAGTGCTAAGGTGAAGTGTAAAAATGAAGTGGTTGTTGAGTCACGCTGAACGAATAACTAAGTGATAGATAACAACGTAATTAAGCGCATTGGGCTGGTGGAAACCCGCCCTCTTTTTATAGGGCAAATCCGCCATGTTTTTGAATCGACGAGTACTGAAATTCACAGTGTTAACGTTACTTAAGTCCTTTAAATTTTTGTGCTTAGGAATATTAATCTCGGGCTGTAATATGTTAACGGATAAAAAGCCTGAATCTAAAAGTGCAGTGTTGCTAACGCATGGTATTGACCAGTCAGCTGGTGGATTAGCTAGCTATATCGTGAATATATCAAATGCGACATTTTATTTAGAAAAAGAGGGCGGTGGGCTGTCTTCAATGTTCGACTCTGAAGGCATTGATTGGATCGGTTTTAACGATACAAAAGGCTCAGGATGGAAGGGCGAGTATCGGGGGTTTCCTAATGCGGTACATAAACAAGATGGTAATTATTTTCATGCGATGAATGCCGGTACCGATCCTGCTAGTTCAAGTGTCACAATTGAGACGAACGACCATGTGCAAATCGTTTTTACCTCTGACAATGGAAAGTGGCAAGGCCAGTGGGATTTTTATCCAGACAGATGTGATTTCACCATGTCAAAAGTGAGCCAAGGCTACCATTATTGGGTTCAATATGAAGGTGTACCTGGTGGGCAAATGGATAAAGAAGATTTTTGGTATAATTCCGCAGATAACAAAAAACACCCCATCAATGAAGAATTCAGCGGCGATTTACCTAGCCCTGAATGGTATGCTTTTGGGGATGAAAAATTGCCACGCATGTTTTATTTAGTACATCATGAGGACGATAAGTATCCAGATGATTATGCCAGTAGACCCTATATGACCGTGCTCGGTTTTGGGCGCAGCAACAAAGATAAATTCCTGAATACACCGCAAACTTTCTCACTAGGCTTTGTTGAGTCAACTGAATATAGGACGGTTGAACGAATCGTTAAAAAGATCGTTAATTATTAAACTGTAGATTTTCAACCGTGTTTGCTGAGGTGATATACGGGTATAAAAATTTAGCGCATTTTGGCTATTGTATTTATTTTTAAGCGAGCTATTATCAGTGCATACTTTGAGGGAATCATGTTTAAAAATAGCAACATCACCGCCATAAAGAGTAACTTACTCACCTTACCAAATTAAGCCGAGCGTAGTCCTTACGCTCGGCAGATATCCCCTGTTTGTCCATTTTTTTAGTTATCAGTTCGGTTGGAGATTTAGCCGTGCTAATGCATATTTTCAGGCTTTGCAAAACCTTAATTTGCCCACCTAATTCTATGTTCCAAGACGCTAGCCAGCGGATTTTTCTGAATCCTGTGGCCTTGTGTTTGTTACTCAATCGCCTGGCGTTTTGCGATAGCGAAATTTCGCGTTTGGAAAATCGTGTTCGAGTTGGCAGCACGGTGACATTAAGAAATGTGTTTAGCCAAGAGGTGCTTACGCTACGAATAGTGAAAGATGAAAAAGCCCGCCCAGCAGAGGGCATTGTGTCATTCACCTCAATCATTGGTGTCGCACTATTAGGGCTGCGCAGTGGAGATGTGGCGCAAGTGAGAACAGCGCAAGGGGAGTTTGAGTGGGAGCTTGTTGCGGTGGTTCACAGTGCCACGAATTTGAGTACTTAATTGCCTATTAGTCGATAGGATAATGGAGGGTAATACCTTGGAGTGATTAATCTTTTAAAGGTTATTAATGCACGTAAACGTATTGAATTTTTTAGAGGAAAATAAGCTCATGAGTACAGGTAAAGACAAGAAAAAACCGCAAAGTACGTTAAAAGAAAAACGTCGTAAGCGTAAAGATAAACAGAAGTAGCCAATTAACGTAAGGGGCTTATTTAAGCCCCTTTTTTTATAGTAAAACGTAAGGAATAGTTTATGGAAACACAACCAGACATCATTATTTCAACGGCTGATTTAGCTGAATTAGAGTTTCAACTTGAGCGTTCAAAATTGCCAGCTGAGGTGATTCGTGCAATAGAGAATGAACTAGACCGAGCGACAATCGTTCCCTGTAAAGACTTACCTGAAAATGTGGTAGCAATCGGTAGTCAGGTGACCTTCAAAATATTGGATACCCAGCGAACGTTCACCAAAACCTTATGTTTGCCGGCCGACACTATCAAGTTCGAAGACAGTATCTCGGTGTTTGCTCCTATCGGTTCGGCGTTAATCGGTTTGAGCACAGGGCAGTGCATTAAATGGCAAACCCAAAGAGGTCAGCAATCGGTGGAAATTATCAATGTAGACAGTAAGAAGCGTTAGGAATACTGACTGAATCGAGCAAAATAAGAGTGGAAATTAATGACTTATATTCAAAAAACGATAGCAGATTTAAAGTGTAGTAGTCCGGCGCAGGCGGAGTTTTATCAAGCAGTCGAAGAAGTACTGAGCTCGTTGGAGCCACTTTTAGAAGCGAACAGTCATTATAGAAAACAAGCGATAATTCAACGTATTGTTGAGCCTGAACGGCAGATCATGTTTCGCGTTCCTTGGGTAGATGACAAGGGCGACATTCAAGTCAATAAAGGCTATCGGGTAGAATTTAATTCTGCGCTTGGTCCATACAAAGGAGGATTAAGATTTCACCCTTCAGTGAATGCGGGGATTGTAAAATTTCTCGGTTTCGAACAGATATTTAAAAATGCGTTAACCGGATTACCTATTGGTGGTGCAAAAGGAGGAGCTAATTTTGATCCCAGGGGTCGCTCGGATGCTGAAATTATGCGCTTTTGCCAATCCTTTATGAATGAGCTTTATCGACATATAGGGCCCACCTGTGATGTTCCTGCAGGAGATATTGGTGTGGGGGCGCGAGAAATTGGTTACATGTTTGGTCAATACAAACGTCTAACCGGTCGCTACGAGGGAGTATTGACCGGCAAGAGTTTATTGTGGGGGGGCTCGTTAGTGCGCAAGGAAGCCACCGGCTATGGCGCGGTGTACTTTGCAGATTATATGCTTGAGGAAAGAGGCGATAACCTACAAGGAAAGCGCTGCTTAGTATCAGGGGCGGGCAATGTGGCCATATATGCTATGGAGAAACTTTACCAACTCGGCGCTACGCCGATTAGTTGTAGTGACTCATCCGGCACGCTTTATCATGAAAGTGGAATAGACCTAAAATTGATAAAACGACTGAAAGAGGGCCGACGCTGTGATCTGGTGGAATACCTTGGTACCTATCCCGAAGCAGTGCATACCCCGGTGAGCAAGTATCCTGATGATGGTCATAGCGTATGGCGTTACGCCGCAGATGCCGCTTTTCCTTGTGCAACTCAAAATGAACTCACTCTCGCTGATGCTAAGGCGTTATTGGTCAATGGTTGTCAATTGATTAGCGAAGGGGCAAATATGCCTTCAACTCAAGAGGCCGTTGATGCATTTTTAGCAGCAGGTATTGCTTATGGGCCAGGTAAGGCAGCTAATGCCGGAGGGGTGGCAACCAGTCAATTAGAAATGGCACAAAATGCCAGTATGCAAACCTGGACTTTCGAGCAAGTTGATCAGCGGCTCAAGCAGATTATGAAAAATATATTTTTAGCGGCCAGTGAAACAGCCAAGGAATTTAATCATGATGGCAACCTCGTTTTAGGTGCCAATATTGCGGGGTTTCGTCGGGTGGCTGATGCAATGATCCAGCAAGGTGTCGTTTAGGCAAAAATAAAAGCCCACTCAATTTAGGCTTACTGTCAGCTAGTTGAATAGTATTCGCGTTATATACTGAGTAGCTTTTAGGTGAGTGTTATGTGCAAAACGCTAAAAAATATTGGCTAATGTTTCTATGGTCACTACGGTCAAAGCATTTAGTGGTTTGTTAGCTGGATTAATAGAATAAAAGACAGAGCTGGCCACTATAAAAGGCCAGCTCAAGCTATTAACGCAAAGTTTTCACGTCTGTCACCTTTACTAAGTCTTCATATTGATTGCCAAAGTGGCTTCGTACATAGTTAACAACATCAGCTATCTGCTGATCAGACATTACGGAGGCAAACCCGGGCATTGCACCTTGGCCCTTTAGTACCATATATATCGGATAAGGCGCACCGGCCAGATTGGTGTCGCTGGCCAGTGCTGGGTATTGGGCAACACCCTTGGCACCTTTCGCGTCTGACATATGGCAGCCCTGGCATACCGATTTAAATATTGCTTCACCGCCTTGTTCTTCAAAATGTCGAGCATTTGATACAGTGACATCCTGATGTTCACTCGCATCGTTTGCTGCGTAGGTATTGAGAGAAAAGGTGTTGCCAATTAACAGCAAGCCAGTAAGGGCCGCTACTCTTTTTATACTTGATTTCATTAGGCAGCTACCTCAGCGGATATAATATGTTTATGTAATCGTTCGGTCGCATCTCGTGCTGACAAAATGGCGCCTTCTTGCCAAGCGTTTAAATAAGATAAATGCTCGCCGGCTAGCACCATGCGCCCATCGATTTGGCATAAATTATCGTAGTGGGTTTCACGTGTTTCAGGTGTCCAAACACCGCAACAGCCATGGGTCCACGGTACTCTGTGCCAACCCACTGCAATGCCGTTATCGAATTCTTGCAAATATTGAGGATGGATTTTTGCGCCCATTTCAACTGCTTTTTTAACCCGTTCAGCAGGTGTCATTGAAGTGAATTCGAAGGCATTCGGGGCGCCCCACATGTAACCGCCAAGCAATACGCCTTTGCCTTTACTGCCAAAATTGTCACTAGGGTAGGAAATATTTCTAATGGGTTGATCTGTGTAGGAAATACCACCATAAATCGCTTCATCCTGCTCCCAAAAACGACGTTTGAATTGCAGTCCAAATTTAACAGCCGCATTGTAAGGAACAGAACGAATGCCTTGTTGCATTTTACCGCTGACATTAACGGGTATTTGGCTAAGTACAGACAAGGGAATAGTACAGACGCAGTAATCGGCAGTGGCACTTTGTTCTTTACCTGTGCTTAAGTCGACAAATTTGACGGCGATGCCTTTGTCATCTTGATCAATTTGCGTGACCTTAGCCTGATAGGTGATGAGATCTTTTACCTGACGCTCAAAGCCTTTTGCTACGCCATCCATACCACCGACAGGCTGAAATATTTGGGTTTGATGCTCAGTTTGTTGGCCTTGTGCAATCGTCTTCCACAGGTCAGATTGAAGTAGTGCTGAAAAATCAATTGGGTCGGACGGTACGGCTTTGGGCATCAATGCACCGCCGGCATGCACGGCGAAACCTCGTTTTAAACTGCTTTCAAGAGATTTACGGTATATCCCTGACTTATCTAACCCGGCCCAATTACGCAGCGACTCTAGTAATTTGAGTCTATCTTCGGGGGTGATGCTTTGATCTAAAGAGCCTTGATCGACACATTTTGCGAGTAACTCTCCTACATGTCCCTGATAATCAGCTTGGACTTCGCGGTAACGTTTTGGTTTACCACCAAAGGCCTCGGTTGAGTGCACCATGGCGTTGTAATTCACTTGAACGAAGCCTTCCAACTTGACGCCGAATTCGTGACAGTAATGTAATATACCGTGATGATGATAGGGTATACGCCAAGGACCGGGGTTAAGATAGCCACCGTCTTCAAACTTACAGTGCTGTGTTTCGCCACCTAATTCGGTAAAACTGTCGCCACCACGAATGGTCCAGCAACGTCCGCCAGCTCGCTCATTGTACTCGAGAATTCGGACCTTATAGCCTGCCTTACGTAATTCATAAGCGGCTGTCATACCCGCTACGCCCGCACCCAAAACTAAAATACTTGCGCCTTTTGGGGCTTGGGATAATTTAAAGCCGGGTTTAAAAGTAGATTCAGCTGCTAAGCTCAGAGAAGACATTGCTTGATACATAACGGCAACCCCCGCCGTTTTGCCAATCCATCCAAGTAACTCTCTACGTGTTATTGTTGTTTTCTTCATATCTTGTTTACCTGTAACTATACTTAAATCGTTGAAATTATTGTTTTTTTTAACCGAAAACTACTCGGCTTTAACTGATTTGTTGATAGTTCAGCATTAACGGTGATATTGCTTACGGGAAAAGTGCCTCCTGACACACAGATTAAATATTAACCATAAAATTGCTTCCTCTTCGATAATAACCAGCTGCTTAAAACTGTATAGTTACTGTTCGACGAATGGCCGATTATGTCAGTTAAATGACATAATCATAAAAATAAAATGTTAAAATATCGTTACTTATTAGAGGTTTACGTATTTAATTGTTTTATTTGTGTTAATTTTAACCATTTTATAATTACATCTATTTAAAGCGTCTGTGAGACTAGAGTTACATTTTTCTGCGGTTATCGTTGATAACAGCAGTGGGTGATTTGCCAACGTGTTATTTTTTAAAATACGATTGATTAATTAAGTTTATAGTTGATATCGTCAACCATATTGTTATCATCAAGCTTTGCTACATAAATAATTTTGGTCGCTAGATACTATGCAAAGCACGATAAAAAAAATATTGGTGATTATCACTGTAGTTACTGTACTTGGTGGGCTGTTAACGGGGATCTTGACCTATTCGAATATTGGCTTTACTGATGTTTTTATTCGCCAATGGGCGCTCTCTTTTGTTCAGGCTGTGTGTGTGCTTTTTCCAATGGGCGTAGGTGTGATGTGGGTCATGAATAAGCTTGTAGAGGCGTTTTTTAGTGGCTTTTCCGCTGTACACAAAAACCTGATTTTTGGATTAGGAATGGCAATCTGCATGGAGGCCATTATGGCCCTAAGCACTACCTATAGTAATATCGGAATAAAAGATTTAGCGCTATTTAGTGACGCGTTTTTAGCCAGCTATTTAATGGTATTGCCCGTTGCATTAATTCTGTCAACTGTGATGACGCTATTGATCAAACCTAAATTAGAAGTGTTTCTTGCAAGCTAGCTGAGTGGTTTTCATTAAGTGATTTTTGTCTTCTTAACTCGTCATTTATCCATAGTGGGCAGCGCGCCTTTTTAAGCTATTGTGCTAAGGGGCAGAGTTTTATCTGTTACTCGATGTGCGCGTGTAGAGCACGGTGTGTTGAATAAACGCATGATCGAGCTGGGCTTGTAATTTCATGATAGCTAGCTCTTCACGAAATACATTAATGCGGGTTGTTAGCGCTTTAAGCTCGGCTTGAAATGCATCTGTCTCACGGTTATTAAGCATAAAGAAGTCACTTGAGCCAAACTCAAACTGCCGCTGCTCTTGTTCAAATAATTTACGTGATAAAACGACTTGTTTTTTTTGCATGTCATGCAATTTTTTTGCATAGGTAAGGTTAACGAGACGTTCTTGTAATTTGGCATCAAGTAATTGTTTTAAGGCATTGGTTTTCTGCTCTAGGGCATTCATTTCAAACTGTGTTCTACTCTTTTTGGCTTTCGCTTGTGATCGCTCAAAGGGTACCGAGAAATACAGACCTATTTTGGCCTCAGTGTCTTGTAACGACGTCGGGCCAGACCCTATATCCCGGGCCAATTTAGCTTCCACATCTAACTTGGGTAACAGCGATACTTCTGCGAGACGCATTTTTTGTTTTAACTCCTGCATCTCATAAGTTTTGGCAGCTAAAGCTGGATGGTGTGTTGATATGCCACCGTGAATGACACTTTTGAAAGCGCTTGGCCAGATCATGTCTGTTGTATTGTTTGAAGACGCGTTTTGGATGTCATTAAGTGAAGTGTTGCTATGCATGTAGTAACGTAGTTTTTGTATATTAGCCTGCAGCTTGCGCTCTGCCGAGAGCAAGGTCGATTGACGCTCAAGTAGTCGAGTTTCGTATTCTAACAGCTCAATTTCGGCAATATCCCCCTCTGTAACTCGTCTTTTTATACCATCTTGCCTATTAACACCCGCTTCGACCAGTTGCTCTATTTTTTTATAATAGCTAACGGATTCTATCCAGTCGAGATAGGCTAGAATTGAAGAATAGTAAAACTCACTTTGGGCAAGCTTTGCCTCTTCACTCCACATTTTATATTTAAGGCGTGCACTGGCCATGGCCGTGCGCTTTTTGTCGGTATCGCGTCCTTGTAGCAATGAAAGCTTTACGCCGAGTGATGCCTCACCACCAGACAGGGTCGCGTATTCTTGTTCATAAACCGGAAAGTCACCATGTGAAATTCGGTACTCAGAGAAGATCTCTGCATTATACGCTTCGAGGGGTTTTGAGAACGTTTGTGATGCTTGCAAACCATCGTAATAACCGGCCACTCGCGAAAAGCTGTTGTGATCTAGTTTTGCGTCATATGCCCCATCAGCGTATTCAATATCTGCGCCGTATTGGCCTGTCGTGGCATCAAGTGCCAATATTTCAGGGTGATTATTGGCAACAAACGATAGGTATTTCTGTAACGTTAATGCTTGGGATGATGCAGACATACCAAGCAAACCAAGCAAACATGCTGCATAAGCAAAAACTTTATACATTAGGCAGGGCCTTCTTGGCTTTCTTGCACTCTAACTGGAGGAAAGTTATTTAACTGTCGCCACAACTCGTAACCTAGCCTAACTTCTTCGAGGAGTATCCAGGCTCTAACGCGGCTGCCTAAACGTGCGCTTTCGTGTTCGGGCCAGGCTACTGTGGTATTAACCGGTGCAATCCAGACAGTGAATGAACCGAACTGATCAGCGACTGGCTCGACAAACGAAACCACACCTTCAAAAGTACCCACCGACATACCGGGCCAGCCACTAAACTGAAAAGTTGGCCAACCCTCAAATTGTATTCTGACTTTTTTACCCTTTGTGGCGAGTGCTGCATCAAGGCCATTAATTTTTATACTGATTTGCCGTTCAACGTTCGCCGGTACAAACCATCCTAATATGCTTCCTGCTGTAACGTACGTCGCTGAGCCTCCTGATTGTAATCTAACTACCGTGCCTTCCATCGGCGCATATTTTGTACGCGTTTCTTGACGAGCCAAGGTCATTTTAAGGGTATCGAGATCTTCTTCGGTTTTTGACGCTTCGGCCTTCAGCTTTTCAAGGGCGATTTCAACGGCTTCAACTTCCCTTTGAGATACCAATCCTTCTTGAAGTAGCTTTCGCTGACGTGAAAGGTTGCTAAGCGCGTTTTGCACTGAGAGTTTGTTTGATACATAACGTTGATTGGCTGCGACCTGTTGCGAACGCAGCTTTTCTAGCCTGTCAGAGTCTACGTCAACCAAAGTGACAATAGGTTGGCCTTTTTTGACATTATCGCCCTCTCTTACGTGCCACGTTTCAATCTGGCCATTGAGTAAAGCGGATATGGGCTGAATACGGTACAGAGGGTCAGGGGAATTAACCGAGCCAGTACCATAGGCGGTTTGTACCCACGGTGTGAATGTTAGTAGCAGCACAGCGGCAATAACCAAGGTCACCACCAGCCAGATAATCGTTTTGTGGGTTTTTGGAACCTTTAAACGTTGTAAGGTTTTCATTTCCCCCATAAAGTCATTATGAGCGTTGCTCATGGCTTATCTCCTGTGCTGCTGTAGCCGTTGTTTGTAGGCTCTTTTTTACTTTCTAGCGCAATAATCCCATTAAAGAAATCGGGTGTTGTGGCATTTGAAAAATACAACACAGTCAGGTCGGTCGCTTCAATTACACCTAATATTCGCTCGCGTCTTGAGGCAGGAATAGCATCAAAGTGCTGATTTATAATCAGTACTTTGGGTTTAGAAAGCATCACCACGACTAACTTAAGCAAGATAAATTCAAGAGGTTGTAACGGAGTACCTACGGCGGATATCGCACTTTTTAGTTTGAGCGGAAGGGCGTTAATGATTTCCGTAAGGCCGACTTTTTCAAGTGTGTCGTTTATCTCATTCGTCGATACATCTGGCGCGCACATCTTAATGTACTCTTCGATAGTGCATTCGATGATTAAAGAGCGGTCTAATACAAACACGGCTTGGCGCAGGTCGTAGGTGTCGTAATCGGACAGGTCGTTATTATCCAGGTTGATCCAGCCAGAAGCTGGCGTCTCGTAACGCTTGAGCAAGTTGACTATGGTGCGCTGGGTCCAGTTAGACTGAGTCGTCACAAAGTACTTATCGCCCTGAGCGATATTTTTGTTAATAAGGCAGGACTCGTCCTTGCGTTTAATAATAACATTATTGAAATTCAGTGAACCGCCTACAGGGGCGGGTTTTGATGTTTGCTCATATGCTTCTTGTGGCATGCTAATAACGCCACCGATTTTATCTGCTGTACCATACAACTCGTAATACAATTTTAGGTAATGACTGAAGTTGGAAAGCCCTAAAAATACCGCGGCCATAATTAATTCTGCCGCAACAAGTTGCCCGATGGACAATTGCCCGATAATGACCAACCAGCCACCTAAGCCAAGCAATGCTGAGCTTGCTAAAGCATACAGCACCAAAAACATAACGACTTGTTTGAAGGTGAATGAAAAATGACGAGAATGGTTATCTACATACTCTGAAACGTAGCGCTCGGTTTTTTTGCCTGCATAATCGAATTGAGAAGAGGATTTTAAGAAGTCGTTGGCCGATGCTAAGTTACTCAACCACTTTGCGGTTGAGTACTTTGATTCAGATAAGCGCACCGCCGAAATCTTGGCTTGGGTCGACCATAGTCGCCATATGATATACATAATCAAAATTACGCATAGATTGAACGCGAGTAAAAACGGATGATAAAAGGATACGAGGGTGAAACCGACAATCATCTGTAATATCAACGCAATACCATCAACCATCAAGCTAGGTACATTCTTTTGCAATGTCATGATGTCGAAATAACGATGGGTAATTGAGGTGTTTTGATTGCCTTCAAAGTAGCTATGGGGCGCTAAAATAGTGCGTAGACTCAGATCAGCCACTAAGCGCGCATAGACACGCCGTTCGTAATATTCCATGACCCGCATGCGCAAGGCTGCAAAGCAACCTGACAGAAGTAAGGTACTAAACAGAACAATAGCAAGGGTGATCACCGCGCGCGTTGAAGCAATATTGGCGATGGTGTTTATTAGAGTCTGCACTGCAATAGGCACGGCTAATGTGAGCAGGCCGATAACAACGCTATAAGCGATGACGACAGCAAAAAATGAACGTTCTGGCTTTAACAAAGCAAATAACGTTTGGCGCAAGTTAACTAGGTCAATATTTTTGGAGGACATTTCGGGCTCATCTTTTAATATGTCAATACACGGTCAATTTCAATGTTGTTAACGTTATAAAAACTGAGCTATCACAAGCACTCTATTAGAGTGACTACAGGTTAAAACCAAAACCAGCTTTACTTTAATAAGCGTAATGATTTATTTCAGATAGTTAAATGGTTGTATCGCTATTGAGCAACTAAATCAATTGTTTAGGTGCGAAATTTACGTAAAAGGTGGTCATTTAGTTCATTCATTATATAAAAAAATCGCCCATGCGGGCGATCTTTATTATTTACTTTTTAGGCGGCCTTTAGTCGTGATCGTGGTCCGATTCAGCAATTCCCAACCAAGTGATATTGCCAGGGGCAAAGTCTAGTTCAATGTCGCCTGTTATCGTTAGGGACTCAAGATCGATTTGCAGTACATGCTGAGCGATGGGGTCTGATACATAAATGTAATCGCCATTTTGCGCCACAGACATACTAAACGACATGCCTTCGGGCATAGTGGATACGACTAGCTTTATTGGCTGTCAGGTAACAGTGGTACGTTTAATCGTAAACGCTGGCTGTTACGGATAAAACCAGCGCCTTTTTCAACGAGTTGGCGCCCTTCGCTCACTTGTTCTTGGGCTTTGGTCTGCAGCTTCTTCGACTTGGCCACCATGGCATTGCCTTTTTTGATGTCATCGATAGCATCTTCCCAGCGCTCTCCTATGGCGTTGAGCTTTTCTGCCTCAAATTCAACCTCTTGAGGCGTTGAAGAGTGACCAATTACCGTTGCTTCGTTTTGGTAGTCTTGTCTGGCGCGTATAATCGTATCAGTACCGGACTGGATCAGTTTCTCGCCTTCACGTAATTCTTCTCGGGCGTCTTCTAAGGTATTTTCACCTTTGCTAATTAGCTTCTCGCCTTTTTCAGACAGTTTTTTACCTTCTTGCCACATACCGTCTGGATTATTTGTGTAATCCTCTAGTTTTGGTGTGCTTGAACAAGCTGCTACTAACGTAACCAATAAACCCATTATGAATATTTTCTTCATATTAATGCTCTCACTTTTTAATTGACGATACTTCTCGAACCGAAAAATAAATTAAGGTTCATCGCTTTACTGAGATAATAGACGTCGCAGGTATCAGGTTAGTCACAATATGGCGTGAAAACCCACCTATCTTATTGTTTTTAAAGGGCTATACCGTATTTCATTTAGATGGGTTGGCGGAGGTTTAGCTACACAAGGCTCTAACCGTTAATGATTCATCGTTGTAGGTGGGGGGTTAGCGTAATGTCGATTTTATAGGTTGATATAAAATGTGGATCACAACCATAGATAATCGACTTTATAGATGTGCAAGTACCAGAGACTGGCAAAAGGCAGGAAGTATCCCCGGGGATTTTGTCGCTGAATATGGCGTTGCCGTTGAGCTCGATCATATCAATTTATATTAGGTAGAAGATAATGATCCCATGAGCAAATGAGCAAAAATTGCTTAAAAAAGGATCGCAGTAAGTAGATATAAAATTTACTGCTCACCTAATTGTTAGATTAAATGTTTAGTGTTGGTGTCCGCCTTCACCATGAACGTGGCCATGGGCAAGTTCTTCTTCAGTGGCTTGTCTAACATCTACCACTGAGCCAGAAAACGTCAGCGTTTTCCCTGCCAAGGGATGATTAGGGTCGACGGTAATATCATCACCTTCAATATTAGCGACTCTTAATTGAACCGGGCCATTGGGGCTTTCAGCACTAAAAACCATACCTTTTTCGATTTCTTCTACGCCTTTAAACGCGTCACGAGGCACAACTTGTAGAATGTCTGCATTGTATTCACCGTAACCATTTTCTGGTTCAACGGTAACGTCAAATTCATCACCTGGTGCTTTACCCACCAGTGCTGTTTCCAAACCAGGAATAATATTGTGTTGACCGTGTAGGTAAACTAATGGTTTGGCATTTTCTGAGCTGTCGATAATCTCGCCTTCTGCGTCTTTCACTGTGTAGTTTAGCGATACCACTTTTTGATCTGCAATCATTTGTTTATCCTTTCATCTTTAGTCGGTTAATTATGTTGCGAGGTGCATGCCACCGAAACTTAAGTCGCATAAACATCATCACATTATCAATGTTCTACCATAATATTTGGAGACCTTTTTAATCAAATCAAGGGCAAACTTACGAACTTGACGCCTGATTTTGTGAGCAGGGTTTGGTGCTGAGAAACACTTACTGGATGACAATTCTGATAAGCTAAGTGTTATTACTCAACTTTAAGGACTGCGCTTGCTATCTAATGCTGACTACAGGGGCTTGTTTCTAAACAACATTCCGATGATGGACGTTAGAGCACCAGTTGAATTCAACAAAGGTGCCTTTCCCCATTCGGTCAACCATCCATTGATGACTGATAAAGAGCGGGAAGCTGTGGGTACATGTTACAAAAACGAAGGCCACGAGGCAGCTTTGGCTTTAGGCCATAGTTTGGTCAAAGGCGCCTTGAAAGAGCAGCGTATTCGCGCATGGCAGTTATTTTACGGGCAAAATCCTAATGGCGTTCTGTATTGTTTTCGCGGTGGTCTTCGGTCTCAGTTGACACAACAATGGCTAGCTGAAGCGGGCGTTGATATGCCTTTTGTCGTGGGCGGTTACAAGGCGATGCGGCAGTTTTTATTGACGCAATTACATGCACGTATCGCTCAAGGAAATATTCATGTTCTCTCAGGTGCCACTGGTTCAGGCAAAACTGAAGTTATTCACGATTGGCCTCAGTCAATTGATTTTGAAGGGTTAGCCAATCATAGAGGCAGTGCATTCGGTAGTACGGGTAGTAAACAGCCAAGCCAAATTGATTTTGAAAATGCATGGTCAATAAAATGGTTAAAACTGAGCAATCAAAACGATACCCCTGTGTTATTTGAAGATGAATCACGCATGATTGGCCGCATTGCATTATTGCCAGAGTATTTAGGACTGAGTAAGCAAGCGCCTATCGTATTACTGAACACACCGTTGCATGAGCGTATCGAGCGAATTCGTAAAGATTACTTTGTGCATGCTTACCAGTCACAACTTAGTCAGGGGGAAGAGGCCGCCATTGCCTACCTTGATGAATTTATTCGCAGTGCACTAGCCCGCATAAAAACTCGTCTCGGTGGTGAGCGTTATAAAAACCTCATCCTTTTACTTGATAGCGCAGTCTTGCAGCTAATCAATCAAGGGCGTTGGTCCAAATTTGACGATATAATTGGGGTGTTACTAAGTGATTATTACGACCCTATGTATGAGTATCAATTGGCCGCGAAAGCGCAACAAACAATATTTAAAGGTAATCATCAAGAAATACTCGAATGGTTAGCAGATAATAAAAAAGTAAATTGAAGAGGTCGGTGTTTTTTGTGTCTTTGTTGGCTATTGCTGGCGCTTTTATGGGTAATTGAGTCGCTAGATTAAATCGCGCACTTTTTACTGAATATGGATGTTAGTTTGCGCGGTCTATTACCTTAATTCACCATTTTTATTTAAAGATAAGCTCGTATCTATAAGCATATCTTTGGCTCGGTTAAAAATCGGCTCACATATTTTAATAAGGTAAGTTTCTTGAACGAAAGCGATCTGGTATTTATTGGCGGCGGACATACTCATGTATTGGTGCTCAGAATGTTGGCGATGAAACCGATCCCTAATGTACGACTCACACTTATTTCAGACACCCGTTTGACACCCTACTCAGGCATGCTGCCAGGTTTTATCAGCGGACATTATTCCAAAGCACAAACGCATATTGATCTGAATAAACTGGCTCAAGCCGCTAACGTACGTTTTATTCATGGACGTGTTACGGGACTTGATGTTGATCTTAAGCGCATTCACATACATAACCACCCTGATATTGAATACGACAAGGTGTCGATCAATGTGGGCTCGACACCCAATCTGACTGTACCCGGAGCCAAAGAATTTGCCGTTGGGGTAAAACCAGTTAGTCAGTTAACGGCTACATGGGCCCATTTACTGGCCCATGATTATCAAGGTAAGACCCCCCACTGGGCGGTTGTTGGGGCTGGTGCCGCGGGTGTTGAAATTGCACTGGCGATTGCTCATCGCTTTGCCCAGCAACAAAAACCGATTCAATTGTCTTTGGTTCAGTCAGGCTCAGAATTACTGTCAAATTATCAACGTGGTGTGCAAAAGGCTGTCCTCAAAGCGCTAAAACGCAACAATGTGACCTTGGTTAATCATTTTCGTGTTGCGAAGGTTGAGCAGCAACAGTTAGTTGCAGACGATAACCAGGTGCTTGCTATCGATAAATCGATTTGGTGTACCCCGGCAACAGCCCCCACATGGCCTAAAAAAGCAGGCTTAGCAACGGACGAACTAGGTTTTATTGAAGTAAATGAGTACCTGCAAAGTACCTCGCACCCTGATGTTTTTGCCGCTGGCGATGTGGCAAGCATGACTTACTCACCGCGCCCTAAAGCAGGTGTATATGCGGTCCGGTCAGCTCCTTTTTTGGAAAAAAACTTACGTGCAGCGTTACAACATACCAAGTTTACTAAAACAAAATTGCAGACAAGTTTCTTATCACTCATCTCACTTGGAAACCGAACAGCGACGGGGCAAAAAATGGGCTTTAGCTTTTCTGGTGGCTGGGTGTGGAAGTGGAAAGGTCATATCGACTTAACCTTTATGGATTTATTTCAAAAGCACTTACCATATATGCACAACGACATGGAGGAACCCATGCAATGCGCTGGTTGTGGCAGTAAGCTTGGCCCACAGATGTTACAAGAGTCACTAAAAGATTTACCTATTTATAAGCAAGACAATTTCCCTCATCATTTAGTTAAAACTGAAGACGCTGCGGTTGCCATCGTTAATAAAGAACAAAGCGTATACCAAAGCATTGATGGTTTTCGCGCCTTTACCGATGATCTTTACCGTCTCGGTATTGTGACCACTCATCATGCGGTGAATGACCTATACGCCATGGGCATTCAGCCGACCAGCGCACAAGTATGGGCCAACATTTGCTTTGCCCATCCTCGTTTGAGCAAGCGTGATTTTCAACAACTTATGAGTGGTATTACCGAAGCACTTATTCATCACGAAACCACCCTAGTGGGTGGTCACAGCACCCAAGGCAAAGAAACCCACCTCGCCATGGTAGTCAACGGACAACAACATCACATATGGCCAAAGAACAACCTCAAAGCGGGTGATTATCTATTGCTAAACAGACCTTTAGGCTCCGGGGTTATTCTAGCGGCTGATATGCAGCGTAAAGCTGAAGCGGAGATAGTGGATGGACTTTGGGCGCATTTGCTGACGTCTAATCGCAATTTTTTTACGGCTGTGCAAAACCATGAAGTGCATAGCGCAACCGATGTCAGCGGGTTTGGTTTAATCGGTCATTGTCTGGAGATGGTCGAAGGCTCAGATTTACAAATTAATATCGATAGTCGAAACGTGCCCCTATTACCCGGGGTGTTAGATTTGTCGCAGGTGGGCATAGCCTCTAGTTTGCTCCCTCAGTTATTACCTTTGAAAAACCGTTGCATGGTCAGTGAAAATGCGCAAAGCCAGATTATCGATTTGCTGCTTGATCCACAAACGAACGGCGGCCTACTGGTATCCGTTTCACCTGAGGTGGCCGAGCAGCTGTTAGTTATTGATGGGGTAGTCAAGGTCGGCCACGTTACATGCCGCATGCAAACGGGGGATAAGGAAATTGCTATTTATTAAGCATAAATAAATAGACCAACCTTGGGTTGGGTAGGTAGGCGAATAGGCACTCGGGTTCCTGGGAATAAACCTGCTACCTTGTGCCCTACGCCGTTTTAACCATCATCGAGGCTAGCGGAATTCAAAAAACTCATAACGGATGTTTTTTGCAGGAATATTATTGGCTTTCATCAATTCCTTAACGCGCTTTAATAACCCTTTTGGGCCACAGAAACTGATTTGAACCTGTTGTGGACTGACTTCTGTGGCCACGCGTCGGATGGTCTCTGCTAGTGCATCTCCATCACTTGGATTCGGTACGAACCGTACGCCTGAATCAGCGGCCATATCTTCCATACGCTCAAGGCTAGGAAAAGCACGCGCCGGATCGAAACAATACACCAATGTCGCGGATTCAAAACGACCAATACTTTTATCATCTAACCAAGAAATAAAGGGTGATATGCCTATGCCTGCACCAATCCAGATTTCGGTTTGTGCATCTGATAAGCGTTTAAAACGGCCGTGTGGCGCATATACATCGGCCAACATGCCAACTTTGACTTGTTCACTTAACCGGTGTGTGTAATCACCTAAAGCCCGTATGACAAAATGTATATTGCCGGTATCGGAATGTGCACTGGCGATGGTAAAGGGGTGGGGCTCTCGCAAGCCAGTTTCTTTCATGGCCAGAAAACCGAATTGGCCCGCTTCGAATGAAAAACCGCGGCTAATTGGTTCAAGCTCCAAGTGTACTGCCTTATTGCCATGAGACACTGAGACAACTTTATATTCACCACCAGGGGCAATAAAAGGGTACAGAACCAGTTTGTACAAAGCAGCTATAACGCCTGTCGAACAAAATAATGCTAACCAAACACCAGCCGGACTATCGAGGGTGATGGGTGATTTGAAGCTTAACCAATGAAGGATGACAATTAAAAACAACGGACCTGACAATTTGTGCCACCAACGCCAAAGGCTATAAGGGATGTTCCGGTTTAACGCTAGCAACACAATAAAGCCTAGCGCAACGATACTGAGTTGGCGTACGAGCCGGGTCCAATATTTAGGCAGCTCTAGAATAGGCGCGGCATCCCAAGAATCTAAATTAGCTTTAAAAACGAAATGATAGACAGCGAAGGCAAGAGCCCATATGCCAAGCCATTTGTGGGTTTGATAGAGTTGATCTAAGCCGCCAAATAACTGTTCTACATAACGCCAACGGCTAGAAAGGGTACAAGATGCCGCCATACACACTAAAGCCGAAGCACCCATTATCAGGCTGACGGTTGCTGCGGTCGTCCAGGTTTCCATGGGGACTTGAAACAGCACACAGGTGGTCGTGATGAAAACGATGCCGCTGATAATTTGCCAAGCTTTAATGGTCATGATAATCCTGTATTTACATTTTTTGTGGACCTGTTAGTGCATTCTTTGAAGCAAGGTTAACTTGCACACGAATCACAGTTTCAAAGCCCAAAGCCAAGTCTTTCGATATCACTATGCCATAGGCTAATCATGCGGTGCTGATCCACATCAAGAGCCCGCTATTCTTAATGGAGCTTAAACGGGTCAGGGTCAACTTAAAATTTGCGAGCTTAAACGGGGGGGGTTATTGGGGGCAGGGTCAATTAAAACTGGTCAAATGGGTCGACTTTTAAGTCAACTGATGCCAATAGAAAAATAAATGTAATGTGTTAAAAAGAGGAAAGGGTTAATTTGCATTTATAAACGTGCACTAAACTATACTGTAAATTCCTAAAATTTCTTGGAAGCAAGCAGATGGCAAGACTGCCCAGAGCCTGTCCGGCAGGTGTGCCGCAACATATTGTTCAGCGGGGTAATAACCGACAAGTTTGTTTTGTCGAAGAGCAGGACTTCGTCGCCTACGTAGGATGGCTGATAGAGTATTCGAAAAAATATAGAGTCGATATTCATGCCTGGGTTTTGATGACCAACCATGTGCATTTATTATGTACCTCACAAATGAGCAATGGTGTCAGTCTTATGATGCAATCATTGGGTAGACAGTATGTTCGTTATTTTAACCTCAGCTATAAACGCACAGGCACATTGTGGGAAGGGCGGTTTAGATCTTGTTTGGTGCAGACAGAAAATTATTTATTGCAACTATACCGGTATATCGAATTGAATCCGATTAGGGCTGGCATGGTGGATGAGCCGTCTGCGTACAAATGGTCGAGTTATCAGATTAATGCGTTGGGTAAAGAGTCTGCGTTATGCGTACCGCATGCGTTGTATTTGGCATTAGGAGATAATAAGGCGCAGAGACAAAGCGCTTATAGAGCATTATTCAAGTCTCGGATGGCAGGTAAACTTCTTACGGATATTCGTTTAGCGACGAACAAAGGGATGGCTTTGGGCAGTGAGCACTTTAAACAGGAGATAGAAACGCTAACAGGCAGGAAGATGAGGCCAGGCAAAATAGGTCGCCCAATTGGTTGGAGGAAGAATAATACGGATGATGGGTTTTAAGTTGGCCCTGACCCCAATTACTCCTCGGATGATGGGTTTTAAGTTGACCCTGACCCCAGGGCGAGATCGTGAATGTTTTTTAACCAGTTGAAAAAAATTTGACGAGTTATTTGACGAGCTAGGTTTGTCGTG
>NZ_WTPY01000027.1 GCF_011378905.1 Paraglaciecola sp. 20A4 | reverse complement strand
TGGTTGTCGAGGTCTTCATCATAGCCAAAAATTTGAACCAATTCGCCGTCTTCGTTGATAATAGAAATATCTACTGGATAATTCGTTATACCCATGTGACCTTGATGTTGCGAATGCAGTGATAAAGCACGAGAGTGGTTTAAATTACAGCCAGCGCCTAACGTTACTGCAGTATAATTGATACTCACTGTCGAATTTCTGAATGAGCATTCTTTCTTCTGGCTTAATTTGAAACTGTGTCATATACAGTAAAAACAAAAAAATTATTCCTGTTGCCCAAATAGATCCTAATAATACCGCCCAACCAATTAGCATGATTACCAGTGATAAATACATGGGATTTCTAGAATAAGCAAAAACGCCGGTGGTCACTAATGTCGTCACTCTCTCAAGATGATGGGGATTCGCTGTCGTGCGGTTTTTCTTAAATGCTCTTAATGCGAAAATTGCATTTACAATGGCGACAAACCAGCAACTTCCAGCAAACCAAAACTGAAATTCATCTGCGTTAATATCATACCCAACAAGTGCAAACATGCTTAAGCCAGCAATACAAAAAACGACTGGCGGCGGTAACGTTAGTTTGAGCATATAACTCCTAGCATATAACTCCTAAATGAAGGGCCACAAGGCACTTAACAGCTGCTTTTGGAATGAACATCAAAATACTTTAACTAATCATATTCAAATCGTTTATCACCATTTAAAAAAATCTTTTATAACCCATAATGCGTTAGTATATAAAGTGTTTTTGGTTAGTTCGTTCTGCATGTTTAATTATCTTCTCGTATTTTACTGCTAGAAAATATATCGTCAGCACTGTAATTAATCCTCAAATTAGCAATAAGCTTAGGACAAATTCGTAAAGGACAACTATTCTGTTTTTTGTAGAGGCAACTAAATGATGTATAGTTTTTTTGCGCCTAATTTTTACCCATTCATTTGCTGGTCTGGGCAAACCGGTGGATATAATGCCATTTGTATTTGTTAATTAGTTTTAAAAATAATAAGGCAATCAATGAAGCCCTCATGGCTCCCCAATAGACGCTTAAAGCAATCCATTCTGAAATGGTTACTTCTTCCAATCATCATCATGCTAATTGGCATTTTGCTCTCTGTTAGCGCTGAGTATAGTGCACAACAAAAACAAGCTAATTTAATCAAACAAACCCTGCAACGTGACTTACTAAAGATTAAATCTGACTTTAATGAACGTATTAAATTCTATAGCTATGGTTTAACAGGTCTTCATGGGCTTATCACAACAATAGGTTTAGACAACTTCGATTTTCAAACAATGACTCGCTATGCACAGAATCGCAATTTTCAAGAAGAGTTTCCAGGCCTTCGCGGTTTAGGCTTTATTCAAAAGGTTGAACAAGACGATTTAGCTAAGTTTTTAAATACTCAAAGACAAATGCGACCTGACAAATTGTTTAATTTACGCCAGTTATCCCCCCATAACGACAGTCTATTTATTATTCGTTATATCGAACCAGAACTAAACAATAAAAGTGCCATCGGACTCGATGTAGGCTCAGAAAAAATGAGGCGAAATGCCGCCATAAATTCAGCAAGGAATAATGAATTGCAAATAACTGCACCTATAACCTTAGTGCAGGCAAATGAGAAAGCCAAACAGGGATTTTTGATACTCATGCCAGTATATGACGTAGCGTTAATCCCTGACGACCCTGCTAGCAGATTACGGCATCTACTTGGTTGGACATACGCGCCGGTACTTATAGATGAAGTCATAAACTCAAATAGTGAATTTCCACGTGATGTGAACCTCTCAATTATGGATGTTACTGAACCACACTCAGAAAATATATTTTATCAACATCAATCACAAAACTCGATTGATAGTACGTTAACTTATAGCGAAAAAGTGCCGATATTCGGAAGGCATTGGTCTTTCAGTATCTCGGCACAACCGGCGTACATTCAACGAGTCAAAAAATCCCAAGACTATGCAACATTCTTTCAATACCTAATATTCACAATCGTAGTCGCGCTTTTGAGCTTTAGTGTTCTGCTCATCATTGTTCGTAAGCAAGAGTTGCAGCGCCATCAACAAGAGCTTCAGTTAGCGAAAGAGAAAACGCTCATTGATACCAATGATCAACTCGAAGAATTGGTTAAAAGGCGAACCAAAGAAATCAGTAATGCAAATGCATTGCAAAATGCGATTCTGGAAAATGCTAATTATTCAGTAATAGCAACCGATACTAAAGGGCTAATTACCCTGTTCAATCCGGCTGCTGAGCTTTTGCTTGGCTACAAGTCCGAAGATTTAATTCAAAAAGAGACACCAGCGTTATTTCATCTTGAATCTGAAGTACTTGAACGATCGTTATCCCTTACTAAGGAGTTAAACTGCGAGTTTACGCAAAGTGTTGATGTGTTTTTTGCTAAATCGAATCGAGGTATTACCGACAATTCGGACTGGACATATGTGAGTAAAAGTGGCGAAAAGATTCCCGTCAGATTAAATTTAACCGCCCTTCGAAATGAGCTGAATGAAATAATCGGTTATCTTGGAATTGCCTATGACTTAAGCGAACAAATCGAAAAAGAAAACGCTTTAGCGAGAGCAAAAGAATCTGCTGAAAAAGCGAACGTGGCAAAGTCTGAATTTCTGGCAAACATGAGCCATGAAATACGCACCCCGCTAAATGGCATATTTGGCACTCTTCAGTTATTACGCGACGAAACTGCTCAAGAAAAAGTCGCGCAATATATAAACCTAGCCACTCAATCAACTGCAACACTCAACGAGTTGGTTAATGACATTTTAGACGTTTCTAAATTAGAAGTAGGCAAGCTAGATTTGCACAATACGCCTGTTGACTTGACTGCACTACTAACCGTAATCGAATCAGAATTAACCGCCAGCATCCAGAAAAAGTCGTTGAAATTTACCATTCATACTGATTTAACCCAGAGCATATGGATGGCTGACGAACTGAGACTAAAACAAATACTGCTAAATATATTGACCAACGCGATAAAATTCACCCATTCAGGCGAAATCCATTTATCGATTAGTAACCATAGAGATGGAGGCGTTTTTATCGTTGTTAAAGACTCCGGTATAGGAATGAACAAAGAGGCACAAGAAAGGTTATTTCAACGATTTGAACAGGCCGACCAATCGATCACGCGCCAATATGGTGGCACCGGATTAGGCATGTCTATTGTGCTTTCGCTGGTAACGCTAATGAAAGGTAAAATAAACGTTTCCAGCAAGGAGAACGTAGGTACGATTGTTAAAATATCCTTACCATTAATGGCAATTGATTCGAATGACTCAGTTAAAGAAATTAAAGTTACTCCCGAAGAATCTCTTAACGTAAAAACGATATTGATTGCAGAAGATAATGATATTAATCAGATCATCATCAATTCAATGTTAGAAAAAAGCTATACAGATATACACATAGTAGAAAATGGCCAATTAGCGGCAGACTTTGCAATAAAAAATCATGTCGATTTAGTACTTATGGACATACAAATGCCCGTGATGGACGGTGTAGAAGCTTGCAAGCTTATAAAATTATGTAAGCCTAATTTACCAATAATTGCCATAACAGCTAATATTTACGCAGAGGATTTAGCGCTTTATAAGGACGCTGGTTTTAATGCAACAGTTGCTAAGCCCTTTGATAAAGGTAATCTGCTCGCAAACATAACAAAAATGTTGAAAGACCACAGTTAATTGCTCCGGTTCATGGCTCATCAAACTGAAACGAGGAATTAACGGGAGCAAGTATCGAACGTGTGACGTCCCCGAGCATTTCTGGTCATGACACTCAATCCACCGACATTATTTCTATAAATACTTATTCTCTTTAGCACTAGATTCATTTATAACTTCGCCCGCAGTGTTAATTTCTACGCCACACACAGTAAAGCTCAATGTTGCGTTTAAGCTCTCTTAGACCGGACAACTGACCTTCTTCTACGGATTTGTCTAGTTGATATTTAGCATCTTCACATTTCTCAGCAAAGGGTTGATTGGCGACGCTTTTTTCCAATTCAGTACTCGCTATTGGATCCACATTTTGTTGCGCACAAGCACTCAAACCTAACACTAAAAAACTCACTAACAATTTCGTACAACGCATAGCAATCCTTATTGGCACAAAGCAAATGACAGCCAAATCGGACTTAAGCTCACTTTGATTTAAGTAATATATATTATTCGACAATATTTTTTTTAATTCATTACATGATTTTTAACAATCTTAATAAATTTTTAGTGTGATATTTATTAACAACAATAATGGTAACCGCCGACTTTCTTTGACTGCCATGGCTTCTCTTCCGCATCCTTAATGCTTAATGGGCCTCGGTAGCAAAAGCTCAAAAATACACACGGTTTATTCTTTGAACGATTCGACGATTAACTCTCTCGTGTAATACCAATCAATAATTGCCCTCTGTGAATTCATCCAGCGGGTTTTGAACAAGGCGTCGGTGTACAGTAATGGTTCATCCCTTTCAAATACCAAGAACGCAGAACAAAACTCGTTGTGGAACTCCCTTCGGGCGAATTTTAAAAGGACTTACTCTGCGTTGCTCAAACTTGAAAGGGCACCATGTGATTTTTAATAAAGGGCAATCATTCAAGCACCTTGATTAAGCCCTTTTAAATTTTCTCTAAGTGGTTAATTATTCACTGGAATTGGTATAATCAGGTAGGGTTGGATAAATGGAGTAATAATGAAGATTGTGATTGGAAAATTCAGCAATGCACCTTTTCATGCATTATCAAAAAAAGATATTAGTTTGCTATTTAAACTTATGCCAAGTGAATGGACAAAACGTGTATCCAGTGTCGTGCTCAGCTCGAAGATATTTAAAAAAACTAAACTGCTTAACCCCATTGAATATGTAGCGACGAGCAAACAGCTATCTATTTATTCAAGAGGATTAGTGCGAGAAGATATTGCTCGACAAGTATTAATTGAATTAGCCTCAATTGCTGCATACTCCGATGAGCCTAACAGCGGGCAATCAACCGACGTGGATAATGCCATCAAGCCTTACTTGGATAAGTTTTTAAAGGCAAAGATATAGAAAAAACTACTTCTCTGGGCTTACAAGAGTCAAATTAATAGAAGTTGGGTATTGTTAATTTAACCGTCTATTCTCGATTTAGCTAACCATAGCTCTAGCGTCTGTTGAAGTTTAACTGTTTCCACCGGCTTCGAGATAAAGTCGTTCATACCTGCAGCAAGGCATTTGGCACGATCACCCTGCATGGTGTTTGCCGTCATGGCAACGATAGGGATATCTTTATTTAACACTTTAGATTGCGGGTCTCGAATACAGCGACTCGCTTCAAAACCATCCATCACCGGCATCTGGCAATCCATAAATACGAGGTCGTAAGGCAAACTTTTAAGAGCGACTAATGCCTCTTCGCCGTTGGCAGCCACATCAGCGCGTATACCAAACTGTTCAAGCAAAGACTGCGCTACGATCTGGTTAATAACATTATCTTCTACAATCAACACTCGAACCTTGTACTGGGGCTTTTTACGTGTGCTGTAGACGGTAAGCAATGGGCCGTCATCAGAGGTAAGCCCCGCTACTTGCATAAGTGAATTCTGCAGAATGGATTGATCGATGGGTTTGTTGAGATAAGCGCTAAATCCGGCATCCTTGAATTTCTTACCATCACCCCGTTGCCCTTGAGATGTAAGCATCATCAGATGGGTGCTGGCTAGTTCGGGTGTGGCTTTGATCATGGCTCCCAAATGAGCGCCGTCCATACCTGGCATTTGCATATCTATTATCGCAATGCTGTATGGTTGATTCTGTGCTACCGCAGTCGATAGGCTTTCTAATGCGTCTCTTGCACGGCCAACAAGCGTGTGTTCGACCTGCCAGTTAGTCAGCAAGTGTCCGAGCAATGTGCGGTTGGTAAGGTTGTCATCAACGACTAATATTTTTTGTCCGCTTAGATCCGCTTCCTCGCGTTCGGTTTCCACAGGTTCAGCATTTTCTAGATCAAGGGTGAACCAGAATGTCGACCCCTCTCCTTCGACACTCCTAATACCAATTTCTCCGCCCATCAGTTCTACTAATTGTTTGCTTATAGCAAGCCCTAGGCCAGTACCTCCATGCTTACGGGTAGTACTGCCATCAGCTTGGCTGAAACGCTCGAAAAGTCTCGCTTGATCTTCTGCATTTAGCCCTACTCCAGTATCAGTCACTTCAATCAACACTTTGCTGCGCGATTCAGTGCGCTGCTGCAGACTGTAATAAACAGCAACTTCGCCTTTTTCAGTAAACTTGATGGCGTTGCCTACCAAATTGTTAAGAATCTGGCGAATACGTCCGGGATCAGCGTTATACCACTTATGCTGAACCGGATTAGCCGGGCAAATTAATTCAAGCCCTTTTTCGTGAGCACGAACCGCAATACTGCTACCAAACTCATTCATCAATGCACCCAAGTCAAATTGAATGGCTTCCATTTCCAACATGCCCGCTTCTACTTTGGAAAAATCAAGTATGTCATTAATAATGGTCATCAGCGATTGGGCACTGTTTTTGACTATCTTAGCAAAATTATATTGCTCAGCATTTAGTTGAGTGTCGAGTAATAAATTAGTCATGCCTAACACCCCGTTCATAGGCGTACGTATCTCATGACTCATATTGGCCAAGAATTCACTTTTGGCTAAACTGGCTTGTTCGGCGGTAAGTTTGGCTTTGTTCAACTCTTCTTTGGCTTGATGACGCTCGGTCACGTCTCGCGTGATACCAACAAAGTGCTTGGCATTATTGATAATAAGTTCACTGACCCCTAATTCCATTGGAAAGGTTGACCCATCTTTGCGTTGGCCAATAACGACGCGCTCGAGTCCTATCAGCTTTTTTTCACCGGTTTTAAGATGGTGATTGAGATAGCCGTCATGCTCAGTATGATAGGGTTCAGGCATTAAGATTTTGACATTATGACCAATCACTTCTTGTTCGCTATAGCCAAAAATTTTACTTGCTGCGGGGTTAAATGATTCAATATTACCTCGTTCATTTATGGTAATAATGCCATCTACTATGTTATCGATGACGGCAGAAAGTCGTTTGGCTTGCGCATTAACCTCGTCATTTAGTAGAGTGGTCGTCTGTTGCTGATTTTCAACAAATGTATTAATGCCTTGATACAAAGTTAGCATTTCATCGCTAACAGAATCAGTGTCCAACCGCCCGCTCAAATCACCCGCCTTAAAACGTTCGCACACCTGCGCCATCGTCACGATAGGGGTCAATATTCTTCGTGATACAAACCAGATAATCAAGCAAATAGATAAAGCGCCCATCACTAAACTGAAGATTAATGTTTGTTGTAAAGAGGTGCTGATATCTGAAAAAACCAGATTTTCCGGAATATGGAAGGTCAAGACCCAGTAACGTTCGTGATCCTGAGGGGCAAAAAATATTTTTTCAAATCCTTCCAGTTCTTTATCGTTTTTGTCATAGCGTATAAATGAATCTTGACTGAGTATGGTGTCAGCCATAAACGGCTCTTCGGTGCTTAACTTGTCGTCAGTACCTAGGTCGAATCCGAAAGCTTTAGCGTTATCAGCGGTTTTAATATAGAAACCTTTATCATCTATGATTTCTCGCTTTACGCCATCGATTTGAGAGAAAATTTCTTGAAACAACTGCTCGGTAGATAAATTCAATACGATCACTGCTGAGACTATTCCGTCAGCGTTAAAAACAGGGGTCGCAATCCTCAAGACCGGAAGATGCGGGATCTGAATAGCGCCATGTTCTCTGTTTAAATTAACATCTGAGAAGTAAGTTTCTCCGGCATTTAATTTGATTGTTTCTGTAACATAAACAGAGTCAGACTTATTCTGCAGCTCATTATCAGGGACAACACTTATATTCCCATTAGCCGCCCGCTGTACTCTTACCAATTCATCCCCGGTGAAATTGATAAAACGTAATTGCTGGAATTCCGCATGATTGGTCACAAATGCCGATAAAATCACAGTTAGACGTTGACGCCATTCTTCCAAGCTATCGCCACTAAGTGGATCAACGCCATTGTTGGCTAGCGCTCTTATTATTGCTTGATTAGCCGGCACATCGCGTAACGATAGTAGGTTTTGCCTTTGGTTTTTTAAGGCAACTTCAATAGACCGTTTAAGTACTCGAGATTTACTTTGTTCCAATTCAAGAACGTTGGTCTCAGCGAGTTTTCTTGATTGCCAGCTACTGGTATAACTGATAAAAATTAACGCAATCGCTATCAAACCACCTAATAACAGCGTGGTTTTAGTTTGTAGCCCAAACGTAAAGGTTTTTGTCAAAGTGAGAATCCTTAGTCATTCCTGATTTTACACAGGAATGCTTTGCGGTACCGCCAGCGCCTTACAACACACAGTATAAGTCAAACCGCAGACAAGCAAGGGTGAGTGTTTGAATAATTCAATACCGCTATATCGGCATTAAAGAATTGTTCTGAAGCTGCTCTGTCATTTTGCGTAATAATAGTCATCATTAAAAACATGATGCTCATATTATCGATCAAGCAACTGGCGTAATCCTTCGGTAAAGTTGTAACGCTTTCCCGTTATAAGATAATCCCTTCATCATATAACAACACCCGTAAATAACTCGAAAAGCAAAGCCCTATTCAACGTTAAAGCAAAGCATAGGTAACTTACGCTGGCAGCCTTGCTGAATCCCCGCATAATAGCGCTCCGTTAACCGAGATATCCTTAAAGGTCTATATCATTGACCCGCAGGTGGCTCCCATAACTCGACTTTATTTCCTTCTGGGTCAATAACCCACGCAAACTTCCCATATTCAGTATCATCAATGTTATCGAGTACATCACACCCCTCAGCTTTAAGAACTGAAACCAAAGCGTAAAGATCGTCTACCCGGTAATTGATCATAAACGAGGCCTTGCTTGGTGAAAACGTATCAACCTCTTGTGAACTAACAGACCAGATGGTTGAGCCATTAGCAAGTTCACCCTTCTCGTCACGCCAAGAGAACGAAGTACCACCCCACGATTGAACATCGATGCCCAAATGACGTTTGTACCAAGCGTGCAGCGCAGGTGCATCCTTTGCTTTGAAAAAAACACCACCGATACCCGTAACGCGCTTCATATAAACCTCTAATATGTTGTAGTTGATTGCTATGCTACGAATGACTTATAAAAAACCACCCCACGAAACCGCGAAACCACTTAATCTATGCAAACTGTTTTTTGTGCGCTTAGCGCCTTAAAAATTAACGCATTTCGATAACGTATAAGCAAACCAAAACAATAAAATTATCATAAAAAAGTATAGCGCTTTTAACTCCACCCGCCGAAAATTAAAACCGAGTGGTTAGTGCCACGTATTCCTGATGGGCTAGTAACAATGCTTGATGAGTACCCTCGCCTCTAACTAGACCATTTTCGAGCCAGATAACTTTGTCCATGCTTGTTAGCAAAGCCGGATCGTGAGTAATACACAATACCGTACTGTGACTCATCGCTTGAATGAGGGCCTGCATCACGGCTTGTTTTGATTGGTTGTCTAGTCCTTCGGTAGGTTCATCTAACACCAAAATAGCGGGGTGGCGTAATAACATTTGCGCAATAGCTAAGCGCCGTGATTGACCTTGCGACATACGCCTACCTGCGCTGCCTAAGCGAGTATTCAAACCATTTGGTAATGCTGTTAACCACTGACCTAACTGAGCTTGCTCGCAGGCCTTTTGCATTTGTTCGACACTTGCACGTGGCTCTGCGTAATGCAAATTATCAGCAATTGTGCCATCAAAAATATGATGCTGCTGGGCTAAAACCCCCATCAATTGAGTACGCTTTTCAAAGCTAAGGTCCCTTGCCACACATTGACTTTCCTGAGTGTGATTTAAGCCCTTTTCACCCGTAAAAATAACTTGCCCTTGCTGTTCCGGCCATAGCCCACTGAGTAAATTTACCAGTGTGGATTTGCCACTGCCACTTGGCCCGACTAAGGCAACTTTTTGCTGAGCTTTAATCGTAAAACTGACGTTTTCAAGGGCATACCCGTCGCTTGCTGAATCATTAACAATACCATTACTCACTGAACTATTATCGCTGGGTAAATTTGTCGTTTGACTTTGCGTCAGTGCATCATTAGCGTAACGATAGCTCACCGCTTGTAAAGTAAGCCCGACAGCCTGATTTGGTAAATCTAATGCGGTAAAATTTTCTGCTACGGAGAATTTCACACCCTCAGGTTCATTCGCATTTTTAGCTAATGCTTCCGCCTGGCTCTTATCCAGCTTGTCATGTAGCGCAAAAATTCGCCCCGCAGCACTTAACGCCACGGGCATTTGAATAAAGGCATTTGGTAAGGTCAACACGGTTTCAAAACTGGCCAATACAAACAGGCTTAACATAGCCAGGTGAACATTAAGTAATTGCCCAGAATGAACAAGAGGCACCAGTAAAATCACACAGGCCACCATTGCTAACTGCACCACAATCAAGCTTAACCCATCGCTATTGGCTAACGCTTTATGTCGTTTATCTAACAATTCATTATAGTTTTGCTGTATATGATTACATTTAGCTAATTGGCTTGCCGTTGCCTGATAAATAGCCAATTCGCGCTGGCCGGTTAGTATATCGGACAGGGCTTCTCGCAGCTCAGCTGAACGCTGAGTTTGCTGTGAAGCAGTACGTCTTAGCTTTTGGCTTAATAATATAGGTAATCCTACTCCCACCAGCAAAATGCCACATAAACAGATCATCGCAACTGCAACGTTGAAGTCGGCGATAATCGCGATAACTATCGGCACACAGACCAATGCCACGAGCATGGGTAACAGAACATTAAGATAAAACTTGTCCAAAGCATCGACATCATTTTGCATGCGATTAAATAAATCAGCACTGCGATTCATAGCTAAGTCTTTGCTATTAAGTTTGCTTAAGGTGGCGAATACGTTAACTCGAATTTCGCTTAATAATAAGAATGTGGCGTTATGGGTAACTAAACGCTCGCCGTAACGCGAGACACTGCGCACTATAGCTAAAAAACGAATAATTCCGGCTGGGGTAAAATAATTCATTTGCACATCCGCGATACCAGCTGCCGCCATGGATGCTAAAAACCAACCTGAAATCGCCAGTAAGCCAACGTTAGCCAATACGGTTAATACGGTTAGGAACACGCCAAGTGCCATCGCTTTATAGTGCGGCCTGCACAACGTTAATAAACGCATAAAGTTAGTCATGACGATGCGCCTTTTGTAGAACGGATTGTTCAACACCATCGGCTTCTGCATTGGTCTTAGCCAAATGGTCACCACTATGAAGTAATGAGGTGAAAGGACCTGGCTGCTGGCTAATATCTTGATAACGGCCTTGTTGAACTATCTTTCCGGCTTCAAGCACCACAACCTTATCTGCTTGTTTTAACGTTCCCAGACGATGGGCAATAACCAGCACTAAATGCTGCTTAGCGTATTCGTTTATGGCTAATTGCACACTGTGCTCAGTTGCACTGTCAAGGTGGGCTGTTGGCTCGTCTAATACTAAAATAGCTGCCTGTTTTATAAAGGCTCTAGCGAGGGCGATGCGTTGTTTTTGTCCACCTGAAAGTCCTTCACCCTGTTCGCCTAATACGGTATCAAAGCCATTATCAAGGGATTGTATAAATTCAAGGGCACCCGCTTGCTTAACTGCTTGTTGAATTTGCGCTTCTGTGGCGTTAGGTTTCGCCAGGGTGATGTTGTCTTTTATGCTGGCGTAAAACAAGGTCGGTTGCTGGGGGATCCATGCAATATGCTGTTGCCAAACTGGTATATCTTGCTCACAAAGGGGTTGTTCATTCACCCGAATCCGAGAAATCACCTGTGGATGAAAACCCAATAAACAATCGAATAAAGTACTTTTTCCTGCACCACTTGAACCAACAAACGCGATTAATCCCGTTGAGGGCAAGTCTAACGTTATGTCGGTAATGCCTTCGTGACTATCTGGGTAAGTAAAATTCAATTCTGAGACAGAAACACCGTTGACTAAACGGCTATTTTTTATAAATATTTCACTAAGCGATGCGGTTTTTTTATGTTCTTGCTGGAATTTTTCACTGTGGGAGTCGGTTTCGTCAACTCTCTCATCATTTTGACTATGCAGTATGTCTAGCATGTCTCCAGCGGCACTTATTCCTTCTAGGCGTGCGTGATAATGATTGCCTAACTTACGCAGCGGTAAATAGAACTCTGGTGCGAGCAGCAACACCACAAAGCCGGTCGCAAAGTCTAAGGTGCCAAAGAACAACCTAAAGCCAATCAGTACGGCCACAAGGGCAACACTGATGGTAGCGAGAAATTCCAACGCAAAAGACGAGAGAAATGCGACTTTCAATACACTTAATGTCGCGTGACGAAAGTCATCAGAGATACGGGCAATTTGTTGCAATTCGCGCTTAGTAGCATCGAACAACTTTAGCTGCGTTAAGCCGCGCACCCGATCAAAAAAATAGTTGCCCAGCATGGCTAATTGTTGCCATCTGGCTTGATTGAGTTGCTCAGCTTTGGAGCCAACCAAGATCATAAAAAACGGGATAAGCGGCGCGGTAAATAAAAAGATTAAACCCGCTTGCCAATCTGTGGGGAATATCACCACCAAAATAGCCAGCGGTACTAGCGCGCTATAGGCGACGCTGGGCAGATAATTGGCATAATAGTCGTGTAAGGCTTCTACTCCGTCATGCACAGTATTAAGCAGTGCCCCGTGACCTTTTTTATCGGTGAAATGCGGCCCAAGCTGAGTGAGTTTTTGCAGTAAATTGGCGCGCATAGCTGTTTTAATATTACGTGCGGCCCGCGCACTAAAACGTTGACTAAGGGCTAAAAAAAATCCTCTGACGATAACAGTAATGCCCAAGTACCAAAGAAAGTGGCTGACGTCACTGATATTCGCGTCTTCAAACATTGCAAGATGAATAATTTGAGCCAAAAGATAGGCACCCGCAATCATCAATAACGCGTTAAGGGTGCCAAGGGCAATACTGAACTTAAGTAGACCTGCAGCGGGTGCAGATTCTCGTTTTAAAAAACCGCGCAGCAACATTTGTTGCGCGCGGTCTGGACGGGGTTTAGTTGTCACGTTCTTTGTTGAGCTTGTCATACAACTCTTTCTGATCGTCCGCTACGCTGTCTTTATTTTGATGAAATTCGTACCACATCACGTTAATCACGCCAAGTGTACAGGCTAACAATACGCCTAAGATCCAAGCAAAATACCACATAAATTTTCTCCTCAGGCAACATGTCCATGAATTCAATGGACATGGCCTATATTGGTCAACAATAAGCGTTTAATAGCTACCGTGAGTATTATTTTCAATTTCTTTGACGGTGACTTTGCGCCACATTTTGACGTAACACCAAGTGGTATAAAACAAAATCAAAGGAATGAAAATTGACACTGCAATAAACATTACATTCAATGTCATATGACTAGAAACCGCATCCCACATGGTTAAGCTTACGTTAGGATTATTACTTGAGGGCATAATGAATGGGAACAAAGACACGCCCGCCGTCATAATAACGCCCACCAACATGACACTTGACGATATCAATCCTAAACCTGGTCTACCCATTTTCGAAAACAGCAGCGCAAGTGTCGCCATCGCAAAGCCTAACGCCGGGAAGATGATAGTCAGTGGCATCGCTGTGTAATTGTCTAACCAAGCACCTGGCGCTGTCGTTACCATTTTACCAATAGGATTAGCGTAACTTTGCGTATCAGGCATGCTAACGATTTGGTATCCATCCATATTAGCCACCCAAATACCCGCCGAGGCAAACAGCAACATAAAAGCGATTAAAGCATAACGACCATATTGCCCAGAACGTTTTGCAACGTCGCTATCTGTACGCAATTGCAACCACATACCTGCATGGCCCATTAACATAGTGATACTGATAAGACCTGCTAATAATCCGAAGGGATTAAGTAAGCCAAAAAATGACCCTTGGTAACTCGCACGTAACAAATTATCGATGTTAAAAGGCACGCCTAAAAACAGATTCCCAAACGCAACACCGAAGACCAAAGCTGGGATTGCACTGCCACAAAATAGCGCCCAATCCCAGTTATTACGCCAGCGGTCAGTCTCTATTTTACTGCGATAATCGAAGGCTAACGGGCGAAAGAACAATGCAAATAACACCAATAACATGGCGAAGTAAAAGCCAGAAAATGCCGCAGCGTAGACCATTGGCCAAGCCGCAAATAGGGCACCACCTGCGGTGATAAACCAAACCTGATTGCCATCCCAGTGAGCACCAATGGTATTGATTACCGTTCTGCGCTCGCTATCCGTTTTACCGACGAGGCGCAGTAGCATCGCTACGCCCATATCCATGCCATCGGTAACAGCAAAGCCAATCAGCAATACGCCTATAATCACCCACCACAACAGTTTGAGGGTTTCGTAATCAAAGATCATGATTGTGCTCCTAGGTCATCATCAGTTTGCTGATTAATCTTTTCAAAGTGATATTTGTTGGTATGCAACGAACTTGGCCCAAGACGAATAAAACGCAACATTAACCAACCCATTACTGTGCCAAGACCTGTGTAGAAAATAACAAAGCCGGCAATACTGATCAGTAAATCATTAGTCGTCAGAGACGACGTCGCTAAGAACGTGGGTAAAATCTCTGATATCGCCCAAGGCTGCCTACCGTACTCTGCTACTACCCAGCCAAATTCGATGGCTATCCAGGGTAAAGGAATACTGAATACCGCTGCCCACAACAACCAGCGTTTTTGTTCAATAACGCGATGCGCGTTGTAGTAGAACGCCAAAACAAATACGATTAGCATCGCCACACCACAAGCCACCATAATCCTAAACGACCAAAACATCGGCCCAACTTTTGGGAACGAATCTTTTACCGCTTGTTGAATTTGTGTTTCGGTTGCGTCCACTACATTCGGGGTATAGCGCTTAAGTAATAAGCCGTAGCCTAAATCGCTTTTTAAGGTATCAAATATGGCGATATTTTCTGGCGTGTCTTGGCCACTTCTTAGAATTTCTAAGTATTTATATGCCACCATTCCGTTGCGAATGCGCTCTTCATGACGTATTTCTAAATCATTAATACCCGTTACTTCTTCATCTAAGGAGCGTGTGGCAATAATCCCTAATGCGTAAGGTATTTTTATTGCCGCGTGTGTCACTTGTTCTTCAGAGTCCGGGAACCCAAACACCGTAAACGCTGCTGGCGCTTCTTCGGTATGCCACTCAGCTTCGATAGCCGCCAGCTTCACCTTTTGTACTTCACCCACCTCGTAACCTGATTCATCACCGAGCAAAATAACACACAGTATTGACGCTAAACCGAACCCGCTGGCGACAGAGAACGAACGTTTGGCGAAGGAAATATCCCGCCCTTTTAAAATATAGTAACTACTGATGCCCAGCACGAACATCGACGCCGCAACATATCCAGCTGATACGGTATGAATAAACTTAACTTGAGCGACTGGGTTAAACACCAATTCAGCAAAGCTGGTCATTTCCATACGCATGGTTTGATAATTAAACTCTGATCCCACTGGGTTTTGCATCCAGCCATTAGCAATCAAAATCCACAGCGCCGAGAAGTTAGTCCCCACCGCCATCAAAAAGGTTACGCCTAAATGTTGTCTGCGGGTGAGTCGGTCCCAACCTAAAAAGAACATGCCCACGAACGTAGACTCAAGGAAGAATGCCATCAAGCCTTCTATCGCTAGTGGCGCTCCAAACACATCACCAACGTAATGAGAGTAATAAGACCAGTTAGTACCAAATTCAAATTCCATGGTAAGACCGGTCGCCACGCCAATCGCGAAGTTAATACCGAACAACTTACCCCAAAATTTAGTCATATCTCGGTATATTTCACGGCCAGTCATTACATAAACTGACTCCATGATAACCAGGATCCATGTCATGCCCAGCGTCAACGGGACAAAAAGGAAATGGTACAGTACGGTGATCGCGAACTGTAATCTCGATAGATCCACAAAGGTTTCATCTATCATGTTAATGGCTCCTAGTAAGGTCGCTTATTGCGACGCCAAACAAATCTAAAAATAGGTTGTTACACACTACACTTATGAAGTTTCAGTAATTACTGAAACTTTGTCAACTTTACTCCTTTCGCGCAATTTATGTCAACTGCTAGCTTATATTTAATTTAGTTAATATACGCAAAATTTGACCTACATCAGGAATAAAGATTTGTTTAAACGGGTTATATTAGAACCTGTCGCTTATACGTCTAGTAAATTTACGCTTGGGTTTGTATATTACTCAGCACAGCAGTAATGCAGCTAAATATAGATGATTTCTATTACAGCTTGCTGAATATATAACTCCTAACAGGTTTCACATTCAAACCTGATACATACATACTAAACAGGATGACGGATGGATTTGCACGCCTATATTATTTTTTTAACCACCACCATCATAGTATGTATGTCTCCGGGACCGGCTGTGATCACTATAGCTTCGCAAGGGGCTCGCCACGGCGCGAAAAAAGCCTTGTGCGGGGTAACCGGTGTGGCTGGTGCGAATGTGGTGTACTTCCTATTGTCTGCCACAGGCATTGCCTCATTGATAATTGCATCTAACTTACTGTTTGCGGTTATTAAGTGGGTTGGAGTGTTGTATTTGGTATACCTTGGCTTAAATGCATTATTCAGTAAGAGCGGCGGGCTGAGTATTCATAAAAAAGCTCGCTCAAGTGCTAAAGGTTTAGCGTTGTTTAGCCAAGGTTTTATCGTTGAGTTGGCTAACCCAAAAGCGTTGTTGTACTTTTTGGCGTTACTGCCACAGTTTATCGATATTGAAAAACCCATATTAGGACAACTGCTAATTATGGGTGCGTCCTGTTTACTGGTCGATTTGATGTCTTACACCATGTACGCCTACATCGGGCAGAAACTGTCCAGTGGTTCGGTTAAATCATCAATTGTGAACGTGATCAATAAATCGGCTGGCGGTTTTTTACTCTTTGCCGGTATAAAAATGGCGTCAGTCAGCGCGAATATTTAGCGACGGCAAATTGATACCCGCTAAAATAGCTTGGCTATAAATAATGTTATTTCGTCAATGCTTATCGGGCGTTTAATTCAGTTATATGCCATAACTCGCCTGACGGCCCCCACAAGTAAACGACCTTACCCCAAGGCTCATGTTTAATGGGCTGATATTTGTTAGCCAAATCACCCATGCTTGCAATTTGCGCAAAAGCGACATGTATATCAGGCACAATCAACTGCATCATTAGGTTTTCAGCGAATACTTGTTGGTAACTATTCTGTAAAAAGAAGGTACATTCACCACTGATAAATAGACATAAATCGTCATTGACGGGCTCTTTGCTAAAGCCTAAAGCTTGATAGAATTGTTGGGATAGCGCAAAATCTTCGCTCGGAATAAATAAACGAATATCAGTCGTGTGCATACTCTACCCTTTCAAATATCTAAAGCTTGCTAGACAAACCTTATCATTGACTAAAATCTAAAAATATAGGTTTTAGCCAATTTAGCGCAACGTATTAGTCGGTCTTAGCCAAGGCCCTTAAAGTTGGGCCGGATAATACCCAAGCCAATCACGTCTTCGGCTTATATAAAAATCGTCAAAAACAATATGCTGGTACTAAATAGCCCTACTAACAATAGCGATAATAATAACCAAACGAGTAATCTGTCACCCAGTCGCCCATTCAAAAAATTCACCTACTGTTTCCTATCCCTACATTAGCTAAACCTTACCCATGCATTGCGTGAAGCAACTGCACAACTGGTAAACTAACGAGAAACAAGGAAGTAAGTTAGCAGTTTGATTTTCGATAAGATAACGACGAAGGGTGAATTTAAAAACACCAGCTTAAGCTGGTGTTTTAATTAGGCCATAAATTAGCCTTATAAAATTATATCAAGCGACAAGTGTGCTTAGCGTTTATACATAATTCGCTACATTACCGTCTAATCGGTGATCAGCGTCGTTTAACAAATTAGCCGTTAATTCTTCTGCTAGGTCGCCGTCGTGGGCTGTAATGGCATTACATACTGCCCGGTGAAATGGCACAGAGGTTTTATTCTCCCGAGGGTCTTTGTTGGTCAAACGAATACTGACCAACAAAGCCGAGTAAATCACGCCTTCCATCGCTTTTAAAAATTCATTATGGGCAGAGCGTAATACTGCACGGTGGAACTCGGCATCAGCAATCACAAAGCTTTCCACCGAACCGCCTTCTTGCTCCATCGCCACACACGCGGCTTCAATTTCAGCTATGTCTTCATCTGTGGCGCGTTCTGCTGCCCAGCGTGACGCTTTAGGCTCAAACGCTAAGCGGATTTCCATCAACTGTTTCAAAAAAGCAGGATTGGGCGGTGCAGATAAATGCCACGCTAAAACGTCGTCGTCAAGCATCGACCATTGATTGCGTGCGCGCACTCGAGTGCCAATGCCTCGGCGTACATCAAGCAAGCCCTTTCCAACTAAAATTTTAACAGCATCACGAATAACCACTCGGCTAACTTGATAGCGAGTCGCTAACGTATTCTCTTCATCTATCAGCGTGCCAGGCTCGTATGTGCCCGCAACAATGCGGCGGCCCAACTCCCGCGCTACCTGTACAGGCATGCTAGGCGTCATCGTCGCCGTGCGTTTAAGATCGTAATATACTAATTCGCTCATGATAATATTCTAAACATAAGATGTTAAAACATACAGTAAATGTATCACGCCTTGCAAAGGTTACAAAGCACATTACCTAACTAGTTGGTTGTTTATCTCTTTGACTTGGTCGTTAAAAAAGTTTCTTCCACGCACTTTATTTGAATATGACGGCCTATGCTTTTACTATATCTCGATCAATGTCTTCAATAGTTTTCCCCTTGGTTTCAGGTAAAATTTTAGCCACGACCAACATACCGATAAACGCGATAATGCCGTAATTTAATAATGTATTTGCTGCGCCTAAGTTTTGCAGGAATAATCGCTGGATCTTGTAATTCGAGATACTTTGTACAAACAAAACCAGCAGGTAGCGCAGACCATGGCATGATCTGCGCGTTTTATTAATGTTGGAAATCTGACATCAGTGCAGGTATGCCTGGCAGCATGCCGACCATCGCCATAACCAGAGTGAGTAATACAAACATGACCAGTGGAATTATCCAGCGGCTCATATGGGTTAACTCGGCACTTCTTTGTTTACAGCCAATCAGACCGAGGTTATCCAGCAACATGGTAAGGGACCAACCAAACGCAGGATTCACCAACGTTGATGCAAATACCACGATGGCGGCTGATTGGGTGGTTTTGCCTTCTCGTGTCATTTCCATGCCAGCTTCGAGCAATGGAATAAATACCCCCACAATTAACGCCACACATAACACGGGCTGCCAAATCGCTAAATCCATGGGGTAACCCCACACACCGGCGATAATACAAAATAATGCAGTTAATATAGCGCCAGCCGGAATGGGTCGTTTAGCAATGGCGGCCGGTACAATATAGGTCCCCCATGAAGACGCGAAATTCGAGCCACCTAAAATAGAGCCAAAGGTCTGCCTGACCGATGCACTAAGCATGGTATCGTCGATATTCATTTGCACTTTTTCTGTCCGCTGTGGATAGCTTATTTTCTGAAATACCTGGTGACCCAAGAAATCCGGCGACCACATGGCAACGGCGAGTACGGCAAACGGCAATACAACGACGAAACTTTCGAGGGTTGGCATGCCTAGCATCCAACCAGTATTTTCGCCCCACCAGTACATAGGATTGATATTAGGCAAGCCAGGGGCTGTTTTAAATTCAAACGGAGCCCCTAATAAAAACGCCGTCACTCCACCTATTAGGCAGCTAAGTGGCACCGCTAACCAACGTTTTTTGAAGTGCTCGAGCAATGCATATAATAAAATGGTGGCCAGAATGACAATAAATGCAATATGGGTCATTTGAATATCTTCTGCCCAAGCGAATAACTTCTTTACTTGAGAAATAGTGCCAATAAAGCCGAGGTACAGTAGCAGCCCCCCACATACCCCTTTACTGGTAAGTCGAGCTAGTAAACTTCCTCCTTTACTGACAGCGAGGATTAAACCGAACGCCCCAATCAGTAACCCAAACGCCATAGGGTGCCCACCTGCTGCGACAACAATCGGAATTAACGGAATAAGCGGTCCGTGGGTACCAGCTAGATTGGCGGTCGGTAAAATAAAACCAGAAAATATCAGAATGAAAACAGCAACAATGAATAATTCATAGCGTACATTCTCTAAAACAAAGCCGTCACTTAAGCCTAATGTTCCGGCAAACGTGCCCGCAATAGCACTAACCATAACGACTTTGCCGATGGTGCCTGCTAATGCGGGTATCGTATCCTCAAATTCGAAGCGATAATCTCGAAAAGGTAAATTAGGCCGCCAACGCCTTGGCTGCATAATTTGCAGTTCATGCTCGAGGTACTCGTCTCTGCTGTCGAACTCAGAACTGGGCTTATGCAGATTTTCATAGCTATCAGAAATGGTCTGCGTATCCTCTGTCTGTATAGCTTCAGACCGATTGTCATACTGCGACGTGGTATTCATGATATTTCCTAACACATGGTGACTTGCTCAAAATAATAATAAACGCTTTTTTTGAAGCAAATGAAATCGATGCGGCAGAGTAAGCCAGCCATTGGTAAATGGCGATTAAGCAAAAGGTCTTATACGAACAAAGATCAGCGAGTACAAGTAAAAATGAGAACATTAAAAAAGACGACTGGAAGTGCTTACCCACCAAAAGAATAATTAATTATACTTAAAAATCATTCACTTAACATAATAATGCAACATAGTTACGACAGTCAAAAATAAGATCAATGCAAGCGAGTCTAGGCCTATAAATTAGCCATGAGACTTTGGTCTTATGGTCAATTTATATGCTATTGCAACCGTCATTAGCTGCAAAAATGACTTAGGACGAACATCCCTACTAGATAATCAATTTGATCGTACGTAAACCCAATCGCAATCATAACCTCTGTCTGAAAGGACTGTAGCATCTGAGACTGATAGTCAATTTTAGAAGAAAGGTAATCCGAGATGAAAAAGATATTTATTCTTGCAGATCGCACTTTTGCGCTATTTTGCTTAATCAGCCTCGTGAGATTGATTATTTTCGTGTCTCTGCGCCGCCATTTTGATCACTTGGTTATCAAGCTTTTCTATGATGCGCATTAAATTTCGGTACTCACTTGTATCGAGTACGCTTAATAATTCTTCTTCCCACACGAGAGCTTTAGGGGAAATACTTTGATATTGGGCATACCCTGCTTCGGTTAACGATAAATAAGCAGCGCGATTATCTTGCGGGTCAGTTTCCCGCCGCAACAAAGCTTTATCCTCTAGCTGCTTGACCGCTCGCGACACTTTAGATTTATCCATCAATGTCAGCACAGCAATATCTTTTGCATTAAGTTTTCCGTACTCCCCTAAACAGGCTAATAACCGCCAATCAGGAATAGCCAGCTTAAACTCCTCGCGATATGTCTGTGAGAAAGCATTGCTAATGCGCGTAGCTAAATTGACCATTCGATAAGGTACAAACAGTTTAAGTAAAATCATTTTAAACGCCGTGTAGAGTCGAAGTTGTCTCACGCTTTGTTTTGCGCAATCAGAGTAGGTACTGAGACAGAATGCATAAAGCTTACACTTCAACGTACTGCTACGCCACAACCACTTACTCTTAAGTAAGAGCAATTAAAGAAATCTTTACGATAACAACCGTTAATTAATCGCCTAATAGCTTCATATAAGCACGATAAACTTGCATTCAGGTTATTTAAGCTTATAAATTAATCTCACATGAGAGCATTACCTATAAATAAACTACTGCTAATTAAGTTTATAACTAGGTGAGTAAGAGGTGTACATGACGGTCGATGTGTCAATAAACAAGCTGTATGGGTTCAATAATGAACACCAAACAGAGGCTTTGCCAGGCGCGTTACCTGTAGGACAATTCAGTCCGCAGCGTTGCCCTTATGGGCTATATGCAGAGCAATTTAGCAGTAGTGCTTTCACGCGGCCTCGGCACCAAAACCGCCGGACTTGGACCTATCGCATTCGCCCATCTATTGCCATGGGCGACTTTAGCAAAATAGCAAAAGGGCATGTGCGTTCAGGGCCAATCACTGATGCGGATTGCCCGCCCAATGTAATGCGCTGGGACGCCCTTCCTTTGCCCACTGAGCCAACTGACTTTATCGATGGTCTGACAACAGTCGCAGCAAACGGAGATGTGCGCGCCCAAACAGGCATTGGTATTCATATTTATGTGGCGAATAAAAACATGGGCAGGCGATCATTTTATTCTGCCGACGGCGAGTTACTGTTTATCCCACAACTCGGGGCGTTTAGCGCCATAACGGAAATGGGCAAGCTAGATATAGCGCCTGGGGAGATCCTCGTTATTCCCCGAGGTATAAAATTTAAAATAGAACCGACAGATGGGCCTATTCGCGGCTATCTTTGCGAAAACTATGGTAGCCCAATGGAGCTAGCAGAGCGTGGGCCTGCCGGAGCCAATGGCTTTGCGAATCAAAGAGATTTTGAATATCCCCTCGCGCGCTTCGAAGATACCGAGGGGCATCACCAAGTCATTGCTAAATTTTGTGGCGAGTTTTTTCAGTCAACACAAAACCATAGCCCGTTTGATGTGGTTGCGTGGGTAGGCAATAGCGCTCCTTATAAGTATGACCTATCACGTTTTAACGTGCTCAGCACGGTGAGTTTCGATCATCCAGACCCGTCAATTTTCACCGTACTGACCTCGCCTAGCGCCGACGCTGGTATAGCAAATGTAGACTTTGTTATTTTTCCACCGCGATGGATGGTAGCTGAAAATACTTTTCGGCCGCCTTGGTATCACAGAAACGTGATGAGTGAGTTTATGGGCTTAATTGAAGGCACCTATGATGCCAAAGAAAAAGGCTTCTCCCCAGGGGGCTTCAGCTTGCACAACTGCATGACGCCCCACGGCCCAGAAGCAGAGGTGTTTGAAAAAGCCAGCCACGGCGAACTGAAGCCTCAGCGCTATGAAAATACCATGGCGTTTATGCTGGAATCTCGCTATGTGATCGAGCCAACAAAATTTGCACTTAATGCCCATCAGCGCCAGAAAAATTACTTGGCCTGTTGGGGCGATCTTAAAAAACATTTTAACGGCCAGCCCTAGTCGTCGGCACGCTATTAAGGAATTGATAATATGACAATGGTAAACGAAACACATGATCCGGCTCGTAAAAGTTGGGTAAGCTCGGCTAATGGCCACTCGCAATTTCCGATTCAAAACTTACCGTTCGCAATTTTTCGTGAGGCGGGATCTAACGGCATTTGGCGCGGTGGGGTAGCCATTGGTGAACAGATACTCGACATGGCAAAAGTCGTGAAGCTAAATTTATTTATCGGCGATGCACAAACAGCGGCACAAGCAGCCGCGCAAAGCAGTTTAAATACCTTAATGGGATTAGGTGCTAAGACAAATTCAACCTTGCGAAGCGCATTGTCAAATGCGTTAAGTGAAGAATCTGCTGACCAAAGTGCTCTTGAAAATTGCCTAGTTGCACAAAGTGACGCCCAATACGCCCTGCCTTGTCAAGTAACAGATTATACCGACTTTTATACGTCGATTCATCATGCAACTGCAGTCGGCAGTTTGTTTCGCCCTGACAATCCTTTGTTACCTAACTATAAATGGGTACCAATTGGCTATCACGGGCGCTCATCAAGCATAGGTGTTTCAGGCCAAACCTTCCCTCGCCCTGTGGGGCAAACCAAAAAACCTGATGCCTGCACACCAGACTTTGCTCCTTGTCAACGATTAGACTACGAATTAGAAATGGGCGTGTTTATTGGTCAAGGTACGCAACTTGGCCAACGTATTGATATCAGCAACGCCCAAGAGCATATCTTTGGCATGTGCATTTTAAATGACTGGTCTGCCCGAGATATTCAAGCATGGGAATACCAACCATTGGGACCCTTTTTAGCTAAAAATTTCGCATCGACAATTTCTCCTTGGGTCGTTACAGCACAGGCACTAGCACCATTTAGACATCAATTTAGTCGCCCTAAGACAGATCCACAACCCCTAACATACCTAACCAGCGAAGAGAACTCGCAATACGGAAATTTAGATATCAACCTAAGCTGCTTTATCCAGACCGAGAACATGCGACAAGCAAAGCAAGCTGCGCAGCAACTGTCTGAATCAAACTTTAAACATGCTTACTGGACACCCGCTCAACTCGTTACCCATCACAGCGTTAATGGCTGCCCTATGACCCCAGGCGATCTTTTAGGCTCGGGCACTCAATCTGGTCCAGAAGCAGATGAGGCAGGCTCGTTGCTTGAACTGACTCAAGGCGGCAAAAAATCGTTAATCCTAGATAACGGCGAAACTCGTACCTTTTTACAAGACGGTGATACCATTATTATGCGCGCCCATTGCAGTCGTGACGGCGCAGTCAGCATTGGTTTTGGTGAAGTGGTCGGTACTGTTTTACCCGCACTGCTATGAAATTATTTAGCTATTTTCGCTCATCAGCGGCGTACCGAGTTCGAATTGCCCTGAATCTTAAGAAAATTGAGCACGAATTGGTATATGTTAACTTGCTTAAGAGTGAACAATTAACTGATGAATACAAGGCGTTACAACCCCAAGGTCTTGTACCTTGCTTGCAAATTGACAGTGGCGAGGTGCTCACTCAATCCGGCGCCATTTTGGCCTATATTGACGGGCAATATCCGCAATACCCACTGATGCCCAATAACCTGTTGGCTGCAGTCAATGTGCGTAGCATAGTTGACATGATTGCGTGCGATATTCATCCACTAAACAACTTGCGCGTATTAAAATATCTGAGTAAAGCATTAACTGTCGACGAAAGGCACAAGCAAGAATGGTATCGCCACTGGATACAAGAGGGCTTCACGGCGATTGAAGCATTACTGAATAAAGAAGATAAAAGTTGCGGTAGGCACACGTCGAGCAATAACGTCTATGCGATGGGAGAAACGGTCACCATGGTCGATGTCTATTTAGTCCCTCAAGTCTATAACGCCTTGCGATTCGAGGTGGATATGCAGCCCTACCCTAATATTATGCGCATTTACGAGGCGTGTAATATGTTAGATGCCTTTGTACAAGCAGCCCCGCAAAATCAGCCTGACTGTACAATTTAGCTAGGGTGAAATCTAACGGTATTACATACCCATAAAATAGGACTAAAAATAAGCGCCACCTATTCACATTGGTGGCTCCTTTTACTTTTAAAGCTGAGATAACGCCTAGTGTTACTTTTTATTTAACGGCAACTTAAGGATCGCATCATAGGATACAGATTGTGCACTATCGCTTTCACCGTTACTCCAGCGTACGATTACCTTGTCAATTTCTGTACACGAGCCTAAACCAAAGTGCAGCGTTGCACGCAACGACTGGGTATACGGTGCACCGCTATCACCAACACGTTGGATTTGGGTATTTCCACAAGCGCTAACGCTCACCAGAGCATCTCGGCGTGATGCTTTGCTTCTAGGTGATTCTTCCACGGCTACTTTCAAATAATGCCCAGCCTCGGCAGCTTTGCTATCATTTGAGCTAAAACCACTATTTCTTTCAAGATGCCATCTGCCACGCTCGTTGGCGTAGACTAGATCAAGGTTACCGTCTAAATCAAAATCGATAGCATCCGCCCCTGACCCAGTGGCACCAAGCTCTTGGGATACAACGCCGTGGTGCGGATCCAGTTTGAACGTGCCGTCGCCTTGATTGAGTAACACACTTTGTGCGTTAGGCGTGACCATATTACCTCGAGTAACGACAAACAAATCCGCAAAGCCATTGTTGTCAAAATCACCTACCGCAACACCTGTGTTATGGACGTTTTTAAGGAGCCCAGCTTTCTCAGTTACATCGATAAAATGACCATGCTGATTTTCAAGTAATATGTCGCTGGGACCTTTAGGCAATTTAGTGGCTACATAACTTTTAACATTTTTAATCACCCCGGTTGTTGGAGGATTAGTGGTGCCGGCTATCCGCCAGGTATCGTTACCAATATAGCCAATGTAAATACCTTTTTTAGTGGGTTTGTCTGGCCAGCCTAAAGCTAAGCTACTAACTAAACGGATATTTTGTCCGCCGTGAAACTCACCAGGGAATTGATATTGATAGCCGCTTTCACCGATAAAAACGTCTTGATCAGGATAGGATGTTTGTAGGTTCTCAATTTCAAGGACTTCCCCTAGGAGCAGATCATCAAGCTGGAATGGACCCCGCTTAGTGTAAAAAGCCAACGTAGAGGTCTGAGGATCGTAAAACGTATCTCCCGCCTTCAATCTTTTGCCGCGAGTGAGATAAAGATCAAAATCGCCATCGTTATCAAAGTCAATTTGGGCAATCCCAGTCACATCACTTATCTCTTGCCCCAACACTTGGCGCGTTACATCCTTAAAGCCAAATTTAGCATCTCCCTGCAGTGCTTTTACCGCGCCATCACCGTACAATATTATGTCGCTGATATTGTCTTGATTGAAGTCTGTGATCAGCATTTTTTGCCCGTCACGATGCGTACGAGGTAACAGGCCTTCTTGGGTCAAGTTACCCTTACCGTCGTTGCGGTACAAGTAGTTCTCACCTTCTGGGCCGGCGTCCTTCGACGGAAACCCGAGTAAGGCTAAATCTAAATCACCGTCATTGTCAGCGTCAAAAAATTTGCTGGTGCGTCCACGCATATTTCTCAACGCCGGTGAAAAATCCTCGCCTTTAGAAATTTTACGATCTTTACTGAAATGAAAAAGTTTAGCGTTACGCGCGTTGGCACCAGAGCCCCCACCGCGAGAAATCAACGCGTCGATCACGCCGTCTTTATCAAAATCTCCCACGCCTATGCCGTGCATGTCGCCCATAATGAGATCGTAGCCTTTACCGAACGTCCCCTTATTGTTCCAGTACAATTTAACGCTGTAACCATGATCGGTCAGCAGTAAATCGTCATACCCATCTTGGTCCAAGTCAGCGATAACGGGATTGTCCCATTTACGTCGACTCTTGTTTTCAAGCGCGATAACGTTTTTAGCTGCGCTAAAACGTGTCTGTACAGACGAGGCCTTTTCGCTGGATTGTTCACCATAAGCAACCTGTCCAAGTGGCGAAAGGGCCGCACTTTGACAACCCGCTGTTAATCCGATAAGCACACTTAGTGCGGCTACTGGATACGTAGGAAAGAGTGTTTTCATTTATTTAACCTCATACTCATCTTTTTTTGCAGAATGAATGCAATTGATTTTGCTAGTTGCTAGCATCCAAGGCGGGCGTTATGTAAGCGTATTTCATCGCCTGCTGTTAAGTGATGACTCAACGGCAGGCCACATAGACAGTTAGGGCTTCATATCAGCGTTTTGAGCCATCACCTACCTCAAAGGTTTCATCAAAACGAGGCATAGCTTTTAAACGCCATCTTGCCCCCTCACTAGAATTGTGAAACCACTTAGGTTGCGCATTGTTCCAGCTCCATGATTCCATCGATGAAACCATGTCACGTAAAATGGCCGGATGTGCTGCACTGACATCTTTGTTCTCAGAAATATCATCCGCAATGTTGAATAACTTCCACTTCTGGTTATGATTTTTCACTGCCTTGTATTGATTACGTCTGGCAGCAGCATCGCTGAATCCATCACGATGGCGAAGTACATAAATAAACTCATCTTTATGGGGAGCATTGCCAGCTTGCAGTCCAGTCCAAATGTCTTTGCCGTCTAGCTTTTTACCTGCAGGTAACGTTGCACCACCTATTTCAGCAAAGGTCGGGTACAAATCAAGTGCAAGTACAGGATGGGGAAAGCGACTACCGGCTTTTAAGTGTTCAGGCCAATGGAACAACATTGGCACGCGAAATCCGCCTTCTTGTACGCTGCCCTTCCCTTCTTTGAGAGGGAAATTATTTGAGCCTTGGCCCATTTTCCCGCCATTGTCACTCATAAATACGATCAAGGTATTATCAAACTGACCATTTTTTTTCAGCTGTTCAACGATACGGCCTACGCCGCGGTCCACTGCGTATACCATAGCGGCATACGTGCGACGCTTTTTATCTTTTATATTGCTAAATACCGCTAAGTCGTCTTCTTTCGCTTGCAACGGAACATGGGGGGCGTTGTAGGCAAGATACAAGAAAAACGGTTGTTTTTTAGCTGCTGCTTTATCAACAAAGCTGACGGCTTCGCGACTTAAACCATCCGTTATATATTCAGTTTCGCGTACTTCTTTACCGTTGTGCTCTAACGGCGTGAGATACATATTAATATTAGTTAACCCCTGTGCCACACGATCAGCGTAAGCTTTTTCGAATTCAGCAGGGAAGTAATTATGCCCACCACCTAAAAATCCATAAAACTCGTCAAATCCATGTTTATTAGGATGAAATTCTGGTGCTTCGCCTAAATGCCATTTACCCATGGCACCCGTAAAGTAACCGGCATTTTTCATCGTTTGGGCGATAAAGGGCTCGTCGGCAGACACGCCTACGTTAGAGTTATCTTCTGGCAAATTGAATTGGGCACCTATCTTATGAGGGTAGCGTCCGGTCATAATGGCAGCGCGGCTTGGACCGCAAAAGGGATGCGCTACATAGGCCGCATCAAACGTTACGCCGTCTTTTGCTAACGTATCTAAATTCGGGGTTTTGATATCTGTTGAGCCATTGAACCCCACATCGTTGTAACCAAGGTCATCTGCCAATACAAACAAAATATTGGGTTTTTCAGCATTATCAGCCTGATTAGCCATCACCGAAGCCGACAGCCCAGCTGACATAGCCACTATTGCACCACATATAAGGGTGCCTATTTTTGTTTTACACATCATTATGTTGTCCTTACACAAATTACTAAAATCCAAAAGCAGCCCAAACGAGCATTTAGCTAATTTGGGGAATAGAGACGACGCCTAGTCGACTTCATAAGCTTGGCTTTTACCTTCTTCACTGCGATAACCGGCTACTTGATAACGGAATTTTTGTACCGAGGGATCGTTAATACGCACCAACTCGTCTTCCATCAGTTGCACCATATGACGCAATTGCTTGGTATATTTTTTATCTTTAATCACGTTGTTAACTTCAATCGGATCGTTTTTAAGATCGTATAACTCGTCGCGGTTATCACCTGGGTTCCAGACAAATTTCATTTCAGGTGTGCGCAGTGCGCGAATACCAAACCAACCCCCGTTGTACCATTCATAAGCGTAAAGCGCTTTATCGACTCGACCTTTATCGGCGATGTCACCTTGTTCCATCAAGTTGGTTAAACTGCGGCCATCAACGTCCCCATCAGGCTTGAGTGCCATCATGTCACCTAGGGTTGGTGCAATGTCTAACATCGAAACTTGCTTATGAATAATTTTCGGCTCGACATTAGGATTACGAATAATAAGCGGCATACGCATAAGCTCATCGTACGCGTACGGACCTTTATCATATAAGTCATGCTCACCTAACATGCTGCCTTGGTCGCCTAATACGATAATGGTTAAATCATCGTACATACCCAGTGCTTTGGTGGTATCGATAATCTCTCCCACTGCATGGTCAATCATAGCAATAGCCCCGTAATAGAAAGTACGGGATTTTCGCCAGTCCATGTCGGTCATATGGTCAACGTCGTGCCAAGGCCACCAATCTTCATCTTGAGCCATAGGTTTAAATTGACGTTTAACAGCGTGATTGGCTGGCAATTTAACCGTTTTAGGATCAAACATGCTGGCATAGGGCTCCGGTACACGATAAGGCGGATGGGGCTGCTCGAAGCTGATTACGCCGAAAAACGGTTGATCTTGTTTGGCTGCTTCACGCAGCATTTCTTGTCCCATATGCACATTTTCTGCGGTATGGTTGGTTTCATAGGTACCGGCTAGTGTTTCAAAGTACTCGTGCTTTTCACCATTGGCATCTCGCTCACCGCGATTGTATTTGGCCATTTTGGCTTGTTTTTCGTAAGGTACGTAAGGACGAGAATGGCGAGCCTGTGAATGCTCTTTACCCCACATAAATTTGGCTCCGCGCAATGCTGGCCCTTGAGGTCCTAAGTGCCACTTGCCCACGTAACCGACATTATAACCCGCGTCGGTGGCCCGACGAATAACGCCACCTTGGTCTTCAGATAACTCATCAACACGTGAGTGATACAAACCGACATTGTCGTCAAGACCAGTTTTATGTCCCCATCGTCCGGTAAACAAGGCCGCTCTTGAAGGAGAACATAAACCTGTGGTTGTCATAGCGTTATCAAAACGCGTACCCGAATTAGCCAATGCATCAATATTTGGGGTAGGTACCGGCCCCCCACGATAGGAAAATGTATCAAAACGCATGTCGTCAAACATTAGCACCAACACATTGGGTTTCTTTGCCTTAGCGGCGGATGTATCGCCGCTGTCCTGTGCAGCAAAGCTGTAACTACCATGGCAAAGCAGGGCTGTTGCTAAGCCTGTTAGCAAAATATTCAACGTCATTTTAATCTCCTTAAGGATGAAAAGTATTGATAACTCACCTTTTACTTGGCTTTTTTAAGCGCTACATTGTCGATAAACAACGTACTTTTGCCGGAAATAAGGTTACTGCTATCAATTGAAATATTAAGCGCATCATTTGCGCCAGATGCGCTTTTGCGCGTCAAGGGTTGACTCAAGCTAACCCACAGGCCTTTGCTAATGGCTTGCAAATCAAAGTGAAGAGTTGTTTTAGGGTTAATCAAATCGAGGTTTAAGGTTTTCCATGTGCTATCGGGTGCCAGCCACACATCAAAACAAATCTCGTATTCGCCAGCGGGCACGTTCACCGAACCATCTGGCGCTATAGCAGAAATTACTAGCGCATTATCGCTCGCGTCGGCTTCTATTTTTAAAGAAGCCTTACCTTTAGTCGCACGCTCATAGACTAATGATGCGTGTTCAGATGATGCACCGGGGAACTCCCAAAATTGTTGATAAGCATTATCTTTAGAGCTTTCAGGTGCCATTTTTAAAGGCTTTGGGTTTTTATCAAATAATTGCGGCCCTTCAAAACTATAAAACGCCCGCTGAAGTGTATTGTCTTGGGGCTTTTGCCACACTCGAACGTAATCTACGTCAAATGAACCAGGTAGTTCTTCTTTATGAGGCATACCTAACCATTGAAAAATCTCAGAGTCTAACCAGATTTCTAGCGGGTTCGTTAATACCCACTTATCACCCAGCTCTTTTTGGGTAACCGAGTAAATCAACTTACCGTCGGTGAATAATTTTAGATAATCTTGCCCCCACTCAGCTGCGTATACATGAAACTCATCGGCAACCCTAAAGGGGTATTTTTCGCTATGTTGAAATGCCCAAGTTGGACGTTTTGCGGGTGGACGCCAATCATGAGCCGTAGATTTAACGTAGTCTTCACGAATATTCCCCTCAATGGTAGGCCTACCCATTTGCTCAAATATATCTAACTCTGACTGGTAACCTAGGGCCCAAAAGGCACTGGTCATGGCGGCATCTATAGCTTTTGAACGCACCTCCATATAACCATTTAAAAAGCGTTGGTGACTTACAATAGCTGCCGTTGTTATCGGCATCGGTTCATCTTCGTATACGCCGTAACCTGCGTCTACATCGCCATCAGCATAATTCTCTTCGGCAAAAGCGAAGTCTGGCTCCCACTGACTTTTTAGCTTGAGCAGGCCATCTTCAACGATGACATTATGGGGTGCAAATTGCGAGGGTGCGCGACCTTTCCAAATATAGTATTCGTTATTGTCGCCTTGAACTAACCACTTACTACGATCAATTTCATTACCGGTAAACTCATCACTGATCGCCGTATTCAATATCCAACCGGCTTCATTTTGCGGATCAGATATGGGTGTTACCTGCGCGATGTCATTTAACTCGTTGACTGTATCAGTTGGATCCGCATCGCTTTGACAGGCCATTAATCCCTGTGTTGTCAGCAGTATAATGGCAGCTTTAGTAAAATTCGCTTTCATAATGTGTCGTCCCAATAAACACCCTAAAGAGGTTTATAAGCGTCCCACAGGCAACCTCGAGTATTACGTTGTGTGGACAATATTTTTTTATATCAAATTCAATTGAGGTAACTGTGTAATATTTGTTAATGAATAATTAAATTCACGGCACACATATAAACATATGATGTTTGTGTATGCAATATCTTTTAATATCTCTATTTGAATTTTTTTTACCGATTGAAATTTCGGTATCAACACCAATCTTTTGCTTTATTAATTGCTTCATTAATTATCTATCGATTAAGTGCGATTGTTGTAAAAAGCCCGTTAAGGATAAAAGTACTATCTGGCTTAATGAAACTTAATAACCTTTTCACATCGAGGTATATAACGACACCTGCAATATTACTGGTTTGAGCACTTCAATTTGATATGCCATTTCGAGCTTTCACTTTTACTATACGAGGGTTAATTACGTTTATTATCAATACCAAGAAATCAATACCGTCCCACCAGCAACGTGAATTTAAATCATCAGTACAATTGGTTTACGAAACGGTTCGATTAATACTCACCACCATTGATATGTGCTACTGACGCTTTTCTAATAATTTTAATGTGTATTTTTTAATGCATCGGTCTGTACCGCTCACCCACGTTAAAAGCTCAACTTTTGCTTCTGTTAAGTGATTGCTATTTATCGTAAAAGATAAAATCTTACATGCCAGTGACTGTCTTAATAGGTCGGATAGGCTCGCACCTCCAATCGCACAATGTTAAATATAAGTTAACAAATGACTTGCTCTCGTAAACATCATATGTTTATATTTATATGAGATTTGAAAAATACAGTATCGAATACGTTTAAATGAGTTTGATACCAAAGGGGCATCTTTGAACCCGATCCCCTAGTGGTTGAATACATATTTATCGGCTAACGCGACACTCGCTAGCGAATGACCAAGCACCTATTAGCACAAAGGATGTACGACACATCATCGGATAAAGGCTAGGTCAGGTGTTCGAATTTATAGATGAAGCACACTCATCTGCTTTGTTGACACGCATGTAAATAGTTTAAAAACAGAACGTGGGAAATATCATGAGAACACACTTCAAACTAAGCGCCTTATCATTGGCGGTCATGACTACATTCATGAGCACACACACCATTGCCCAGGAAAATGAGCAGCAAACAGCACAACCGGCTCAAACTGCACAAGCCTCGGATGAAGATCTTGAGGACATTGAAATTATTGACGTCACTGGTTTTCGCAGTAGTTTAGTAAAATCAATGAATCAAAAACGCTTTTCTGACACGGTTAGTGATTCAATTCACGCAGAAGATGTGGGTAAATCTACCGACCAAAACATCGCTGATGCATTATCCCGCGTGACTGGTGTTACGGTGCAAGAAGAGGCCGGTGAAGGGACACGTATTTCTGTGCGCGGCGCGGGCCCCTCGTTGAACCAGATTTCCATCAACGGCGTGGCCTTAACCGGTGGTATCAGTAATGACGGTTCAGATAACAACGCAGCCAATAACAACAGCGTCGATTTAAGTTCATTCTCATCAGATATTCTCTCGTCAATTGACGTCGTAAAGACCGCTGCAGCAGACCAAGATGAAGGCTCGCTGGGCGCAAACATTATGTTAAGGACAATCAGGCCACTTGACCTAAACAAACCAAGAAGATCTTTTACTATTGAAGGTCGCTACAATGAATTTGCAGATGACAGTGACTACAGAATAAATGGTAGTTTCGCCGATAAGTACTTTGACGAAAAACTGGGTTTTATCATTACCGCGTCTAGAGACGTGCAAAACACGCGTCAGGATAGAATTTCAACTAACTTTGAAACTGGCGCCATTCCAATTAATGATCTCAATGATGGTGGGCGTACCGCAACAGATTTAGCCACAGGCAAGCCCATTCGCGTGCTGGGATACCAGCGTGATGACCAAGGCAACGTGCTGTTAGATGATAGCGGTCAAGCTTTAGTGAACCCTATTGAGAGCTTAGTAGATTACGACCCTGCAACTCAACAACTCGTTGAGGGAGACCTATTCGTTTTAGCCAGAGACTCTATTAATTTTGGCTTAGACACAGATAAGCGCGAGCGTTTTTCATTATCGACGGGCTTGCAATATCGCCCTAATGAAAAAACGGATATTCAATGGGATGTGACCTATACCAAACAGGATATTTTGGAAGATAACCAAAGCCTTAATATGAACATCTCGCCGCTGGTGTTAATTCACCCTGATGATGATAATACCGCGCTTAACGTGGTTGATCTTGGTACTAATACATTGGAACGCGCCACAAGTCGTTCTATTACGGGTGGAACGAACCGAACAACTGGGTTACGTGAAATCGAAACAAAAGTCAGCACAGTTGATTTCACCCATCACCTTACTGATAACCTGACGGTCAATTTGATCGCTGGTTACTCACAAACCGTAGATGAAACCCCCGATGATGACGAGAAAGACAGGTTTCTTTCAATCGGCACCGCCCAGTGGGGCACAGCAGGCAGAAATGCGGTAGAAGCGCAGCCTGATGAAATACTAGAACTGGTTGGTTACGATTGTTCAACAGGCTCGACTGCAGATTGTGATTATTTTAGCGGGTCCACGCTTGCTCAGTTCGATGCATTTGACGGATCTGTTACCTCAGTAACCAGCCGTTTTAATCCCTTCGATTTAGAGCACAACCATTTAGGCCAATTAGTCTTTCGTAAAAACAAACTGACTGACACCAACAAATCAGTATTTTTAAACTTTGACTGGGTGCTTGACTATGAGCATGTACGCTCTGTTGAATTTGGTGCCAAGTGGGCTGACCGTTCTCGTGACGTCAGCATCGAAAATACTCGTATCACCAATGGTGAAGATTTAATTGATGTTGATGACCCGTCTGCTCCCTTTGAAGTCAGAGGACTTGCCACTATTCGAGTGGCTGACATCATCAGCAGTGACGCGTTTCCCTATAACAACTTTGGTGAAGACTTGCAGGCTAACCGCAGCAATGCGCTGTTTGGTGGGTGGCCATTACTCGACTCCCAAAGAGCGCTTGAATTAGTCGGCGGTAAAAATGCCGGTGAGCTAGGCGTTAATCGTTCAAGCGCGGGTAGCCGTGAGATTGCCACCGAGACAATGGCTGCTTATGTAAAAACTAACTTTGAGTTTTTTGATGGCAAGCTTACCGGAAACATAGGCGTGCGCTACGTTCGCGATGAATCTGAAGCGTCAGGTTTAGGCAGCATTAATTACATTCGCGCCCCACAAATGCTTGACCCTTACGATCTCATTGTGACCAGAGGGCTTGCCAACATGAGTAACCCCGCCTGTCCTGAAGCAGTGATCAGCAACAACGATACCCGCTTTACGCCAGAGAATGACGACCAGTTAAGAAACTGTTGGGCATCTGCCGTTACTCACGGATACAACTTTAATAATCAGGCAACGATTCCTTACGATCAAGCCACAGGACAATTCCTTATTCCAGGAGCCGATGGACAAACTGGTCCTGATGTTAACAGGCTACTATTCGTAGACGCATCTGGAAACATCATTACTAGCAACGCATTACCGTCACTAATTTACGACCAAAACGGCAACTTAGTACCAACCAGCCCATCAGAATGGGCGAGATTCAACTCAAATGGGTTGATCTGGCCTTTCCTAGATAGAAGCACAGCCTTTACTGGGCCAAATGGCACCGGCCAAGAAGTGCAACAACGAGAAGCGCCGGTTTCAGATACCGGCACTAATGATGCTTGGCTGCCTAGTTTGTCACTTAACTACGCGTTGGACGAAGACACTATTCTACGATTTGCCGCCACAAGAACCATGACACGTCCAAGCTTTGACTCATTGAACCCTGGTAACAGTATTCGCGAACAACAATTTGGCGCAGGAAATGGCCGTGCGGGGAATACTCAATTAGAGAACTTAACCTCTACCAACTTCGATTTCTCTTATGAATGGTACTTCAACGAATCTGGCTTATTATCTGCTGCGCTGTTTTACAAAGACATGAAAGACTTTGAAGAAACGATTGTTACCCCGTTTCACTACAGAGATGTGCGCGACCAAATCGATTTAAAGAGTGCTGATTTGTTGTTGGACTTCGATCCTAATCGCACGCCAGGTGACGAAGATAATTGTCACCCATTACGTTATGCGGCAGGCTTCTTCGACAAATGGACCATAGAATGTGATGTGGTTAACATCGCCACCGTAACCAACGGGGACGGTGCCACCATTAAAGGTTTAGAATTAGGCTACACGCAAAACTATACGATGTTGCCAGGTTTATTCTCTGCCCTTGGGGTTAGTGTTAACTACACCTATCAAGATTCGGAATCAGAAGCACAAGAAATCGGCTCAACCGGTCGCTTTTTACGCCCTCTACCTCAGCCATTTACTCCCCAACATTCAGCAAATATGACGATATTTTGGGAAAAAGACGGCATACAGCTGCGCTTAGCGAATCGTTATACCGATGTGCAAGCGGTTTCGAGAAACAACAGCGGTGCGATATGGCAAGAAGCGAGTACTCGACTTGATTTTAGTGGTAGCTACGCAATCAACAAGAATTTCACAGTGACGTTTAATGCGTTGAATCTAACCGATGAAACAAGACGGAATTTCTATACCGCTTCAGGGGCTGTTGATGCAACAAATCTTAATTCTCAAGAAGTAGTACTGGACGAAGGTAATGTCTTTGACGACAGCAGCATAACAACCAATAGAACGACTGCGCTGTTCAAAACAGGTCGTCAGTTCCGTATCGGCTTACGCGGTACGTTCTAACACGCCTTAGTCAATAACACTTTAAGAACAGGTTGAGCCCTTTGCGCTCGTATAGTCCGCTCACATCGTGAGCTCAACCTAAATAACAGAATTTTGGAGAAGTAAGATGAAAAAACACTTACTAGTAAACAAAGTAACGGCAGCCATGCTTACCACTTTCTTAGCCGGATGTGGCGGTGGCACCGATGAAGGATACGACCCTGGCTTTTCTGCTTCCGATATTGTGACTTTCGAAGCTGCAGAGCTCAGCGCCTCTTTTGATGAAGAAACCGGTATGCAAGAAGTTGATTTGCTGGCTGGCGCAACAGCTGATGGCAAGCCATTGACGGGCAACATCAACATTTCAGACTTCAACTTCACAGCGGATCAAAACTTCATAACCCCGCAAGTGAGAGGCAACGGATTAGCCAATCAGACTGTGTCGCCGTTCTCTGAACAAGACGCTAAATTGATTATTGATACCGATAAATTTGCCGATCAACTCAGTACCTGTGACACCACCGACCTAAGGGGCGGACCGCGGGATGAGAATGATAATCCGACACCGGATGGATTTTTAGACAAGCCAGCTCAAGTAACCTATACAATTGATTTCGCCGTTGACAACGGTTTTGATCTGCCCGCTGGGCAAGTACTACCAAGACGTACGCTAACATTGACGATGAACGCAGTATTTGATGCTGTTCAAAGCGTTACGGCTGAGCCGATTCGCGTACTAATGGGGCAAGAAGCGCAGCTTTTTGCCACTGTGTTACCTGAAAAAGCCTGCTCGCAAGGGCTAAACTATACAATTGCCGACCCGTCTATCGCCACTATTGATAATATGGGTAATATCACCACGCTACAAGCAGGACAAACAACCGTCATTGTCGCCAGTACTGACTCGCCCGATAAATCTGTTACGGTAAATTTAGAGGTCTTTTCAGAGTTTACCTTGGCTATCACGAACAGAGATGTGGATAGTAATGGCTTACCGAGTGATATGAAAGAGGTGCCAGCTTGTGTAACCGCTGGTTTTAATGTTACCCCGACTCCCGCATTTGGAGACACATTAACCGGCGATTATGCTTATAACTGGACATCAAGCAACGAAATGGACTTCCCTGCTAGCGCTGTAAATTACGGCGAGAGTGGCGTTGGTATGTTCTCAGTGGGTGATGCTTCAACCGTTGGTTTTACTTTTGATGCGACCGTTTCTTTAGACTCTGGCGATACGGGTGCAACTGTATTTGCAGATGTAGCCAGTCAAAACGTTACCGCCACTGTAATAAGAAACCTGATGTGCGAAACTGGTGAATCAGCTCACCCAGCAGGGTTTAACACCGACTTTAACCTTGATGGCGCAGGCGCCCCTTGGAAAGGTGGCACAGTGATCGCTTCTGACGATAGCCTTTCAGGTAGCGCGCTAGAAGTGACCGCAGGCGATGGCGAATCGACTAATATCGTTCAGCAAGTGTTTAACAAACAAAGAAATTGGCACAGTGCAACATATGGCTTAGGCGGAAGCTCTATCGGCCAGACCTACAAATATTCAGTCTGGGTAAAACTGCCGGTGCTACCGACACAAGACATCACCCTTAAGCATGTATTGTTAGCATGGACTTATGAAGGCGGCCCAAGTGGACCAGGCTTTGACTTGAGAAAGCCCACCGCTGGTATCTTGTCTGCGACGTTGCAGAAAACCACACAATGGCAATTGGTTGAATTTATCAATGAAGCAACAGGCAACAGAGAATGGTCTGTTCCACCTGAGTGGAATGTATCCACCGATGTGTTCCAGTTTTGGGAAATCTATGGCTTGCCTGAAGGCGAGAAGATCCTACTCGACGAATACGCTGCTATGCCAGTACAGTAAACTTAGCTTTATTGATTCTCAGCCACACTCGGACTCGTTCCAGTGTGGCTTTTTTGTGCCTGTTCAATTTATTTGCTACTTCGCACTTACCCTACCCTCTAAATACTGACGTCCCATCTATTTTCGAGCCGACAGAGAAATTGTTGCTTGGCGGCAAATATACGCTCACCGAAACTACAAGACGGATAATACCAACTCCAGCAAATAATTAACCACTCAGCGAAAATTTAAAAGGACTCAATCAAGGCGTTTGAATGATAGCCCTTTATTAAAAACCCATGGTGCTCTTTCAAGTGCGAGCAACACAGAGTAAGTCCTTTTAAAATTAGCCCGAAGGGAAATCCCCAGCGGCTTTTGTAATGCGTTCTCGGTATTTGAAAGGGAACAACCCTTATTTCACACCGACGCCTTGTTCAAGGCCCGCTGGATGAATTCTGAAAGGGCAATTATTTATTGGAATGGGTATAACTGACTCTGAGGCTTTCATTTTGGCCAATGTCATTTCAACTCATGGGGAAGCAATAAACTCGAGACAATATAGGTTTTATTAAGGGGGTAGCAGAGGTAATTAACAGCTAAAAGAAAGTGCAAGAGTAAAGAACAGTTCACACTACTTTTAATTTGTTATAGTATAACATATCATTAAAACCTTATATTCAAGTCAAGCATCTAAGGCCACACAAAACAAAGCCACAACTATAAATGGCGATCAATAAAGAGCGAAAAAATGAAATATCACTTACCATATTGCCAACGTTTATTAGTGGCATCTCTTTCAATTACATTAAGTTTTAATGCGTCAGCGCAACAAAAAACAACCGACAATGACGAATTGGAACACCTTGAAATCAGGCATCATAAACAACCCTACCGCGGTGATGTGCCCCTTAAATCAACGCCGCAAGCGGTGAGTGTCGTTTCGGGTGAGTTATTGCAAGATGCTGGGATAGTTGATTTTCAAAACGCATTGGACTTTTCAAGCGGTATTGTGCGCCAGAATTCGTTTGGCGGCATGTGGGACAGCTTCGCCATTCGCGGCTTTGCCGGTGATGAAAATTTGCCTTCTGGTTACTTAGTCAATGGCTTTAGCGCAGGGCGCGGTTACAGCGGACGCCGTGATACATCCAATGTACAGAGTATCGAGATACTTAAAGGCCCAGGCTCGGCTTTATACGGACGCAGTGAGCCAGGCGGCACCATTAATATTATTACCAAAAAGCCGCAGTTCTTCGAAGAGGGATATATTCAGGCGTCTGTGGGAAATTATGACACCTACCGCGTAGAAGGTGATTACACCAATGCCATCACTAGCGATTTAGCATTTCGGATAAATGGCTCTTATCAAGATGCAGGCAGTTTTCGCGATACGGTTCAAAGCAAAAAACTTTCGGTGACGCCGTCCGTTCTGTACAAAATAAGTGAAAACACTAGTGTCAGCTACGAAGTTGAAGTACTCGACCAAGAAACCCCGTTCGATCGCGGTGTTGTTATCTTAAATAACAACTTTGATACCGTCCCCCCAGAACGTTTTTTAGGGGAAGAAAACGATGGGCCAATGGATATTAAAGCCACTGGCCATCAATTAGTCCTGCAGCATCATTTCAACAACAATTGGGATTTACTCGCTGGAATTGGCTACCGTGACTCGTCGTTTGAAGGCTTCGCATCTGAAGTGGAGTTATCCTCTTCGAGACAACTTTTATACGTTGACGGCGAGACGGTTACCCGTTTTCGTCGTTATCGTGATTATGATGCCACGGATTTATCAGGGCGCGTTGAATTAAGCGGCACATTTATTACCGGCAGCTTGAAGCACCATGTACTTATCGGTTTAGATGCCTACGATTATCAGCTCGATTCCTACCAAGAGCGTTGGCGCACAGCGTTTGGCACCGGCGACACCACCTATTCAATTAATTTATTCAATCCGGTTTATGGTCAAGTTGCCCCGCAAGGCTCGCCCATTCAGGATAATACCGAAGAGCAAACCTCATACGGTACCTACCTGCAAGACCAAATCGACGTAAGCGAAAACTGGAAGGTGTTACTCGGTTTGCGTGTTGATAAGTTCGAGCAAGACTTGACCAACGGCTTAACAGAGTCAACGGTCAATCAAAAACAGACAGCCACCAGCCCCCGTGTTGGTTTGGTGTATGAAGCGAACGACTATATTACCTTGTATTCCAGCTACGCCGAGGGTTTTAGGCCCAATTCAGGCTCTGATGTAAACGGCACTTCATTTGAGCCAGAAGAAAGCAAATCCTACGAAGTCGGCATGAAATGGGCCACGCCCGGTGATGTCTTCACTGGTACACTTGCTGTGTACAAAGCTGAAAAAAGTAACGTATTAACGTCTGACCCGGTCAATTCTGGCTTCTCAGCCGCTTTAGGCGAGGCTGAAAGTAAAGGCGTAGAACTTGATATTACTGCGGCTTTAAGTGACTCAACCACACTGAGCGCAGCCTATGCCTACACAGATGCCTATACCGCAAACGACGTGATCAACGCTGATTGGGGCGTGGCTATTCCGGCAGGGAGTAAGTTAATTAACGTAGCCAAAAACAGCGCTAACCTGACGTTACGCCATTTCTTCGAACTGGCGGGTAACGAAGCCGACATTGGTGCAAGCGTCAATTATGTAGGCGAGCGATTAGGCGAAACCATTGACCCCAATTACATTTTACCCTCGTACACTCTAATGCGTGCATTTGGCTCAATGCAGGTTAGTGAAAAAGTCAAAGTGATGTTCGACATCGACAACTTATTCGATGAAGAGTACTACGCCAGTTCTTATTCAGCACTTTGGACCATGCCTGGCTCACCGCGCAATTATCGTGTCAGTGTAAGCTACCAATTTTAAGGGAACTCAGGATAGGATATAAGCTCACAGTTAAAAACGTAAACACGAGGCAAGTACCATGACTACCCATGTTCTATTTCGCGGCCCACAATCCCGTAACGACAACTGGCGCACGCTGTTCGCTGATGCCCTGCCCGGCGTGACGTGGTACCACTGGCCAAATATCGAAGATAAATCAGCAATAGAGCTTATGATTGTCTGGAAACTGCCCCGTGATTACCAGCAAGATTACCCTAACCTCAAAGTGATTTTTTCAGTTGGGGCAGGTGTCGACCAGCTGGATTTAGCCAGCGTACCAGAGCATATTCAAGTGGTACGCATGCTTGACCCGGGTATTGTTAAAGGAATGAGCGAATTTATTGCCATGCATGTTCTGAATATTCACCGTGATACCTTTAGCTATATCAATGCGAATAAGACCTGTACGTGGCAGCCAATACCCACGATGGAAAACAAGCAAAGGCGGATCGGAGTCTTCGGGTTAGGTCATTTGGGCCAAGCTGCAGCGAAAACGGTTTTAGAGCTAGGCTTTAGTGTAAATGGCTGGAGCCGCAGCCCCAAAAAAATGGAACAGGTAAATTGCTTTAGTGGCGAAGCTGAATTGCCTACTTTCTTAGCGCAAACCGATATTCTGGTGTGCTTAGTGCCACTCACGCCTGACACCCGAGGCATTCTTAATATTCATACCCTTAGCCAATTACCTAAAGGCGCAAGCATTATCAATGTAGGGCGCGGCGAGCAGCTCGTTCCTGATGATTTACTGACGTTACTTAATCAGCAATATTTAGCCTACGCCGTACTCGATGTGTTTGACATCGAACCACTACCTGAAACGCATCCACTATGGCAACATTCAAATGTAGTGGTTACTCCGCATATAGCGGCTATCACGCAAGATAACAGCGCCGGCCAAGTATTGGTCAATAATGTTCAGCGCTACATTGACCGTCAGCCACTTGCTGGTTTAGTCGACAGAAAGTTAGGTTACTAAGCGATAGTAACGTTCACCTAACACGCTTATTTCAAACAGGATTTAATTTTTTTTCATGTCACAAGCTTTACCTCACCATGATGCTAGCACGAATCAGACTATTTCAAGCAACGTTAAGCCCAACACGCTAGGGCAAAGAGCTCACTCGGCGCTAGATAACCGCGCACTCGTGATCAAAAAGCGCATCGCCTCTATCGATATTTTACGCGGTTTAGTGATGCTGCTTATGCTGGTTGATCATGTGCGTGAGCGTTTTTTCTATCATCACAATGTGAGCGACCCCATGGCGCTAGATACCACCAGCACAGAGTTATTCTTCACCAGAATGACAGCACATCTGTGCGCGCCCGTATTTGTTTTCCTAACGGGTTTATCTGCTTGGCTTTACGCTCACCCGCATAATAAAGCGCCCCGTTCGGCCAGCAGCTTTCTATTTAAACGTGGGCTGTTTATTATTTTAGTAGAAGTGACCCTAATCAACTTCTCGTGGTTCGGTACTTACGATGCCTTATACCTGCAAGTGATGTGGGCCATCGGCGTCAGCATGTTGGTGTTATCCGCCATGCTGCTCGTCACAGCTAAGAGGAACATTAATTACTGGCTAATAGGAGCTTTAGGGATACTCATTGTCTGTGGGCATAACGCCCTAGGGTTCGTTCACTTCACCCCTGACGAAACCGGCTATACCCTGTGGAGCATATTGCACGACAGAGGCTGGCTTATAAATGAAGGCGCGATAAAAATTAAAGCCTCCTATCCTGTATTACCCTGGATAGGCGTGATTTTTGTGGGGTATTTTGCTGGCCCAATTTACGCTGGCAGCGTGTCATCGAGTCAACGCCAGAAAGTGCTCGTGCTCGGCGGCTTAGGCAGTTTAGGATTATTACTGGTGCTACGAGGCTTGAATATTTATGGTGAAACTCTGCCTTGGCAGTCGGGCGAAACCCTAGCCGATGGGCTGAAATCATTTGTTAATTTCACCAAATATCCACCCTCTTTAGATTATATTTTACTGACCTTAGGCATCGCTTGGCTTTTCTTATGCGCCCTTGAGAAAGTCGATAATAACCTTAGCAAAGTCATCGAACGCTTTGGCTCTGCCCCCATGTTCTTTTACATCGTGCATTTATACGTACTGCTTATTTTATACCGAGTATTATTTGCCCTATACGGGGCAAACCAAGGTGATGTTTTTGGCGTCGAGCGGGTTTGGCAAGTATGGGCTATTGCAGGGCTACTCGCCTTGGCGCTTTATTATCCGACGAGGGCGTTTTCGAAATTTAAAAAGCGCACAAGTATGCCTTGGGTAAAGTATTTTTAATTAGACAAACATTGTACTTTGCCACGCTAACCCCTCTTTGCATGTCAACGCCTAGACAGCTCAGACTAGGCGGTGATCTTGCGCTTTAATAGGCTCAGGCAGTGGTTTTTCCCCTAATATATCCAGCAAGTTTATTTCGATCGTGCGAGAGATGGCATGCAAAGGCAGGTGATTAGCAGACAGACCAAAAGGTTCGGCTAACTCTTCACTTAACGCGTCTAATCCAAAAAATGTGTAAGCAATGATCGCGCTAAACAAAGGCGTGACTAATCCTTGGGAGGCCACAATACCAAAGGGCAAAATAAAGCAGTATAAATAGGCTGTACGCTGAACAAGTAACATATACGCGAATGGCAGGGGCGTATTATGAATACGCTCACAAGACGCCTGCACATCAGCCATAGCGGTAATCTGCCGATTTAAACTGACCAACAAAATATCTGATATCCTTTTTTTGCGTTGGCACTCGGCGAGTTTTTGCCCTATCAAGCGCAATATAGCATCGGGCAAACTGTTCGCCTGTTGCAAAAACGGCATGTCGTCCTGCGTGACATACTTTTTAATATCCCCCCAAGGGTCTGACTCCCGCAATTGGTGACGCAAAGCATGGCTAAACGCGATGGTCAGATTGATGGCATATTTTTGCGCCTCTACGTCTGCGTCATCAGTACTATCAAGATAGGTCACCAACTGACGAGACAAGCTACGCGACGCTACAATCAAATGTCCCCAGTGCTTTCGCGCCTCCCACCACCGGTCATAACTCGCATTATTTCTAAAACCTAGAAACAATGACAACGCAACACCGAACAAAGCCACTGGCGCAAGGGTGAAATTGGGGAATACATTAGGAAAGAAATGCTGCGCAATAGCAACCGCCACGCCCAGCAGCGTAATAAATATAATTTTCCCGTAGATAAGCGGTAACACCGAGCCACGTAGAATAAAAAACAATCTAAATGAGTGAGGGGTATCGCGAATAATCATAAGTATCTCAAACTTGAAATGAGCTGTGCATTATAAAGAAAAACCAACGGGCTGTTTGTTAATAGATTGAATATTTAACTCTAATACTGGGCCTGATGCCGGGTTCAATGCCAAGCCATGTATCCAGTTCAGTCGCGCGCTTTCTACCAACAAAACCAAAGCATATAGCATTCACATAAAGTGCGCTAATATACGTCCTGTTATCAATATGTTATGAGCCTTTTATATGCTAAACGGTGTCGCTAAGCCTTTTATAAAACTGGTAGAACGCTATCTGCCTGATCCCTATATTTTTGTTCTCCTGTTAACGCTGATCACCATAGGCGCTGCGGTAGTATTTGAACAGCAACCTGTCTTGACCGTCATTAAACAATGGGGCGACGGTTTTTGGGGTTTGCTGAGCTTTTCTATGCAAATGCTGTTGGTACTAGTGAGCGGCTTTATGTTGGCCAACACCCCCTTAATGAAAGGCCTTTTAGGACACTTAGCGAAATTAGGGAATACCCCAGGTAAAGCCATTATTCTGGTTACATTGGTGTCACTTACGGCCAGCTGGATAAACTGGGGCTTTGGTTTAGTCATCGGGGCTTTGTTTGCCAAAGCCCTTGCCCGCAATATTCAAGTCGATTACCGACTGTTAGTGGCCAGTGCTTATTCCGGGTTTGTGGTGTGGCACGGCGGGTTAGCAGGCTCAATTCCACTGACAATCGCTACGCCTGGGCACTTTAGTGGGGACCAAATCGGCGTAATCACTACAGGCAGCACTATATTCAGCAACTTTAACCTCATTTTACTTGGCATTCTATTTGTCGTAGTGCCGCTTATTAATCGCATGATGTTACCCCCAGTTGACGAGAGCATTATCGTCAGCCCAGATAAACTGCACGACGACCCTATGCCAAGCGCCGAAAATGCTCGACCAGCGGATAAACTCGAGAACAGCACGCTGTTAGCAGTGCTGGTCGGTTTTGTGGGTATAGCCTACCTAGTAAGTTACTTTGTTCAAGGTGGCGGCCTGAATCTGAATATTGTAAACAGCCTCTTCTTATTTTTAGCCATCGTATTGCACGGCACCCCTAAACGTTTGCTGCACAGCCTTCAACAAGCTGTTCATGGTGGCAGCGGCATTATTATTCAGTTTCCATTTTACGCGGGTATTATGGCGGTTATGGTGCAATCTGGTTTAGCACAAAGTTTATCCCAATGGCTTATCAGTTTTGCAACCGCTGAGTCACTCCCCGTATGGAGCTTCATCAGTGCTGGCGTGGTGAATATCTTTGTCCCATCAGGCGGCGGGCAATGGGCGGTACAAGCCCCAGTCGTTTTACCTGCAGCGATTGAATTAGGGGCTGACGTGAGCCGCGTGGCCATGGCGGTAGCATGGGGCGATGCGTGGACAAACTTAATCCAACCGTTTTGGGCTTTGCCCGTGTTAGCCATTGCGGGGCTCAAAGCTAAAGATATTATGGGATTTTGCTTAGTTCAGCTTATCGCCACCGGGATCATTATTTCGCTAGTATTGCGCTTTGTGTAAGATTCAAAAGTTAAAAAATGGGCAGTGACTTTAGCACCTGATAATCCTGACTGATTATCTAAGGGCTTGTGTTCTATGGAGATAATGCAAACGTAACGTTATGGCGGTGATGCGTTGACGGTGAAGGAATCACTAAAAAACAGTCATTGATACCGCCCAAGATTTATTAGCTGGGAGGCTAAAACGCTTAATGCCAGAGTATAAAATTTCGTTAACGGAAATATGGTTAGTGCTACCCAGCCGCCAGTTAATTTCCCCCGCTATTCGGCTTATTCGAGATGAACTAAAACAACACATCAACGAATTAAGAACACAACTCATCGCCAGCAAACTATTGGCCGAGGAAGAGTGGCCACAAGACAAAGAAGTTTAAAATTTATTCACTTCCGCTTGGCGGCTACTGATTAGGCTGTTTAGTAGAAAGCGATTTCAACATTGATGCAGAAATCGCTTAGGTTCAACATTGTCTAATTAAGCTAACCCGCTAATTTAACCTTGTGAGCTATTCATTTAAATAAGTTGCGTGAAAGCGTAAATGCTGTTCAATAAAACTGCTGATAAAGTAGTAACTATGATCGTAACCCTCATGCAAATTCAGCGCTAACGGATAGCCGCTGGCCTTAGCTGCGCTTTGCAATACTTCAGGCTTTAGCTGCTCTGCCAAGAAGTCATCAGATGCGCCTTGATCAACCAAAGCAGGGACAAACTGTGTGGCACTGCGCATCAATTCGCTGGCATCATGTTCACGCCATTTTGCCATGTCACTACCAAGGTATGTGGTGAAGGCTTTTTGCCCCCACGGGCAGTGTACTGGGTTGCTGATCGGGCTAAATGCCGACATTGATGTATAACGTTCAGGATTGCGCATAGCGATAGTCAGTGCCCCATGGCCGCCCATTGAATGCCCTGCAATCGCGCGTTTGTCTGACACGGGAAATGTCGCTTCAATTAGTTGGGGCAATTCATTCACTACATAGTCATACATATGATAATGCCGATCCCAAGGTGCTTGGGTCGCATTCACGTAAAAGCCTGCGCCCTTACCCAAATCATAACCTTCATCATCAGCCACATCGTCACCCCTGGGGCTGGTGTCTGGTGCCACTATGGCGATGCCCAGCTGAGCTGCTATACGCAGTGCACCAGCTTTTTGCATAAAGTTCTCTTCGGTGCAGGTCAATCCAGATAACCAATACAAAACGGGCACCTTAGTACCGTTCGCGGTTTGCGGCGGTAGATAAATAGCAAAGCGCATAGTGCAATTTAAGGTCTTGGATTGATGACTATATTGTTTATGCCAGCCGCCAAAACTTTTATTGATGGATAAATTTTTGATTGTCATAAGCGTACCTAAAACTTGGCGAGACGCCGTTTGTGATTAAAACACAATATGAGAAGTGGACTGCTCACAATACAGAGCAGTCACAAAGTGCGATTACTTGTCGAAGTGAATAACGCTACGAATACTCTCGCCTTTATGCATTAATTCGAAGGATTCGTTGATGTCCTCAAGGCCCATAGTGTGAGTAATGAAGTCGCTTAACTTAAACTCACCTTGCAGGTAACGCTCTACGTAATCAGGTAACTCTGAACGACCTTTTACGCCGCCAAATGCAGAACCACGCCATACGCGACCGGTCACTAGCTGAAACGGGCGGGTGGATATTTCTTGCCCTGCACCCGCTACACCGATGATCACTGACTCGCCCCAGCCTTTGTGGCAGCACTCAAGTGCAGAGCGCATAAGGTTAACGTTACCGATACACTCGAAGGAGTAGTCAACACCGCCATCGGTAAGCTCAACAATGACATCTTGAATAGGCTTGTCGTAGTCTTTTGGATTAATGAAATCAGTAGCACCTAATTTTTTAGCTAACTCGAACTTGCTCTCGTTAATGTCGATGGCAATAATTCGGCTGGCTTTGGCCATCGTCGCCCCAATCACAGCAGACAAGCCAATGCCGCCAAGACCAAAGATAGCCACGGTTGCGCCCTCTTCTACTTTGGCGGTATTCATCACTGCGCCCATCCCGGTGGTAACACCACAGCCTAACAAACAAACTTCTTCGAGTGGCGCGTCTTTGTTGACTTTTGCTAATGAAATTTCAGGTAATACTGTGTATTCAGAAAACGTTGAACAGCCCATATAATGAAAGATCGGCTGACCATCTTTATAAAAACGCGTAGTGCCGTCTGGCATTAAGCCTTTACCTTGGGTTTCACGAATTTTCTGACACAAATTAGTCTTACCAGACAAACAGAACTTACACTCGCCGCACTCTGGCGTATAAAGGGGAATAACATGATCGCCTACCGATACACTGGTGACGCCTTCGCCTATCTGCTCAACAATACCGCCACCTTCGTGACCAAGAATAACCGGGAAGATCCCTTCTGGATCGTCACCAGATAAGGTGAATGCATCGGTGTGACATACACCAGAAGCAATCACTTTAATCAACACTTCGCCTTTGCGCGGCAGCATCACATCAACTTCTTCAACAGACAAGGGTTGCTTCGGTCCCCAAGCAATCGCTGCTTTTGATTTAATAAATTGATCTGACATAAAAATTCTCACTTCTTTGTTAATAAATGATTAAGCATCTAGTGACTGTGGTATTGCAATTAACTTGCTTCTTTTAACACCACAAGCTTAATGCTCGGTTACTAATGGTGCGTATTATAGTTGTTTACTGAGAAATGATAATATACGACTTTTGAAAATCACTATTACACACAGGTAATAATAATATGGTGGGAAAGATCGGCGAATTTGTTTGTGTAGCAGTTACGAGTCGCTTCACGTTAGCCTCGAAGAAGTTGGCTATATCAACGGCTTAGATTAGCCGCCACATAAGAGCGTTAGAAACGCGGTTAAACATGATGCTGTTATATCGCACCACTCGCAAGTATCCCATACTCAAGAAGGCCAACTTATTCACCAGCATTGCGGTCGTGTATTAGATGGTCCAAGGGATAGCACATTAGCCTGATTATTATGTGCGTGAAAGCAAAGAAAGCGGCAAATTGGAGCCCTAATATATAAGTAAGTAGAGGCAATTCCAGTGCATTACCTAATAGGGATAACAAAGGTATTAAATCAGCTAACGTTTTTTGCCCGTTTGCTCATTCAATGCTAGCGTTTAATAAGTTAATTGCCGCCTTAAACAACAGCACAGCAAAGCTAACTCCTCGGGGCAAATACTGATATAAGACAAATTCAACAATCGCTAAAAAAACAGGATGTCGACATTATCACTGGGATAGATAAAAATACCCAAAGCCCAAGTCTTTCTGAAGATTGATTCAGACGGCAATTCAATATTAGTCGCTCAGCATCAATACATTTAATGTCGGACTAAACTATGGTTATTTTCACGTTGAGTATTGAAATATGCCGAAACAAAACCAACTAGACTAATTATACGTAACTGGAATACTTGAACGAAGTTCTCTTGTCACTGGGTCTGATATGAATCAGCCTTTATAAAAACCAACAATAGTGAGCAATAATGGAAAAAAAATTGAAAGAAATCGCCATATGGACAGCGATAGCGATCTTAGTCGTCAGTTTATTCTGGCTTCCTGCACTATGGTTATTCGTGCTGCTTATCCCACTCGTAGCATTGGGCTATTCTGACTACCATCAAACCAGCCACAGTATATTGCGCAACTATCCAATAGTCGGTCATGGCCGCTGGATCATGGAACGCTTACGGCCGTTCGTTCGTCAGTATTTTTTCGAATCAGAAACTGATGGCAAACCCATTAGCCGAATGTTCAGATCATTAATTTATCAACGTGCAAAAGGCAGTCTAGATTCAAATCCCTATGGCACAAAAATAGATACCCAATGCGTTGGATACGAGTGGATAGGCCATTCAATGGCAGCCAAGCATCACGATAGCAAAAGCCCTGCTCCGCGCATTATGGTTGGTGGACCTGATTGCACTCAGCCTTACGAGGCGAGCTTTTTCAACATCTCGGCTATGAGTTTTGGTGCCCTGAGCGATAACGCCATACGTGCGTTAAATAAAGGAGCGTCAATTGGCGGTTTTTATCACAATACCGGTGAGGGCAGCGTCAGCGACTACCACTTAGAAAATGGTGGGGACATTGTATGGCAAATTGGCACTGGCTATTTCGGTTGTCGTAATGAAGACGGTAAATTTGATCCTGAGGCTTTTCAAAAGATAGCGCAAAAAGACGTCATTAAAATGATTGAAATAAAACTCAGTCAAGGGGCTAAGCCTGGTCATGGCGGCTTGTTACCAGCCGATAAAAACACCAATGAAATAGCCCGTATTCGTCTTGTTGAACCTGGCACCCAAGTTGATTCACCTCCTTCACATAGTGCATTTGACACTCCCCTTGAAATGATGCAATTCATCAAACAACTACGAGAACTATCTGACGGCAAGCCTGTAGGATTCAAATTATGTATCGGTCGTGCCAGCGAATTTGTGGCTGTGTGCAAAGCGATGATCGAAACAGGCATAAAGCCAGATTTCATTACCGTTGACGGTGGCGAAGGTGGAACTGGCGCTGCCCCGTTGGAGTTTTCAAACTCGGTGGGTATGCCGTTGCGAGAGGCTCTGTCGTTTGTCTGTGATGTGCTGGTTGGTTTTGATCTGAAAAAAGACATACGTGTTATTGCTAGTGGCAAAACCTTCAGTGGTTTTCACTTGGTTAAAAATTTAGCCTTAGGCGCTGATATGTGTAACAGCGCGCGAGGCATGATGGTCGCCCTAGGTTGCGTTCAATCATTAGAGTGCAACACCAATAGATGCCCCACTGGTATCGCTACTCAGGATCCCAAGTTAACCCGCGGCCTTGTGGTACCCGACAAAGCTGAGCGCGTCGCACGCTATCATAAAGCCACGGTCAATTCCGCATTAGAGATTATTGCATCGGCCGGTTTACGTGACACGTCCGATTTAAATCGCTCACATATATTCCGCCGAGTTAGCGAGACAGAAGTTCGCCGTTTCGATGAGATTTACGCGAGTCCAGTTGCGGGTAGCTTCTTTCGTGAAGACACACCCACCAAGTTTGCTCAAGCACTGGCGGAATCTTGTGCAGAAAGTTTTTTGCCGAAAAATTTTGTCGCTGAAACAGATGAGGGTTTAAAAGAAGTGAGTTAATCCTTCTCACGTTTAACGTGCGTAACAGATAATAAAAAAGAGAGCATTGCTCTCTTTTTTATTATCTCAAATCGACTGACAACTTTTTTTACACGCTATAGTGCTTTTTTCGTTGGCATCACAACATTGGCAAAAATTAAACCAGCAATCAGTGACATAAATATCAAAAACGTTTCCTGACCGATATGTTCAGCTTGCACGAAGTCTTGCCCTGATACAAAAGAGTTTAAACCAATATAGGTTTTCGAGCCTGGCACCAGCACAATTAAGCCTTGCATGCTCACCAACGACGCTGGTGCATTAGCAATACGTGTGAATAAATTTGCGTAAACGCCCAGCGCAAATGCGCCGACAAAGGTACTTAAGCCTTGCTCTAAATAAGCCGAACTCCACACCGTTGCCCCATAACCAATAAAACCTGATAACAACGCCCACGGAATATGCTTTACCCGTGTTCTGAATATCACAACGAGGGCCAAGCAGAGCATAAATATGGCGAACCAACGCGTCCATTCTGGTAATGAGTAGGCAACTTGTGATTCATTCGCGCCGAACAAACCAAAGCCAATGCTTATCCCTAAAAATGCGCCAAAATACAATTTGAATAATTGCATGACAGCATCCATTATCCGAGCTGTGCCTGACACTAAATTACGTGAAGATAATTCAGCTAACCCCATGGTTAACGCCAACCCCGGCACTAAAATAATAACCGACGAAAGTACCACCAGCGGAATATTAATCCCATGATCAAAGTAAAAGCTAATAGCACACGCCACCAACCCTGCGATAAGTGACGCCGCAGGCTCTAGCATCAACGTGACGCGTTTTGAAATTTGCGACCACAAGACTAAAAAGTATACTATCAAGCCTATTAGGGCGGTCCATAGTATTTCTTGCCAACTCGCCCCCATTAGCATGGCAAAGGCACCCGTAGCGCCGCAAAAACCTAGGCCAGTTAGTACTTTGCCATAAGGACTGGGCATTTGGTTAATCACATCTAGTTGATAATCTGCTTCTTCAAGACCAACCTCTCCGGCCAGTAGACGCGTTGCCAATTCATCTGTTCGAGATAAGGCATTCATATCGTAATCACCGGGCTGCACGCGCACTGAGTGATTGTATTCATCTTCCCGTCTGTCGCTCCAAATTACGAACGTCAACGCAGTGGGGGTAGCAATAAACGAAGCGCGAACCCCCAGATAAGTAGCAAGCTCAGTCAGATAAGCTTCTAAGCGAAACGCAGGTGTACCGTATTTGTGCAACATAATGCCCAATTTAACGATAAATTTTCGAATCTGAATAAACTCTGCTGTATTCACTTAACACGCCTTATCATTATAACTATTAAACTAAACCGTCGGTTGATGCCGAATTTGCGGGGATTCTAGTTACAATTGAACCGCTGCACAACGCACATTTATTGCCCATCTTGGATTACAAAAACTAATCTCTTGTTTTTGATTAACAAGCTAGCAAAATACCCCTATCCCTGTTAATGAAACCCCTAGTGAAATACCCACAAGAGACGCTTAATTTTTGCTAAGGATTGAATTCTAATAAAACAGCATCAGTTCTACACAGAGAACAAATTTTAATTTCATCAGGAGAAAGTAACATGGCTAAAGAGAAAGTCGTATTAATTACCGGTGCATCAAGTGGCATAGGTGAAATGACTGCAAAAATTCTTGTGCAAAATGGTCACAAAGTAATTTTAACCGCACGCAGACAGAAGCAATTAGACGAACTCGTAGACTACTTAGGAGAAGAACATGCTTTTGCAGTCGCCGCCGATGCTACTGACATTGACGAGCTGAATAAGGTTGTACAGGCAGGACTTGAGAAATTTGGTCGTTTGGACGTAGCATTTGCCAATGCAGGAACGGGCGTCTCTATCTCAGGTACTGAGAGCGGTGATCCAGACGAGTGGAATACGATGCTCAAGATTAATATTAACGCACTGCTTTATACCGCCAAGCTTACCCTTCCCCATTTGCGTGAGTCTGTGGGACAATTCATTATCACCAGTTCAGCCGCGGGGCGTCGACCCATTAAAGGCTCGGTTTACGGCGCAAGTAAATGGTTCGCTTACGGATTCGGCCAAAATCTGGCTGAAGAAATGGCCGACTGGGGAGGCAGATGCACCACTATTACGCCAGGTATGGTAAACACACCGTTCTTTGATGAAGCGAAACCTGACAAACTTGCCCCCGTAGATGTAGCCGAGGCTGTTTTATTTGCTATAGAGGCTGACAAACGCAATTCAGTGCGAGAAATATTCTTAATGCCGACCAATTGATTGCTCAAAGAGTAGATGACGATCGAACAGGCTTGATTTGATCAACGTCTCGCGTCTTACGGCGATTTTTCGCCGCAAGACCATATGACAAAAAAAATATTTTATCGATGCTCGTGTATCGGATATCGTGTATCGGATATCGCGTATCGGATATCGCGTATCGCGTATCGGATATCGGATATCGCATATCGCATATCGCATATCGCGTATCGCATACCGAGTATCAGATACCGAATAGCAGATGTCGTATACTGGGCATGCCATCCCCCGAGCTCGGCCTTCATTTGCGTCCAATTAACTGATAGTTTATTGACCAATACCCATCGCTAACCTTTTCTATAATGTTGACCATCGACTGCTTATTACGTAAAAAAACAGAGCACTTAACGCCACTCGCAAAGCTGAATTACATTTTGTCTTCCACCCCTATCTGCGCACATTCTTGACAATCATATCGTCCTTCACAAGACTATATTACTGAATGCTATTTTGCCGACTATAGAGATCTTTTATCGGCAAACAGATGTAGCACTTTATACAGTCGTGCTTTGTAACGGATTATTTTCTGCTTGGGGGAAACAATGAATATACTGTTGAAACTGTTTATTTCACTGGGAAGTATTAATTTTCTTAGTCCCGTTATCGCCCAGAATGAAGCCAGTGATTGGCCAGACGGCCCTGGCAAAAAGCTTATCCAAGCTCAATGCACTGTTTGCCATCAGCTCAATAAGATCACGCAAAGTTCTGGTTATACCCAATCAGGCTGGCAAGAATTGATTGCCACTATGGTGGATTTAGATGGAAATCCAAACCGCGAGACGATAACGGCTTATCTAGCAGATAACATTGTGCAAAACACCAAGCACAGCCCGCGGCTGATTTCTGGGAACACGTCGATCACATTCAAAGAGTGGACGGTGCCTACTTTAGGTCAACGTGCTAGAGATCCAATACAAGCACCCGATGGTGCTATATGGTGGGCTGGACAATGGGGAAACCTAATTGGCAAAATAGACCCTGCAAACGACGAAATGACTGAATACCCACTGCCAGTGGGATCAATGCCCCACTCAGTGACGCACGATCAAGCGGGAAATATATGGTACACAGGTAACAAAAATGGCACTGTGGGTAGGCTCAACCCTAGCACCGGCGAGATTACACCCTATAAAATGCCGGACACAGAAGCCACAGATCCTCATTCGGCCATCTTTGATAGCAAAGGCACCATGTGGTTTACGTTGCAGCACAGTAATATGGTGGGCAGACTCGTGCCAGAAACCGGCAATATCAAACTTGTCACAATGCCAACCAAAAACTCACGACCTTACGGCATTAAATTAGACGCTAACGACAATCCTTGGGTAGCATGTAATGGCAGTAACTGCCTAATAAAAGTCAATCCACGTACAATGCAATTACGTGAATATAAGCTTCCAGACCCAGCAACAACCGTTCGGCGTCTCGATTTCGCCAGTGACGGCATGCTGTGGTATGTCAACTCCAGCCAAGGCCGCTTGGGCCGGTTCGATCCTGTTAGTGGTATAGCAAAAGAATGGCCATCTCCCAGTGGCCCGAAATCCCATCCTTATGCCATAGCGGTGGTCGATAACGTAATTTGGTACAACGAGTCTGGCATGAGGCCAGATACACTGGTCAGATTCGATCCCGTAACAGAAGCATTTCAAAGCTGGGCAATCCCCACTGGCAATATATATGCTGGGATCGTAAGACATATGCGCGCGACGCGAGAAGGTAATCTGCTGATACATCAAAGCAGCACTAACCGAATTATTTTAGTCACACCTCAATAGCACTCCAAATCTTGGTTTATCTGCGCTGCAGGCGCATTTCAATTGTTGACATAATTGCCACGGACGCAGCAATAAGCAAAGATGCTAGATGGGTTTAGCACGCTTTTGCGGCCAGGTATCAACATATTAGCGCTATTGTCAGATAACGCTCAGAGCATGTCAGACTCTTTTACAGTATCTCATTAAAGCAATATTCTATTTGCCATTCTCAAGGATAAGGCCTTGAAGTTATGGGTAAATATATTCTCTGGTTTGAAAAATGCATTATATATCCAGCAATACAATTACGGATGTTGTTATGCCCTATTTCTTGATGTTAGCGGTCATATATCACAAATTTATTTATGAAAAATACAGATTGTATCAAGACAAAAAATAGGAGAGTTTTTTATGTCACATAAAATCACATTAATGCTGCTTTTCATCAGTTGTAGTTTTATTATCGGCAGTGCAAAAGATGCTAATGCTTCATTATTGACCGATGCTGACGGATTAAATGTTGGGCTGTTTGCTGAGGGTTCGACTAACAACTTATTCGGCCCTATTGGTACGGGGGTCGACGCAAATAATTTAGCTACAGGCTATATACCGAATGTAACGTTTGGCCCAACCCTACCCGCAGGGATCCCCGACAATACGCAAATGGAGGTGAGTTTTTTTGACGAGTTCGTCACTATTCGTCAATTTTTAACCAGTTCCGGTAACGATCCCAGTGGTTTGTTCTCAATCACAGACGGGTGGAATATGATTATCGAAGATATTGAATGGCCTGACGGCAGTGAAATTATAGGCGCGACTATTAGCGACAATACTTTTTTATCTGCGTTTACTGTGGATTTTACAGCCACGAGTGTCAGTTTACTTTACGCCGGAAACGAACAGATTTTCACAGATGACGAGTTAGTAACGACACTCAATCTAGAGGTTGCTCGCCCCAGTGTGAATGCATCAGCACCCGCAGTGGGCTTACTTATAATCCTCAGTGGCTTTGCCTGCGCCTTCCTGAGAAGAGAAAACGGGACTCACTGACGAGCAGTTTACGTTAGCGCTAGCGTCGCCTTCTATGGCATAAGTAGCGTTATCAAACATAAAAATTAGTGCGTAAATTCAATATCACGCCCATATCCTGTGGGCGTTTGTATTTATTCCCCCTCAGTTAACAGTTAAATACCGATGAAATTCGCACGCCAATATATTCTATCGACGTGTAACATTTTCCCGCGCTTATTTGTATCTATTCACATGCCTTTTGCCAAGTTTTGTCTAGAAATGCCAAGTTATTGTCAAGGAAGGTAAAGGTTCTGTAAAGACGGGTTACACCGGTGAACTTATCGTTTAAATAGTCAGTCGGAATCGCAAACCATCATCAATCATTGATGAAGTACTGCATATCTATAATAAATCTGGAGATACAATGAAGTTAAGCAAAACGCCCTCGTCGATCTTACGCTCACCCTTACTTTACATGAGCGTAGCATTAATGTCCCTTACTGGTTGTGGTTCAAGTGATGACGACAACACGGGCTATATTCGTTTTTACAATGCCTCATACAATGCCCCCGCAGTATATTTGACAGTAGACGAAGATCTAGACACAGATGATGACGATGAAATTGAAATTACTTACAGTTCAGTTGAATTCGGTGGCGTTACATCGAACAACGCATTAGATAATGATACTTATTGGGTTGAACTTGGTTGGCAAGATGAAGAAAGCAGCGATCGCAGTGATCTTGAAGTGATATATCAAGAGCAACACAAGATTAGAAATGATTATATTACCTTCGTTGCACTGACCGATGATATTCGCGAACCGACCATACTGACTTTTGATATCGCAGTGGTAGATGACGACGACGATGATGATGATGACTTGTTTAACGTGCGTTTCTTAAACTTAAACAGCGACTATTCATCAGTTGACGTTTATATGTCTGAAGACAATGAAACATTTAATGAAGCAGAATTTGTTTCAAACGTAAGTCTTAATACCTTGACCGAAAATTTTAAAGTCGATCAAGACCAGTATATTTTTTATATTACAGAGCCAGGCAGTGACGAACCTATCTTCACATCTGAAGATATTTCCTATTCGGTTGTTAGCCAGTATTTAGTTGTCTTGCGTGACAACGTTGGCGTAGGCAGTTCTCCATTCAGCATCGACAGTATCGGTGTTAACAGCGTAACTGAATTAAACGATGTTGATTCAGAAGCCTCTTTTGGTTTCTATAACGGTATAGCCACTAACCGCTATATACCCGATTACACGGGCGTGGTTAATCTTAATGTTGATTTAGACGATGATAGCGAAATTACAGTAGATGATTTAGCCTACGGTGAATTCAGTGAAACCACCACGACTGCTAATGGTGATTACTCATTTGATATTTATAATGCTGATACAGATGTGCTTTTCATTCATGACGCGCTATTAAGCTTGGAAGAAAATGCCAATAATATGGTGTTTATCTACGCAAAGACCGATGCTATCGATGACGATGAAGACGATATTATTGATGAAAATGAAGATGGAATTGTTGATGATTATGAATCTATCATCAAATCAATCACGATCACTAAGAGCACCAGCTCTAGTATCTATAGCCATGGCATAAAAGTTGTTAACTTAAGCGATTCTGACGATTTTAGCCGGGTTAAGTTTTACTTCGTAGAAAATGATGAGGTTATTTCCACTGCTGACAATACGCTTTCTGTTCTTCAAGAAAGTAACAGCTCAATTAGCCTTATTAACAACACGTATTCTGTATACGCCATCGCCACAATTGAAGACTCAGATATTATTATGGACAGCTTTCAACTTACGCTAAATGAAGATAGCGTTGAGCAGTTCTTGATATTTGAAGCTGATGATAGTTCTTCTACTGGCTTTAGTATGACGTTAGTCAATCAGAACCAAGACGATTAATCGAGTTTAATTAAGTTGCGCCAGCCTGACTCATCATTGTCCAGGCTGAGCGTCGCTTTATGCTCGCTCAAGTTTTACGCCCTAATTTCATATTTGGGGCCTCCAGTTACCAATCCTTTTAACGTTTTACTGCACGTTACGATCTGTATTTACAGGGAACGTACATGAACAAAATTTAGGATTGAGTTTGAAGTTTTACCTGAAGCTTTGGCGAAAAATGATGCTCACCCCTCAGCAAGAAATTGAGCAAGTAACGAAAGAGACCCATGAAACACAGTTTTAAGCAGGACTCCAAATGAAAAAAACAAGATTGGCAGCACTACTATCCAGCGCATTTCTATCTATTCCCTCTGCGTTTAGTGCTCAGTATGAAGTGGTTGAGATCCCCGCTGCGCAACTAGGAGAGGATTCCTATCCCAGTGCGATCAACGATATCGCTGAAATTACGCTTAACTTAATTTCTCAATATAATCCCGTTATTGATGTCACCTTACTTGATTTTAATTCTGCCACATTGATCGCTAGCTTGACGAATATAGAAAATGCCAAATCCGGAGATTTCAACACCGCCGATTATGAACTTTTATATGCGTATATTGTGGCCAATGACGAGAGTCAGTTTTTCCAGCAAATAGCCAGTATAAACAGCTACGTCGCCACCGAAGACACCAGTACTTTACTACACGGTTTTGACACGATTGCCCCCAGTACTGATGACTACCGTAATAGCGCTAAAACGACTGTGCGCGGTATTAATGAATCAGGTTATACGGTTGGACTGAGCTACGACGGCTTCTACACTCTTGACTATGTAAACGAAAACATTGAAGACGTCACCTATGTATTAAATGACTTTTACGCCCGCGCGTTTGCGCAGATCGGAGATGATGTAATCGGACTTGCACCACCAGACGATACAATCGGTGGTTATAGCGAAGCCTATGACATAAATGAACTGAATCAGGTTGTGGGAATTGCAACCACTGAGCTAGTGTCAGATACATTGGAAGACAGTATTGAAGCCTGCAATGATGAAGACGAGCGAGGTGATGTACCGGTAGAGTCTTGCTTACGTAATTTAAGTATCAGTACGTATGCAAGCTTGAGTACTGTCTTTCAAAGACGGGGCGTTATATGGCAACTGGATGATGGTAACGTAACTGACACCCTTGAACTGCCCATGCTTATTGAACCAGATGAGAATGACACCACTGTCTATAGTAGTACTGCTGTAGCAATCAATGATTTCGGTATTGCTGTCGGCACATCGCCAGCTTATTACAACTTCACTGACACATTAACGTCTGCCGCCGTAATATATGACAACGATAAAGCTTACACCATCAGCGAAGACAACGATGAAGAGTACGATGTTTTCGCGAGCTACGCGACTGACATTAATAATAATGATTTAGTGGTAGGTTACGCCACAAAAAGCGTCTTAGGCTCAAGCGCAAGTAAGTTCTTTGTTTATGACTATGATACTGGACTGATAGATTACCCAGATGACTTTTTCGATAGTGCATCGACAATCCCAACAGCGATTAACGATGACAATATGGTTGTAGGTTATACTGAATATGAAGAAACAAGCTCTGGGGTACGCAGAGTTGAAGGATTTTTATATGATTACCGCAACGATATATTCTCTGGCCTAAATGACTTAATCGAATGTAACAGTCCTTACACTATTGCTCAGGCTAACGGCATCAATGAGAATAACGAAATCATTGCCACCGCTACCATATCAACGGTCGATAGAGATATCACCGGAGAAATCGCGCTAGACGAATACGATGCTGAGTCTTACACCACTCACGTTGTTGCGGTAAAACTTGTACCGATAGCTGGAGGCTCAATAGACAACTGCGACGTGTACGAAGAAGAGTACGAACGCCAAGGCTCCAGTGTATACTGGTTGCTGTTTTTGGGAATGCTTGGTTTAAGCCGTTTCGCCGTTAAACCACGGACGTAATTGCTATTGCATTGAATTGTTTTTAGCTACCTTAATACCTGCCAACGACTAGAATGCCCGATAAACTTGAGTTATCGGGCATTCTAGTCAGTCAACTTTCCATTCAAGGTTTTCCAGTGGGTATCCGCCAAACCATTTAGGTGCACTCATCACAAAGCACGTCTCTAACCGTTCTATATTCAAGTCCTGAGCGAGGATTTCATCACATAACCTATTCACGTCTTCGATTCTTGAGCACATGATAAGGGCGATATAATCTATTGAACCACTGGTTTTAAGACAGTCAATCACTTCAGGAATGCCCTTAACGCACTTCTCGAAGCGCGAGCCATGCTCGTAATCATTTGATTTCAATGTCACCAGCCCATAGGCCTTCACGTTATAGCAAATCAGATCAATATCGGGGTTCATAAGGTAGCCCTTAATCATGCCCGTTTCTTCAAGTGCTTTAACACGCTGCAAACGGGATAGTCGAGTCAGCTAGAATGTTGTAGCGAACCTTCTTGTTTTCTCTCATCACGGTTTCCCATATGTCAGAGTACAACATACAAGCAGCGCCAATTTCTATCCACACATCGACCGTTTTAAGGGCTGCGGTGAGCGCTTCACTTGGCCAATCTGGCATGCCGACTTGCCCCATGTCCCTCGCGATCGAATATTTTTTGTTACCCATTGCAAACCTACCTTTATTTATTATTTGATGCGTAGCCATCCGTTCAAATCACTGAACGTGGAGTGTGTGCTTATGTGTGTTAACTGATTCTAGCCACAGGGCTGCGAAATAATGTGCGTAAAAATACGGCGAAAGTGTTAATAATTTTGAAATACAGCTGAGGAATAAATATACAGATACAAAAGTAATATACAGAGCAAAACCCATTACCGATATGCATCGTTAATCAAAACTTGAGTCGTTGGAATCGTTTATTGAACCCTTACATCAGCACGCCATATAGGCGCTTGGCTGATTTGTCTTTACTTACGAAGACGAGAAAGTCCGGTCAAAATTACAGAGCGACTGTTCACATTGGTCTCTGCGCCCCCACGTCTAAACGTTAAAGAAACTGTCAGCAAGGCCCTGTTAGAAAGCTATGCTTTCGCCTCATGTTTGGCTGCGAAGCCACAAGCTCATCATCTTGCGAACGGTCTTTAAGGGCAACGCCGGAGACTTGTAAACGTCGAGACTCGCTTAACAGATATAAAGCTCTTTGGGCAGCATCTTTATAACCGGCAGATTCAACTTTGAAGTGCATAACAGCTAAGCAGCTATTGCTACCATGTGTTCAGCCATTAACTTGGCTGGCGT
>NZ_WTPY01000026.1 GCF_011378905.1 Paraglaciecola sp. 20A4 | reverse complement strand
GCTGGTGTTGTATCTAAAATTCTATAATCGTTTAGATTAAGAATTCATTAAGGTCACTTCGGTGGCCTTTTTTTATGTCTAATGAAAAGTGTTTGACACTAAATTTGGCGTAAAAGTTGATTTATACCTCGTCGACTAACTCGAGGTATGCATTCAAATACTTAAATATTAATCTGGGTTGCGATAGCAGCTAGGTTTTACTGTACTTCGTTTATCGGTTGGGTATTATTAATTTCAGTGAATCATAAATAATGAATAACCTTAATTTTGAGCGACAATTTAGTGATGAAAAATGTTTAAGTGGTTACTGTTGTGCATTCTTTTTTGCGGTTTTTCAGCTCAGCTTGTTGCCAAAACACTTCCATCCGCGATTACGTTGAAAGTAGGCGTGCCTGGATTTGCGCCATTTGCCTACGTTAACAAGCAAAGTCAACTAACAGGTTCAGTCGTACGCTACCTTGATTTGTTAAGCGTCAAAACGGGTATTCAATTCGAAATAGTGCTATGGCCATACGCTAGGGTGATTGCTGGCGTTCAACGAGGGACATTAGATGGAGCCGTTATATTCCGCAACGCCCAGTTAAACGACTATGTAACCTTTATAGGGCCTATCTCAAAGTCGAAGGTTATTGTTTTACCCCAAATGGGCCGAAATCTATCTACTTATAATCAATTATTGTTGCTAAATCATATTGCTGTCATTCGCGGAGCGAGTTTTTCAAGGACTTTCGATGAAGATACTCAATTGCGTAAGCTCCAAGTGAGTGATTATGCTCAAGGCCTTAACTTGCTTAGATTGAATCGGGTTAATGCGGTGGTGGGCTCTTTACAGGGAATTGAATATAACCTAATCGCGTTAGGGGCAAATATACAAGATTTTGGTACACCACTGTTGCTTGCCGAAAATTCAAATTGGTTTCATTTTTCCAAAAAATCAGCACATCAAGATGTAATCCCCGAACTAACCAAGGGGATCGAAGACTTATACCAACCTGATTTGTTATATAGATTATACAAGTCATCTGAGTCACCCAGGGTAATGAAAAATAACTGACGGTAATATCTGATAACATTTCCCGCCGCGCGCAAGAAGGACTGGCCAGTATAATAGTCTTACCATCCCGCTAATGCAGAAAACAAGGAATATAAATGAATTATTCGGAATTGGGCCACAGCGGTCTATCTGTTTCACGAGTGTGCTTAGGTTCAATGACGTGGGGCGTGCAAAATACGCAACAAGACGCAGACCAGCAAATTGAATATGCCCTCGAACAGGGCGTTAACTTTATTGACACCGCTGAATTATATCCGGTACCTCCATCGGGCGAAAAATATGGTCAGACAGAGATGATCATTGGTGATTGGTTAGGGCGTCACCCTGAGCGTCGAAAAGATATTATTTTGACGTCAAAAATTGTCGGGCCGGGGTTGTCGTATATTCGTCAAGGAAGCCCTATTTCGGCCGAGTCGGTGATAAAGGCGGTAGATGATTCATTAACGCGCTTAAACACAGATTATATCGACTTGTATCAGTTGCATTGGCCAAACCGAACATCGCCGCATTTTGCCAAGCATGCGGTGGGCCGGGTTAATTTTTCGAATACAGATAGCGCCACAGAGACTGCGCAAATGCTAACGGTTCTGCAAGCTTTGAACACCTGCGTTGAGCAAGGCAAGATCCGCTTCTGTGGATTATCAAATGAGACTCCTTGGGGGCTGACACAATACTTAAACTTGAGTAAACAACATAATTTGCCACGTATGGTGTCGATGCAAAATGAGTTTAGTTTGTTACACAGTAAAGATTGGCCATATCTAATAGAGCATTGCGTAGCGGAAAATATCGCCTATTTGCCTTGGTCACCTCTTGCTGGCGGTGCGCTCAGCGGAAAGTATCTGAATAATCAACGCCCACAAGGAAGCCGCTGGACGTTAGAACAACGTAACGGTATTTTCAGAGATACAGCCAGCACCGAGTTAGCTGTTAAAAGTTACGCGGATGTCGCAACGGCCCATGGTTTAACGCCCTGTGAATTAGCCTTAGCTTGGTGTAATAATGTTGATGGTGTTACGTCAACCATTATAGGCGCAACGAATATGGCGCAATTACATGAGAACATTGCGGCGTTCAAAAAGCCCCTTAGTGAACAGGCCAAAATCGATATAGCTAAGGTATTGAAACAATTTCCAGCTCCGTTTTAGTTTGTAGTACCGAAGGGCATATCGCCCTTGTTCATTCTAATTACACCTGATTTTGAGGGAAATATGACTAAACAATCAACATCTCAATTTAACTGGCAAGATCCGCTTAACCTTGACGGGTTGTTGCAAGATGATGAGCGTCTTATTCGTGATACCGCCCATCAATATTGTCAACAAAAGCTTATGCCCCGAATATTAATGGGTAATCGCCATGAACACTTTGACCGAGACATAATGTCCGAAATGGGGGAGCTTGGGTTGTTGGGTTGTACGCTACCTCAAGAATATGGTTGTGCTGAAGTGAACAATGTCAGTTATGGGTTACTAGCAAGAGAAGTGGAGCGTGTTGACAGTGGTTACCGTAGTGCTATGAGCGTGCAGTCATCATTGGTTATGTATCCTATCTTTACGTTTGGCAGCGATGAGCAAAGGCAACGTTACCTGCCTAAGTTGGCTCGTGGGCAATGGGTGGGTTGCTTTGGCTTAACCGAGCCGAATTCCGGCTCGGATCCAGCTAGTATGTTAACTCGAGCTCAAGAAGTGGACGGCGGCTATATATTAAACGGCAACAAAATATGGATAACCAATTCTCCGATCGCAGATGTTTTCGTCGTCTGGGGAAAGCTAAATGGTGTTATTCGCGGCTTTATACTTGAAAAAAATATGCCTGGCTTGTCTGCACCTAAAATTGAAGGGAAATTTTCATTACGGGCGTCTGTCACAGGTGAAATTGTGATGCATGATGTCTTTGTGCCAGATGAAAATATGCTGCCCAATGTCCAAGGCTTAAAAGGTCCCTTTAGTTGCTTGAACAAAGCGCGTTTTGGTATCGCTTGGGGTAGTTTAGGCGCCGCAGAGTTTTGTTGGCATCAAGCACGACAATATTGTTTAGACCGAGAACAGTTTTCTCGTCCGCTGGCAGCCAATCAATTGATCCAAAAGAAACTAGCCGATATGCAGACTGAAATTTCTATTGGGTTACTGGCATGCCTACAAGCAGGTCGTTTAATGGATGCTAACGCACTTGCACCTGAAGCTATTTCATTAATTAAACGGAATTCTTGTGGTAAAGCCCTTGATATTGCAAGAATATCCCGTGATATGCATGGCGCCAATGGGATATCAGACGAGTTTCATGTAATTCGCCACGTACTCAACTTAGAAGCAGTGAATACCTATGAAGGCACGCACGATGTACACGCGCTTATTTTAGGTCGTGCCCAGACTGGTCTATCAGCGTTTGATTAGTTAAGTTGCTCAAGTATTCGCAGAATTCCATAAAGGGAAGCGGGCGACTAAACAAATATCCTTGGGCAAGGTTACAATGGTTTAACTGTAAAAAGTCACGCTGCAGTTCTGTTTCTACGCCTTCGGCAATAACATTCAGTTTCAAACTATGGGCCATGGCAATAATAGCCATAATAATGGCCCTATCATTTTCGTCATCAACTAAATCCTGCACAAAAGATCGATCGATTTTGATATGATCGATCGGCAATTTCTTTAAATAGGAAAGCGAACTGTATCCAGTACCAAAGTCATCAATAGAGACACTAACCCCTAGTTTTCTAACTTCAGTGAGTAAGAATTGGACTCTATCATAGTTATCAACTAACACCCCTTCGGTCAATTCCAGTTCCAATTGATTGGGTTGTATATGGTGATTTCTAATTTCGGTTTGAATGAAGGTGAGTAGATTTCTATCGCCCACTTGTCGTGGGGACAAATTGACTGACAGTTTACAGCTATGCCCTCTGTGATTAAGTGTACTTATCATCTCACACGCTTTCGAAATAACCCATTTACCAATAGGAATGATTAAACCCGTTTGTTCCGCGATAGGGATAAATTCGTCGGGACCAATACGTTCACTATCGAATCGATTCCAGCGCAATAGCGCTTCTGCTTTAAGGATGGTCCCGCTGGTAAGGTCAAGCATCGGTTGTAAAAATAATTCGAACTCATGATTAGCAATGGCAGTTTGTAATGCCGATTCTAGCTCAATAATTCGTTGTGACGCATCTTTGAGTTTTTGCGAGTAAAACTGAACGCTGCTTTTTTCCAGTTTCTTCGCATTAAAAACAGCCAGGTCGGCAAACTTCATCAATGTCTCAGCATCGTCAGCGTCTCTTGGAAAGCTCGCGGCTCCAATGTTTAAACCCACTTCACAATGTGCACCATTGGGTAGATAAAATGGTTGGGTTGCCACGTCAATAAGAATGTTACCTAAATCGATACACTGCTGCTGGGTAACCGTTTTTTGACGAATAATAGCAAACTCTCCGCCACCAATTCGAGCGAACATATCACCATTACTCACGTGAGGTGCTATGCGTTCAACTAGTTCTTTAATAATCTTATCGCCACGGGAATGGCCGTGAACTTCATTGATACGCTTAAAGTTCTTAATATCTAAATACAACAAATAAAACGGTACTGCATTATTGACCGATTGCTCGAGTTGCATCCAGAAATATTGCCTATTAGGAATAGCCGTGAGCGCATCGTAGTGCGTCAGCTTCTCGTTATTTTGCAATAAGTGTTTAACTTGAGAAATATCGCTAATTATAAACACCCAGTGGGTAATTTTTTGGAAGTCTGTTTTAACCGGATATACTGCCAATTTAAGCCACTTTTCGCTGTTTGGCGGTTGCAACCAAAAGAGTTCACCGCTCCAACGACTGCCAGTGCTAATAACACGTTCAAATTCAGGATATTGTTTTTCAAATAATTCAAGAATTAGCTCGTAAGGTTCGGTTTTCACAGAGGCTAAATGGGTATCAAAAATACTGTAAAGGGCAGGATTCTGACTAACAGGTTTGAGGTTAGGCGATAGTATGGCCACACCAACCTCGGTCTTTTCGATAACTTCAGTAATGGGTTGTTGCATATCTTTGAGTGTGGATGATTGACTAAGAAGTTCGTCTAGACGTTGATGAATATATTCTTGTTGAGCTACGATTTTATCATTAGATAATAATAATTCACGAGCTGACTGAAGTGTTTTCTGACGCCGGTCGTATTGTTCCATTATGTTGTCGATGATTAAATAAAAGTCGTTATCATCTGAAGTCGCATAGGCGTTCAACTTTAACTCTTGCTCATCAATCGTTTCACTCCATATACCAGACTCTATTCTCCCATTATGTGCGAGTTCCCAAAACTCCTCCGCCTGCGCTATAAAATCATCTAAAAAAGGACTACCGCAGGGAGCGATAAACTTATTTTCATCGCGCGCGTGAGGCAACAATATATCTATCCATTCGTTTTCAGCATAAACGATTTCATAGCTGCCTATAGACACGCGTTTGAATATGCAGCAATTAACGATCCCTAACGTTTTAAAAAGAGATATATTCACCGGCCAGCCTCACTTAGTAAGTGTTGAGCGAGAACCGAGAACAGTTGTTCCACATTTTCTCCGGTTTTCGCGCTAGTGCGAAAGGTATGGCTAAACGGACGGGACAAGTCCAATAATTCTTCGTCGCTCCAGTGCCACGCAGTATTGAGATCTGATTTATTGATGACCAATATAGCTGGAATATCCGACACATCCCGGGCTAATCGAAAAATTTCTATCCCTTCAACCAAGGATTGTGAGCGAGTATGGTCGACTACTATAATAAGGGCAGAAGCGCCGCGAATGTATTTCGGCTGAAAACCGCAGTAACGATCAATTCCCTCTATATCCCACAGCATGAGCTGTACAGAATCGTCTTCACATACAACGAGCTTTTTGTCAATTTTGACCCCTATTGAAGTCAGATATTTTTCAGAAAAGATCCCTTCAACATATTGCTTGATGAGACTTGTTTTTCCGACTCCTGAGGCGCCTAGTAAACATATTTTTTTCTGGATCATAACTATCTATTGTCCATTACTGCTGTGAGGCTTGAGTTGTAATGACGTTAAACAAAACCTTGCGTGTACCATTGCCCGCAGCAGGTAAATCGATTACGCCGATACCGATAGCATTCAGTTTATCGGCAGGTATTCCATTATTTTGTATGACATCTTTTACGGCTTGGGCACGCTTAACACTTAACATTTCATTGTAGGACTGGGAGCCCTTGCTGTCACTCGCACCCATAAGCAAAAAGTTTACGTCAAGTCTGACTTTACTGGCTAGCCTTAGTAAGGATTTTGCTTGTGCAGTAACAGCGCTCAGTTTTTCTTGGGCTTGAGGACTCAGCTCAATACTGTCGATAGTGAACTCGATTGCCGTACTGTTGATTTGACCAATTTTTAGTTGGATGAGAGCATTGATACCCGCACTGTTATCAATGCTCACTTGTTCTGGGCGACTTGCCTCAACTATCTCAACGTCTTCTATTATATTTTGAATATTGGTTAATCCAGGTAATTTGCTTAGAGCAAGATTGAGCTCATTAAATTGCTTTGGATTCAGCTTACCTATTAGCCCTATGGATTCATCTTTTTCGACAACTGTGATACCAGCAAACTGAGCAGCCACAGCGTTTACCCGTTCTTGGACTATTTGCGGCTCTAATGATAAATATGATTTTTCGGTCAAACTAATAATTTTTTCAGGAACATTATGCTCACTAAGCCATTGATTGATGGGGGTCGCGCTTGGGTCGCGCAATACATCCAGTTTAATCTGCTGTATGCCATTTCTTTCTAACTGCACTAGCATAACGCCAGGCTGCTTATTAATTGCTTGAATTCGTTGTACATAATCTTGAACTAGCCACAATTTATAAGCGTAATAGCTCAGGCCAAAAGTAATAAACAGTAAAATGCTCCAAGCCATCCACGGCTTAGATTTTTTTTGTTTTACCGTCTCCTTAAGTTCAGATACTAAGCAGTCCGTTAGTTGTTGGTCGCAATCTGCAAATGGGGCTGCGTCGCCTTCAAATTCAAGCAACTGCTTTTCGTATAGGCTGTGGAGCTCTTCTATGGTCAGTTGAAGTTGATCTGCTATTTTTTGCGGCATATTGCCCGTTACCGCGGCAACCAAAACTGCACTGGGCCCGGCTTTTAGCACTAAGGTGAAATCGTCGGTTTTTACAATACTTAGCGTTTGTTCAAGGCCATCTATATTGGGCTTAAATGAGTCAGATACGAAGTCATTTATGGCCGTTAGCATAGAGGACATAAGATCGGCATCCTCTGAATATTGCTGATTATATGACACATTTCTAAGCAGTAGACCGGTCTCTCTATGGATTAAGAAAACTTGTTCAACACGGTAGTTAAAGGTTTGACTGGCAACGTAGTTTGCGTAAGGGACGCCTGCCTGACGTGCTCTTATACGCCAAGTAATACCCTTAATAGTCAAACTATTTTCGAGTAATTGATTGGTGCGTTCTATAAATTCACTTAAAAATGCGGTAACTGATTTTCGCACCACACTGCCAACTATGGGATATAAATAGCCTACAAATTGTTCTTTTCGATTGGTGACCGAGTATTCGACTGACTTATCAACCAGCGGCGCCATAACCTTCTTAACGCTACCGTCTTTATCTTGACGATCCTTTAAGGCTTCTGAAAATACGTCGCTGACAATTTCCTTAGCATTTTTTCGTAAAGCATCACAGAGATGTTGATTATTTTTACCAAACATAATTTGCCGCAACGCGTGAAGTTGCAGTTCTTGTTCATGCTCGTTGTTACTTCCTTGAGACGACATGATAGAGGTTACTCGTCATCGCCAGTTTCCAAATTGGAGGCAACAGTCGCAAGCAACTTAGCCAGAGTCTTGCGATCGGTTTTGGAGGAATTTAAATCATTTGATACTTGCGTTAACTGCGCAAGCGCTTGTTTTAACTGCTCAGAGAACTTCGCTGATAAGGCGTTTAGATCGTGATCAATACGCTTATGTAACTCATCGGTTTCTTGCTTGTTCGCCGCTTCTGCCATTTCGAGCTCAGATGATAAGTTCTTATTTAACGTGAATAATTCGTTTGCTTTGGCATCTTGGTCTTTGTCTGCGTTTAGGAGCTTGTCTTCTAACTGATGCACATGACTTTCCAGTGCTCCTTGGAGTTGCGAAAACTGACGAGAAGTTTGCTGTTCGAGATGCTTGAGTTGAGTTTGCAAGCTGTGTCCGAGCTGGTCTATTTTTTGCTCAAGATTATTTTGCGCATCACCAAAAATAATTTGTCGAAGCTGCGCTAATTCAGTAGTCGGTGATTGCGTGTCTTTTTTATCTGGGGATTGCTTATCTGTCATCTGAATTTCCTTTTGGCAGCAACAATATAAAGCCTAATTTTTTTCTTTAACAATAAAGTGTTCTGCCTGATATACAAACACTTTTTTATCAAAAAATAGGCGTTGTGACTAATTTAACACCGGTAAATAGTGAACTCTAACGCTTACCTAATGAATTAGGTACTATGGGTAGGTAACCGTGAAAATGGGTAAGAATAATTAAGGAGTTGGTTTGCAAGACGCTAACGTACAGAAAAATAAAGAGAACCGTGAAAACCAGTCAGGCTGGTTTTCACGATTTTTAGCAACAGTCGAATGGTTGGGGAATTTACTCCCTCATCCGATTACCTTGTTTGCAATATTAGCCATGTCGATTGTCGTTCTCAGCGGTATCTTAGGGTATTTTGATGTTAGCGTAATTGACCCAAGACCCATTGATGCAAAAGGGCGTGCGCCCGATGGCATGATAGAAGTTGTATCACTGTTAAATGCACAAGGGTTGCAAAGAATTGTCACCCACTTGGTCACTAACTTTACTGGTTTTGCGCCCCTTGGCACCGTATTGGTAGCATTGCTGGGTGTCTCTGTTGCCGAGCATTCAGGTTTATTATCAACCGCAATGCGCGCCATGGTAATGAATGCGTCGAAGCGCATGGTGACAGTAGTAATCGTATTAGCAGGTATTTTATCTAATACGGCTTCTGAGCTAGGTTACGTGGTATTAATACCGCTGGCAGCAATGATATTTCATTCTTTGGGTCGCCATCCGCTAGCGGGTTTAGCGGCGGCGTTTGCGGGTGTATCAGGTGGATACAGTGCCAACCTATTATTAGGAACGGTTGACCCTCTGTTATCTGGAATTACCGAAGCGGCAGCACATATGATCGATCAAGATTATATTGTTGGCCCAGAAGTGAACTGGTACTTTATGTTTATCAGTACGTTTCTCATTGCCGGATTAGGGGCATTTGTTACTGAAAAAATTGTTGAGCCTCGCTTAGGCGTATATGACCCGAGTGAAGCGTCTATTGAACTCGATAAGCAAGAGATGACTGCGCCTAGCGCTCAACAGAAAAAAGCCTTGCGCTGGGCAGGGGTAAGCTTCGCATTGTTATGTGCTCTTTTGGCGTTAACCATAGTGCCAGAAAACGGGATTTTGCGTAATCCAGAAACAGGTGCCATTGCAGGTTCACCTTTTCTAAAGGGTATCGTGGCATTCATCTTTGTCACGTTCGCTGTGCCTGGCTTCGTATATGGGAAAGTGGCCGGCACCATGAACAATGATAAAGATGTGATTAATGCGATGTCAAAAAGTATGGGAGCGATGGGCTTATATATTACGCTGGTGTTTTTTGCTGCTCAATTTGTGGCATTTTTTAATTGGACGAATTTAGGTACAGTATTGGCAGTAAAGGGCGCTGAGCTAATTCAGACCATTGGGCTTGATGGCCCAGGCGTTTTTATATTCTTCATCTTAATGTGCGGTATGGTAAACCTTTCTCTTGGCAGTGCGTCAGCTCAGTGGGCTGTTACGGCACCCATTTTTGTACCTATGCTGATGTTGGTCGGTTTTTCACCGGAAGTGATTCAGGCTGCATATCGAATTGGTGATTCGGTGACCAATGTTATTTCACCTATGATGAGTTACTTTGGGCTGATATTAGCCATTGCTGCTCAGTATAAGAAAAATCTCGGTATGGGAACGCTCATTGCCACTATGCTGCCATATAGTTTGGTTTTTATGGTGGGGTGGACCGTGCTATTTTATCTTTGGGTATTTATATTCGGCATGCCTGTAGGGCCTGGGGCTGCCACTTACTATCCGGGATAACGACTGTATTGCCCGCAGTTGCGGCTATATTACCCAGAGTAACGGATATATTAAAGATGCAACAAGTCCGATAGTTATTTTACGACGTACTCGTTGCACAGATTTATTGATTAATCGAAATTGAGTAAACATATGAAGTATCTCTCTAATGAAACATTTACCCACAAGCAAGAAGATAAAATTGGTGTACTGATCACTAACCTCGGTACTCCTGAGGCCCCTGAAAAGGGAGCATTAAAACGTTACCTGCGTGAGTTTTTATCCGACCCACGGGTAGTAGAGATACCTAGACTTATTTGGTGGATGATACTGAACCTAGTGATTTTAAATATTCGACCTAAGCGCTCTGCTCATGCATACAGCACCGTGTGGACAGAACGTGGTTCACCGTTGATGTTTCATACTCAAGACCAAGCTACGGCGCTGACCCTAAGCATGAAAGAAAAATACGGTGACAAAGTTATCGTGGACTTTGCTATGCGTTACGGCTCACCGTCGATAAAATCGGTCACGCAAAATATGCTCGAACAAGGCGTTCGACAATTATTGGTATTGCCACTTTATCCTCAGTATAGCGGTGCCACAAATGGCTCCACGTTTGACGCTTTAGGAGACGTTCTTCGTAAAACCCGCTGGATACCGGATGTGCGTTTTATCAGTCATTATCACGACTTTGCCCCCTATATTGACGCCGTTGTTAAAAGTATTGAGTCTCACTGGGCCTCTAATGGTCGTGCTGATAGGCTTATTTTTACCTACCACGGAATACCAAAGCGTTATTTAACCTCTGGTGATCCTTATCACTGTGAGTGTTATAAAACTTCGCGCTTAATAGCCGAAAAATTAGGCTTGGCTAAAGAACAATACATGGTGACATTTCAATCTCGCTTCGGCCGAGAAGAATGGTTGCAACCTTATACTGATCACACTCTTAAGGCGTTGCCTGAGCAAGGCGTCAAATCGGTACAAATGATTTGCCCTGGTTTTTCAGCGGATTGTCTTGAGACTATCGAAGAAATTGGCATCGAAAATAGAGATTATTTTCTGCAAGCGGGTGGTGAGCGCTATGAATATATTGAAGCGTTAAATGCCCATCCACAGCATATTAATGCTCTGAGTCAGTTGATAGAAAAAAATCTTGCCGGATGGGAGTTGCCTCAACGAGATGTAAAATTAAGTGCTGAATTAGCCACTGAGTTAGGAAGCAATAAATAATGGCCACTACTGATTTAAAAGCCCCTAAAGCGTTACGAAAAGCACAGAAAATGGCGCATATTCTTGATTCTGCTATAGCGATACCTTTTACCAAAATTCGCTTTGGTTTAGACGGAATAATCGGCCTAATCCCTGGATTAGGTGATATGGTCGGTATGGCACTTTCAGCACATATCGTTCATTTAGCAGGCCAGATGGGCGCCCCTAAGTCACTGCTAATAGCGATGATCCGTAACGCTATTTTTGATTTTCTGATTGGCTTGATCCCTTTTGTTGGCGATATAAGTGATATTTTTTACAAAGCCAACCGTAAAAATATTAGGCTATTGGAAAGTTGGTGGGTAAAGACTCACCACAAAACATTAAAAATACAGGCGGAAGAACACCTGCAAACGTGGCAAGCAACCGCTAAACACGATGAGTCAGACTAAAGTTAATTAACTTTAAGCCTCAGGGGTGAATAAATCACCTTTGGTCTAATGTTAAAGTCACATCGAAGTACCTAGAATTAGGTTCGAATACCTATTTTGGTTGAGGAATAACTTTGCAGTATAAAGCTGTGGTTCTGATTGCAGTGTTTATATCTTGCAGGGCAGGGATACCTTTCTTATGATGAAGATCGTTTTATTTGTTTGGGGTTTATACTGCAGCATAGGCATTTCTGCAAATGTATCGGCCGCGCAGACTCTATCCGTTGCTGTGCTGACCACAAGCGAACGTCAAATTGACGTTTATCGTCAGGTATTTAATGACTTTGAAAAACAATCCAGCAAATTTCGTATTAAACTGGCGTTCTACAACGATAAAGACTTTAAACGTTTATTGCCTAGTTGGTTAGAAACAGGTGAATACGATCTTCTTTATTGGCAGGGTGGTCAACGTTTGCGATCGCTTATTGCTCAAGACGTTATTCAACCCATTGATTCATTATTGCCCAGAGCTGAGTTTCAAAAGGCGCTTCAACCTGCAGTTTTAAGTAGCGTAACAAATAAGACTGGCACCTATGCCCTACCTTTAGCCCAATATGGTTGGGGCTTCTATTATAACAAATCTGTTTTCAAAGAACTCAATGTGCATCCGCCAAAGACGTGGAGTGAGTTTGTTGCCTTGTGCCAAAAAATAAAAGGGCAGGGGGCTGTTCCTTTGGTTCAAGCCGTTCAAGAAAGTTGGCCATTACTCGCGTGGTTAGATTACTTATCAATAGATGTCGGAGGGGAAGCCTTTCGTCAGCAGCTCATAAACCGAAGTCCGGTCGCCCCAAAAGATGCAGCAAATTTAGTTAGTCAATTTAGTCAATTGCTCGGAAAGGAATGGTTTTTCGCCCCTGAGCGTAGCTGGACCTGGCAGCAAGTCATTAAGGTGGTTGAGAGTAAACAAGCGGCCATGACTCTTATGGGGCAATTTGCAGAGGGTGTAATTGACAGCAAACAATCAGTAAACATTGGCTTTTTTCCTTTTCCTAAAGCAAGGAAAGATAATTTTAGTGAGGTTGCCCCTTTAGAGTTATGGGTCGTTCCTCGTTCAGCTCAAAATAAATCACAACTGACTGACTTACTTAGATTTCTGTTAAAAAACAACACGTCGATGGCTGTTGATTTAGATTCGTTACCCGTGACTACTGATAGCGTTTCTCAATATATACCGAGTGAAAGAATGAAGATATCTGCTGAATCTCTGGCAGCCTCAGAAACATTGGTACAGTTCTTCGATAGGGACGCAGAAGCAAAAGTCGCATTAAATGCAGCTAGAAGCTTTGCAAAAAGTATTTATGAAGATAATAGCGAACCCTTGGTTAAAGGTATCATCAATGGAGCCAAAATTAGCTATGAAATGTCCCCCCATATGGATACTCAGCAGCTACCACAACTGTATTTTTCTTCGGTAACGGGTTTAAAAGAAACATTTTTTGCCTCCAATTTAATGCAAGATATCTATCAGAAGCTTGGCTATCACATATCGGTTACTCGATTTGCTACCTTAAACGCATCGCTCAATTCCTATCGCTTTGGCAGTGACGGTGAACTAATGCGCGTAGATGCCTACAAAAAACACACAACTTCACTGGTACAGATCCCTGAACCAATAGCAAATATATCTTTTTACTTAGTGTGCAAAAAGCTAGACATGTGCTCGAGCAGTCTTCCTCAAGGAAGCGATATATTTGTAACGAACGAGTCGCTTGTGGTGAAAGATTGGGCGAACGAAAACCACGTAAATTTAACGCGATATGATTCGATAGAAGCTTTATTCACCGCCTTTAACCAAAGTGAATCGGGTTTATTGGTGCTCGGTGCTAGTGAAATCATTGATAACAGTCCGCGGTTGAGCGAAAGCACTTATAGAACAATTATCACTGTACCCTTGTATCACTATGTGCATAATAAACATAAGGAATTAGTTCCTTTAATAAACAATGCGCTGAAACAATACAAAACTACAGAGCAGTACCAGATGCTGAAGCAGCGTTACTGGTTACAGCATAACTGATTAAATGTGTTCATTGCCTAGTGCAGCAAATGACACTGGAGCCGTGAAATGAAAATATATGAAACAAATACCGCACCTACTCCACGTAGAGTGCGGTTTTTCTTAGCTGAAAAAAACATTCCGATGGATTACGTGCAGGTTGATATACAAGGTGGTGAAAACCTCAGCCCTGCTATGCGCGCTCGTAACCCCATGGCAAAGGTACCTGTATTAGAGCTGGATGATGGAACGTGTATCTATGAATCCGTGTCTATCTGCCGTTACTTCGAAGAGTTGTATCCTGAAACTCCTCTGATGGGGACTACCCCCCTTGAAAAAGCACAAATTGATATGTGGCAGCGTCAGTGCGAGTTTGGCTTGTTTATGCAAATTGGTATGTGCTTTCAACACTCTACAGGTTACTTCAAAGACCGTATGACACCCGTGTTAGAATACGGAAAAGTAGCTGGCCAAGACGCAAGCAAATTTCTCGAAATCTTAAACAGTCGACTAGCAGATAATGAGTTTATTGCGGGTGATAAATTTAGTATTGCGGATATTACCGCCGTATGTGCGATCGATTTCGGTCGAGTAGTTAAGGTGCGTATTGCACCAGAGCAAACTCATTTACAACGCTGGTACGATGCCATAAGTGCACGCCCAGCCGCTAAAGCGTAAAAGGATATTATATGTTTGATTTGTATACCTCCTCTACTCCAAACGGCTGGAAAGCCTCCGTCGCCCTTGAAGAAATGCAATTACCTTACGACGTGCACAGCATCAACTTAATGGAGCAGGAGCAGAAAACCCCAGCGTTTTTAGCCCGCAATCCCAATGGCAGAATTCCCGTGCTGGTGGACAAAGACGAAGACAACTTTGCTATATTTGAATCTGGCGCAATCATGTTGTATTTAGCCGAAAAGACTGGTCAGTTTATTCCCAGTGACGCCAAAGGGCGCTCTCAAGTCATTCAGTGGCTTATGTTTCAAATGGGCGGTGTAGGGCCAATGATGGGCCAAGCCAATGTATTTTATCGTTACTTTCCCGAGAAGATACAACCCGCTATTGACCGATACCAAAAAGAAGGCCGGCGATTATTCGAAGTATTAGACAATCAACTCGCTAAACATGAATTTCTCGCCGGGGATTACAGCATCGCCGATATGGCAAACTGGTGCTGGGTGCGCACGTATGAATGGTCAGGTATCGATATTTCAGGTCTAGATAACTTGGTACGCTGGAAGAACAGCATTGAAGCAAGACCTTTAGCACGCAAAGGCACGCAGGTGCCCGATAAAATAGACAAAGAAACATTGGTGCAAGGGGCGCAAGCTATTGTCACTCGGTAATTCCTTTGGCGCAGAACAATGGTTATATCAAGGACAGGGTAATGTCTAAATTACGCTCGTTCTTTGATATAACGAGTTACGGCATATACCAGCACTGGGATGAACACGACAAAGCTTTGCCCAAGATTAAAACCTTCACCACCGACATTCCAGCGGAGCTGGATATAGAATTTGGTTTTATCATTAATTGTAAAAAGGCCAAGGGTAAAAAGCTCACATATTGCATTTACCACCCCGATATTCCCGACGATAAAGGGCAAATCATGTCCCCGTTTGAAGGCGAGGTATATGTAGATAACAACGACTGGGACTTCTACCTAGGCGACACCATCTGGCCCCCCCTAGAAAACAAACTAGGAGACTGGCGAATGGTTATCGAACTCGATGGAAAGGTACTAGCCGAAAAAACCTTCAGTGTCCTGTTAGAGCATGGCGACGGCGAAATTCAATTTTGGAAAAAACGTGGATATTGATTAAATAAAACAGCTAATATTTGGGGTAATGCCAGAAGCGTGTTTGAAGTCCCCAAAAAAAAAGCCCTCGTCTCTAGTATCCATTTTCGCTCTACCTTCGAAACATCTCAGCTGCATTAAGGACGGGCAAAGCCCAAAATTAACAAACATAAAAAAAGCGCCAAATTGGCGCTTTTTAAACAGTTTTTAAAACCAGTGCTAGCCTAGTTTTTACCCGTCTCATTCTTCATGTACTTGAAGAAGTCACTGTCAGGCTCAAGTACGATAACGTCTTGCTTGCTGCTGAAGCTATTTTTATAAGCATCCATACTGCGTAGGAAGTTGTAAAATTCAGCGTCTTTGGTATAGGTTTTAGCATAAATCTCAGCGGCTTTTGCATCCCCTTCACCACGTAGTTTACGGGCGTTACGTTCAGCATCGGCTAGCATTACGGTCACTTTCGCGTCCATATTTGCTTTGATAAATTCCGCCTTTTCTTTACCTTCAGAGCGATGCTCACGAGCAACTGCGTCACGTTCAGTGCGCATACGTTGGAAAATATAGTTACGGACTTCTTCTGGCAAATTAATTTGCTTAACGCGCACATCAACAATCTCAATGCCAAGCTCATCTGAGCTGTCGCCTGCTTGTGCCATTGCTTCGTCCATCAACTCCGAGCGTTCGCCAGATACAATCTGTGAAATGGTACGAGTACCAAATTCAGAGCGTATTCCGTTGTTCACTTTTTGTTGCAGTAAGATCTCGGCATTATCTTTGTATCCACCTGTTGCTAAGTAGTATTTAGCAAAATCTTTGATTTTCCATTTTACATACAAATCAACGATTAAGTCTTTCTTCTCTGAGGTAACAAAACGGTCGGCTACTTCATCCAAGGTCTGAATACGCGAATCCAATTTAATGACGCGGTCAATCAAAGGTAGCTTAAAGTGAAGGCCAGGTTCGAAAACAACGGTGACACCATTGTCGCTGTCACGTTGGACTTTACCAAACTGAATAACAATGGCTTTTTCACCTTCGTCTACAACGAAAAGTGAACTGAAAACTAACGCGCCAAGGGCGATGATGATAACTAATATGAAATTTTTCATCGCTTAGTTTCTCCCACTACGTGAACGGTCACTGCGGATATTGCTATCTTGCGTAACATTGCTTGATACGGGATCCTGATTACGCAAACCTTCTAAGGTACTTCGATTTGTTGAAGGTGCGTTACTGGCATTTTGTTTTTCCAATATTTTGTCCAATGGTAAATACAGCATGTTGCCACTGCCTTTTGTATCGACCATGATTTTACTGGTATTGGAATACACAGATTCAAGTGTCTCAAGATAAATACGGCTGCGGGTAACTTTAGGTGCTGCTTGATACTGAGGCAGTAATTCTTCGAATCGGGCGATTTCACCTTGCGCTTTTAAGATTGATTGTTCTTTATAAGCTTGGGCTTCTTCGGCCATACGATTTACTTGACCACGGGCACGAGGCTCAATTTCACGTGAATACGCTTCGGCTTCATTGATAAAGCGTTGTTCGTCTTCTTGTGCTGCAATCGCATCATCGAAGGCCGCTTTAACTTCTTCCGGAGGACGTGCATCTTTAAAGTTCATATCAACAATAGAGATACCCATATCATAAGGTTCAATAATAGCTTGTAATTCTTCGCTTACATTCTGACGAGCAACTTCTCGGCCGCTGGTTAGAACGTCATCCATTTTAGAATGGCCCACTACGTAACGGATTGCGCTATCAAAAGCCTGACTTAAGCTTGTTTCTGGGCTCGTTACCGAGAAATTGTACTTATAGGGCTCTAGAATTCGATACTGCACTTCCATTTCTACGCGCACAACATTTTCATCTTGTGTAAGCATAGAGCCAGAAGATGGCAATGAACGAACAGTTTGTACATCGACGGGTAGCACAGAATCTACGAAGGTCGGTTTCCAACGCAAGCCAGGCTCAACGAAGTGACTAAACTCACCAAAACGCAAAACGACACCACGCTCGGCTTCACGAATGGTATAAAAGCCACTGATAAACCAAACAATAACTAAAAGCCCCACTACAAGACCTAAACCTAGACCAAAGCCTTTGCCGTCAGAAGAACCGCCTTTTCCGCCTCCAAATTTGCCGAACTTATTTAAGATATTCTTAAACACTTCGTCTAAATCTGGTGGACCTTGGTCGCGACCACCGCGGTTTTTCCACGGATCGTTATTGTTACCGCCGGGCTCATTCCAAGCCATCATTACTCTCCAAATAGTTAATCATATTTATTCTGTTAAAAAATTCAGCATTGTTAGGCTTCTAGCTCATCTACAATGTAAGTCGTTAAATCTGCATCTGCGTGCTTAGCTAAGCGCTGCCAATCTGCTAATGGCATATGTATCTCTACTAACCAGTCACCATTTTCGGCGTAAGATTCTGCAGAGATGCAGTTTAAATTAAATAAATCACCTCGTAGTTTACCTTCTTGCGGAGGAATACGTAACTGATGGCGAACCATGTTGTTTGCTAAGCAACCACTTAGCGCTTCGAACAATAATTCAGTCCCTAGGCCTTGTTGGGCTGACATCCATACTCTGGTTGGTACGCCATCTTCGTCTCTATCAATCCGTGGCTCAACACCATCCATACGGTCGATCTTGTTACAAATCATTAATTGCGGTATTTCGCTCGAGTCTATCTCGCCTAACACCTCGTTAACCTGATCGATATTCTCACGAAATTGATCATCAGAATAGTCAACCACATGGAGTAATAAATCTGCCTGTTGGGTTTCTTGTAACGTTGCCTTAAATGCTGCCACTAAATCGTGGGGCAGGTGACGAATAAAACCAACCGTATCAGCTAAAATCGCTGGGCCTACATCACGTAATTCAATGCGTCTGAGCGTCGGATCCAAGGTAGCAAACAGTTGATCCGCAGCATATACATCAGATTCGGTAATCGTATTAAATAACGTCGACTTTCCTGCATTGGTATACCCGACTAAAGCAAGGGTAGGGATTTCAGCGCGTACTCGTGCTCTACGACCCTGTTCTCGCTGCTTCTGAACTTTACGTAAACGTGCTTGAATGCTCTTAATACGAGCACGAAGTAAACGTCGATCAGTTTCTAATTGTGTTTCACCTGGACCACGTAAACCAATCCCGCCTTTTTGTCGTTCAAGGTGGGTCCAACCGCGAATAAGGCGAGTTGACATATGTTTAAGTTGGGCGAGTTCAACCTGTAACTTACCTTCGTGAGTACGCGCGCGCTGAGCGAAAATATCTAATATTAACCCCGTGCGATCAAGTACCCGGCACTTACATAATTGCTCTAGGTTACGTTCTTGTGAAGGCGATAAGCTGTGATTAAAAATAACGACGTCAGCTTCGGTTGCTCTGACGGTGTTCGCTATTTCCTCTGCCTTGCCACTGCCGACAAAATAACGGGTATGGGGGACACTACGGCTGCCAGTTACGACATCAACCGCGTTTACTCCCGCAGATGTTACCAACAATTGAAGTTCGTGAAGATCTTCTTTGCTGTTGTCATCAGAAAAATTAATATGTACTAATACAGCCTGTTCGCCTGCTTCATAACGATCAAACAAGCCGTTCTCCTGAAAACTTCACTAACTATTGATTCTCGTCACTATCCGCATGGGGATTAGTCGCCGCAACCGGTAACGCTCTCGAAGGAACGACGGTAGAAATTGCGTGCTTGTAAACCATTTGGCTGACGGTGTTTTTAAGCAAAATGACAAATTGGTCAAATGACTCGACTTGACCTTGCAATTTAATCCCGTTAACAAGATAAATTGATACAGGAATACGCTCTTTGCGTAGCGCATTTAAAAATGGGTCTTGTAAAGACTGCCCTTTAGCCATCATTTATCCTTTCTTTTTATTATCAAATTCGTCTTTTCGCTCAGTATACAGAAATTAAAAAGGCTGTATAGATCACGGCTCACGTACGAATTCTGCTGAGTTTCATAACATTAGTCAAATTGTCTTTTGAAAAGGTGTCCAACCAATGTAAGTTTTGCCAACTGCGTAACCATGTCAGCTGACGTTTTGCTAGTTGTCTGGTGGCCGCAAGGCCTTTTTCTCGCATTTCTTGGTAATTATTTTCACCATCTAAGTATTGCCACATTTGTCGATACCCTACACAGCGCATCGATGGCAAATCGAGGTGTAAATCTTCCCGCGCTTTTAGCGCTGCCACTTCGTTTTCAAAGCCCGATTGCAGCATGATGTCAAAGCGCTGCGCTATCCTATCGTGTATAACGTGCCGGTCTTGCGGCGCTATTGCGAATTGCGAAAAATGATATGGGGCCGAAGGTTGTTTATTTAAACTCAGCTCAGTCATAGATTTACCGCTAATCTGATAAATTTCTAACGCGCGACTCAATCGTTGTGGATCATTGGGGTGTATACGCTTGGCTGAAACTGGGTCTATCTCTTGCAGAGTCTGGTGTAGCGCTTGCCAACCAAATTCGTTGGCTTTTTTTTCTATTTCTGCTCTGACCAGTGGATCTGCTTGTGGCAAAGTGGATAAACCTTCCGTTAATGCCTTGTAGTACATCATTGTACCGCCCACTAATAACGGAATACGTCCACGCTGAGTAATCTCTTGCATTGCACCAAGTGCGTCACTTCTAAACTCCGCGACTGAATAACTCTGCACTGGATCTAGAATATCGATCAAACGATGAGGGGCTTGCGCTAATTCCTGTGCACTAGGTTTCGCTGTGCCAATATTCATATCTCGATAGATTAACGCCGAATCGACACTGATTATGTCGCATGGCAAGGCCTGACAGAGCTCTATGGCCAGCGCTGTTTTACCTGAAGCCGTTGGGCCCATTAATAAAATTGCTGGTGGAAGATTCTGCTTATCAGTGTTTTTGTTCGACATGGGCACTTATCAGTTTAGCCAGTGGTAATGTTACGGCTACATTTATTAACGAGTCTAGTGCTTGGGGCACAACGCATAGCTCGCTCCATACTTGCTGAACTTGAAGTGGGGTAAGTTTGGGTGAATACAATGCGATACAGCGAAATAAATGTTCTCTTAATTGCTGTTCGTCACTAAATGACTCGTCAAATAGTGCGGGCAAAATGTTAGCCCACGGTAAATGACGCATCCCACTCGGGACTTTTCGTAAAATAATGCGCTTCTGGCTCCAGCCAATATCGACTCTATTATTCAAAAGAGGCTCATATATTGATTGAGCGCGTGCCAGTATAGATTTGTCAGCAGTGATAGAAACAGGCATTAACAAGGGCTGAGTAATCGCGTTTTTTTCATCAAATGACAGAGCTATATGTGCCTCGAGTAAGGTATTAATCCCTACGAAATAGTGTCTCTCATTATAAAATATCAACACACTTTTATCGTCCAGGGGAACACAGAGTGAAATATGATCTAAGGAATTCGGTGAGGCTGTGTCAAGATCAACACTGCTGCTCATGAGTTGCTGATAACCTATCAATGCTTGTGCTGACAAGTTATTGGATGACTTGGTGCTTTTACCTGGTGCGAAGCTTCTATTGCTTGCTCGCTGAGTTCCCCCATGATGTGCCATTGTGCCAGAAGGTAGATAACTCTGTTCATCTTGGGTCTTTATAGTTCGCCCTTGGGAATCACTGGCTGATGAACGGTTGAATTCATTTATCTCATTAACCTGTACATGATTAGACGTGAGTGGTTCACGGACGAATTGATGACTGGATTGGTCTTGCGCTTCTATCGATGCATTTTCTGATGGGCCAGTTGAGGAGCCCTGCAAAGGAGTGATGTAGTTATGTTGGGGGGGCACTTCCGCTAATTCGCTTGGGCCGTCTTGTACTGCGCCACTGCTAAAATATTGATTTATGCCGTCGGAAATTGCACGAAAGATAAAGTCGTGAACTAAACGAGCTTGATGAAAACGAACCTCATGCTTAGCGGGGTGAACATTTACGTCAACCTCATGATGGGGAATATGCAAATACAACACATAGTTAGGGGATGTCTCTGGATTAATTGCCCCTTCAAATGCTTGACGAATAGCATGGTTAATTAACTTGTCGCGCATCATGCGGTCATTTACATAAAAGTACTGCACATCTGATTGTCGATCAGCCATCTCAGGTGGTGCTATCCACCCTGTCAATTGCATCTCTTGATAGTGGGAGTCTAAGGCGATGGCACTATGAGCAAAATCTTTATTACAAATGGCGGCTAAGCGTTTTAGGTGATCAGTTTGCACAGTTAATGCGGGGTATTTACGCAGAAGCTTACCATTATGTTTCAGGCTAAAGCTCACATCAAAACGACTCAGTGATATACGTCTTATTACCTCATCTATATGATTAAATTCAGTTTTTTCAGCACGTAAAAACTTACGCCGCGCGGGGGTATTAAAAAATAAATCGATTACTTCAACACTGCTACCATCGGGATGCGCGACAGGATTGAGCTGCACTTGCATATCTCGGCCTTCGGCGTGAGCCTGCCAAGCTTGTTGTTGCAGCTTGGGTTTCGACGTTAGGGTTAAGCGTGCAACTGAGCTAATACTCGCTAGGGCTTCGCCACGAAAACCCAAGCTGTGGATATGTTCTAAATCGTCCAAAGAGCTTATTTTGCTAGTAGCATGACGACTAAGCGCTAACGCGAGTTGGTCTTTTTCAATTCCACCACCGTTGTCACGAATACAAATGCGCTTATGACCGCCTTTGTCGATTTCAATATCGATCTGACTGGCACCTGAATCCAAGCTGTTTTCCACCAGTTCCTTGACCACGGATGCGGGTCGTTCGACCACTTCACCGGCCGCAATTTGGTTAGCAAGTTGTGCAGGGAGAATGCGAATAGTTGCGCTGATGGCTGACAAAAAAAGACCTTATATAAAACGAGTTGCTAAAAATAACTCTATTGTAAGACGAACTAGGTGCGGGGAATAGTCAAGACTTGGCCTATGCGCACGACGTCCGAATTCAAGTTATTGGCTGCCTTGATAGCCCCTACATTGACATTGTATCTTTTAGCTAGCAATGATAGAGATTCACCGCTGCTTACTCTGTGGGTACGATTATGGCGTTTTTGTTTGGCCCATAATGAATCGTCTGGCGGAGACTCAGTGAAATGCGTTTTAACGGCGCCAAAAATAGACTGTGCCAGTTGCTGACGGAAGGCAGACCAATTTAAATTTTTCTCTTCGGTCGGATTAGAAATAAATCCGGTTTCGACCAATATAGACGGAATATCTGGGGCAGTTAATACAGCCAGACTTGCTGCCTGAGGTATTTTTTTGTGCATCTTGGTAATGCCACGCAGTTTGGTGATCACTTTGCGACTTAGGTCATAACTGGTAGTGAGTGAGTGATCCATCGACATATCTAAAAGAGCTTGGGTTAAATAACGCTCGCTTGCTGTGTCTTGTATGACTTCAGCTGCCCCACCAAGTAATTCAGAATGTCGTTCTGATTTTTCCATCCAGCGGCCTAACTCAGAATTTGCTCTGCGCATGGACAGTACCCAAACCGATGCACCCCTAGGTTGAGGAGTGGTGAAGGCGTCAGCATGGATAGATATAAGTAAATCTGCCTTGTGTTTGCGAGCAATATCGGGACGCTTATTAGGAGAGATGTAATAATCACCTGAGCGGGTCATAACGGCTGTCATACCGGGTTCTGCATCAATCAGTTTTGCCAAGCGCTGGGCTACATTTAAAGTGATATTTTTTTCAAACGTGCCCCCACGTCCTATTGAACCTGGGTCTTCTCCACCATGGCCTGCATCAAGCACGATAACGATATCGCGAGACCGCTGAGAGTTATTATCTTTAACGACCGTAGGTGCGTTTTGTGGTGCATTTTTATCATCTAAGTCAATGACTAAACGGTTGCGATAAGGCTCTGTCGGCGGTAAAGCGAAAAGGGCAGTCTCAAGCTTTCGGTTTAGTTCAATGACCACACGAATACTACCTTTGACTTTGGCGGTTGAATAACGCAGTTTTTTAACTAGCGGGCTTTTACTGGCAAGTTTGGCAAAATCAAAGTTTTTTTCGGTATTGGCTAAATCAATTACTAGGCGTTCAGGATTGCTCAAGGTGAAGTAGCTATAATCTGGGGTATCTTCCAAATCAAACACAATCCGCGTACTTCCTGGTGACGGCCAAATTCGAACGCTGTCAATGGCATTTTTGGCGTAACTAACAGGAACGACGAATAGCAGCATTATGCTGAGGCTCCCTGCTAATATTTTTTGCCAAAGGTACGTCATTTTTGGGCCAAATCGCTCAGTAGTTTTTGTCCGTATTCGTTATTTGCTTGCACAGTTATCGAACGACTATCATCAATAAATTCAATACTAATGTGTAAATCTGCCGCTGCCAATAGGCCGTAACCTTTATCTGGCCATTCGATCAAACAGATACAGTCATCGTCGAAATAATCCCGAATACCAATATATTCTAGTTCTTCTGGGTCTGACAGACGATAAAGGTCAAAGTGAAATATGCGCCAGCCGTTAATTTCGTAAGGTTCAACAAGCGTATAAGTTGGACTTTTCACTCGTCCAACGTAACCCAGACCATGAATAAACCCGCGACAGAACGATGTTTTGCCGGCTCCCAAATCCCCTTCAAGATAAATAACCGTAGCGGTACTGCAAAGGATTGCGAGTTTTGCCGCTAGTTCAGTGGTGGCCTGTTCGTCCGCCAAATAAAATGAATGCTTCATGTGGGATTAACTAATACTCGTAAAGGTTCAAATAAATCGCTAGCAAGCATACCACGTTGACCATATTGTTGGGCAATGATATCCGCTGCGGCTCCATGTAAACATACACCATATAAAGCTGCTTCGGTGGCGTTCATGCCCTGTGCTAGTAGTGCTGCAATAATTCCAGTTAGCGTATCACCCATACCTGCAGTTGCCATACCGGGGTTCCCGTCGCTGCTGATCCAGCTTTGCTCGCCATTACTAATGATACTGCCAGCGCCTTTTAAAACGCAGACCGTATTATATCGTTTAGCGAGCGATTGGGCTGCTTTAAGGCGATCTTGTTCTACATCTGACACACTACAGCCAAGCAGGCGAGAGGCTTCACCCGGATGGGGGGTTATCACGCAATGCTGTGGTGATAACACGGAATTAAAGTCATACTGTGACTGTGCGAGTAAGTTAAGCCCATCAGCATCTATTACACAGGTTTTTTGTGCGGATTGAAGGTGCGCCATCGTCTCATTGAAAAGCGCTAACGCCCACGGGTCAGTTCCTAGTCCGGGGCCAATAGCTAAACACGTTGACCATGTTAACTGGGTGCTAAGTTCATCGCAGGCCAACATCAGTTCGGGTCGTCCCATTGATATACTCAACCGGCTATCTGCATGGCAATAGGCTCGCACCAGTGCTGCCCCCGTACGCAAGGCCGCTTCGCTCGTTAGACGCAACGAGCCTGGCATACCGGTATTAGCTCCGATTGTAAGCAGTCTACCAAAATGGCCTTTATGAGCATTCGCTTGTCGTTTTTCTAATTTTGGCAGTTGCTCATAACTGACTAAATAAGCGCTTGGTTGGGCAATTTTGTTAAAACTCAGCGCAATATCTAAATCATCGTATATGAGTTTACCCGTATACACTTTACCTTGTCCGGTGTGCATGCCTTGCTTTTTAGCAACGAGTGTCACTGTGCAGTTAGCGTGTACACATGTACCTAATGGCACGCCGGTATCTGAATCTAATCCCGAGGGCACATCTATGCTGAGTATAGGTAAGTCAGTTTGATTTAATGCGCAGATGAGTTCACTGGCATCGTTTCGAACCTGTCCTTTTAATCCTGTACCAAGTATCGCATCGACGATAACATCAAAGCTTTTAAAATCAATATCTTGCCAAGGGCTTATCGTCCCTCCCGCTGTTATCCAAGCCTGTTGGGCTGTATTGGCATCCCCAGACAGCACTTTATACGGATTAAGTGCTGCGACGGTTACTTGCCAGCCAAATGATTTCGCTAGAGTGGCCACCACATAACCATCGCCCGCATTATTACCCACCCCAACTAACACTAAAATATTGTGGGCATAGGGATAGGTTGCTTTTAAATGTCCGAAAACACCCCGCCCAGCGCGCTGCATCAACATATACATGCTAAATCCACACGGTTGTGCGGCGGCAGCTTCGTGCTCGCGTACCTGCTGCGCGAGAAAAACTTTCTGTGATAAACTGCTCGGCGCCCAATTATTCGTCAAGGTTGATAATGTCTTTTGCACAATATGATCTCCATCAGTTAGCCCAAAATATCAAGGCTTGGGGCGAAGCGCTAGGCTTTCAACAGGTTGGGATTGCGGATGTTGACTTATCTGCCCATGAAGAGAAACTTCAAGCGTGGTTAGATAGTGGCTATCACGGGCAAATGAATTTCATGGCGGAGCATGGAATGAAACGCGCTCGACCAGTTGAGTTGCTACCAGGTACCCTTAGAGTCATTAGCGTGCGTATGGATTACTTGCCACCCGACGCGAAGTTTGCTCAAACCCTAAAAGATAAAGACGTAGCGTATATCAGTCGTTATGCGCTTGGGCGTGATTATCATAAATTATTACGTAATCGTTTAAAAAAATTAGGTGAAAAAATTCGTTCACAATGCACCACTGTCAACTTTCGGCCCTTTGTAGACTCAGCTCCTGTGCTGGAGCACGCCTTGGCACAAAAAGCGGGGATTGGCTGGACCGGAAAACATTCATTAACGCTCAATCAGCAGGGCGGTTCATGGTTTTTCTTGGGCGAGTTATTTATTGATATCCCATTACCAGTTGATGAGCCCGCAGTTGAACAATGCGGTAGCTGTAATGCATGCATCACTATTTGTCCTACACAGGCGATAGTTGCACCCTACGTTGTAGATGCCAAACGTTGTATTTCATACTTAACCATAGAGTTAAAAGATGCGATCCCTGAGGAATTTCGGCGTTTATTAGGTAATCGTATTTACGGCTGTGACGATTGCCAACTGATTTGTCCATGGAATCGTTATGCCCAACTAACGAACGAAAGTGATTTTCATCCTCGTCAGGTGTTGCAAGATAAAACCTTAGCTGAGTTGTCCTATTGGGATGAAGCAACGTTTTTACAAAAAACAGAAGGTTCAGCCATTCGACGTATAGGTCACGAGCGGTGGCAGCGTAATATCGCGGTTGCTTTAGGTAATGCCCCATATTCGCAATCGACTTATGTGGCACTTAACACACTTGCCACACAAGGCACTGAGCTTGTTCAAGAGCATGCTCGGTGGGGATTGAAAGAGCAGGACCAAAAGCGTGGCCAACACATAGAAGCAATTGATATTAGCTTAGCAGAACAGGATATTAATTTACTGCCCAAACATTCTCAACGACTCAATCAGCGCTTGATACGCAGTATAGAGAAAGGTCTAAAAAGAGACGCATAGAGCTAGTTGATATCACTATTTTGATATGTGTATTATTCGTCGTTCGCGTTAGGTCTACCGATACTCATTATATGAAATACTGCACGATACGAGGTACATTTTCATGATCCATCGGCAGAGTAAACGCTAGGCCTTCGCAATCTGTCGGAAATCCGTATAAGCCAAAACGATTTCCTCTTGCGACGCTGACAATCGCCACGTAATCAGCTTGATCGTCTAAATCCTTTTCCAGTGGATCAAGAATGGGTAGGGTGTAACGGCCAAACTTCATGATGGCAATTTGCCGATGATGGCGTTGCACAAAACAGCTAAATATCGGATTGGGCACGCAGGCATATAATGCGAATTTGGGTATCTGTATGCCCACACCATGCCAATGAAATTCCAGCACATGTAAGCGGTCAGTCAAAGATGAAACAGAGTTTGGTAGCTGTACAGCACGCATAAAAACCTCCCAATGTTGAGTAAGCACATTACGTTTACTCTGTTAACACCTTAGGCAATTTTTAGTGAATTTTCTAGCAGTTTAGGTTTGCTTCCCGACTTTGAGCTTAAAAATTCAGATAATAATCTTTGCATATTGCTTTGTAGTGTTCTGAATACTGCTGATGCTGGGTATAAATAGTAAGGTTTTCGCTTAAAAGTGGTGCGTTTTGCGCACTAAAGGCTAATAAGCAGCGTAACGGGAGTGAGTCGGGCTTGGAGTAAACCATTAGCTGGGAACAAAGATGCAACTTTAACGTACTCGCATAGGTGATCAGTGATGCGCAACAATCTGTAGGTAGTACGCAATAAAACTTACCTGTATTGCTAAGTAATTGCGCTACGCAATCCAAGAGAGTTTGATGAGTTAAGTCAACCGTTTGTCTTGCTCTAATACGTTTTTTTTCTTCATTGGTATCTACAGGTAATGGGCTATTGAAATAGGGGGGGTTACTGATAATAAGGTCAAATTTACCCATGTTTTCAGTTTGAGTGAAGGTTTGTACTGAACACAATTCTGCGCGTATTCGGTTCGCCCAAGGGCTAGCTGCAAAGTTGTACTTGGCTTGGTTTATAGCATCGTTATCTATATCAATCGCGGTAATATGTGCGTTACCACTACTTTTTTGTGCGAGCATTATTGCCAACAAACCGCTGCCCGTACCAATGTCCAATATTCTTGTTGGATTTGACATCGCTACTTTATGTGGCAAAGAGACCCAACTGCCGAGCAAGATGCTGTCAGTACCGACTTTCATAGCGCAGTCTTGATGTTCAATAAAAAACTGCTTAAATTGAAATCCTTTGCGCTTCATTTATTCAAATACCTGTAAGTTAATCATATGCGAGGCTACCGTTTCGGCTGAAACGGGTTTGTACTTGGCAAGCCGACCAAATAATAAAGGTGCTACAAGTTGACCAAACCAAGCACCTACTTTCTCCCCATGGCGAGTCTGTGGACGCTCACCGAGCAGTAATGATGGGCGTACTGCACTGGGGTTTCTTAAGTTAGGCATAGCTAAAATGGCATTTTCAAGTTCGCCTTTTACCCGTAAGTAAAAGCTTTTACTTTTAGCGTTAGCGCCGACAGCTGATATCCACACAAAGCTTTTGGATTGTTGTGCTCTGGCTAATTGGGCGGCAATATGCACGTATTCAAAATCTACTTTTCTAAAAGCTGTCTTGGTTTTCGCTTGTTTGATAGTAGTGCCTAAACATACATAAATGTGTTCGGCTGTGAAGTATCCCCGGTAATCTTGTAACGTGTTAAAGTCGATAACAATGGGCTCTAATTTATGCTGTGGATCCACATAATCACTATTTTTAAGAGGCTTTCGGACGAGACATATGACTTTATTGTACCTTGGGTCACAGAGTAGCTGTGTCACTAAAGCTTTACCTACTAAGCCTGTTGCGCCCAATACCAAGGCACTATTTATGCTTTTCATATTTTACCTATTCTGATCAAGTCTTTACAATGCGCAGCTTATGGTTAAAGGATACTAATATTAATGAAAAACTTCATTTGGATCTTGTTATGTTCACTGGCGGTACCGGTAATGGCAACTGAAAATCTTACGATAGAACGCATTTTTGAATCTCCAGCTTTAGAAGGCAGTTCACCCAACAGCGTTAAAGTCTCACCTGACGGCAAGCGCGTGACCTTTTTACAAGGGAAAAGCACTGATTATGAACGCTACGATTTATGGGAGTACAACATATCTACAGGGAAAACCCAGATGTTGTTCAACTCCGATGATTTACACAGCGGTCCTGAATCTTTATCCGATGAAGAAAAAGCCCGTCGCGAGCGTATGCGCTTAAGTGGCTCAGGTATAGTCAATTATTTTTGGTCAGATGATGGCACTGCATTGTTGTTCCCGCTGGCCGGTGACGCTTACTACTTCCGATTAGGTGATGAAAAAGCACAAAAAATATTGGATACCGACGCTTTCGAGACGGATATTCGCTTCTCACCTAAAGCTAATTTCATTTCTTATGTACGCGAGCAAAATCTATATATCAAAGATATCAGTACCCTAACTGAAACCCAGCTTACCTTTGATGGCGAAGGGACGATTAAGAACGCCATGGCTGAATTTGTAGCCCAAGAAGAAATGGGCCGTATGACGGGTTATTGGTGGTCTGCGGATGAAAGCAAAATTGCGTTTACCCAGGTAGATGAGTCCCCAGTTGAGGAAATTACCCGCAGCGAGATTTACGCGGATTCTATTAAAATGATTAATCAGCGCTATCCCAGCGCGGGAACACCGAATGTTAAGGTTAAATTGGCGATTAAAGACATTGCCAGTGGTGACACCCAATGGGTTGATTTAGGTGAAGAGCAAGATATTTATCTGGCCCGTGTTAATTGGATGAAAGACAATCATACGCTGACTTACCAATGGGAAAGCCGCAATCAGCAGCATTTAGAACTGCGAGCCTACGACACCCAAAGTAACAAGCAAAACGTATTGTTAACCGAAGCAAGCAATACTTGGGTTAATTTGAATGACGATTTGCATTTCTTGAACGACCAGAAACATTTTATTTGGGCATCGGAAAAAAGTGGCTTTAAGCATCTTTACCTCTATAAAAATGATGGCGCTTTGGTTCGACAACTGACTCAAGGCGATTGGGTGGTAGATGAAATTGAAGCCATTGATGAAAAAAAGGGCCTCGTGTATTTTACCGGCCGTGCTGATACCCCCCTAGAGAAACATATATATTCTGTATCGATTGCTGGTGGTGACATTCTTAAGATTAGTCAAAACAGCGGCACGCATGCACCTAGTTTTAGCGACGATGCGTCAGTCTATGTAGATAAGTTCTCTACCACGAATACACCTTGGCAGGTAAGCTTGCATCAAGCAGATGGTAAGCATTTGGCTTGGTTAAGTGAAAATTCGATCAAAGCGGGACACCCGTTAGCCGATTTACAACAGGATTGGATAGAGCCGACACTCGATAGTTTTATGACTGAAGATGGCGTTGAGCTTTACTATCGATTGTACAAACCGAAAAAAATTCAAGGCAAACACCCTGTTATTGTTTACGTATACGGTGGCCCTCATGCCCAAGTTGTAACAAATAGCTGGGGCGGAAATCGTGGCTTGCTGATGCAATATTGGGCCAAGCTAGGTTATGTGGTGTTTTCTGTAGATAATCGAGGCTCTAACTATCGGGGTAAGGGATTCGAAGACCCATTGTACAAAAAAATGGGCAGCACTGAAGTTGAAGACCAAATTGCGGGTGTGAAATTTTTGCGCAAACTACCCTATGTAGATGCACAACGCATTGGTATTTATGGTCATAGCTATGGCGGTTATATGTCGTTGATGAGTATGTTTAAAGCAGGTGAATATTTTCAAGCAGGTGTTGCAGGTGCGCCTGTCACTGATTGGTCGTTGTATGACACGCACTACACAGAACGCTATATGGGTAATCCTCAGCAAGATGAAGATGCTTACATAGGATCGTCTGTTTTTCCTTATGCTAAAAATCTGACAGGTGATTTAATGATTTATCATGGCATGGCTGATGACAACGTATTGTTTACGAATAGCACTAAGTTATATAAACACCTACAAGACTTAGCCATTCCATTTGAGAGCATGGATTATCCAGGTAAAAAGCACAGTATTCGTGGTAAGCAAACAGGTATTCATTTGTACCATACGATTACTAATTTCTTTAATCGTCACTTCGATATGAAGTAGTTAAGTGAAACGTGAATTGCCAAAAGGCGACTGATTAGTCGCCTTTTTTAATGAACACGTTGATTTATAAATCAAGCAAACATGTGAGTAGCAAGTGTTTGCTGAATACCGACTACGGTATCCTTTTTAAGTTCTTTTTCGATGGGCTGATCTATCCCTGATACCCAAATTTTAAGCTCTGCATCTAAATCGAAATGCCCAGCCGTTTCGATTTTAAACTGGGTGATGGCTCGATAGGGTATTGAGTGGTAATCCACTTTTCTGCCGGTTAAGCCTTGTTTATCGATAAGTAGTAAGCGCTTATTAGTAAATACATACATGTCGCGAACGACTTTAAACACTTGCTGAATTTCTTCGGTTGCGCCAATGATAGGGGCAAGTTCTTCGCTCACTTCACTGACATCAATTTCTGACGCGTTGCCCATAATGGCATCAAGTAATCCCATAACACTCTCCTTTTAAATTTGACTTAGTAGAACTGATTTTAAGCAAAAAGAGAACTGATAACACGTCTTTGCCCGTGCTAGAGTAATTATTCGCATAACTGTTGGCGACATTATTTGTGGAATGATTAAGGAGCTTTACTTCGATGCACAGTGTGACTTTTGCCGATATCAACGCGGCTAGACTACGTATTTCAAACTATATTCGAACGTCAGATGTAATTACCTCTTCGTTGCTGAATAAATGGTTGGGGCATGAGGTTTTCTTTAAAACAGAATGTTTACAGCGTACAGGTGCGTTTAAATTACGTGGCGCGTTAAACACGCTATTGCGCGCTAAAGAACAAGGAATGCAGATTAAGCGCGTGGTCGCGAGCAGTTCTGGCAATCATGCACAGGCCGTGGCCTACGCTGCATCGTTGTTTAATATTCCCACTACCATCTATAGCGCGCAAAATATTTCGAAGATTAAAGCCGCTGCCACGCACTCTTACGGTGCTGAGCTGCGTTTATTTCCTTTACGTGAAGAAGCGGATGACGCTGTGGCCCAAGCAGCAAAAGAGCCAGGTGCATTGTGGATCCCGCCTTTCAATCACCCAGATGTGATTGCGGGGCAGGGCACGGTAACGGCAGAAATTCTTGAACAAACCCCTGAGGTGAACGGAATATTTATGCCCTGTGGTGGTGGCGGTTTAGCCTCGGGCAGTCTGTTAGCAGCTAGAGCGTTAAGCCCCAACACTAAGGTGATTGCTTGCGAGCCATTGGCGGGTAATGATGCTGCGCAATCCTTGCGTTTGGGCAGTATTCAACGTTTGGTAGAACCTGCGAAAACATTGGCTGATGGCGCGGCAACGCCCGCTGTCGGCGAGTATACGTACCCGCTTATTCAGAAATTAGACGGCTTTTATGAGGTAGATGAAACTCAAATTGCCTACTGGACTCAATGGCTACAGCATTTATTGAAACTACATATTGAACCCACAAGTGCTATGAGTATGCACGGGGTGGTGAATTACCTCGCAAACTGCAGTAGCCCACAGCGGGTGGTAGTGATTTTGTCTGGAGGGAATATCGACACGCAAAAGATGCAGCAAATTTGGCAGCAAGACCATCTGAACAATCAGCCAAGCTTACCAAGCGAGTCTTTGGCCTCAGTGATTTAACGTTTTCTGGCATCACCTCATAAATAAGCCCCAATGACTGAGTCGTTGGGGCTTATTGTTTATCCGTTATTAAAGCGGAATGTAAGACTGCTAGTCGCGCCAACGTTTGGTCAGATCTTCGTATGCGTCGATGCGGCGATCACGAAAATACGGCCAAATACGTTTAACTTGCTCAGTGCGCTCTAAATCCAATTCTACCATAAGGTTTTGTTCGCTATCGGCGTCGGCCTGAGCCAATATTTCACCTTGCGGTCCTGCTATAAAGCTTTGCCCCCAAAATTGAATGCCGTTGTCGCCTTCAACGGGCGAGGCTTCAAACCCTGTGCGATTTGCCACAATGACTGGCACTGAGTTTGCCACTGCGTGAGAGCGCTGAATGGTCTGCCAGGCTCCAAATTGACGCTGTTGCTCATCATCGGTATCGGCAGGGTCCCAACCTATCGCAGTCGGATAAAACAGCATGTCTGCACCGCGCATGGCCATTAAGCGTGCGGCTTCTGGATACCATTGATCCCAACACACCAGAACGCCAAGCTTACCTACGCTGGTTTGGATAGGCTCAAAGCCCATATCACCAGGAGTGAAATAAAACTTCTCGTAGAAGCCGGGGTCATCAGGGATATGCATCTTGCGATACTTTCCTACCATGCCTAATTGGCGATCAAACACCACGGCGGTGTTGTGATACAAACCTGAACCACGTTTTTCAAACAAAGACGTGATTAATACGATGTCTAACTTAGCAGCTAGCTCGGCAAAGTAATCCGTGGCTGGGCCAGGAATAGGCTCAGCTAAGTCAAAAAAGTCAGTATTTTCTTGCTGGCAGAAGTACAAGGTGCTGTGCAATTCTTGCAGCATTACTAACTCGCAGCCTTGTTCTGCTAGTTTGGTGACTTGCTCAGCGCTGCGTTGCCAACTTAATTGCTTGTCATTATTGGCAACCGCTTGTTGAACAACCCCTACTTTTAGGGTTTTAGCGGTTTTGGGTGTACGGCTCATAACTCACTGACTCCTGTTGCTAATTTTTTGCTAATGTCGAATGTCAATGTGCTCACCGGAACTTGCATACTAATACAGTGCAGGCTACCGAACTGCTGGACCAAGGGTAAGCAGTTGATTGGCACGATAGTGTGCGCAGGGTAAGCTTTGGCCATGACTTCCATGGCGAGGCTATCTTCTGGCTGCTGATATATAGGACATAAGATCTGTTTATTATTTATCAAGTAGTTGGCATAAGACGCTGGCAAACGTTCGTCTTGAGCATTTAGCACATGTGGCAGTGGTAATTCAAAAATCTTGTGATCAGGTAATGCCGCTCGGCACTCTGCCACAAGCGCTGCTAAGCCTTTATGATGAGCGTCATCTGGAACATTAAAGGCTGATTGCACCACTAAGCCATCATCAGGCGTAAAGCGCACTAGGGTATCAATGTGACCGTCAGTATCATCACCTTCTAAATGACCTTGCTGGAAAATGTTGACACTTTTTGCGCCCAAGGCGACCTTGAACACACCGCGATACTGAGACATAGTCATGTCGCCATTACGTTCAGGGTTCGATAAGCAAAACTCAGTAGACAACAACACGCCTGCGTCATTAATCTCCATTGCGCCACCTTCAGCCACAATATCAAAACTTTGCAACGGTAAACGGCATAAGTCTGCTAGCACGTTCTGGTTAATTTGGTTGTCTTTTCTGGCATCGAACTTATTGCCCCAGCCATTAAAGTTGAACTCCACTGGTTGCATGCCACCCGAACTGTGGCAGGTTAAAAAAGCGTAGTCTCGCACCCATGTGTCGTTGTAATCGGCGCGCACTAATAACACTCTATCTATAGGCTGGTTAAAGCCTTGGCTTAAAGACGTAAAGGTTGGAAGCTCTTCATCGCGAATAAGCAGTATCACCCCTGTACCGGCTTGGTTAAGGGTGGCAATGATCGTTAAATAGACCTGCCTCACATCTTGCAGCCAAGGTTGCCAATCAGTTTTTTGGTCTGGCCAAGCAAGAATAATGGCTTCTTGAGGCGCCCATTCAGGGAGTAGTCGCATAATATTTACCGTCACAAATTAAAGTTGCTCAATATTCGCGGAGTATAATGATAACCATCAGGCGGGTCTTGTGAATTTTTCCCGTTTGCCTGCTAATTTCTAAAATATTTTTATTCATAATGGCCAACATAAAGGAAAAATGGTCTGTCAAAAGTTGTAATAAAAAATACATAATTGGTAATTTAACAACATAATAACGTTTAAAAAGAACCGAAATGTTAATTTTTGAGCGTTTTTTAAGCTAAATCTGTTTTTTACTTGTTTTCACTTTCAGTTTTAAACAGATGTTTTTGGAATGAATAGGAATATTCACATTGATTATGGATATATATAAATAAAAAATACACTTATAAATCAATTGGTTGAAAATGTTACTTTAATGTAACTCCTTGTTTTACATCATTTTTACTACTTTAGAACAATAAAACCACAGACATGATCATCAAATTCATGGATATTTCAGTGGCAGGCAGAACCTGTAGTACACCTAATTAGCAAATCTATTTTGGAGCACACCATGAAAAAAGTACTTATATCTCTAATCGCATTGTCAGCTTTTAATGCAAGTGCTGGCATGGAATCTAGCAGCAAAGTTCGCTTCGCCGGTGATAGTGAATATTCAAGCTTCTGTAAAGCAGTAGTAAATGACGATCTTGGCATGCTTAAACGCAGCTTACGCGGTAAAGTGGGTTATGTTGCATCAAGCTCAAACGATGTTCTTCGTAAACTTGTATCTTCTGAAGGTATGAAGTGTAACGGTGTTGATTTAATTCAATTCTCTGAGCAACGTGAAGCATCACAAGTTAGCGCTTACTTAAAGACCAAAAATAATGCTTAAAAGGTATTACGATACCTCATTCAGCATAGGCAAATAGCCTGCCCAGCAGGCTATTTTAGCTTCCCTTTTCGCAGGTTAGCTAGCAGTTCTACTAGTGTGTAAAGCGCTAAGGCTCAACTCTTTTCGATTTAGACCTATTTGAATGTGATGTGGAATGCGAATTAGTATTACGCCGCGCGCTCGATTGAGATCGTTGTTGTTGTTTAGATGACGACATCCGTTCTACTTTTCTATTTGATTGCACCTGTTTATTGCGCACACTGTCCGATGTTGCTCTTCTCACTTTTTCCGTTTTAATCTCAGCCCGCTCATTTTTGCGAATTTTTTGTTCAGAACGCTGGGCTTTATGTATACGATTGTCTCTCTTTTGCTCTTTACCAGCAGTGATAGTCTTACTATGGGAAGACGTTTTGTGTTTTGTGTACACGTCATGTTTATTGTTCCCGTACGTCTTACTTTTGTATCCAGGAGCGCTGTTATCACTTTGCTGGTTCTTTAATCGTGATATTACCTGTTTGCGATGATTCAGGTTTTGCTGAGATTCATAATTTCGGCTAGTAATTGTACGCTGATGATTATTGGTATGACCTGAACGGTACTTTACTGAGCGTCTGTGGTGACTATTATGCTGCCAGCGCGGATATTCACGCACCTTGCTGTAGTTATATCTATGATTGGATCTGCGATAACGATAGTCGTGATTAATCACAACATAACTATTACTCCAACGGAATCCACCAAAAAAGAAACCACTGCTGATATGGAACCGCGGACTCCAATAAAAACCAGATTGATAAGCATAATGGCGAGGCGAACGCCAATAGATAGGCTGATTTACCGTCCACCACCAATCACCGTATACCACACGAGTATCGTAATAGGGTACGTATACGGTTTCGCGTTCTACGCTGTGAATAACGATTTTATCTTTTTCTTGTTCAATATTTTGGTATTGGTTGTCTTGTAAATTGCCTTTTACATATGCTCGGCTACGCAAAGTTTGCACGCTATCAAGCACTTGGGCTTCGTTTGTTAGAAAGGCATCTCCTAAGTTTTGCAGCCAATCTAAGTCTTTGCTCATTCGCTCAAGTAGTTCAGTAAAAGGTGTAAGGGCGATCACGCTCGGGTCCCAGTCTTGTTCTTCGGCTAGATCCAGGGCTTGCTGTTCTGATAAATTACGATGCTCTTGACGCCAGCGAGCAGCCTGAACGACCTCTAGTGGATAGGTTGCTGCAATTAATATGTGTGACAATAGAGAATCGGGATACAAAGCAATAGGGGCTAACATCTGGTCGAGTTTGGCTTGATGCAACTCAATGGTCGGTTTTTCTTGGGTTTCAGCGTTAGCAAATTGAGCTGTGATAGCGGTAAATAGGCTTATCATAGCAATATAAATAATGATGTACTTGGCGGTCTTAGCCATAGTGATACCTCAATTGGTCGTGCCTTTATTATTAATAATAAAGGTCAGTCGGTATGCTTAGTGTTGATGACTAAGGCTTAACCAAAACTGAATCGAGGTTAAATACTAATCGGCAGGAGAATTCTAAGTGTGGCGCAATGCGTGATTCACTATCCAGATTTGGCCGCTACATGAACGGCCGTCTGGGAAATGTTATTTAAGTAAGTGTGGGTCAAACTCGTGACCAAGTTTCTCTGTTTTGGTACGAATGTAGTTGCGGTTGTCGTCGGTAACACCATGATCAATAGGGGTGCGACTTACCACTTCTACACCCATTCCCTCTAGCGCAATACGCTTCTTGGGATTATTAGTCATCAAATTAACCCGTTGCACATTGAGTGTATCCAACATTATTTTACAGATATCGTACTCGCGCAAGTCAGCATCAAAACCTAGGTGTTCATTCGCCTCTACAGTATCTAAACCTTGATCTTGCAATTGATAGGCTCGAATTTTATTGAGCAAGCCAATACCACGGCCCTCTTGCCGCAAATAGAGCAATACACCACTACCGTGTTCAACTATATTTTGCATGGCCTTTTTAAGCTGCGCACCGCAGTCACAGCGAGTGCTAAAGAGCGCATCACCGGTTAAGCATTCAGAATGGATCCGAATAGGTACCACGTCACCGGCTTTCCATTGGCCGTAGGTCAGAGCGACATGTTCTTGTTGGATAGCGGTTTCAACGAAACCATGGATGGTGAATTGTCCCCAATGAGTGGGTAAAGAGGCTGAGCTGACAAATTCATACTTCTGATGTTGTTTCATATATTTACTTGCTGACTTGTAAAGTTTATTCAAAGAGCGTGTCACATTGGATGAAAATATGGGTACGGATTATTCAAATACAAGTGTGGTTTGTTGCTCTATTTCTGTTTAATAGTATTTATCTCATCTGCCATAGTACTTAATGATGCAGGCTTATTCACCCCGAACCCTTGGACAAAGTCGACACCAATCTTACCCAGTTCAACCATGATTTCTTTTGATTCAACGTATTCCGCTATCGTTTCTATTTGCATCGCATTGGCAATATCTTTTATTGAGTTGACCATCGCCATATCTACTGGATCGATTAGAATATTCTTGACAAAATCCCCATCAATTTTCACCTGATCAACTGGCAAGTTTTTTAAATAGTTGTAAGAGGAAAAGCCACTTCCAAAATCATCAAGCGCAAATGTGCAGCCTAAATCCTTAAAAGTATTAATGAATTCTACTGTTTCATCGAGTTTTAAAATTGCCATGCTTTCAGTAATTTCAAAGCAAATTTTATTATATGGGATTTGGTATTTTTCGAATGCGCTGAGAATAAAGAGCTTAAGGTCTTGATCTCCTAATGAATGACCGCTGAGATTAATATTACCTCGATGCAAATCTTTCATATGCTGGGGATTGTTACTTAGCCATGTAAAATAGTTATTGATGACCCAACGATCAATTTTTGGGCTTAGATTGTAACGTTCGGCGGCGGGTAAAAATTCGTTTGGTAGAATACGTTGATCATGTTCATCTACCAAGCGCAGCAGTATTTCATAATGATGACCCTTAGCTATAGTGGTCATTGGCATATAGGTTTGGCAATATAATTCGAAACCATTGTGACTAAGAGCATGCTGGATACGTGGTAACCACGTGAGCTGTGACTCATATTTTGCTATATGCTTGTCTGTAGTTGAATATGTGTGCAGACGATTTCGACCGAGTTTTTTGGCCATATAACAGGCAGAATCTGCCATGGTTAACAATTGCTCAGAACTTGAAACGGTGTTATTCCAAGGTACTTGTCCAATGCTGATACATAAATTTAAACGTCTCTCTTCCCAAGAAAAATGGAATTCTTGTATACTAATCAGTAACTTATTAGCCAGCATAAAGCTGTTTTGTGCGTTGCTACCAGTGAGTAATATACCAAATTCGTCGCCTCCAAGTCGTCCAATAATTCCGTTGCCGGTGACAATCTTTAACAGTAATTCAGAAAACTGCTTGAGTATGGCATCGCCTGCTTTGTGGCCATGAGTATCATTAATGGTTTTAAACTGATCAATATTGACGTGTAGTAAAGTAAGCTCATCTTGTTTCTGCGTGGCTACATTTATCGCCATATGTAGCCGTTTTTCGAATTCTTGACGTTGATAAAATCCTGTTAGCGTATCGTGACTGGCCATATATATCAGGCTTAAGTCTGCTGATTTCTGTCTGCTAATATCTAAAACAGCGCCGCAAATGACTTTCTCATCATTATCGAAATTCTGATTAAGGTGGGCTGAAACCGCTAACCATATATCTTGATCCTGACGCGTTTTTCCGCGTAATTCTTTACCTACTGTATATTGGTTTTTATGTAACTCACCTAAGAGTAATTCACGTTCGCCTGGTTCAGCATAAAGTTGCGACATTGAGTTAAGCAAATTTTGCATCTGGCCGGAGTCTTCATAACCAAATGTTTTTGCCAAAGCATTATTTCCACGTAAAAGCCGACCGTCTAAACTTGAAATGAAACGTCCTTCAGGCGCGTCTTCAAACATATCCACGAATTGTTGCAAAGCGCGAATATCGTCTTGTTGTTCGTTATGATGACGAAAGGCAACGACCTTTTCGTGTGCAGCTATGGCGACGGCAATTAGCACAATGCCCAATACGATAAGAGTGCTTAGGGCTAAAGAAAGTTGTTCGGGAAACGCACTCCAATTTAGATACAAACCTAGTTGCACAACGGTAGTGAGTGCGATGAGGCTCAGGCCTAAGGCAAAAACCCGATTACTAATTGTGTGATCTTTGTAGCGGTAGAATATGGCCAACACACCAATGGCAACAAGCGCTAGAATAGATGCCCCAGATACGATAAGGATTTGTTGATAACTATCAACAATAAACGCAGAGGCAGCACTTAACCAACCCATTGAATATAGAAAATAACGATAGTAAGTAGGCAAAGGGCGAAAAATAGTAAATGTTATTTTAGCTAAAGAAAATAATAACAACGCACCTAGCATCGTGCTTATTTTATCAATATAGGCATTAAATCCAGAAACATGACTAATCACGCCTTGGCTGTTTAAAAACAACAGTAGATATCCTGCACTTGCAACCGAAAACCAGAATCGTACTGGGCTACGTAATAAGGTGTACGTGACCAAAAAATACAGCACCATCATGGCAAGCGCACCGCTAAATAAAGCAAAAATTGTGCTATAACGCTGTTCTTTTATCAGTAATGCGGATTCAGAAAATAGCTGGAAAGAGAATACTAAGGGGCCTTCGTCGTGCACTTTTATGTATATATTTCGAGGTTGAGCGTAGGGCATATCGATAGGAACAACAAATAGCCTGTGACCGTAGGCACGGTTTTCTATTGGTCGTGATGTGCCTAATCGGTAAGAGTTAATAATGCGTTCGCGTTCATCAAGGACATAGATATCAAGCGCATCAATACGGGGATTATCGATACTGATAAAATAGGGTTGATGGGTATTGTCGCTTTGCAATGTTATTTTTCCCCAGAGGCTTTGATTTGCGCTAAGGGGTTGTGGCGAAAAGGCCGCTCGCCAAGTTTGTAGCTCTTGTATGTCAGATAACTGCACACGATTATCGGCGACTAACCATTGGCTTTTACTCAATAAGTCGGTGGTAGATGAAGCACTAGCGATTTTGACGACACCAGAAGTTAAAACAGCCTGTGCATGCACCCCCCTAGTTAACTGCATACAGACAAGCAGTAACAGGCAGAGCACCAAGTTTACGTGTTTTAAGTGGCGTATTTTCACTATCTAAGAAACCATCGCTGTATAAGTTGTATCGATAGAGTACAACCTTGATATGTATCGTGAAGCGTAGCCTAACATCGGATATTGTTTTTCAACAAAGGGTTTATCCTTTGTTACTTTGATTAACTGCTGCATGAAATTTCCATATGCTTGCCCCAGTCAGGTGGTGCTTTTGCGAAATCAGCATATTCAGGCTTGGATGCAAATGGCTGTTTGAGCACCTGCAAAAACATTTTAAAACGAGAAAAGTCGCCTTCTTCTGCGGCATCAATAGCAAGCTGGGCCTGATAATTACGTAAAACATATTGCGGATTCACACCACGCATTTTGTTTTGGCGGTCCTCGACAGGGACGTTTTGCTCGAGCAAAGCTTGCTGATATTGGTTTAGCCAGCGCTGTGCCGCTTCTCGTTGAATGAAGTGATTCACTAGTTGTGGGTTGGCTTGATGTTCATTTACTTCACATAGCAGGCGGAAACTTATGTGGTAGTCTCGTTTATCTTGAGATATTAAATCTAACCAGCGATTAATTAAATCAGCTGTAGACGGACTTGCGGCATATAAGCCGAGTCTGTGACGCAAAAGATAAGAAAATTCACTTAACAGTTGTTCTTCGTATTTTCCCAAGGCCTCTTTAATTTGCTCGATACTCAAATAAGGAGTAAATGCATGCGCAAGGGCATTTAAGTTCCACAAACCGATACCGGGTTGCTGCTCAAAAGCATATCGACCGTGGTGATCAGAATGATTACACACAAATGTTGGATCGAAATCGTCCATGAAGGCATAAGGACCAAAATCGAAGGTAATACCGTGCATTGACATGTTGTCCGTATTCATCACTCCGTGATTAAAGCCGAACGCTTGCCATTTTGCGATCATTGTGGCGGTATCCTGCACAATGCGCTCGAGCATAGCGAAATGAGGGTTTTGTTGTTTCGCACAGGATAAGAAGTGATGCTCCAAGCTGTAATTAAATAAACGTTCAAGCTTATCTGTTTGACCACTGTGGTAAAAATATTCGAAATGACCAAAGCGAATATGACTTTGACTGACGCGGATCATCATCGCTGCTCGCTCTTGTTTTTCTCGGTACACAAGTTCATCACTCGTGATCAGGCATAATGCCCTAGACGTAGGGATCCCTAGATGATGCAAGGCCTCGCTGGCTAGGTATTCACGTAAAGTTGAGCGTAGTACCGCGCGGCCATCAGCAAAGCGAGAGTAAGGGGTTGGTCCGGCACCTTTTAGGTGTAAATCCCAACGCTGCCCGTTTTTGTCCACTGTTTCACCAAGCAGCAAACCTCGACCATCACCTAAGTCCGGATTCCATCCGCCAAATTGATGACCACCATACTTTTGTGCAAAAGAATGCTTAGTAAATGAACTTGTGTTATCAAATAGCATCGACGTTATGGTAGATTGCGTAAACCAAGAAGCGGGGAGTTGCAGCGCTTCGCGTAAAGTGTGGTTGACCTCGATAAGTTCAGGGTTAGCAACTTCTAGAGGTTGAGTATATGCACCTAGATCACCTAATTGCGTTGCATATAAATGATCTAAATTCATCTTCTGCCTCTATTTTATTACGCGTAAAATGGGTTATTGTAAAACTGACGTTATTTTAAGGACCAATTATGAATCTAATCTCAAAAACATGTGTAGTGGTGAGTCTGTCAATGACCGCCATCTTATCAACTAACGTTTTCGCTGGCGACATTGCAGCTGGTAAATCTAAAGCGGCCACGTGTGTAGCATGTCATGGCGCTAATGGAATATCGCAAATCCCTATGTATCCAAATCTAGCGGGACAAAAAGAGCAATATTTATTGATTCAGCTTAAAGCATTTCGCTCAGGCGAACGTAAAAATATGATAATGGCGCCCATGGTTGCAGGTTTAAGTGACACCGATGTTGAAAACTTAGCGGCTTATTTTTCTAGCTTGAACCCATCTGGTAAATAGTACAAGCTTTTGTTTTTAAAGTGAATTATTAAAGGGCTGGATGATGCAATATCTCCAGCCCTTTTCTTTTAAGGTATTGGCTAAGATAGCTCTATATGATCACATATTCATAAATTTGATGAGCCAGTTTGATGTTTTGCACGTAGTTTACTTAATTATATAACTCGTTAAATTAAGGCTTTTTCATGATCATACTTCACCATCTAAATAATTCTCGTTCTCAGCGCATTCTATGGATGTTAGAAGAGTTGGGGGTCGATTATGAAATACAGCGCTATCAACGCGATGGACAAACAAATTTGGCCCCTGAGTCGTTGAAAAAAATTCACCAACTGGGGAAATCTCCAGTGATCACAGATGGCGAGGTAACGGTTGCTGAATCCGGAGCAATCATTGATTATTTAGCGCGTAAATACAGTGATAAATCATTGATCCCCCAAGCAGATACTGAAGCTTATCGCCAATATACTTATTGGTTACATTTTGCCGAAGGAACACTGATGCCGCCCATGGTAGCAAAGTTGGTGTTTGATAAAGTGCGTCAAAATGCTAAACCATTCTTTGTCAAAATGGTGGCTAATAAAATTGCTGATAAGGTAATGGATGGTTACTTTGGTTTAAACTTAGTCGCTAACCTTAAATACGTTGAGCAGCACTTAGCTGATAATGAATGGTTTGCTGGTGAAGCGTTATCAGGTGCTGATATTCAAATGAGTTTCCCATTAGAAGCGATGGCATCTCGCAATATTTCTGGAGAATATCCAAATATTGCTGCCTATGTAAAACGTATTCATGCCCGTCCTGCTTATCAACAGGGGTTAACACGTGGTGGGCAATACGACTACGCTTAATACGCGATGCTTGTTTGTGTTACACGTAATACAATAGCCCTGTTAATAGGGCTATTCTTCTGAATCAATATCTATTCCCATTTCTTGCATGATACGCAAGGCATCGCTAGGAATACGATTGTCGTTGTCTTTTTGCAGGTCATTATCGTTTGGCAAAGGCTGCCCAGTGAAAGCATGTAAAAACGCTTCACACAATAATTCTGAATTCGTCGCGTGACGAAGATTATTTACTTGTCTGCGGGTACGTTCATCCGTTAATACTTTAAGCACTTTAAGGGGGATCGAGACAGTGACTTTCTTCACTTGCTCACTCTTTTTTCCATGTTCAGCGTAGGGATGAATGTATTTCCCGTTCCATTTAGTCGTTTTAGCCATCGTTTACTCGCTTTTTTCTTTCTTATAAGGGGAAATTCTAACCATTAACCGATAAAGGTCAACGATAGACTGCTAAACATCTTGACGGCTTTACGTACAAAGTTTAGTTTAGACGTCTAAACGTCCAGATAATTACGGAGCTTTCCATGGTCTCTTATGCACAAGGTATCGATGCCCTCAACCAATCACTGTCAGAAGTGAAAGGGATCAATGTATCATTTGAATTTTTTCCGCCGAAAACTGAAGCGATGGAACAAACGTTGTGGAAATCGGTTGAACGATTAGCTCCACTAAAACCCAAATATATGTCGGTCACTTACGGTGCGAATAGCGGTGAACGTGATCGAACCCATGAAATTGTTAAGCGCATTCAAAGTGAAACCGGCATTGCAGCAGCTCCGCATTTAACCTGCGTTGATGCGAGTCGTGAAGAATTGAAACAAATCGCCAAAGATTATTGGGCTAGCGGCATTCGTAAAATTGTAGCCTTACGCGGCGATTTGCCAGAAGGATATACCGAACATGTTTCCTATGCATCCGATTTAGTGGCCTTGCTCCGCGATGTGGCTGATTTTGATATTGCTGTTGCAGCTTATCCAGAAAAACATCCGGAAGCACCAAACAGCCAGTTCGATCTGCTAAATTTAAAGCGCAAAGCAGAAGCAGGAGCGAATCAGGCGATTAGCCAATTCTTTTTTGACGCTGAGGTGTTTTTACGTTTTAGAGACAGAGCAGCAGCAGCGGGTATCGACATGGATATAGTGCCTGGTATTTTGCCTGTTACTAACTATAACACTCTGCAGCGTTTTGCTGGTTTTACCAATGTGCATGTGCCAAGTTGGCTTCATAAAATGTATGACGGCTTAGATTCAGATGATCAAACTACGCGTAATTTGATGGGGGCGAGTATCGCCATGGATATGGTCAAAGTCTTAGCTAAAGAAGGGATTCGAGATTTTCATTTTTACACATTGAATCGCTGTGAATTAAGTTATGCTATTTGCCATATGTTAGGTGTTAGAGCAGACTAGGGCACTTACGCTTAGCTTATTACTAAAGGAAGAAAATGCAGCCCAAAGTTATCTTGTCGGGTCTATTTGAGCGCTGGTTGCCTAAAGCAAACATTTTTGCGCGCATGTTTATTCGTGGCTGTCAGGACGACGGGATTACCGTGTCTGCAGGGCATTTGGCCTATGTCTCTTTATTATCCCTCGTACCCTTTATTATGGTGTTTTTCACTATTTTGTCGGCATTCCCGGCATTTTCAGAGGTAAGGGGTGAAATAGAAGCACTGATTTTCGGTAATTTCATTCCAACTTCTGGTGATTTGATTCAAGGCTATGTCGCACAGTTTGTGGGCAATGCCTCGAAAATGGGCGCTATCGGTATTTTGTCTTTGGTGGTCGTCGCCTTACTGCTGATTTCAAACATAGATAAAACGTTAAATCGTATCTGGCAGGCAAAAAGTGAGCGCCCCATCATATTTACGCTCGCGGTGTATTGGATGATCCTGACATTGGGGCCTTTGCTAATTGGCCTAAGTGTGATTATGAGCTCTTATTTAGTGGCGTTTGCCAATTCAGCTGAGGCTTATACTATGGGGGCAACTACGGCTATGCTTAAAATCGTGCCGTTTATAGCTTCTGTATGCGCTTTCTTCATTTTGTATATGATTGTACCTAATAAGCGTATAAATCCTCGTCACGCTATCGTAGGAGCATTCGTAGGGGCCTTATTATTTGAGTTGTCGAAGAAGGGATTCTCGTTCTACATTACCCACTTCCCGTCTTACCAAATGATTTACGGTGCTATGGCAGTAATACCGATTTTATTTGTATGGGTTTATTTATCGTGGATAGTGGTGCTGCTTGGGGCTGAATTAACCCACGTGATTGAAATCTTTTTTCATGAAGAGTCTGAAGAAAGCTTTACGCCAGTCGACGAGGATAAATCCTAGTCGACAGCGTATTCACTTTTTGTATATTTCGGCGTTAGTCCCGCATGCTGGATATAAACGCATTTGATTCTTTAATAGCATTATTCATTTCAGCAATTAGCTGATTAATGTCATTTTTAACACCGTTAAATTCACTTTGTAGCGCCCCGATGGCCGTCGCGTTCAAATTGTGTTTTAAATACAATACGTTATCTTGTAATGCAGATAAAACAGGATCCATTTTGGCTTCTGCTTTACGCATACTTTTTACCAAGCTTTGATAGCGACGTTGGGTGTCTTTCAACTTACTCGCGCTTTCACGGCGCAGGCCAGGGTTTGTGTATTTATCTAATTCAGACTCCCATTCATCAAACAATGCATCAGCTACACTTTCAACTTTATTGATACGCTTTGTAACCTCAGCAGCAGCTTGATTACTTTCTTCATATTGATTTTTTAGCTCTTCATATACATCTTGTAATTCGCCACCATCGTAATTCATTAAATGGGTAAATTGCTCTAATGCGTCACTAAATTGTTGTTGGGCATCTTCTTGCGATTCTTTAGCATCCTCAACACGGTCAACCATAATATCGCGTTTTTCAACACCGACTTTTTCCCACGCTGCATAGTAAGCACTCTGACAACCGGTCAATAGTGTGAACAGAAATATTGTAGAAATAATTTTCTTCATGAAATCCTCTTTTGAAATTTTTATCCGCGGTATTTTGCCGCATCGATAATTGACCATACTTGAAATATAAAACCGAAAACCGCCATAAAAAATAAAATGCCGGTGGCTGCTAAAGCGTAGTTTGTCCACACTAAAACGAAAAAAATCAATGCAGCTAAAATACGTCCTTGGACCAACTGTCCTAATCCTGGAATGAATAGGTTACATATTGCTGCAATTACATTTCCGCCTGAACCTTGTCCTGCCATCTGTTGCCCCTAAGTTATTAATTCATTATTGTAGTTACACTTTATCAAATTATTGCAATCGGGTGGAAGAAACAATGTCAAAGTGGTGGTTCTTATGAGTGAGCTCTATCCTGCAATTAAGCCTTTTTCTAGCGAGATGTTACCCGTGGATAACGGTCATTCGTTATATATAGAGCAGTGCGGCAATCCTAAAGGGATACCTGTGCTGTTTTTACATGGAGGTCCGGGAGCAGGACTTTTTAGCCATTATAGGCGTTTTTTCGATCCTCAGAAGTATTGGATCATTGGCTTTGACCAAAGGGGCAGCGGTCAATCAACGCCATTTGGTAGTATAGAGAGTAATACCACCCAAGATTTACTGAGAGACATCAACCAGATAAGAGAGTATTTGGGAGTTCAGCAGTGGGTCCTTTTTGGCGGTTCTTGGGGGGCAACTTTAGCGCTGTTAGCTGCAATCGATCATCCTGAAACGGTAAAGGGCTTAGTGCTTAGAGGCAGCTTTTTGGCTCGTCGTGAGGATTTTGATTGGTACCTCGATAACAAGGGTGGCGCTGCGCAGCTATTCCCTGATTACTATGAAGAATTTACTCAGCCCGCAGACGGTGCCTTAACCACTGATGCGCTGGTGGATGGGTATTACGACCTTTTCACGGGTAGCGACGAGGTTCATAAAATGGCGGCAATTAAAGCGTGGTGTCTTTGGGAAGCGAGAATTAGTCGTCTGCATTGTAAAATGCAAGATGATGAACTGGTTCCTAATGTGCATCGCGGTATTAGCTTGGCGGTTTTAGAATGCCATTATATTAAACACCAGTGTTTTATTGAGCCGAATTACATTTTAGATAATATTCATAAAATCAACCACATACCAGCTACTATTATTCATGGTCGATACGATTGTGTATGTAAAATACAAGGGGCCTATGCACTTAATCAGGCATGGCCTGCCAGTCAGTTAACTATCGTTCCAGAGTCTGGTCACAGCGCGAATGAGCCAAAGATAAGTGCGGCGCTGTGTTTGGCTGCCAACGCCATGGCGAATTTTATCAAGGAAAATGAATGATTGGCTTGATACAACGGGTCGCTGAAGCGAAGGTGATGATCGACACCGAGGTGGTAGGAAAAATTGATAAGGGTATATTGCTACTCCTTGGTGTTGAAAAAGATGACGACGAAACGAAAGCAAAAAAATTGTTTGAACGGGTGTTGAATTATCGGATTTTCAATGATCAAGACGGTAAAATGAACCTTAATCTCAAGCAAGTTAGCGGGGGGCTATTAGTGGTATCCCAGTTCACTTTGGTGGCACAAACGAATAAAGGCAATCGGCCTGGTTTTTCCCAAGGGGCATCCCCAGCGTTGGGTGAAACACTTTATAATTATTTTGTAAAATTAGGCGAATGCAGTGAAGTATCCTGCCAAACTGGTGAGTTTGGCGCTAATATGCAAGTTAGTTTGATAAATGATGGTCCCGTTACTTTTAGTTTGCAGGTCTAATCGCAATTTGCTCAAGAGCTGGTAATGATATTTAATGGTGTGCTGGCTGAATTACTATGGCCGCAGGTTAGCGATATTTCCACAAGGATAAATGCATCGTAATGTATAAAATTGAAACCCCTGAAACTGAAGCCGATTTTGACGTTTACTTCGATTTTCGTTGGGAAATGCTTCGTAAGCCTTGGAACTATCCTCAAGGCTCAGAGAAAGATGAGTACGAACAGGTCAGTGAACATCGCATGATCCGTAACAATAAAGGCGAAGTGATCGCCATTGGTCGTGTTCATATGAACAACTCAGAAGAAGCACAGATCCGTCATATTGCCGTAGCAAATGAAGCCCAAGGCAGAGGCTTAGCAAAAATGATTATGTCTTCTCTGGAGGCTGTGGCGCGTCAAGAAGGTGCCGTACGTATGGTGACAAACAGTCGAGAGTTGTCTACCCCCTTCTTTGAAAGCTGTGGTTTTGAAGTCGAGAAAGAAGCATCCGCTGAATTAGGTAAACTAAAACGTCAACAAATGGTAAAGCGCCTGCTGGAGCATAATACTATTTTGCTGCATCCCAAGTGGTGTAAAGAGCTTCAAGATACTTGGCATGATTCGATACCTATTAGTGAGCAAATGGGCATTAAACTCTACCAATATTCGGGTAAAACTTTAGAGAATCGAGCCTCGTTAAACAAAAATATTAATCTTCATGGGACGATGTTTGCTGGCAGCATTTTTTCACTGGCAACCTTAACTGGTTGGGGAATGATTTTTTTACAGCTCAAAGAAAAGAACTTAATGGGGGAAATTGTATTGGGTGATGGCAACATTCATTACCATAAGCCTATCACCATGCAACCTAGAGCCTTGTGTCATATAGAAAGCCTAAATGGTAAATTTGATGGATTGTCCAAAGATAAGAAATGTCAGATTAAGCTTAAGGTGGATATTCTAGATGGCGACACTGCCGTAGCCGAATTTAGTGGTGTCTATTGGATTTTACCGGCAGAGCCAGAAATACAGGATGATATTGCGTAAGAGATGATTTTTCATCCATTCTTAAATAAAGTAAAACTTGCCTTCTAGCCAGTTTCAGACAATAAAAAAGCGCGTTATAAACGCGCTTTTTTGTTCTAAATTACCGAGTTATACCATTGCACTCTGTAATTTTTTCATAGCATTTTTTTCTATTTGACGAACACGCTCCGCAGAAACTTGGTACTTATCCGCTAAATCTTGCAGCGTCGTCTTGTCATCACTTAACCAACGGGTCTGAATGATGTGCTGGCTACGTTCGTCAAGAGTCTTGATGGCCGAATACAATTTTTGTGAAGCAAGCGCATCCCAATCAGCATTAACCACGTCGGTTTCAACGTCTGCACTCTTATCCTCTAAGAATTGCACCGGAGCAAAGCTGCCGCTTTCGTCGTCATCAGCTGATAAATCAAAAGACTGATCATGACTGCTCATACGAGCTTCCATCTGTAATACTTCTTTTTCACTTACCCCTAAAACGCTTGCCACATTTTGCACTTCTGCATGGGTAAACCAACCTAAGCGTTTTTTATTTTTACGCAAGTTGAAGAAAAGCTTACGTTGCGCCTTAGTTGTTGCAACCTTCACGATACGCCAGTTACGTAGAACGAACTCATGAATTTCTGCTTTGATCCAATGTACTGCGAAAGAAACCAATCTCACGCCTACAGTGGGGTCGAAGCGTCTTACCGCTTTCATAAGGCCAATATTACCTTCCTGGATTAAATCTGCTTGAGGAAGGCCATAACCTGAATAAGATCTAGCAATATGCACCACAAAACGTAGGTGCGACATGATTAGCTTTCTTGCTGCTAATAAGTCGTCGTCCTGTTGTAAACGTTCTGCTAGACCACGTTCTTCCTCGGCGGTAAGCATATTAATACTGCTAACGGCCTGAACGTAAGTTTCGATGCTACCGGTCTGTGGAACGGTTAACGTTAATGCACGCATATCTGTTGTCATAATCACCTCGTGTAACAATGTGTCCTAGGATCTATGCAATGACTCTGCCATCCAAGAACTGCTTTGAGTTTAGCTTGCTGTAATAGACCACTCAAAGACGAAAAAATTTCATGTAGCGGTCAATATATTGGTACGATAATATACGAAAATAATATTTAAATGATCAAGATCAATTGAAAAGTTATTAAAGCGCTACATTTGGGGCCTGTTCAATCTATTTTAAATATATCGAACAACGAATGATGCCACCATAATAACAGAAGCTAATGTTCGCAAGCACTATCTTAGCAATATTAATATCCTATTACATATGATGGTACTTCATAACGTTTTGCCTTATAAATTGATCCATGTTGTTTTATAGATGTAAAAACAACAGTGGGCATCATTTACAAAGTCTAAATTAGTCTGCTAGTCTGCACTTTGTTTGAAAATTAAACGATGGTATAGCTCGGGCCATTTTCAGTTCGTAAGCACCGCTCAAGTGCTATATTTTTAGGTTTAATAGTTTAAATAAAATGATTTCAAAGGGATGTAAATGTTCGCCTTTATTGCTCGCCAGCCTATTTTAGATCGTCAACGTGATGTGTTTGCCTATGAATTACTATTTCGCGATGGCAAAAATAACTGTTATCCAGACGAAGTAAGAGATGAACGTACTGAAAGCTTAATCGCTAAGCACTATCTTACATTGGGCTTAGATGATATTTCGTGTAACAAGAAGTCATTTATTAATTTTCAGAAGGAAACCTTGGTTAAAGGTCTTCCCTCTGTTTTAGACCCTTCAAACGTTGTGGTTGAGTTATCAGATGCTTTATTGCCCCACGATACGTTGTTGGACGTGTGCCGTCAGGTTAAGAATTCTGGCTTTACAATCGCCCTAGACGACCATAATCTCGATCCTAAATGGAATGAATTTTTACCATTTGTGGATATTGTTAAAGTCAATGTGATGCAAAGTGATTACGATGGTGTAGCGAGAAGCATGCCTCGATTGCTGGATGCCAATGTAAAACTCGTAGCAGAGCAAATTGATACCCAACAAGACTTCGAGGTTTATCGGGATATGGGCTTCGATTATTTTCAAGGATACTTTTTCGCTAAACCTGAGGCGATAAAACAGCAAAACTTACCCACCTCTAAATTAACCTTAATCGAATTGATGGGCGCCAGTTCAAGTGAAACGTTCGATATTGAACGGGTCAATTCAGTTATTGAGCACGATGTTGGTTTATCATACATGCTGCTGCGGTTCGTAAATAATCCAATGGTGAATAAACGTTATAAAATTACTTCGTTACGTCATGCTATTACTTATATGGGTGAAGTGGAGTTAAAGAAGTTTGTTGCGCTGTTGGCATTGGCAAATTTAAATGATGACAAGCCCGTCGAGCTATTACATTTATCTCTTGTTAGAGCCAAATTTTGTGATTTAGTCGCCTGTGAAGCAAAAAAAGGTGACAATCCACCGGTAGGTTTTTTGGTTGGTTTATTTTCATTGCTTGACGCCGTTCTTGATCAGCAAATGGACACGCTGCTGAATCAATTACCCATTGATGATGAGGTGAAGTTTGCGCTAAGTGGTGGACAAAACGATTTGTCTATTTATTTAGTTTTAGCGAGAGCGTTTGAAAGCGCGAACTGGTTGAAGGTTATCCGGATAGCAGGATTACTAAAAATTGACCAAAAACGCCTGCACAGTATGTTTAACCAAGCGATTGTTTGGGGCAATGGTTTACGTCAGTCTGTGTCTGCCCATTTTCCTGAGACACAGCCTTAGTGGTTGGTACGACTAAATTTAATAACGCTGGGGGGGGGGGATTCGCCCCAGCAAACTTAATTATGTTACTTAGGTTCAATGGCGCTCACATGACGCTTAACCGATATAATGGACCCTGCTAACCCTAACAACACCGACGTAGAAAGCATTATCAGCAAGGTGTTGAAATCGACGCCGGTTAAATTGAACTGCTTTTGATACAACTCACTTACCGCTGTCACACTGGCGCTCATCCACCATAGCAAGCAGATAACTGCGAACCAGGCGAGTAAGCCACCAAGTAAGCCATACCAAAAGCCTGTATACATAAATGGCCTTTGAATAAATGCGTCTGTTGCTCCGACAAGTTTCATAACCAAAATTTCATCTTTCTTGCTTAAAATATTCAACCGTATTGTGTTGCCAATAATCAATACCACCGCCAGAAATAATAACAGCGCAATAACGGTCACTAATTCTTTGGCTACCGTGAGCATAGCGTCTAGGCGCTTTAACCATTGGACATCAAGCTTTCCTATATCCACTTCTCGTTCTTTACGTAATTTTTCAAGCAGTTGACTCGCGGCTGTCGGACCCGAATATTTCTCGCTGGGTGACACCAGTACCACCGACGGCAAAGGGTTCTTATCAAGATAGGCAATGGCATCCCCAAAGCCAGAAAGTGTCTTAAACTCTTCTAGAGCGTCATCTGCAGGGATATAAGTCACCTTGGCTATCTCTGGCCATGAATTAATGCGCGTGAGTAACTGATCAATATGTTGTTTGGATGCGTCGGTCTTTAGAAACAATGAAATTTCTGACGCTTGCTCCCAACCCGAACTGACCTGTTCCACATTTTTTAGCAGAATATATAAAGTGCTTGGCAATGTAATGCTCAAGCCTAAAACGCCTATAGTCATGAGCGAGGCAGCTCCAGCTCGCCACATTTCCCCTAAACTACCGAGGGCTTGACGAACATGACTAAGAAAAAACATTTGAATGCGCTGAACGACAGAGATTTGACTTAGCTGTGCGCCTTGAGCCCGTCCCTTAAATAATAAACTCATTTTTCAAACTCACTTACCATTGTGCGACCGGCGCTATAAGACTCTGTATAGGCTAGGACTGGATTAAAAATCTTGTGATAGACCATCAGTGATCATTTGCCCACTTTTTAAAGTGAGAGTGCGATACTTCATTCGAGCGATTAAGCCAAGGTCATGAGTAGCGATAAATACAGATACCCCAGCTTGGTTGAAATCTTCAAATAAGCGGATGATTTCCATCGATAACTTAGGATCTAAATTTCCGGTAGGCTCATCAGCTAAAAGTAATGGCGGTTTGTTAACAACAGCTCGAGCGATACCCACCCGTTGTTGTTCACCCCCCGATAGCATAATGGGCAGGTTTTTAACTTTATCCCGCAGGCCAACCATTTCAAGAGCAGCATGGACTCGCTTACTGGTTTCTTTGTGAGAATATCCTTCGATTATTAAGGGGAGGGCGACATTATCGAACACGCTTTTATCCATTAATAATTGATGACTTTGAAATATCATGCCGATGTCACGACGAATATAGGCTATCTGTCGACGACTAATTTCATTTAAATCATGACCATTAATTAAAACTCGTCCTACCGTCGGGCGTTCCATCAAGCTGATTAATTTCAACAGGGTGCTTTTCCCTGCGCCAGAGTGACCGGTTAAGAATGCCATCTCTGCGGGTTCGATATGAAAATCGACCTTGCGCAGAGCTTGCTGTCCACCTGGATAGGTTTTACTGACTTGTTGAAATTTAATCATAGGATAACTATTCGCTTAACCGATTATTATCAACGGCCATACTTTTGGATGTATTCGCTTCAGTGTTATTTTCAGAAAATAAGGCCTCGACGAATTCATCACTAACAAAAGGACGAAGGTCATCAATACCTTCTCCCACACCGATATAACGAATAGGAATTTTAAACTGATCGGCTAGTGCGAAAATGACTCCGCCTTTAGCTGTACCATCAAGCTTAGTTAAGGTGATACCCGTTAGGCCTACCGCTTGGTTGAATAGCTTAGTTTGACTTATTGCATTTTGGCCAGTCGCAGCATCTAACGTTAGCATTATCTCATGTGGGGAAGCTGGATTGATCTTGCGCATCACGCGCACTACTTTTTTAAGTTCTTCCATCAAATGATCTTTATTCTGAAGGCGACCAGCGGTATCCGCAATAAGTACATCGACATTACGGGCTTTGGCAGATTCTAGCGCATCGTAAATAACCGAAGCACTGTCTGAGCCTGTCTTTTGTGCTATCACCGGAATATTGTTGCGTTCGCCCCACACTTGCAGTTGTTCGACGGCTGCGGCTCTAAAAGTATCACCTGCAGCAAGCATTACTTTTTTTCCTTGTGCCTGAAATTGCTTCGCCATTTTACCTATTGTGGTCGTTTTACCGACCCCATTGACCCCTACCATTAAGATAACAAACGGGCCATCTTCACTTTGAGGCACCAGTGGTTGGCTCACTTCTTGTAAAATATTACTCATTTGTTGTTTAAGCAACTGGTATAGGGCATCACCATCTTTCAATTGATTACGCTTAGCGCCGTCGGTGAGCTTGGCAATAATTTTACTGGTGGTATCGATTCCGACATCGGCAACGAGCAATTGCGTTTCCAATTCTTCAAATAATTCATCGTCAATGGCTTTGCCACGAAACAAACCAACAAGACCACTTCCCAAGCTTTCTTTCGTGCGCGACAGACTTTGTTTTAATTTGGCAAACAAGCCTATTTTTGCCGGTTTATCTTGGCTTTTTTCAGGCTCAGGCTGAATCGCTTCGTTCTGAAGCTCAGGAGCATCATTGGTAGGAGCTGGGGATTTATCCTCAGGTATTAATGCAACAGTATCTTGCGCAAACTCTAATGGGGTTTCGCTAACCTCCAGGCTGCGCATTTTGTCTTCAGGTGTATTTTCTTCATCTAGTGCAATTTCCACCTCGACAGGTGAATGGGGGGGTGATGATGTGTCTACCTCAGTAGCAACCACATCTTGAACAACAGTACCCTCTTCATTTCCCTGATGCTGAGCACCTTGGATTATGGTCGATTGATTCTCGACTTGGGTTTCTTCTGGTGCGCTCTTGGGGGGATCTTGCTGCTCTGACTTGGGCTTGTCTTTTTTGAGCCAACCGAAAAACTTGGACATATTGACTAGAAATCCTTGGAAAATCGTTGAGTTAATTGAGTACACTTACGTATGTTTGTAGCAATGATAACATTTCTAAGATAAATGAAGCGAGACGTAAAAAAGACTCAAGCCGCCAATGGCGCAATTCGTATCATCAGCGGCCAGTGGCGTGGGCGTAAATTACCGGTTATGGACGTACAAGGACTGCGTCCCACGACAGACCGTAATAAAGAGACTTTATTTAATTGGCTTATGGCATATACCCAAAATAGCCGTTGCCTAGATGCATTCGCCGGAAGTGGTGGTTTAGGGTTTGAAGCGCTATCTCGCTACGCCAACCATGTGACGTTTATTGAATTGGACAAAAAAGTTGCGGCTAACTTACGCAGTAATCTCGCCAACTTAAATGTGTCAGCGCAGAGCGCCGAAGTTATCTGTGGTGACTCGCTACGTTATTTGGCTCAACTTAACGACTCATTTGATTTGATTTTTCTCGACCCTCCATTTCACAAAAATTTGTTACCAAGGGCTATAGAACAAATCCAACAGCAAGGTTTATTAAACGAAAATGGTCTGATTTATATTGAGTGTGAAACGCAAAGTGCGCAATATTTAGTGCCGTCAAATTGGCGATTATTGAAACAGAATCAAAGCAGTCAAGTTACCGCGAATTTATATCAAGCCGATTAGTGGCTAAGTATAATCCCTCTGAAGTTTAGTTTATCAAAGGGATTGGCGGCGCACTTAACACCAGAGGTTTATTCTGTGTGAGCGATATCAATACCGATATTGCTCATGCCTTCACCGATGGCAATTTCACGCAGATCTTTACAGGTTTGGGCATTTTTAGGACTGCTTGCTAAGAGCGTTAATAGCTCCCGTTGGGTTTCGATTTCCCATTGCATCAGTGGATGTTGCTTTATTTCTTCATCGCTTAGTTCAATTTCTGAGGTTGCTTCAATAAACGCTTCAACTGTACCTTGTGCAAGTTTACTAACCACAACAGCACCTTGTAAGTCCTCTTCCATTAGTAATAATATAATTGCGGACATAGACATGGCCGTATCAATAGCCGGATAAACGCCAATACTGTCGAAATCGTTTGGGTCAGGCACGGTTGATTCAACTTTTTCTAATTGAGCTGCCAAGTTAATTTTCGTTTTAGGGTGTGCTAACCACTCCCAAATAACGTTCAAACTATTACGATACTGACTCGGATCGGCAAACTCTGTAGCTTCGCAAAATAGTTGGTAATTAGGCAGCATACGCTCAAGTAATGCGGCTGAAAAAGCCACTGCTTGCCAGCTTTCTAGCTCTCTAACCTGTTGAAAAATAGTTAGTTTGTTGTCTTTCATTGTAGCCTCATTGTTTCGCAATCTACACAAGCGAATAAAATTTTCCAATGCCGTCTAACAGCATTTGAATTGAAATCATGATTAGGATCATACCCATTAACCGTTCGATGGCGATGAGTCCTCGTTCGCCAAGCACACGATGGAATAAGTTGGAAAACATCAAAATAATGGCCGTCACAAACCAAGCCGCGAGAAGTGCAAGAGACCAATCAAGCATGCGGCTATGGTCTTGGTTAGCTAATAAAATTAGCGCAGCGAGAATTGATGGTCCAGCAATCATAGGAATAGCTAAAGGAACAATAAAGGGCTCTTCACCCGCAGGTAAACCAGTCACACCACCAGGTTGCGGAAAAATCATTTTAAGTGCAATCAAAAATAAAATAATGCCGCCAGCAATGCTTACCGTTTCTTGCTTAACACTCAGAAAATCTAGTACCGCTTGACCACTAAACAAAAATCCCATCATGATGATCAGCGAAAATAATAACTCTCGAATCAATACGACACGACGACGCTTTGGTTCAATGGATTTCAATACTGACATGAATACAGGCAAGTTACCTAAGGGGTCCATGATCAAAAATAATGTAATGGCCGCTGACCAAATATCCATAGTGTTACTCTGATAGTGGGTTAATGTTGAGGATAATCCGCTGGTCAGTGTATAACATCTGGTAGGCACAACCCATCTGATTGAAACATTTATCTATTTTTTATTTTATGGCTTTAAAAATATTCAGGTAAATTTTTTATCATGGTTGATTGAGGGTTATTTACTGAACAACAATGTGTTTGCCATTTTTGGAATTTTAATTAAACAAGGAGCTAAAAATGAGTGTGATGATAGTTGACGAGGTCACTACATTTTTAGGTATAGGAGCCATTAGAGTTGAGGGATTAGAGCGTGAAAGCCTGCTGATTGCCACTGACAAAAATGAACAAGGAAAACCTATTTTTTAATTCTGCAGATGTTAATAAATACAAAGTACTCCCAGAGCGTTTAGGTGGCTTATAATAAGCACGAATACCTTGCTCTACACTACATACACTATGCAATTTAAAAACCTAGGGCCACTTTCAATGGCACCTAGGTAATGCATAATAAGGTTTATTTTTTAGGGGCATTCCCTAAAGCCTTACTCTTCTAACAACGCTTTAGCGATGGTGCGAATCCCCATGGCGGACGCGCCAGCAGGAGAATAAGCGTCAGCACTGTCATTAAATGCTGCCGCAAGATCCATATGTAACCAACCTTGACCATCATTTCCCACAAAACGTGATAAGAAACCAGCAGCATTCGATGCCCCACCTGCGCCACCACCTTTTTGTACTCGACTGTTCGCCGTATCCGCGTAATTGGAAGGACATTTTTCTTGATGCCATGTTTCTAGTGGTAAAGGCCAAGCTGGCTCATTTTCGTCGGAGGCGTAACCTAGCATGCGTTGCATTAGGTTTTTGTCTAAGGCAAAAAATGCGTTGTAATCTCGACCTAACGCCACGCTTGCAGCACCAGTCAACGTAGCTGCATTGATGATCAAAGGTGCCTGGGTTTCAGTTGCTGCAATTAAACCATCGGCTAATACTAAACGGCCTTCAGCATCAGTATTAACTATCTCTACCGTGGTGCCATTTTTATAGGTGATAATATCCCCTAGTTTGTATGCGTGACCGCTTATTAAATTCTCAGCACAGCATAAATAGAGTTTCACACGCTTGTTCAAACCTTGCATGATCGCCAAACCAAGACCGCCTGTCACCATAGCAGCACCGCCCATATCACATTTCATATGTAACATGCCTTCACTACTTTTGATGCTATAACCACCACTATCGAACGTAATACCTTTACCCACTAATGCCGCACTCACTGGCGCTAAAGGGTCGCCCGTTGGATTGTAGTCTACCTCCAACATTACAGGTGGCCGCTCACTGCCACGCCCCACGTTGTAAAGACCGTGCCACTGCTGTTCAATTAATTCTTCACCGGTCCATTGCTTAGCACTGACGTGGCTTGGACTTAAGCTGGTCAACCATTCTGTGCTGCTGCTGGCCAACTTTTCGGGGGACAAATCCTCCGGTGTGGCGTTAGTTTGATTGCGGGTGAACACTAATGCTTGATAACGTTGGGTTAGCGTATTGCTATTATCGTCGTCAGCCCATTGAATACGGTGCTGTTTTTTAGTGTTGGTGAAACTGCAGGCAAATGCCCATTGTTGTTCGATATGCCATTTGCCGCATAAAGTAACGAAATCTAGCGTCAAACCGTCTAGAATGCGTGCTGCGCGACGAATGATTCGATGTTGATGATCATCAGATAACAGGTGGATTGTAGCGCTTTCATTGTCAAACGACAGCAAAGCATTCTTGCCCCAATGAGCAGGTGCGGCTGAAGTAGACAGTTGAATAGAAAGTCGAGACATAAAACACTCCTAAGAGAAAGTAAGCCAATATCATAGCAATTTTGTGACGATAAACAGTATGGTGATAAATGCATTTTAATAACAGTTTGATTGAAGGCGTATTAATAAAACGTTACAAACGGTTCTTAACAGACGTGACATTATTAAATGGTGAAGAAGTTATAGCGCACTGTCCCAACACGGGAGCTATGACCAGCTGCGCCGAACAAAATATGCAAGTATGGTTATCACCAAGTAACAATCCCAAACGAAAACTCAACTATACTTGGGAGATAGGGGTAACGGCAAAAGGTCACTGGATTGGTATTAATACTAATAACGCCAATAAAATCGTTGGTGAAGCTTTGCAGCATGAACGGGTCATCGAACTTGTTGGTTATGATTCCATTCAACCTGAAGTTCGTTTTGGTCACGAAAACAGTCGTGTCGACTTCTTACTTACCGCAGCAGGACAAAAAAATTGTTATCTTGAGGTTAAGTCAGTGACGTTACTTGAATCGGGCCAAGGATATTTTCCTGATGCCAAGACAGTGCGCGGGCAGAAACATTTGCGTGAATTAGCTGCGATGGTTGAACAAGGAAATCGTGCAGTTTTACTTTTTTGTGTTCAGCACACGGGTATCGATAGTGTCAAAGTAGCGGAGCATATTGATCCTATATACGCAGAATGCTTTAAACACGCAATGGCTGTTGGAGTCGAAATTTTGGCATACTCGTGTATTATCGATGAACAAAATATTACGCTAAATCAACGGCTCAGTGTAATCGACTGAAAATAAAAGTTGATTTTTTCGCCGACATCGCCATATTGCCCGTCGGAAATTGGTTTTTAGCAAGTACAGTAGGTCAGTGCGCAAAATTGCCAGCGGTATTTCTTTCTGTTATACATATCCGCTTGCACAAAACCGTCCTGTGCTCGTAGTTAAGGAGAATTGGCTGATGCCAACAGGAAACACCATGAAAACACTCGGATTATTAGCCTTAGCTGGACTTACTCCTTATCAGGAGAAAGCAGGCGAGGAATACATGAATGACAAACAAATGGAGCATTTCCGTTTGTTGTTAAAAGCATGGCGCGACCAGTTACGTCAAGAAGTAGATCGCACAGTTCATCATATGCAAGATGAAGCGGCTAACTTTCCCGATCCTGTTGACAGGGCTGCTCAGGAAGAGGAGTTCAGTATTGAACTTCGAACACGTGACCGGGAACGTAAACTGATTAAGAAAATCGAAAAAACCCTAAAGCGTATTGAAGACGATGATTTCGGCTTTTGTGATACTTGTGGGATTGAAATTGGTGTAAGACGCTTAGAAGCGCGCCCCACAGCTGATTTATGTATCGATTGCAAAACATTAGCTGAAATTAAAGAGAAGCAACTTCAAGGGTAACTCCTTGAATTGTTAAAAAAGCTGCTAAATGCAGCTTTTTTTGTGCATATGAATCAATGAAACTACCTTTCGCTGAAAATAGTACCAATCAAAATGAGCGCTATGTGGGCCGGTTTGCACCGTCTCCCTCCGGACCTTTGCATTTAGGTTCTTTAGTGGCCGCACTAGGCAGCTATTTGCGGGCGCGTCAAATGAGTGGCAAGTGGTTATTGCGTATTGAAAATATTGACCCGCCCCGGGAACAAAAGGGCGCGGACACGCTGATTAAACGTACGTTGGAGCAGCATGGACTTTGCTGGGATGATAAGGTTATTTACCAGCACGATAGCCACCAGTACTATGAACAAGCATTGAGCGCATTATTTAACCATGGCCATAGTTACTATTGCCAATGTACGCGAAAGCAGCGTTTAGCTAACCCTAAGGGGCAACCCTGTCCATGTTCAGAATTAACACTTGCTTCTCAGGGCAGCGCAACCGTTTTGCGCAATACCGTCGGTATTAGGGAAATGACTGATATTGCTCTAGGGGCAATTGTTTTTAATAGCGAAATGAACGATGACTTCATTTTGCGTCGAAAAGACGGTTTATATGCATATCAACTTGCCGTTGTGGTGGACGATATTCACTCAGGGATAACCGAAGTGGTGCGGGGTGCAGACATTTTGCCTGCTACCGCCTTTCAGTTGGCGCTGTATAGGCTTTTCAAGCTACCTGCGCCAGTTTATATGCACCTTCCTTTGGTATTAGGCGAGAATGGCCAAAAATTAAGTAAGCAGAATCACGCACCGGCATTGATAAATGAACGTGCTGCGAGTAATTTATGTTCCGCTTTGGGTATTCTTGGTTTAAATGTACCGCTGGGTATGACTAATGCCACTGTAGAAGAAATATTGTGCTGGGCACAGAGTAACTGGAACGAAGCGCTAATTGGCAATAAAGCGAATGCGTTTGACAATAGAATTGACGCGCCAGACAGTATATGATCGTACGCGTCAAAATCCCCTTTATGGGTATTCCTTAATCATGGAGCTGAACTTATTATTTCTCGCGTAATCAACAAGGTCAAAGAGGCGTTTAAAAGCACGCCGAGCACGGCTAAAACCACTCTTGTTGCCAATATTATCCCTCGTGCAGAACATCCGGTATCACGCAGTGACATCAGTGATAATGCGCTAAAGGTTCTATATCGTCTGCATAACAATGGCTATCAAGCTTATTTGGTTGGCGGATGTGTACGTGACATCTTATTGGGTAAGAAACCTAAAGACTTTGATGTAACAACCAACGCAACGCCTGAGCAGGTCAAGGAGTTATTCAGGAATTGCAGACTCATTGGGCGCAGATTCAGGCTTGCTCACGTCGTTTTCGGGCGTGAGATCATTGAGGTGGCAACTTTTCGTGGTCATCATCCTAGTCAAGATGATAACGCTGAAGAGCAAAATTTAAGTAAACAAAGCGATCATGGTCAGTTATTACGCGATAACGTCTTTGGCAGTATTGAAGAAGATGCTGAGCGTCGAGATTTTACCGTCAATGCTATGTACTACAATATTGCAGATTTCAGTATCCACGATTTTGCCCAAGGCATGCAAGCTGTCAAAAACCGCGAAATAAGTATGATCGGCGATCCAGCTACACGCTACCGTGAAGATCCCGTTCGTATGTTACGGGCCGTGCGTTTTGCCGTGAAGCTAGGCATGAAGATCAGTCCTGAGACAGCTAAACCAATGTACGAACTTGCACCTTTGATGGCAAATATTCCGCCTGCTCGTTTGTTCGAAGAAGTATTGAAATTATTATTATCAGGACAAGGATTAGAAACATACAAGTTGTTAAACGAGTTTAATTTGTTTGAACAATTGTTCCCCCAATTAGGGCCTTTGCTGAAAACACAAAACAGCCGTGAATTAGCCTTTATTGAACAAGTGCTAATGAATACCGACAACCGAATCAATTCAGATATGAAAGTGACGCCCGCTTTCATTTTTGCAGCTTTACTGTGGTATCCACTTGAAGAGCGTTGTCAGCAACATATGGTTGAAGGCGGCTTAAACCATTTTGATGCCTTTAATTTAGCCTTAAGCGATGTGCTACACCGCCAAATTCAGCGTATTATGATCCCTAAACGCTTTACTATTACCGTACGTGAGATTTGGCAGCTTCAACAGCGCCTACCTAAGCGTTATGGACGTAGAGCATTACAAATGCTTGAGCACCCGAAGTTTAGAGCGGCCTACGACTTCTTGTTGATCCGCGCGCAGATAGAAGGTGGGGAGTTATTAACGCTTGCTCAGTGGTGGACTGATTTTCAAAATGTTGACCCTGAAGAGCGTCAAACTATGATGAAAGCTTTACGTGAAAAAGAAGGTGGCGGTCCTAAACGCAGAAGTCGTTATCGAGGCAAGAAGAAAGCTACAGAATGAGCCGTGTATTCGTTGGGCTAGGCAGTAACCTAGCCGAGCCCGAACAACAAATATCTAACGCTTTGCAAGCAATAGAGGCAATTATTGATACGCATATTTCGGCAACATCGAGTTTGTATGTTAGCCGTCCTATGGGTCCGCAGGATCAGCCTAGCTATGTTAATGCCGTGGTTGCCGTGCAAACTGACTTACCACCTATAGAATTTCTTCATTGCTTACAAAAAATTGAATTAGATCACGGGCGAGAGCGTAAAGCTGAACGTTGGGGACCCCGAACTTTGGATCTTGACATCCTACTTTTTTCAGATCAAGTTATTGATTCACAAGAACTTACTGTTCCACATTATGGAATGAAGCAAAGAGAATTTGTTTTGTATCCCTTACATGAAATCGCTTCAGATCTAACCCTGCCTTGTGGTACAAAATTGACCTCTGTGCTTAAAAATTGCCCGTTAAATGGGTTGCAAAAATTACCGTATAAATGAGTGTGATAGAAATCCGTTAAAAAATCCGTATAGTGCCTGATTTACTCAAGCTCTATTTAGTGTTCATCGTACTGGAGTGATTCAAAATGAAAAAAGTCACAACTTCCACGTTGTTGAAAATGAAGCAACAAAGCGAAAAAATTAGTGCGCTTACCGCCTATGATGCGAGCTTCTCAAAGTTGTTTGATGAGCAAGGGATAGACGTACTTCTGATTGGTGATTCGTTGGGGATGGTCCTACAAGGCTGTGACGACACACTAGGCGTAAGTATTGATGATGTGGCTTATCACACACGTGCTGTGCGTAAAGGTGTTGACCGTGCGTTTGTAATAGCTGACATGCCTTTTATGTCGTATTCCACTCCACAACAAACTTACCTCAATGCAGCAAAGTTAATGTCTGCTGGCGCGAGTATGGTTAAGGTTGAAGGCGGACGCTGGTTGCTAGAAAGTATCAAGGGTTTGAACGAGCGTGGCGTACCTGTGTGTGGACACCTAGGGTTAACCCCACAATCGGTTCATGTTTTTGGTGGCTTTAAAATCCAAGGTCGTGACGACTTCCAAGCTGAACAAATGCTTGAACAAGCCAAAGAAATGGCCGCTGCGGGTATACAATTGCTGGTACTCGAGTGTGTACCGACAGAGTTAGCTGGGGCGATTTCCCAAGCAATCGATATTCCGGTTATTGGCATTGGCGCGGGGCCTGATACGGATGGACAAATCCTTGTTATGCACGATATGTTTGGTATCAGCGCTAACTACATGCCTAAATTCTCCAAAAATTATCTGCAGGAAACGGGTGATATGCGTACCGCAGTTAGCCAATATATTGAAGAAGTGAAGGACGGTAGCTTTCCGTCTGATGCCCACAGTTTTAGTAAGTGAGTTAATTATGCGAGTGATTAGTAACATTGCTAGTTTACGCGACGTACGTCGCAGCTGGCAGGCTGAGTCTAAGGTTATTGCGTTTGTTCCGACCATGGGGAATTTACATCAAGGTCACCTTAATTTAGTTAGAGAAGCTAAATTGAAGGCTGATGTTGTGGTGGTGTCTATCTTTGTGAATCCGCTGCAGTTTGGTCCTGACGAAGATTTAGAAGCATATCCACGCACATTAGAAAATGACCGCAAAATATTAAGTGAAATGGGTGTAGACGTTTTGTTTACCCCGCAAGTAAAAGATATCTATTCCCGGGGCCTTGAGCAGCAAACGTTTGTCGAAGTGCCAGGTATTTCATATATGATTTGCGGTGCCAGCAGGCCAGGTCATTTTCGCGGTGTGGCCACCATTGTCTGTAAACTGTTCAATATGGTGCAGCCGAACATGGCTTTTTTTGGTGAAAAAGACTTTCAGCAATTACAAGTTATCAAAGCCATGGTCACTGACCTATCAATGAATTTAACGGTTCATGGTGTGATCACGACCCGCGAAGATAATGGGTTAGCGATGAGTTCACGTAATCAGTATCTTAATGCCCAGCAGAGAGTTTTAGCGCCTACCTTGTACCAACGTCTACAAGAGATGCAGCAAAAAATTGAATCCGGCAGACGAGACTTTTCGCGCATTACCAGTGAATGTTGTGAGCAACTGGCGCAAGCAGGATTTAGCATTGATTACATCGAAATTCGCTCGGCAGATACACTTTTACAACCAGGCCATGAAGAGACTAAAGTAGTCATCTTAGCAGCTGCGTTTTTAGGACGTACCCGTTTGATTGATAATATTCAGGTGTCATTAACTTAATCATTATTGGGCATTATTTGAATCATTAAAAAAGCCGTTAGCAAAATGAAGTGACCCCATAAAGTTGGACTCATTTCTAAGCGGCAACCAAGGCCTGATGTCGATATTGTATCGGACTCAGGC
>NZ_WTPY01000025.1 GCF_011378905.1 Paraglaciecola sp. 20A4 | reverse complement strand
GCATCGACCACCTGTTACCATGGGAATTTGCTAAACGCTAGGTGGGATCACCAGACGCTTACAATCATTTTTCCCTCACTGTTACTTTAACTAAATTTTCTAATTCGAAAACAGATAATATTTAACTCTTATGCTTTTCAGTGTGTATGGCAAGTAGTTGTATTAGAGGCTATTTGTTGGCATAGAGTGGGCTTTGCGGTAGTCTATTTTCAAAAGAAGAATAAGATGTAATTCAGGTATGTTGAGAAACGGTATTTTTTGGTTAGTATGCTTCCTCTCTTTTAGCTTAGGTATTCACGCTGCTGAGACCCCAAACTTTAGCTTTACGCCAGCTGAATTAAACCAACAATTGTCACAAAAAACCGTTCGCCAAATATACCAAGACAGCACGGGTTACTTATGGATCGTGACCCAAGAAGGCGTGAACCGCTATGACGGTTATCAACTACTTAGTTTTGTACATGATCCGCGCAAACCTGATTCGCTTAGTTCTGATAATGTAAGGGCGGTCTTAGAGGATAACGATAAACGTCTATGGATTGCTACCGATGGCGGTGGACTCAATTTATTTAACGCTGCGAAGCAAACCTTTTCCTCGTGGCAAGAAGCTGACAATTCTTTAGTTTTTCCTACTTCCAATAGACTGCAGTCACTTTATTCAGATTCTAAAGGTGACATCTGGATAGGCTATCGTAACGGCAATTTCAGTCGCTTCAACCCGCAAGATATGCAATTTGAACACTTCGATACGCGAGCCCTGTTGCCTAAATTAGATAAAGATGCGGCCATTGTGTCCATCGTTGAAGATTTACATAATATTTGGTTTGCGACAGACGGTAATGGCTTACTTAAGTTAAATAAGAAAACGAAAGAGTTAACACGACTTCATACTGGCGCTAGCGTGCCTTTATTTAGCGATCGGTTAACACAGTTATTCGTCGACGTTCAACAGCGGTTATGGGTGACCAGTCATGATGCGGGCGTTAGCGTGCTTGATCCCCAGCGTATGAACTTTTCTCATTGGCAACACCATGATGGTCAGCCAAATAGTTTAGCCGCCAATTTAGTGCACACCGTTTATCAGGATAAGCATCAACGTATTTGGCTCGGAACCGAAGCAGGGGCGAGTCTTTGGGATGGAAGGGATACATTTACTACTTTTAATATTGATGATGGACTGAGTGACGATAAAATACTGTCGATTTTACAGGACTCATCAGGCTTGCTGTGGTTTGGTACCTACAATGGTATTACCAAGAGTATCCAAGTTCCCTTCGAATACATTGAAAAAGGTTTGGCTAGCAAGGTTGTTCTCGGTTTTGCTGAAACAGAATCGTCTATTGGAGAGCGCGCTATTTGGGTGGCAACCTATGGCGGTCTAACCCGATTAAACAGCAACGCAGAAGTACAGCAAGTCATAAATAAAGATAGTGTTCCAGCACTACGTGATGTACGAGTCATGACCGTGCGTGGTGATAATAATATGTTGTGGTTTGGCACCCGAGGGGGTGGCTTAGGGCGACTTAATGTCGATACCCAGCAAATAGAGTACTTTGTGCATGACCCAGAAAACCCCAAGAGTTTAAGTTTTAATGGTGTCACGAGTGTATTCCCTGACAATGCAGGCAATGTTTGGGTAGGTACATTTGGTGGTGGGGTAAACTATTTACCAGCCGGCAGTAAAGATTTTGTGCACTACCGCTTTGATGAAAATAATCCACGAAGCCTTAATAATGATCGTGTATTAGCGGTCTATCAACTTCTTGATGGAACAATGGTTGTTGGTACGGTTTCGGGCATAAATTTGCTGGATCCAGTGACTTTGGATTTTGATCACATTGAGCATCAACCTGATAACTTTGATAGTTTATCTGCATCAATGGCGTGGGCTTTTTATCAAGACGCAAAAGCGCAATTGTGGGTAGGAACGCAAGGTGGAGGGTTGAATCAATGGTCGGAGAGGGATATTGCAGCTTTAAATAATAATTTCACCCACTATGACAGCTTTAGTGGCCTGCCTAGCAGTCATATTTATTCCATATTAGATGATGACAAAGGCCATTTATGGCTAAGCAGCACAGCTGGCTTAACACGGCTAGATCCTGCTAATGGTAAAGTGCGCCATTTCGATACTTCGCAAGGCTTGAAGGAAAGTGAGTTTAATTTCGGTGCCGGGTTTAAAGACAGCCAAGGGAATATGTACTTCGGCGGTAACGAAGGCATGATCCGCTTCCATCCAGATGACATAAAAGACAGTGATATTATACCGCCTGTTGTCTTAGTGCGTATCAAAAAGCTCAATGAACAGGTGTGGTTTGATGTGCCTTATCAACGCTTGCAAGCGTTAGAGCTGGGCTATAAAGACTATTTTATTTCCTTTGAATTTGCGGCACTAGATTTTAATGCGCCTGGTTTAAATGAATACCGCTACAAACTCGAAGGGCTGGATCCAAATTGGATTGAATTGGAGCATCGGCGTCTAGCAACCTTTACTAACTTACCCGCTGGCGATTACGAACTTAAAGTGCAAGCGAGTAATAATCAAGGTTTATGGAATACTGAAGGCGTTGCATTACCAATAACTGTGCTCCCGCCACCGTGGAAAACATTGTGGGCCTATAGTCTCTATGTGTTTATTATATTGCTGATTATATTGAATATAGTGTGGCGATATCGGCAAAAACGGTTGCGCGAAATGCAACGTTTGATTGAACTGGAAGAAAAAGTAGAAGAGCGAACTAAAGAGTTGCGCCATGCCAACACCCAACTCGAACATGCCATGGAAGAAACTGAAAAAGCACGCAGACTTGCAGAACAAGCAAGTAAAGAGAAAAGTGACTTCCTTGCCATCATGAGCCATGAAATTCGCACTCCTATGAATGGTGTGCTTGGCATGACGGAGGTGCTGCTAAGTTCAGATTTAAAACCCAAACAACAGCATTTTGCCCAGTTAGTATATCGGTCCGGTCGATTGCTACTTGATCTGTTGAATAATATTTTAGATTTTTCAAAATTAGAAGCGGGCAAAGCAGCATTAGAATCGGTGCCTGTTGATTTAGAAGCCTTGCTTGAAGAAGTGTGCGACCTGTTTAGCGAAGCGGCTTACAATAAAGGTCTGCATATCAATGCTATTTTGTCAGATGAAGTATTACCTCAGGTTTATGCCGATCCTGCACGATTACGCCAAATTATTGCTAACCTAACCAGTAACGCCATTAAGTTTACCGAGCGCGGTGAGGTGAATGTGAGCATTAGACGAGTACCTTGTCACGATGTTGCAGTGAAACGGAAATTGAGTGATACACAATACAGCGGATTTGTGTTTTGCGTGCAAGATACCGGTATTGGTATGGCGCCAGATCGTCAGCAAAAAGTGTTTGAAATGTTCACGCAGGCGGATGCTTCCACCACACGTAAATATGGTGGTACTGGCTTAGGCTTAGCTATTTGCAAGCAACTAACCGCCTTGATGGGGGGCAATTTGGGGCTGCAATCAAATATAGGGGAGGGCAGTCGTTTTAGTTTGGAGGTTGATTTACCGTTAACTGAAAATTCATTGGTTCAACTTGAGCCAATTGATAATTGTCCTACCGTGCACTTGGTTCATCTGACCGTGGGCCTTGGTAAGTCTATTGAAACGATGTTGGGTAAGTTAGACATTAAAGTCGTGCATGTACAACGGATCAAATCCGAGTTGGCATCGGCTAAAAATGGTTTATGGATAAGCCAATCGGAGTACCAAACAGCCATTGAAGAATCAGGGATTAACCTGAAAAATTGGATTTGTTTATTGCCTACATCTCAATGGCAAGAAAATGATCAGCGTAATATATTACCTCTACCCGTACATTTTAGAGGTTTGCATCAGAGTTTGTGCCGTGCCTTGGGCATTGAAAATGAAGACCAAAAACGCCTAGATGAAGATCATCGTAATCATCAGAAATTCAACGCAAATATTTTGGTAGCCGAAGATAGCTTAACGAATCAAGAAGTTGCTAAAAGTATGCTGGGACTGTTAGGTTGTGAAGCTTGGTTGGCCGATAACGGTGCAGAAGCTGTTGAACAAGTGAATTTACAGCAACCCGATTTAGTCCTAATGGACTGTCAAATGCCAGTGATGGATGGTTATGCCGCAACTAAAGCGATCCGTAATAATTGGCCAAATATACCCATTGTTGCCCTTACGGCTGGTATGGGCGATAACTTGCGTCAGCAATGCTTAGATTCAGGCATGAATGAAGTCATGTCTAAACCTTTCTCTTTGCAAGAATTAGAGCAAATGTTACTGCGTTATCTACCGGTTCCAAATGGCCCCAAGAGCACCAACGCAGGCCAAACAACACAAAGCTATATTGAACATGAGTCTGCGCCCGATGATACTGAGGCGCTGAGCTTATTAGATATGGGAACCGTTGAAACTTTACTCAAAATTTCTCGTGACACTGGAAACCCTGTATTTGACCGCGTATTGGATGCTTTTAGGCAAGAAGCCGAAAAATTGGTCGCCCAACTGAACGAGCAAGTTAACCTTGATGAGCCTGATTTTACCGCAATCGGCGAAATTGCCCATGCACTTAAATCTATGGCTGGAAATTCAGGTGCCAAAGCCTTATACGAATTGTGTAAGGAATTAGAAGGCAAAATGAAGAATACTCAAGGGAGCGATATACCCTCGTTAGCACAGCGCATTCAGTCGATATTTACTATCAGTTGCGAGAAATTGGAAGCATTTAGACATGTCGATTGAAGGAAAAATTAAGATTTTAGTCAGTGATGACGATCTCACTGCTCGTATCCTTATGAAAGAAACTCTCGCCAGCGACACCATTGAAGTGCTTGAAGCCGAAAATGGTAAACGAGCCATCGAACAGTTTGAGAAACATAGCCCAGCGTTGTTGTTGTTGGACGTATCTATGCCGGAAATGAACGGTTTTGAAGTATGTGAATATATTCGTGCACACGAAAAAGGCAAACATATTCCTATTATTATGGTGACAGGTTCAGATGACTTAGAATCGATTCATAAGTCGTATGCCGTTGGTGCGACTGACTTTATCGCTAAACCCATCAAGTGGCCTATTTTGGGTGAACGGGTCAAGTATATTCTTCGTGCCAGTCAGGCCTTTGCTGATTTGGTTATTCAGCAACAAGCACTACATAAACTCGCATTTTACGACACCCTAACAGGTTTACCCAACCGCCAGTATTTGATGAAAGACTTACATCGATTTTTAGCGATGGCTAAGCGAAATGAATATCAAGCTGCCATGTTATTTATCGATCTTGACCGCTTTAAACGGATCAACGATACCATGGGTCACAGTTACGGCGACAAGTTATTACGCAAGGTTGCACATCGATTACAAGCCAATCTAAGAGACAGCGATATGTTCGCCCGAGTGGGTAGCGTCCTTGAGTCTGATGAGCCTCAGTTAGCCAGTTTTGGCGGTGACGAGTTCACTATTTTCTTAAGCCATTTAAATGACCCTAACGAAGCGACGCTGGTGGCCGAACGCGTGATCCGTAGCTTTAGTAAGCCATTTCAGTTAGAGCAATATGAGGTGGTGATTACCCCTAGTATCGGTATTTCAATGTTTCCTAACGATGGTGAAAACGCTGAAATGCTGCTTAAGAATGCTGATACTGCCATGTACTTTGCTAAGCAATCAGGTCGTTGTTGCTACAAATTTTATCAAGACTCAATGAATGCCAAAGCGGCAGCTCGTTTACAGCTTGAGCAAGACTTACGCCGGGCATTAAAAAATGACGAGATCGTGCCATTTTACCAGCCACAGATATGTGCTCAATCGGGTAAAATTGTTGGGGTTGAGGCACTGGTTCGTTGGCTTCCAGCGCAAGGAGGGATTATTCCTCCTGATGAGTTTATTCCTATAGCTGAAGAAACAGGCCTGATAAACGAACTGGGACGTCAGGTATTAGAGCGGGGATGTCACCAGGCTAAGAAATGGGTCGACATGGGTACGCCGGTGCGCATTGCGATTAATGTGTCAGCACATCAGTTTCGACAACCTGATTTTACGAAAATCGTAGCGAGCGTATTAGCAAAGAGTGAATTACCCCCGTCGTTATTGGAATTAGAATTGACTGAATCGGTGATCATGAGTGATGCACAAGAGAACATTGCTCGCTTGATTGAGTTAAAAAATCTCGGTATATCGCTTGCTGTGGATGATTTTGGCACAGGCTATTCTTCGTTAAGTTACCTAAAACGTTTCCCTATCGATATTCTCAAGATAGATCGTTCCTTTATGTGTGATGTGAATTCAGCACCGGATGATAGGGCGATTGTTGAGGCTATATTAGCTTTGGCCACAAGCTTGAAGCTTGGGGTGATAGCGGAAGGTATCGAATACACGAGTCAAATAAAAATCCTCCAAAATACCGAAAAATTATTGCTGCAAGGATATCTCTTCTCGCGACCTGTGGCGGCGGAGTATATCGCTCCGTTATTACAACAGAGCTTTAACCATTTGATGCCAGAAATATGATTAAAATATCCCCAGTTCTTTCGCGTATAGCTGACGACTTCGAACATATTTTATTGTATGCCCAGACAACTGACAACCCGCTGATAACAGAACTTCAGCAGCAAGTTATGAACACAGAGTTTCAGCTTGACGTTGTGCAGCTAGCGTTAATGGGGCCAGGCACTGCATCTGCAAACCACAGCGCGCAGCCCACGCTACTTGTTGCTTGCGACAGCCCTGAGCATGCTATTGCATTGACTGAAGATTACGGATTGCTAGAGCGACAAGTCTATTGGCTATCAGCTGATACTAGGGGGTTACAAGACAGTCAGATTATACCTGGGCACTTATTTGTTGATTGGCGAGCCTGTGGGGTCTTAAAAGTGATGTTAAATCTGTTAAAACAACAGATTAATATTAGCCAAGACAAACAGTATGTAGAGCATAAACTGGCCTTGTTGTCTGACTGTTTAGGGGACTTATCACTTACCTTAAATGCACAGGGTAATATCATTGATATCAATTTAGAGCTAATGTCTTTAATGGGGACTAAAGGCTTATCAGCGTTGGGACAACATTGGTTGACCAGCTTACATATTCCATCAAACACGGCGAAAAGTCGGATGCAGAATATTTTGTCTGACTTGAGCCATACCCACTCAATGACCCGATTACCGCCTTTTCCCATCCAGTTGGATAAGGTTGTTATGATGGTCGATGGGTTTGTAGGACCGTTACCTAATGATGAGACCTTGCTGATTTTACGGCAAGTGGCTCGCTGGCAAAGCCATGAATGGGCGGAGCAACTTAGCGAGCAAACGACCCCTGTTACTTTACTGCTAATTAACCCAGACGACTTCTCAGAGGTTAATCGAATTCATGGGCGAGAGATTGGCGATCAAGTACTAAATGAGATTATGCACCGCGTATCTGGCGTCTTGCGTGAAAATGATTTTGCCAGTCGTTATAGTGGTGCAGTGTTTGCTGCGCATTTGCCTGAAACAAATGAACAACAAGGGCAAGTTTTAGCTGCTCGGATGTTGCAAGTCTTGCGCAACTCGTACTTTTCGAAAAAGAAACTAAAGCTAGAGTTCAGTTTTGGGCTGGCATCTTTAGATGCCGAAGAGCAGTTAGGTGAACAATCACCGCTAGAATTATTCCGCCGAGCAAACGCCGCTATGCAAGCTGCCCGAAGTATTGGTGGTGGAAAGCTAGTGAGCTGGCAACCACAATTCGATGCCAATATATTAGCTAATTTGGATCGCATGAGCGGTAAGTTCTCCCAAGCACCCAATGATGATTTTAGGTTGATGACATTACAATGGGACGTTATTCGTTTAATAGGCAGTACTCACTCATTGCAGACATTTTCCTCCGAGGTATGTCAATTATTGAGCACGGGTTTACAAAGTGAATTTGCAGGTTTGTACACCATTCAAACCGATAAGCTCGTCAATTTAACATGCACTGCTACTAATGCAGACTTTGATTCGCAGGCTATTCATCAATGGGTTAAAAAAACGGTTAAATTTAAGCCTCGCGGAAATGGTGTGATTGACAAGGTTGCTCAACACCCCATTTTTGGTAGTGCTGTTATTCCGCTTGTGACACGGGATCAATGTTTAGCGGTATTAGTCGTGTGTTGGCAACCTCAAGCACAAGACCGAGTACTAAAATGTACTCACCAACTTGAACAAGTTGCGCCAAATTTGGCCGCTGCAATTGATCGCATCATGTTGCTTGAACAAGATGAAAATAGGCGTGGTATTACTGAGAAAGAGCAATCAGACGGCCATGAGTTATTATTTGAATCGGCCGCCATGCGTACCCTTATGCAGCAGATGCAACTTGTCGCACCGACCGATGCATCAGTGCTTATTATTGGCGAATCGGGCACAGGTAAAGAAGTCATTGCTCAACAACTCCACAACCATAGCTTACATCCTGATAAACCCTTTATTACCGTAGATTGTTCTACAATCGTCGAGCATCTTATTGAAAGTGAGTTGTTTGGGCACCGCAAAGGGGCCTTCACGGGGGCGACAAGTGATCAGCCAGGCAAAATATTGCAGGCTGATGGCGGCACTTTATTCTTGGATGAGGTGGGGGAATTGCCCCTAGATATCCAGTCTAAGTTATTGCGTTTTGTACAGGAGAAGACCTTTGTGGCGGTGGGGGATCAACGAGTTCGAAAAGTCGATGTTCGTTTAGTGCTAGCAACAAACCGTAATTTACCTGATGAAGTCGCCCAAGGACGTTTTCGGGCTGACTTATATTACCGAATCAATGTTTTTACTTTGAATTTACCTACGTTGAATCAGCGCGGTGATGATCCTATCTTGTTGTCCCGTCACTTTTTGCGCAAATTTAGTCAACAGTACAAAAAAGAGATCAACGATTTTTCTGAGGCTGCCCAAGAAAAACTTCGCGCTTATACATGGCCGGGTAATGTAAGGGAGTTAAGAAATTGCATGATGAGAGCAGTTATACTCTGCTCGGGGCGCTACATCGAGCCTGAGCATCTTATTTTGCAGAACGAAGAGCAAGGTGTTAAATCTACAGTGCCGTTGATACTGAGTCCATCTAGAGCGCTATCAGGCGCTTTGGGTCATGTGAGTAGCGACGATGTAATGCAAATTAACGCACTATTGACTCAGGTGGTCGAAGTGGCAAGCCAGCATATTGATATGTTTTCGGTAAGTGGTTGGTTAGAGAAATTATGGTTAGGTCAGTGCGTCGTTAAGTGGGGCAGTTTGTATCAAGTTGCCCAGCAATTAAATCAATCTGAGTCGACGATAAGACGCCGTTACGCCAAGCTAAATGCGACCCCTTTTGAGCAGGCGGAGTTGATCGAATTCACTTCCCAGTGTAATCACCTTTTAGCCTCAATACTTGAGAGCGATAAGCACAGTAAGCTTTGGCCAGTCATTGAAACGTCATTGCACTCAATCGTGCTGCAGTTGGATATTAGCCAAAAGTACAAAGCAAAATTACTAGATGTGACGCAACCTACATTACGTAAAATCATCCAGCAAACTCAAGAATCGCTGTAAATTGAGCTGATCCCCAGCTACGCAATATTGCCGACTGATTCAACTACTTTTGTATAAAGTTGTAATAATAGTAAATTCTATTTTCGGCGCGAAGTTTGCTTAAGGTATACTTATAGATTGTTTATAGGTATGCCTGATTAGCGGATAACGACGGTAGGGTGAAAGGTGGGTAAGTGAGTGCTTATCTGCTGTTAACTGTGTCATAGCAGTAGTTTAAGCTTATTTTCACTCCAATGTTGTTTCATTATTTACTCAAATAATGATTTCAGTTTTTCTACTTAACAAAATGCAAAAATTCGTCGAACGTATCGACTTGGCGACATGCTCAAGAGGAAATAAATCGAATGTGGAGCCACAAGGCAATACAGAGTAATGGATTAGGTTGGGTAAAGATTTTTATTGTACCCGTTCTACTGGGATGCATTTTCAGCGTTATCCGTCAGGCTCATGGGGCTGATACCAGTGATATTGTCCTATCTGAACGCTTTGTAGACGGAATGACCTTACCCGCTTATAAAATGCTGGAGGTTAGTGGGCAGGCGCCTAACGGTCGAACTTTAGATGTAAAGTTGGTAAAAAATAACGTAACGGTCACTATGGCTAGAGTGACGGTAAATAGTGACGGTAATTGGAATATATCTCTAAATGAGCAACCCCCCAGCGGACCTTACCAGCTAAAAATATCAGATGACGATCGCAGCAAAGTCATAAATGACATTTATATTGGTCAAGATGATTATAAGGGGCGCAATCCCAAAGGGGGCATTATTCTCACGACCCGTTTACGTGATGACATGTTGCTGCAACCAGGGGAAGCCATTGATGTCAGCGGGCTTGCTGAGCCAGGACGATCGATAGATATAAAGCTTATTAAAGAGCAAGTAACCTTTACCATGGCGAGAGTCCACGCTGGACGTGATGGGCAATGGCGCGTGACCATGCCTGCTCAAAATGCGGGGGGGCCATTTCAATTGGAGGTGACTGACGGCACTCACAATGAAAAAGTTAACGGGATCATTATAGGGCGAGCCGATATCAAGAAAGCGCCGGTGGTGACAAAGGAAATTGTTGAGAAAAAACCAAGTTCTAATAACATTGCTAAGACCGACCGTAAGCTAAAACCTGTAGCGGCAATAATTGATAAACCCAAGAGTGTGCCCAGTCAGATTAAAAGTGAATTCTTACAACAACAGTTTGATGATTCTTCTTGGCCGTTGGTTAACTTAACGTCGTTAGAGAAACTTCCTAAAAATGAACCCTTGGTAGTACGTAAACACGTACATTTTGCTATTGATCCCCAGGTTGTAAGTTTGAGTGTTGGCCAAGCCAATCAAATTAAGCAAATCTACATTAATGGGCAGATGTTAGAAGCCACAGATTGGCAACAAAACCCGATAAAAATAGCGGTACCAAATGGTATGTTTCGATCGGGAGATAATGTTATCGCGTTAATCTCTAAAGATCAGTGGGACAATACACGTTTTATTGGTACCACCGGACGTTTTAATCTTAACATCGATAATTTTAATCTCGAGTTATCGAGCAATTGGAGCGTCTTTTTCTCGCCTGAAAAAACACTATAGCGGCCAATACTCTAGTTGTATTCAATACGTTAAATGTATAACTATCTAATAAAAGGTTCAGGCGTTGGCAGCCTGAACCTGAGGTTTTTTTTACGACGCTTATTGGGTATATTTGTTTACTGACAAATAGCTAATTATTCTCATAGCCTAATTCTTTAAGTATTAATAGATAAATACAGAGTGAGTAATTTTTCAAATTTTTATTGAAAGTATTTCGTTGTCTACCCACTTTTTAAAGTATTTATAACCGTTAATCTTTCATTACTTTCTTTCACACCGTGTTTGTATAGAAAAACGTGTGTGTTCCAATGAACTGTATATGAAAAGGATATGTGCATGCTAACGCAAATAGTCAAATTTGATGTGAAACCTAAATATGTAGAGACCTTCAAACAAGCACTGAAGCTTAATCAGTTAGGTGCGAGTAACGAGGCCGGTTTAATTGAAATACGCCTATTTCAGGGCAAACAGGCGGTGACAAAATTTTTTGCTTATGAGCGCTGGGAAAGTGCTGAAGCACTCGCTGAACATGGTCTACAGCCGTACACCAAAGAGGTGTTTAGCTTAGGGGATAAAGCCCTTAATGCACCCGTTGAGGTTATGAAGTTGAATGACACAACACCCGCACCGTTACATGAAAATAATCCTAAGTATGCACAGCCTGAAGATGATGTATTTAGCATTTTCTTTATCTTCAAAATTAAGCCGGAGTATCGTAGTGAATTGCTGACGCAATTTACCACCCATATTAAACATACCCGCAAAGAAGAACCGGGAAATATCGTGTTCGATCTTTATACCGTTAACGGGCAAGACGACACCTTGGTGGTTTATGAACATTGGCGTAAAGAATCTGATGTTTGGGACATTCATTTTAATCAACCTTATGCAGTAAATACCGGTAAGTTGATGGAAAAAGCGGTGGTGGGTGAATTAGCGCAATACATGCACTTTGTCACCGAAATTTAATCTCGTGACTCACTTTTTGGTGTTGACGTTTAATGCGCGTGATTATTGTACTTGCGTTAGTCAACTTCGCTAGAAAACGTTATAAGGGAAGAAAGTCAAAAGTGAAGGACATGCAAAGCGATTAAAAACACGAATTTTGTCATCAATGTTAAAAACGCTGCTTATAAGCAGCGTTTTTAACATCTAGGGACTTATTTTTCACTAGTCACCTGCTATCAATATACTGAACGACTATAACGACAGTTTATATTCAGTAACTGAATAATAGTCCTCATTGGCTTTTAGTGTCGCACTAGGAAATTGCGCATGATTGGGCGAATCGGGGTAACACTGAGTTTCGAAGCAATAGGCATGTTTGCCTTGATATTCAGTCCCACCTTTACCGATAGGCTCAGGGCCAATATAGTTTGCTGTATATAGCTGCATGCCCGCCATGGTGGTATGCACAGTAAGCGTTCGACCACTTTCAGGCTCAAATGCTTTGGCCACTAAAGCAGGTTGCGTCATATTGGGTTGATAGCTATCTAGACACCAGTTGTGATCAAAACCGTTACCCAACTTTATTTGTGCATGATTTGATTGCAGAGGCCCTTTTAAGGTGGTTAGCGTGCGTAAATCAAATGGTGTATCTGTTACATCTGCTATCTCGCCGCTGGGGATCGCGTGTTGATCTGTAGGGGTATAGGTTCCAGCAAGGATCTGCACCTGATGATTTTCAATTGACCCACTGCTGTGACCTGCTAAATTGAAATAGCTGTGTTGGGTAGGGTTAAAAACAGTATCTTGATCACTTTTACCTCGATAGGTAATTTTTAAACCTGTGGCACTCAATGTATATGTAACACTGACATGCAACGTACCGGGAAAACCTTGATCGCCGTCGTCGCTGACTAAGCTTAATACCAAAGTGGGTTCGCTTTCGCTATCAATAGTTTGCGCGTGCCAAACACGACCATTAAAGCCATCCCGCCCACCGTGTAAACAGTTCCCGCCTTGATTCACATCCACCTGGTATGTGTGGTTGTTCAACGAAAACTGACCCTTAGCAATACGATTAGCGTAACGGCCAACTATCGCACCTAAATAGGCTTCATCGGCGATATAACCATCGAGCGAGTCAAAGCCTAATACAATATCGATATGGGATTGTTTATCATCGTTACTTGGTACTAACCAGCGCCGAATAATACCGCCTAAATCGAGAATGTCGATTTGCATACCTAGCGCGTTTACCAAGGTATATTCAGTAATTTTTTGCCCATCAGGAAGCGTACCGAAGAGTCGTTTTTTGATCATTTAGAATATCCCAAGGTACTTTGAACGGCGTTTTCCCAACCTGCTATTAATGTCCGGCGTTGGGACGATGGCATTTGCGCTGTAAAACTATTATCAACTTCATTCATACTGGCTAGATGCTCACAAGATTCATATATTCCTGCTTGTAAACCGGCAAGATAAGCAGCGCCTAATGCGGTAGTTTCCATAATTTTAGGCCGCTCAACGGTGACATCTAACGTGTCAGCTAAGAACTGACATAACCAATTATTACCCACCATACCACCGTCGACGCGAATTTTATCTAGCGATACACCGTCTTCGGCCATGGCGTGCAGTAAGTCAGAGGTTTGATAGCACACTGATTCAAGGGCGGCGCGCACAAAATGTGCATTAGTTGTGCCTCGGGTCAGACCAAATACAGCCCCCCGAGCGTCTGGTGACCAGTGCGGTGCACCTAATCCGGCAAATGCTGGGACCATATATACGCCGTGTTCATAATCCAATGACTTGGCTAAATCTTCGGTCTCTGATGCGCTTTTAATAACACCTAGGCCGTCACGCAACCATTGAATGGCTGCTCCAGCGATAAAAATTGAGCCTTCCAAGGCGTAATGCGTTTCGCCTTTAATGGTGTAGGCCACTGTTGTCAGTAATCTATTTTTTGAATTAAACGCTTTTTTTCCTGTGTTGAGCATAACAAAGCAACCGGTGCCATAAGTACTTTTAATAGCGCCTTCTTTGAAACAGCATTGACCGATGATCGCTGCTTGTTGGTCGCCGGCTACTCCAAGTATGGGTAATGAAAAGCCGAATAAATCTTCTGTGGTATGACCATAATCGTCGGCACATTCTTTGACTTCAGGAAGTACCGATTTAGGTACGTTGAATACATCAAGTAGCTTCTCATCCCACGCCATATCGTGAATATTGAAAAGATTAGTACGACTGGCGTTAGTCACGTCAGTGGCGTGCATCTGACCGTCGGTTAGGCGCCAAATAAGGAAAGAGTCTATGGTGCCAAACGCCAAATCACCCGCTTCTGCTTTTTCACGGGCGCCATCGACATTATCTAAAATCCATGCCACTTTTGTGGCGGAGAAATAGGGGTCGAGCAGCAAACCGGTGCGTGAATTAACCACCTCGAATAAACCTTTATCTTGCATTTCGCGACAGGTCTGTGCGGTACGCCTATCTTGCCAAACAATCGCGTTGTAAATAGCTTGGCCGGTGTTTCTATCCCATACGACGGTTGTTTCTCGCTGATTGGTTACGCCAATAGCAGCAATTCTGGCACCTTTGGCGATCGCCTCTGAGATCGCTTGACGACATACCACAATGGTTGATGTCCAAATGTCTTCAGGATTATGCTCCACCCAGCCATCATTCGGATAAAGCTGTGAAAACTCTTGTTGTGCAACGGCAATAATACTGGAATCTGGAGCAAATATAATCGCTCGAGTCGAGGTAGTGCCTTGGTCAATGGCTAAAATACAATCTTTGATCCGCATCGCAACTCCGGTCCTTTTACAGGTTAATTTTGTTGTGGTTTTTTATTTTTTTCTTCATCGAGCGCTTTGTTTAAAAGAGTCTTAGCCTCCAGTAATAGACTGCGCATTTGATTTTCGGCCGACTGATGGTCTCCGGCCAAAATATAATCAAGAATTTCCTGATGATCTGCCACGCTAGCACGATCGACACCTTTGAAGCGGTTGGTAATTCGAATACTAAAACGCAATGCTACTTCAATTGTATGGCGCATATTCCAGAAAAATCGATTCCCGCTCGCTTCTAAAATACCGACATGAAAAGCGATGTCAGCATCAAGGTGATCATCCTCTCCTCTAGCGGCCGCTTTCATTCGCTCTATAGCCGCTAGTAAGGTTTGACGATTATCTTCCGTTAAATTAGTTGCCGCCAGCCCCGCAGCCGCTGGCTCTATCGCTAAGCGCATATCAGCGAACTCAGAGATAATAGGTAACGAACCTTTGCGGTTTAATAACCAATTTAGAATATCAGGATCAGACAAGTTCCATTGAGATTCGGGCAGAACGATAGTGCCGCGCCTTGGTCTTGCATCTAACATGCCTTTGGCGGTGAGCATTTTTACTGCCTCGCGCAATACTGTGCGACTAGCATCAAAAGACTCGCAAAGTGCTGCTTCAGCCAATAATGGTTGCCCCTGGGGGTATTCACCTAAGGCGATTGCTTTGCCTAAAGACTGGACTATATGGCGGGTAAAGTTCCCGCTAAACATTCTACTTGCCATGTTAATTTCCGCTTTGCGTTGTTATTTTAATTTTTCGAGCCCACTTAATCGATTGCATAGTTATCGTTTTGGTGACGTGCATATGGGTTCAGCTAATCCTTGAAATGGTGTGTGATAAATAAATACTGCACCATCATTATTGTGTAACTCACTATTATTTGTTTGCAAGCCATCAGCTGCAGAGGTAACAAATAAGTGATTAAGATTGGGACCTCCAAAGCTGACGCATGAAGGTTGTTGGCATTGAATCGGTAAAGAGAAATCCAGCTTTCCAGAAGGGGAGTATCGCTTAATACAAGCACTTCCCCACTGAGCATTCCAAAGGTAGCCTTCGTTGTCAATGCAAGAACCGTCTGGAAACGCATTGTTATAGGTATCGAATAATATTTCTCTGGGGCTTGGTTCGCCGTCTAGTGCATTAAAGTCACTTCGCCAGACTCGTTGCTCGGCCGAGTCGGCAAAGTACATAGTTTTACTGTCTGGACTAAAACACAAACCGTTGGAGATAGATATCCCGTCAAAAATAGCGCGAGCTTCACCATTTTCTTGTAGCCGGTATAGGCTAGCTTGCTTACCTAATGGCAGGGTATTCGGGTCTATGTTGTTATCTTCGATCATTGAACCGGCCCAGAAACGTCCTTGGCGATCGACCTTGCCATCGTTCATACGAGTGTAGGGCAAGTCAGCTTCGATTTTGCTTAACCATTGAGTCTGTTGACTTGCGGGATTAAAAAAGGCGAATCCTGACTCGAAGGCTGCAATAAACCAATCGAGATCGGTCGTTAACCCAAATGCACATAACCGTTCTGGGCAAGCAAATTCTGCTAACTTGCCGCTAAAGTCCCAACGATAAAAGTGTTTGCCCAATATGTCAGTCCAGAACACACATTGCTGACGAACGTCCCATATAATCCCTTCCCCGAGACGATTGCCTACTGATAGCGTGTCAACCAAGATGAGCTTGTTAAGCATACTAGGATTGCCCATTTATGACGCCAGAGGCCATGTCAGCCCAGTTTGCGGAGGCTAATGTTTGCAATCCTAGTAAGGTGGCATCTTCGCTACTGAAATGCTCCGTGCTGATCCCGATATACTCAAGTGCTTCAATATATAAGCTACAAATGTGATCAGAACCGATAACGACCACATGGGAATAGATATCAAAATCTTGTACCGCGGCCTTCACATCGGAACCAATTAATAAGCCGGATAGATAGCCCGCAGCCTCGGTATTAGTGCGTTTTTCGATAACTTGACAGGCACGGGTTGCAAACAAGGTATGCAGTAAATTACTCGATTGATGCATACCGATACGAAGACCATTGGTGAAGCTACTTTTACACCAACTGTGCTCTGCAGCGGGACCAAGTAATACACTATGTAGACTGAGCACTTCGTATAGTTCACCTACCGGACTGGTAATAAAAGACGTAATGGTTTCTTCTTCGCACAGCGCCCACTTTGTGTGTGTACCTGGCAAACAAATCAGTCGCTTGTTAGCCTTATCTGGCAACTGAGATAAAAAGCCGAAGATTTGTGTTTCTTCGCCGCGCATTATATCGGGTAAGTGATGGCGGTTTTCGCATGAAATACCGGGTAGTATCGTGATATCTAAGCCACGAGCAGCAAACTTTTTACTCATAGCCAAAAGATTAGTCTTATCTGTTGGGCAGGCAACATAATCGGTTGGCTGCCAACCTATGTCAGAACCCACCGCGCCAATTAAAAATACCGGTATATTGCCGTATTGATCAATCCAAGGCTGGCATAATTCGAAAAAACGGGTTTCAGGATTGCTAATGTATTTGATTCCCATACCTTGGGTACGGGCCAGAACCGTTAATTGTTGCTGATAAAAGCGGCATAAATAGAGACGACATACACTGGTTCCCCAGTCACCTAGAATAATAATATCTGATTGTTTATTCATCAGGTACGCCCTGCATCAACTACAAATTGTTGGCCCGTAATCATGGCACTATCCTCTGCGGCTAAAAACAGTGCCATATTCGCTACGTGTATGGGTTCTAAGCGCCCACGAAGTGCCACTGATTTTTGCCATTCTTTATCTGCTTCAGTTGTCAGCCACAACGCAAGCTGGCGATCTGTGGCAACCCAACCGGGTAAAATAGTATTTACCCGAATACCGTATTCCCCGTATTGATTCGCCAATGATTTACTTAAGCCGTTTAGCGCAGCTTTTGCGGCAACATATCCGGGCATTTGTTTCGGCCCAATCAATACGTTAATAGAACTCATATTAATAATGTTGCCGCTACGGTTCTCACGCATAAGGCGGATCGCACTTTGACAGGCAAAAAAAGTAGAATCTAAATTAACCGCCATGCAGTCTCGCCAGCCTTGCTGGTCAATATCTAAGGGAGAATGGCGTGTGTCATTTGCGACATTATTTATTAGCACGTCAAGTCGTTGGTGAGATTGACTTATGGTTGCGATAAAACTTTGCAGTGCGTCTATATTCGTGGTGTCTAAATGTTTAAACACAGGTGTTCTACCCAACTCGTGAGCTAATTTTTCGCATAACGCATCGCCTTTTTCTTTTTGTATATCTACAAAAATAACCGCTGCATTTTGCTTTATAAAAGCTTCAACCATGACCGCGCCGATACCGGTAGCGCCACCGGTAATTAAAATAACTTTGCCTGCAAGGCTTGGGTAGGTTGCGTAATTGTGCATAACTAACTCATTGGTATTATTTGAATAGCTATTATAAGCAAACTGGTGAGCCAATCCCAAATATGCCATCAGTTCGTATGTTTATATATATTATAATATTATTAATTATCAAATTTAACCCATTTTATTTACATATTTAATCTTATTTTCCATTCTTGTGATTAAAAAATCGCCGGAATTGCTTACCTTAACGTTAGTACAGTGTGTCATTTTCATCTCTGGTGATGCTAAAAAGCGTCACTTTTTGGAATTCCTTTCAGTTATCAGTGACTTTAGTCTAAGCCTTGAATTCTGTGGCTTAGGGCAATCTCAATTTGCCTACTTTATCCCTTGACATGATAGACATGAGGTACCTAAACTGTGCATCGTGGGTAAAAGTGGCAAAAAGTGGATCTTAAAGCTTATATTCCATGAAAAATGGTTCAATTTACGTAACTGACTAATAAGAGGCTAGGGAAATGTTCCGCGGCGCTAATGCAATCAATCTTGATATTAAAGGACGGGTAACGATACCAACTAAGTATCGTCAGTCTTTGCTGGATGATTGTCAGGGGCAGCTGGTGTGCACTATCGATACCCAGCAACCTTGTCTGTTGCTTTACCCTCTTGCTGAATGGGAAGAAATTGAACTGAAGTTATCACGCTTGTCGAGTATGAACCCTCATGAGCGCAGATTACAACGTTTGCTGTTGGGCTATGCAACCGAAGGTGAAATGGATAAGAGTGGTCGCTTTCTATTAACTGCGCCTCTACGCGAACATGCCCATTTAGACAAACAGATTATGTTGGTTGGCCAGTTGAACAAATTCGAAATTTGGGATCACAGTGTATGGCAACAACAAATACAACAAGATGTTGCGACTGAGCAAGAAGCAGCCTTCGAATTAACAGAGCGCTTGCAGGACTTCTCACTCTAATGACAACTCAATCATCACATTTATCCGTACTATTACAAGAATCCATTGACGGTTTAGCCATAAAACCGGATGGCATTTATCTCGATGCTACCTTTGGACGCGGCGGTCACACTAAGCAAATATTGTCTCATCTTTCAGCTAAAGGTCGGGTTATTGCATTTGACCGTGATCCCGCAGCCATTGAGTCAGCTAAAGTACTCGCCGACGACACGCGCTTTAGCATTCATCATTGTAATTTTTCGGAGATGGAAGACGTACTAACATCACTGAATTTACATGGCAAAATTGATGGAATTTTGATGGATTTAGGCGTCTCATCTCCTCAATTAGATGAAGCTGAACGCGGTTTCAGTTTTATGCGCGAAGGGCCATTGGATATGCGTATGAACCCCACTAAAGGACTAAGTGCCGCCCAATGGTTAGCGCATGCTGAAGAGCAAGATATTACGCAAGTAATAAAAGAGTTTGGTGAAGAAAAGTTCGGTAAACGTATTGCTCACGGTATTGTGAATGCTCGCCAAGAAGCACCGATAACGACCACTGCCCAATTGGCACACATAATCGATTTAGCCGTTCCGGTAAAAGATAAATTTAAGCACCCTGCAACCCGCAGTTTTCAGGCTATTCGCATCTATATTAACAGTGAATTAGATGAAATTCGGACCGGACTGAAAGCGGCCTTAAACAGTTTAGCTTCAGGTGGACGTTTGTCAGTGATCAGTTTCCATTCATTGGAAGATCGTTTGGTGAAACGTTTTATACGTGAGCAAAGTCGTGGCTTGCAGGTGCCGCATAATATGCCGATCATGCAACAGGAAATAGATTCTCATAAAGCCATGAAGGCGATTGGCAAAGCGATTAAACCGTCGAGCGATGAGTTATCGCGCAATGTGCGCGCTCGTAGCTCAGTTCTCAGGGTTGCTGAAAAGTTATGAGTGCTCAAGACACAAACTTTCATCTCGTTGGTTTTTTGTTTACTGACCTAGCCCGCCATCCCGTGCGGGTTTTGTTGTTTTTATCACTGTTGGTCAGTGCCGGTGCCGTGATCCTTGCTGCACACCATAATCGTCAAGCGTCTATTGCGCTTGAACGCCTAATGCAGAAGAAAGATTTGCTCGACGTGGAGTGGCGAAACTTAATACTTGAGCAAAGCGCTCTGACCGAACATAACCGCATCGAAAATTTAGTATCCAAGCAGTTGGGTATGCGACGTCCTGATGCGAATGAAGAAGTGGTGGTGAGAATTAAATGAGCCGCGTGAACACTAACAAAAAACGTAACCAACAAGCGAAGCAAAATATCGCGCCTACTGGGCTACAGTGGCGGTATTTGGTCGTGGTTTGCGTCATTATGTTAGTGTTTGTTGGGCTTTCTGCTCGGGCGGTTTATATCCAGGTAATTGACCCTGATTTGCTTATTCAACAGGGTGATAATCGTACGATGCGCACGCAAAACATGCCTGTGCATAGAGGTCTTATCACCGACCGTAATGGGCAAAAATTGGCCGTTAGTGTTCCGGTTAGGGCGATTTGGGCTGATCCCAAAACGATTGTTGAAAACGGCTCGTTGAAAGATACGCGTCGCTGGCAGGCATTAGCAGATGTGTTAGGGCAAGATTATCAAAAGCTGATTTCTAGAGTAAAAAATCCTAAAAAACGTTTTGTCTATATTCAACGTCAAGTGTCACCTGCCATGGCTGATTATGTTGACCAGTTGTCGATAAGTGGTGTGTATCTGCGTGATGAATCTCGCCGTTATTACCCCACGGGTGAAGTGTCCGCTCAACTGATCGGTTTTACCAATGTGGATGATCAGGGCATCGAAGGTGTTGAAAAACTCTATAACGCTTGGCTAAAAGGTACACCCGGTAGCCGTAAAATCCGTCGTGATGGTAAAGGCCGACAAGTAGAAATTTTAGAGCAAGAAGCTGGCGAAGAGCCTAAAAATATTCAGCTGACTATCGATCAGCGCATTCAAGCTTTTGCTTACAAAGAATTAAAGAAAGCGGTGCAATATTACAAAGCGACGTCAGCTTCAGCTGTGGTTGTGGATGTACAGACCGGTGAGATTTTAGCGATGGTTAATAACCCGTCCTACAACCCAAATAATCGTAGTGGCGTCTCGGGGCATAGAATACGTAATCGTGCCATTACTGACGCATTTGAACCCGGTTCATCTATTAAACCGATTGCTGTGCTAAGCGCCCTTGAATTCGGTTCAGTCGAAATGAATACCGTTATTGATACCTCACCAGGCTGGATGCGCATTGGCGGAAGTATGGTTCGTGATTCACATAATTACGGAAAACTAGACTTAACCGGCATTATTCGTAAATCCAGCAATATGGGCACGTCGAAGCTGGCCCTATCTGTCCCTAAGCAATTCTTGATTGATCAGTACTACAACATGGGATTAATGAGTGACACAGGTTCAAATTTGATTGGTGAAAGTAGTGGAATATTTCACGAGCGTAGTCGCTGGTCAGAGTTTGAATTATCTACCCTATCGTTTGGTTATGGTTTATCGGTTACGACAGCTCAAATAGCCAGAATGTATAGCATATTGGGAAGTGGCGGGATTAAGCGTCCTTTAAGCATGATTAAAAGTGACCAAAAAGTTCCTGAAGAACGTGTACTTAGCGAAAATATTGCGAAAGAGGTTCTCACCATGATGGAAAGTGTGGTGAACGAAGGCGGTTCAGGCACTAAGGCCAGTGTGCCGGGTTATCGTGTGGCGGGTAAAACGGGTACAAGTCGCAAAGCGGTAGCGGGTGGTTATGGTGAAGAGTACGTGAGTATATTTGCTGGTGTTGCACCGGTCTCAGATCCTCAACTAGCGGTCGTGGTATTGATTAATGAACCTCGGGGTGACGTTTATTACGCCGGTGATACCGCTGCACCTGTGTTCTCAAAAATCATGTCTAACAGCTTACAGTTACTTAATGTTCCACCTGATGATAAAACAGTTTCTTCGTTAGCCTCTGTTACGAGGACGTCTGATGCTGGATAACACGCTGGGTATAATCAATCATGCTCAGAGCATTCAACCGCTTTTAGCACAATTTGGCATTATTACCGCCGATATTCCGATTGAGTCTTTAGTTTTAGACAGTCGTGAAGTGGCTATTCATAGTGCTTTTATTGCTTTAAAGGGCCATGCCCGTGATGGGCGTGACTTTATTCCTCAGGCGATTAGCCTTGGGGCGAAAGTGATTATTGCCGAATGTAATTTACCCCAAGAGCATGGGCAAACGAGTATGCGCGAGCAATCTTTGATTGTGCATTTTTACGCACTTACTCAGCACTTATCTGCTTTAGCGGCTGCGTTTTATGGTCAACCGGCTAAGCAATTACAAGTGATCGGCGTAACAGGCACTAACGGTAAAACCTCAACGGTGCAACTGACCAGTCAATTGGCTGCGTTATTGAATAAGCCTGCCGCCTCAATTGGTACACTTGGTTCGGGGGAGATTGACTCCCAAGGCAGATGTTCATCATTCGGGGAAACACTTAATACCACGCCTGATGCTATCACAATGCATAAGTTGATGGCGCAATATGCGCACGACGGTATCAAGCAAGTTGCCCTTGAAGTGTCCTCCCATGCATTGGTACAGCACCGTATTGCTGCATTGAAAATGGACGTTGCTGTGCTAACAAACCTAACCCGTGACCATTTAGATTATCACGGAACCATGCAAGCTTACGCTCAGGCAAAACGTGAGATTTTAAATCAACCAGAGCTAAAATTTGTCTTACTAAATGCCAATGAAAATGAAAGCAAACATTGGCTTAAGCATATGCCTTTGCAGGTTGTGCCAGTTATCTATGGTATCGATGACGATAGTTTAATTTTACCCACCACTGAACATATGTGTTTCGCTCAGAACATCAAATATTCTAGCCAGGGTTGCCGCTTTAATGTGGTGAGTTCATGGGGTACGTGCGAAATACAGCTTTCCTTGCTGGGACGTTTTAATATTTTTAATGCGCTGGCTGCTATTACCAGTCAATTGTGCCTAGGTGAATCACTGGAAGATATAGCAAGTGTCGCCCATAAATTGGTACCGGTAGCAGGGCGCATGGAGTGTTTCAGCACTGAAAATTCTCCGATTGTGGTGGTTGATTATGCCCACACACCTGACGCACTTAAACAAGCACTTTTAGCATTGCGTCACCACAGCGAAGGCCGTTTGATAGCAATATTTGGTTGTGGTGGAGATCGTGACAAAGGAAAGCGTTCGCTAATGGGTGAAGTCGCTGAAACCTTCGGGGATATAGCGATCATTACGAATGATAATAGTCGCTCGGAAGATCCCTCTGCTATCGCCAACGATATCTTAGCGGGCTGTATTCACCCAGAACAAATCCACGTGGTACTTGACCGTAAAGACGCTATTAAAAAGGCACTTTCCTTAGCGGCGCCAGAAGACATTGTTTTGGTAGCAGGTAAAGGTCACGAAAATTACCAAATTATTGGCAACGAAACGGTTGCTTACGATGAAAGAGAATACGTTCAACAATTGCTTGAGAGGAACATCACATGATCCCCGTTTCACTGGTATGGATTGCCCAGCAGGTGCAAGGCGAGCTCATTTGCAATGAGCAAAGTATCGCTGAAAACGCAATTATCCAGGGAGTGAGTACAGACACTCGCCATATCAACAGTAACGATTTATTTATTGCCTTACATGGGCCAAATTTCGACGGACATAAGTTTGTTGAACAAGCCAGATTAAGCGGTGCGACAGCGGTAATTGTAAGTCATAAAATTGATACGCCTTTGGCTCAGATAGTGGTTCAAGACACCAAAGTTGCCCTTGGTCTATTAGGTCAAGCTATAAAGGCTGAAGTTGCGCCGAAAACGGTGGCCATTACTGGCAGCAGCGGAAAAACAACAGTGAAAGAAATGGTTGCCGCAATTTTAGCGCGAAGGGGCAAAGTGTTGGCTACCAATGGCAATTTTAATAACGACATCGGTGTACCGTTAACCCTGTTGCGCCTTGAAGCCGATCATGAATTTGCTGTGGTAGAACTGGGGGCGAATCACTTAGGTGAAATTGCCTACACCACTGATTTGGTTAAGCCTGATGTGGCGACTATCGTCAATGCGTCTGCTGCACATTTAGAGGGATTTGGCAGCCTATTAGGTGTAGCCCGAGCCAAGAGCGAAATATTTAAAGGCTTGGGTAAAAGCGGGCTGGCCATTTTTAACGCTGACAGTCAGTTCTATTCGTTTTGGCATGGTAAGTATGAGCACCTGCGAAACCAGTGTTTTTCGATGCAAAATGAAGCAGATTTTTATGCGCAGGATGTGGTCATGGGACTCAATGGTTGTGCGGACTTTCTGATGGTAACGCCAATTGGCAAAGTATCCATCTCCTTGCCGTTACCAGGTCTACATAATGTGAGTAATGCACTGGTTTCAGCAGCCCTTGCCATTGAAGTAGGCGCTAACTTACAAGACGTTAAAGACGGATTACAGTATATGGCCCAGGTGAGCGGGCGTTTACAGGTTAAGCAACTAACTGGACAAGTAAAAGTATTAGACGACACCTATAACGCTAATGTGGCCTCGGTAAATGCAGCTATCGATTTGCTGGGCAGCTTCGCTGGTCGTAAAGTACTCATACTGGGGGATATGGCTGAGCTTGGAGAGCGAGCACGCTTTTATCACCAGCAAGTGGGTGAATATGCCAAGGAAAAAGGCATAGACGATTTATACAGCCTAGGTGTCTTAAGTCAAAGCGCTAGTGATGTATACAAAAATAATGGTCGCCATTTTAGTGATAAAAACGAATTAGTAGCGGCGCTGGCCGAAAGATTAGCAGCGGAGAAACGTGACATTAGTATTTTAGTGAAGGGCTCTCGTAGTGCCCGAATGGAATTAGTTGTTAAGGCTTTGGAGGCATCCCCCGTGGGAAAGTTTGAACGGTTTAGGGAGCTTATAGCATGTTGATGTTATTGGCCGATTGGCTTCAGCAATACGAACCTAGCTTTCGAGTATTCTCGTATCTAACGTTACGTGCCATTTTAAGCACGCTAACGGCCTTACTTATCGCGGTCTTAATTGGTCCAAGGATGATCCGTTGGTTGCAAACCATGCAAATAGGCCAAACTGTACGAGATGATGGTCCTCAGTCACATTTAGCTAAATCTGGTACACCGACCATGGGTGGGCTATTAATTTTAGCGGCAATCGTGATAAGCGTTTTATTGTGGGCCGATCTCTCAAATCGATATGTATGGGTGACCTTAAGTGTTGTTGTAGGCTACGGCATCATAGGTTTTGTAGATGACTATCGAAAGGTTGTACGTAAGGATCCCAAAGGTTTAATCGCTCGTTGGAAGTACTTTTGGCAGTCAGTGATCGCTATTGCTGTCGCTTTATATTTGTATGCTAGTCAACAAGATCCTGCTGAAACTGCCTTGTTAGTACCTTTCTTTAAAGACGTAATGCCGCAAATGGGTTTGTTCTTTATCGTTATGACTTACTTTGTGATTGTTGGCACCAGTAACGCGGTGAACCTTACCGATGGGCTTGATGGCCTAGCGATAGTGCCAACTGTTTTAGTCGCTGGTGCGTTTGCTATTTTTGCTTACACCACAGGTAATATTAACTTCTCCGCATATTTGAATATTCCGTATTTACCGTTGACCAGCGAACTGGTGATTGTATGTACTGCGATCGTTGGTGCCGGTCTCGGATTTTTATGGTTTAACACCTATCCAGCGATGGTCTTCATGGGCGATGTTGGCTCTCTCGCACTCGGTGGGACATTAGGCATTATTGCTGTGTTGGTCCGTCAAGAAATTGTATTAGTGATAATGGGCGGTGTCTTCGTGGCCGAAACCCTATCCGTGATTTTACAAGTGGGCTCATTTAAATTGCGTGGTCAGCGGATATTCCGTATGGCCCCCATTCACCATCATTACGAATTAAAAGGTTGGCCTGAGCCGCGGGTTATTGTGCGCTTTTGGATCATTTCACTCATTTTAGTCTTGGTGGGCTTAGCCACCTTGAAATTACGTTAAGGGATAGTGACGTAAATGGCATCAACTCCTTTGGTAAATAAAAACATCATAGTAGTCGGACTCGGTTTGACCGGTTTGTCCTGCGTGAAGTTTTTGTCTGTCAAAGGAGCAAATGTGAGCGCTATGGATACTCGCGTTGAGTTGCGCGTGACGTTAGATGTACCGGTATTTTTAGGTGAACTCAGTGTTAAACGTTTATGTGCAGCAGATATATTGGTGGTCAGCCCTGGTCTAAGTTTAAAAACGCCAGCGATCAGAGCTGCCATTGATGCGGGTGTTAAGGTTATTGGCGACATTGAATTATTTGCTATGTTTAATACTAAACCTGTATTGGCAGTTACTGGTTCAAATGGTAAATCTACCGTAGCGACCTTGGCCTATGAAATGTGCCTGGCCGCAGGCAAAAAAGCGTTGCTTGGGGGCAATATTGGTATCCCTGCTCTTGAGCTATTAGATAAAGACAGCGAAATTATCGTGCTGGAACTGTCAAGCTTTCAACTGGAAACGACTTATACCTTGCGCCCGCATGTAGCGTGTATGTTGAACTTGAGTGACGACCATTTAGATCGCCATGGCGATATGCTGAGTTACCAACGCGCTAAGCTGCGGATTTATCGAGACGCGCGCTTTAGTGTATGTAATCGTGATGATGCTTCGACTTGGCCAATGACTATCAATCCTGATGTGATGTTTGGTCTAAGTAGCAGCGAGCGGGGTTTGAGCTGGGATAAGCAAAACAGTGAAATTTTACTCGACGGCAAAGCATTTTTAAATAGCCAAGAATGTCTGCTGGTGGGTGAGCATAATATGCTTAACATTCAAGCCGCTACTGCTATGACTATGTTGGCGGGTATTCCTCTGGATGCAATTAAGCAAGCCTCTAAAACCTTTACTGGTTTAGAACATCGTTGCCAGACCGTGGCAAAAATTGACGGCGTTCGCTGGATCAACGATTCAAAAGCGACCAACGTGGGCGCCACAATTGCCGCCATCGATGGTTTAGCACCGTCATGCAAAGGTAAATTAATTCTGATTGCTGGTGGTGATGGTAAGGGGGCTGACTTCGAGCCGCTTCGTGAGCGCTTTGCACAACAAGTCAATGAGTTAATTACCATTGGTAAAGATGGTCCGGCACTGGCGAAGTTAAAAGATAATAGTCATCAAGTATCCACCTTAGATGAAGCGGTGAAATTGGCCAACAAACTAGCGGACAAAGATGCCACCGTTATGTTGTCTCCGGCTTGTGCCAGTTTAGATATGTTCAAAAATTATCAGCATCGCGGTGAGCTATTTGTAGTCGCGGTCAATGCTCTTAAACATAATAGAAAAGGGGCACAGTCATGAACGTGTCTGCTTTTTCAATGCCGCTTCGCGCCATGTTTGCCCAGCGCCATGACGCTGCGCCAGCTGTTGTTCGACCCTATGATGTTGGCCTCATCCTTTTAGCGCTATCGTTGCTTTCTATTGGCTTAATTATTGTCACATCCGCCTCAATGCCTGTTGCGGCGCGGCTATTTGATAACCCATTTTATTTTGCTATTCGACACGGTATTTACATTGTGTTGGCAATTGGAACGGCGCTTACTGTGATGCAAATCCCTATGCAATGGTGGCGCGTGAGTAACGCTTGGTTATTACTCATTGCTTTAGCCTTACTGATCGCCGTTTTGTTAATCGGGCGCAGCGTGAATGGCAGTACCCGTTGGTTAGTCATCGGGCCCATTACCATACAAGCTGCGGAGCCTGCTAAGTTATTTTTCTTCTGTTACTTGGCTGGATATCTGGTAAGGCGATACGAAGAAGTAACCGAGAATATTAAAGGGTTTATAAAGCCTTTAGTTGTATTCTTCGCCTTTGCAGTATTGCTATTAATGCAACCTGATTTAGGAACCGTGGTTGTGATGTTGTGCACCACTATCGGCTTGTTATTTTTAGCGGGTGCTAAGTTATGGCAGTTCTTTGGATTAGCGCTCACTGGCGGTTTAGCTGTAACATTTTTGATTATGTTTGAAGAATATCGCATGAAGCGTATTACTTCATTTTTAGATCCATGGGCAGATCCTTTCGGCAGTGGTTACCAGCTAACGCAATCGCTTATGGCTTATGGTCGCGGTAACGTGTTTGGACAGGGCCTGGGGAATAGCTTACAAAAATTGGAATACCTTCCTGAAGCCCATACTGATTTTATTATGGCTATTTTGGCTGAAGAGCTTGGCTTTGCAGGGGTGGTAACGGTATTAGCATTAATGCTGTGCATCGTATTAAAAGCGATGAAAATGGGCCACAAGGCATTGCAAAATGAACGTCCGTTTGACGCATACCTAGCGTATTCAATCGGTATTTGGTTTAGTTTTCAGACTGCTGTTAACGTGGGCGCTAGCGCCGGTATTTTACCTACTAAAGGTTTAACATTTCCGTTGTTGAGTTACGGAGGCTCAAGTTTAATTATTATGGCAGCTGCAGTTGGCCTATTAGTACGCATTGATTTTGAGATGCGTGTGGAGGGTATTCAAGCATTTGATCGTGGTGGTAAGGGAAAATCCAAACCAAATAAACCCGCTAAACCAACAGCCCAGAACAGACCGACTAATAGCGCTGGTAAGAAGGATGTGTCGAGTGTGTTAGATGACGTGGCATACGCGGTTGTCGATGCAGATGATCTTGATGACATGTTTGACGAAAATGATACACAAACCAATATCAAAACAAACCGTACTAAAAAAACTAAGCAGGAGGACAACAATGTCTGATTCTGCTCTGTCAAAAACACTACTTGTTATGGCTGGTGGCACAGGTGGTCATGTTTTCCCAGGGTTAGCAGTGGCTCAGGCGCTTAGAGAACAGCATTGGCATATTCATTGGTTAGGCACCGCCGAGCGTATGGAGGCTGAACTGGTACCCAAAGCTGGTTTTGATATTAGTTTTATCGATATTGCAGGTGTACGTGGCAACGGCTTACTGCGCTTATTGGCTGCCCCATTTAAAATTATCAAAGCGGTAATGCAAGCTAGGCGAGTAATTAAGCAGATTAATCCCGATGTCGTTATCGGTATGGGCGGCTTTGCTAGCGGTCCTGGCGGGGTTGCGGCTTGGCTAATGGGTAAGCCGCTAGTGTTGCACGAGCAAAATGCAGTGCCAGGTATGACCAATAAGCTACTTTCCCGCATAGCAACCAAAGTGCTAACGGGTTTCGACGCTACGTTTGAAGCTCAAAAGGGTGCCCGTCAGCTAACAAATAGTGCGGGGAATCAGCAAGAAAAATATCAATGGGTAGGCAATCCTGTGCGAGCCGGTTTCGCTGCTATAAAACGCAGTGTTTCAGTAGAGCAAGCCGTGACCCATAACTCACAGCAGGGTCTTAATATACTGATACTCGGTGGCAGCCTAGGCGCAAAAGCATTAAACGATAATGTCCCTCTAGCGCTAGCTAAACAAAAAAATATCAATGTGCGCCACCAGTCCGGTAAAGGGCATTTTGCATCTGTAACTGACTTGTATCAATCAACCTTGGGTCAAAGCGTTAACTGGACAGTTGACGAATTTGTAGACGATATGCCCAAGGCCTATCAATGGGCAGATTTAGTGATTTGTCGCGCAGGTGCATTAACCGTGGCGGAAGTAGCAGCGTCAGGTGTGGCCGCGATTTTCGTACCGCTACCTCAAGCTGTTGATGATCATCAGACTAAAAATGCTCAAACATTAGTTGAAAAAGGGGCGGCTTATTTGCTTACGCAAACCGAATTAGTCAATGGCGAGTTAACGCCTTTGCTGGAAGCCTGCCTAGCAAAACCAAACATGTTAATTGAAGTGGGCCACAAAGCCCGTACATTAGCCAAATTAGATGCAGTACAACGAGTTACTCATTGCTGCCAGTTGTTAGCGGAGAAAGCGCAATGATCGCACCCGATAAAGTTCATTACCATGTGCCAGAAATGCGCCGTATTAAAAATATTCATTTTGTTGGTATCGGCGGTGCTGGAATGGGAGGAATCGCAGAAGTATTACTCAATGAAGGGTACCAAGTATCAGGCTCTGATCGCCAAGCGAATGGGATGACAGACCGTTTAGCAGGTCTTGGGGCGACAATTTTCTTTGGCCATCAGGCGAGTAATGTTGAGAAAGCCAACGTTGTGGTGGTATCAAGTGCTATTGATCCAGCTAATCCTGAAGTTAATGCGGCAAATGAAAAACGTATTCCCGTTATTCGCCGTGCAGAAATGCTCGCTGAACTCATGCGCTTCAGACACGGTATTGCCATCGCGGGAACCCACGGTAAAACCACCACCACCAGTTTGATTGCGACAATTTTTGCGCAAGCTAAGCTCGATCCTACGTTTGTTATAGGTGGCTTGTTAAATAGTGCAGGTACCAATGCACGTTTGGGCTCAAGTCAGTATCTTATCGCTGAAGCTGATGAAAGTGACGCGTCTTTTGTTCACTTGCAGCCTATGGTGTCGGTCGTAACAAACATTGAACCTGATCACATGGAAACCTATCAAGGTGACTTTCAGAAGATGCAAGACACCTACATTGATTTTTTGCACAACTTACCTTTCTATGGATTAGCCGTGTTGTGTATCGATGATCCCGTCATTGAAAAATTATTACCGCGTATTAAGCGTAAATACCTAACCTACGGATATAGCGAAAAAGCAGATGTGCGTGCAATTAATGTTAAGCATACCTTTAACCAAAGTGAATTTACCTTAAAACGTAGTGGTCATGAAGATGTTCAAATCACTGTTAACGTGCCAGGTAAGCATAACGTACTTAATTCGCTCGCTGCCATTGCAGTGGCAAGCGATGAAGGAATTGACGATAGTGCGATCAAAGATGCGTTAGGGAGCTTTTCAGGTATTGGACGTCGTTTTGAAATTCTGGGTGATTTTGCCACTGGCGACGGAGATGTGTTGTTAGTAGATGATTACGGTCATCACCCTACTGAAGTAGAAGCGACTATCGCAGTTGCACGTAATAATTGGCCTGACCGACGTTTGGTTATGGCGTATCAGCCTCATCGTTACTCTCGGACACGAGATTTGTATGAAGATTTCGTTCGCGTGTTGTCCCAAGTGGACGTGTTGTTGTTGCTTGACGTGTATTCAGCGGGCGAAGAAAAAATCGATGGGGCAGATAGTAAGTCTCTTTGTCGCTCTATCCGCCAACGTGGCCAACTTGAGCCAATTTATGTGGCAGATAAAGACGAGTTACCGCGCTTGTTAGCGGACAATCTAGCCGACCAAGATGTGTTGATGACGCAAGGTGCGGGCAATATCGGTCAAATTGCCAAGCAGTTGCAAGGCGTAAAGTTAAACAAAGACGTATTACGCACTGGGTGGTCTAAATGAATGTAGATAACCTAGTAAGCGATAAGCCTGTCGCGGAGTTTGGTAAAGTAGCCGTGATGTTTGGTGGTCGTTCAGCTGAGCGTGAAGTGTCTTTACGCTCTGGTCAGGCAGTGCTCGATGCTTTAGTTGGCGCAGGCGTTAATGCCTATGGATTTGATCCAGCCGAGCGCAACTTGTACGAATTGGTAGAGCAAAAGTTCGACCGCGTTTTAATCATGTTACATGGTCGTGGCGGTGAAGATGGTTCGTTACAAGGCGCACTTCAACAGTTAAATATTCCCTACACGGGAACAGGTGTGCTGGGTTCAGCACTATGCATGGATAAAATTCGTAGTAAGCAAGTCTGGCAGAGTTTGGGATTACCCACGGCCAATTATGAAATAGCCGATAAAAGAGACTTTGATGCATCAAGCTGCGAGGCTATAATGGACCGCTTAGGGAATCTGGTTATGGTTAAGCCTGCGCAAGAAGGATCGAGCATTGGTATGGCCAAAGTATCAAATGCGCAACAACTCGCCGCTGCGGTCCAACATGCTTTTGAATATGACGACAAAGTGCTGTTGGAACAATTCATCCAAGGTTCAGAGTATACCGTTAGTCTACTTAATGGGTCAGCCTTACCTTCAATCAGCATGTCAACACCACGAGATTTTTACGATTACGAGGCAAAATATCAGTCTAATAGTACTGAATATTTCTGTCCCAGTGGTTTGTCACAAGAGCAAGAAACTACCTTAGCTAGACTTGCTTTAGATGCCTTTGATGCAGTTGCAGGAGCCGGATGGGGACGAATAGATTTTATGCAGGACATGCTGGGTAAGTTTTATTTACTTGAAGCGAATACGGTACCGGGTATGACAGAAAAAAGCTTAGTACCCTTGGCGGCTAAGCAAGCTGGATTAAGTTTTGCGCAGTTGTCGTTAGCTGTATTGGCAACAGCTGGCTGATACTGATGACTGATAAGGCGCTAACAGCAAGCGAGCAAACAAACTTCCGATTTATCGGCGGGATGGTGTTTTTACTGCTGTTACTGATAGGTATTGTCTACGGAGCTTGGTCTATTAAAGAATGGGCCGAAGATGAGCAAAAGGCGCCCGTACGAGACATAGCACTATCAGGTGAATTGCACTTTGTTAGCCATGACCAGATAGAAGGGTTGATTCGTCGTACTCAACCGGGCAGTTTTTTTGAGTTGGATGTAGAGCAAGCGCATCAAGATATTGAAAGTATGCCTTGGGTATATCGAGCATCAATTCGTAAAAGATGGCCGAACAGTCTGAAAATTTATGTGTTGGAGCAAACGCCAGCCGCCCGTTGGAACAGTGATTTAATTTTAAATCAATATGGAGATGCGTTTGCAGGCGCCATTAGTACAGATCAGGCTCCACCAGAGCTGCCTAATTTGTTTGGACCACAAGGCAATGAGCATACTGCACTTGAAGGTTACACGGCTATGCAAGCTTTGTTAGCCAGCGCAGGAATGAGCATTGATGAAGTGCGCTTGAGTGACCGTTTTGCGTGGCATGTAAAACTGGTAAATGGGATCAGCCTTAATTTAGGTAGAAGCGAATATATTGCTCGGTTACAACGCTTTATAGACTTGTATCCGCTGTTACAAAAGAACGAGAAAGCCGTAGATTATGTTGATTTACGCTATGACACAGGCTTGGCTGTGGGATGGAAATCCCCAGAACAACCTTCACAAGAGAGCTAATGAAAGTGAGAGCAGCACAATATGTCTAAAGTTGCAGATAGAAAGCTAATTGTAGGCTTAGACATTGGTACCAGTATGGTAAAAGCCGTGGTCGGCGAGTTACTCGACGATGGTGGGATCAGCGTTATTGGTGTCGGTAGTCATCCTTCTAAAGGTATGGACAAAGGTGGAGTGAACGATTTGAACATGGTTGTTCAATCGGTTCAGCGCGCCATGAGTGAAATGGAGTTGATGGCAGACTGTCGAGTATCGTCAGTATTTATGTCGATTTCAGGACGCCACGTTCAGTGCCAAAACGAAAGTGGCATGGTGCCCATCAATAATAAAGAAGTGACGCAAGAAGACGTTGATAATGTGATCCACGCTGCGCGCTCAGTGCCCATTGCCGCGGAGCGAAGATTGCTACATGTGTTACCTCAAGAATTTACCATTGATGTGCAAGAGGGAATTAAAAACCCAATTGGTATGTCAGGGGTTCGTATGGAAGCCCAAGCGCACATTATTACCTGTGCCGATGATATGGCGAAGAATTTAGTCAAGTGTGTCGAGCGCTGTGATTTAACCGCTGATCAACTTATTTTCTCATCCTTAGCATCTAGTTATGCGGTATTGACCGATGATGAAAAAGAACTAGGTGTCTGTGTTGTGGATATAGGTGGCGGTACAATTGATATCGTTATTTACACCGATGGTGCAATTCGCCACACTGCAGTGGTTCCAGCAGCGGGTAATCAAATTACCAGTGATATTGCCAAAATATTCCGTACGCCTATTAGCCATGCAGAAGATATAAAGATCAATTATGCCTGTGCAATGAAAGACATGGTCAGCATGGAAGAAAACATTGAAGTCCACAGTGTAGGCGGGCGACCGTCTCGAGCGATGTCTCGCCATACACTGGCAGAAGTCATTGAACCAAGATACCAAGAGTTGTTCGAATTAGTACAAAAAGAAATACGTAACAGCGGTTTTGAAGAACAAATTGCTGCGGGTATTGTGTTGACAGGCGGCACCGCCAAAATGGAAGGAGCGATTGAATTCGCTGAAGAAATTTTTCAAATGCCCGTACGTGTTGGTGAACCTCTTTCTATTAAAGGGTTATCTGAGTACGTAGAAGACCCGACCTTCGCAACGGCGATAGGGTTATTACAATATGGAAAAGAACACATTAAGGCCAAAACTGCGGCCAAGAGCAAAACGTCAGAAGGCGTTTGGGAACGAATTCAAAGTTGGTTTAAGGGCGAGTTTTAAACCTGCTTTTAAATAAACTTAAAAAAACTATAGGCCGCAAGTTATTTTGCTTGCACGTCTTAGCGCAAAAAACCGGAGAGTAAATATGTTTGAATTAATGGATAGTCATAGTGAAGAAGCCGTCATCAAAGTTATTGGTGTCGGTGGTGGTGGCGGAAACGCTATCGAACACATGGTTGCACACTGTATTGAGGGCGTTGAGTTCATCGCAATTAATACCGATGCACAAGTTTTACGTAGCTCAGCAGCTAACGTGACGTTACAAATTGGCTCAGGTGTGACCAAAGGCTTAGGAGCAGGTGCCAACCCGAATGTGGGTCGTCAAGCTGCAGAAGAAGATCGTGAAACTATTCGCCAAGCGCTAGAAGGCGCAGATATGGTGTTTATCACTGCTGGCATGGGTGGCGGTACTGGTACTGGTGCAGCCCCTGAAGTGGCAAAAATAGCCAAAGAGTTGGGCATTTTAACCGTTGCTGTGGTTACTAAGCCATTTCCATTTGAAGGCCGTAAACGCACAGATTTTGCTGAGCAAGGTATCGAAGAGTTATCAAAATACGTTGACTCACTCATCACTATCCCTAATGAGAAATTACTTAAAGTGATGGGTAAAGGTACGCCTTTATTACAAGCTTTCAGTGCAGCAAACGATATTCTACGCGGCGCTGTACAAGGGATCGCTGAATTGATCACGCGTCCAGGTTTAATTAACGTCGATTTCGCCGATGTGAAAACCGTTATGTCTGAGATGGGCACTGCAATGATGGGCAGTGGTTCAGCTTCAGGTGAAGACCGTGCTGAGGAAGCTTCAGAGGGAGCAATAGCTTGCCCACTGTTAGAGGATATCGATTTATCTGGCGCTCGCGGAATTTTGGTCAATATTACTGCCGGTCCTGACTTCTCAATTGATGAGTTTGAAACGGTGGGTAATGCAGTTAAAGCCTTTGCTTCTGAAAACGCTACCGTAGTAGTGGGTACCGTAATTGATATGGATATGTCTGATGAACTGCGAGTAACCGTTGTTGCTACCGGTATTGGTGCAGAACGTAAGCCTGATATTTCATTGGTATCAAATCGCAGTTCAGCTCGCGTTTCAAATGAGCAGCAAGAAGTGCGCATTCAAGCCAATGGTACTGACAATATGCAAGCGAGTGTGACAACCGAAAGTAGCCGTTCAGTAGTAAGTGAAGAACGAACTGACACAGGTAATGATCTTGAGTATTTAGATATTCCTGCGTTTTTACGTAAGCAAGCTGACTAAAAACCGGTCAATGAATTATTAGACTAATGTGTAGTCTTATCACTTTACGCCATACAACATAATATATTGTGAATATGGCTTGAAAAGAGTGAATGTGACACTATTTTGACAATAGACACTTTATTTTATATAATACGTGCCGCTTTTTATTAGGTTAACTAGAGCCAAGAAATAAAATGATTAAACAACGTACTATCAAACAATCTGTTCAAGAGACAGGGATTGGTCTGCACAAAGGTGACAAGGTCACTATGACTCTCCGGCCTGCGCCGGCGAATACAGGTATTGTATTTCGCCGCGTTGACCTTGAGCCTCATGCGGATATTCCAGCTCGCGCTGAATTAGTAGGCGACACGATGTTATGTACGTGTATAACCAACGCTGACGGTGTGAGTATCTCCACCGTAGAGCACTTGGCTTCAGCTTTAGCGGGTTTAGGTATCGACAACATCATTGTTGAAGTTGATAGCGATGAATTGCCGATAATGGACGGTAGCGCTAGCCCGTTTATCTTTTTACTGCAATCAGTGGGTATTGAAGAATTAAATGCGCCAAAGCAATTTATAAAGATCAAAAAAGCGATCAAAGTAAAAGATGGCGATAAGTGGGCAGAGTTAAAACCCCATGATGGCTTCCGTGTGGATTTTAGAATCGATTTCGATCACCCGGCAATTAGTCAAACCCGTCAGCATATGGTTTTAGATTTTGATTCAGCGTCATATGTGGATGAAGTCAGCCGTGCTCGCACATTTGGTTTTATGAAAGATTTAGAATACATGAATGCCAATAACTTAGCGTTAGGTGGCAGCATGGCAAATGCTGTGGCATTAGATGACTATCGCGTGCTTAATCCCGAAGGATTACGTTATAGTGATGAATTCCTTAAGCATAAGATTTTGGATGCAATTGGCGATTTATATTTATGTGGGCACAGTATTATTGGTGAGCTTGTCGCTTATAAAACAGGCCATGGACTAAATAATAAATTACTCAACGCTTTGCTACAAAATCAAGCATGTTGGGAATTCGTTAGTTACGATAACAGTGAAGAGTTACCCATTAGATTCGCATCACCTATCTTAACGAACTAAATTGAATTATTATTAAAATGCCGCTTATAGCGGCATTTTTTGTTAAGGCGAATTGATTTTGTTTATCCACAGCCCTTTGTTAAACTGCACCTCATAAGAGATGTTAAGCACCCAACCTTGGGGAATTGTTCAATAATGAGTTTGACGTTACTGTATCGCAGTAAAAAATCGCGTTATGTATATCGGCCGACTAAGCGCCAGATATTGACGTGCTTTATCGTTATATGCGGGCTCTTTCTCATATCTAGTCGTTCTACTGATTCACCAGATGAAAATCTCGCGCGATTGGCTTTGGCACAATCTGGATTACATCAGCAGCAAGCCCAAATAGATGACTTGAAAAATACCACAGAACAACGTCTTGCAATTGTGTTGCAAAAATTAGCTGAAGCACAAAGCAGACTGGTCAAAGTGAATGCGTTAGGGGCTAGGTTAGTTGAACAAGCACAATTAAATCCAAAAGAGTTTAGTTTCTCTGTAGCAGATGAAGAAGTCGCTGCGCTTCCCGAGACGTCTACTGATTTAGGTCAATATAATGTGGTATCGCGCATAGAAATCATGCTCGATGAGCTCGAAAATAAAGAGCAGCAGCTCGGTGCGCTTGAATCTATCCTAATGAGTCACCATATAACTGAAGAAAGTGCTTTAGCGGGCCGTCCCATTGAAGCAGGTTGGTTATCATCTTATTACGGTATTCGTACCGACCCGTTTACAGGGAAGCCAACCATGCACAAAGGCTTAGACTTCGCTGGTGCAGAGGGTGAGCCTGTTTTAGCTACGGGTGCCGGTATAGTGACTTGGGCTGCATCGCGATATGGCTACGGTAATTTAGTAGAAATTGACCATGGTAATGGATTGGTCACACGGTTCGGGCATAATAAAACGCTCAATGTAAAAATGGGTGATGTAGTAACCAAAGGCCAATCAATTGCATTAATGGGGAATACTGGTCGATCGACGGGTCCTCATGTACATTATGAAGTCATTAATAAAGGGCAACCACAAGATCCGTTGCCATTTGTATATCGCGATTAGCTATTCGATCACTAGCTAACGCAGGGACAGTTTGTTTGTTGTCGTCCAACGAAATTTTTCGTTAATTATTGGCAATCAGCTCATTGGAGCCGTTTGTTTTATTTTAGTTATGATTTTTACGCCATCGCCGGCAGTAATATCATTCATTTATTAGATTGGAAGCTGTAAATCCATGTTTTCGAGTATTCTGACCAAGGTTTTTGGTAGCCGTAATGACCGAACTTTAAAAAAATTAAATAAAATTACTGAGCAAGTTAACCAGGTAGAAACCGAGTTTGAGGCGCTTAGTGATGAGCAACTTAAAGCTAAAACAGGTGAATTCCAAAAACGTTTGCAAGACGGTGAAAGCACAGATACTTTGTTGCCTGAAGCCTTTGCCGTTGTTCGTGAAGCCAGTAAACGTGTTTTTTCCATGCGTCACTTTGATGTTCAGATGCTGGGCGGGCAAGTTTTACATACTGGTCAAATTGCTGAAATGCGCACCGGTGAGGGTAAAACACTGACCTCGACGTTACCTGCTTACTTAAATGCATTAAGCGGAAAAGGTGTACACATTATTACCGTCAATGACTATTTGGCGAGTCGTGATGCAGAAGGCAGCCGTCCTTTGTTTGAATTTTTGGGTTTAACGGTCGGTTGTAATATTCCAGGCATGAACCACGCCCAGAAGAAAGAAGCCTACGCAGCTGATATTACTTACGGTACAAACAACGAGTTCGGCTTTGATTACTTGCGTGACAATATGGCGTTTAGTCCAAATGATCGAGTACAGCGTGAACTTCATTATGCGATTATCGATGAAGTGGATTCAATCTTAATTGATGAAGCTAGAACCCCCCTGATTATATCTGGCCAAGCAGAAGATAGTTCTGAACTCTATCGCAAGATAAATACCATTATTCCTCAGCTCGAACTACAAGATAAAGAAGATGAAGAGGGTAATAATGGTGACGGCGATTACACTATTGATGAAAAAGGTAAGCAGGTTCATTTGACCGAAAAAGGTCAAATCCACGTCGAAGAAATTTTAAAGTCCAGTGGTATTTTAGACGAAAATGAGTCACTTTTTGCAGCGGCAAATATTTCATTGCTGCATCATGTTAATGCCGCTCTACGTGCGCACAAGTTATTCAGCCGAGATGTGGATTACATCGTCAAAGGCGACGATGTGGTTATCGTTGATGAGCATACCGGCCGTACAATGGAAGGTCGTCGTTGGTCTGAAGGTTTGCATCAAGCGGTTGAAGCAAAAGAAGAAGTGAATATCCAAAACGAGAACCAAACACTCGCTTCGATCACATTCCAAAATTACTTCCGTTTATACGACAAATTAGCCGGTATGACAGGTACCGCTGATACTGAGGCGTTTGAATTTCAAAGTATTTACGGCTTAGATACGGTTGTTATTCCTACTAACAAACCAATGGTGCGTAAAGATAAGGCGGATTTGATTTACCTCACCGCCCAAGAAAAATACGAAGCGATTGTCGAAGACATCAAGGACTGTGTTAAACGCGGTCAACCGACACTTGTGGGTACAGTTTCAATTGAAAATTCAGAGTTGATATCAGATATTCTGAAAAAGGCTAAAATTCCTCACAAGGTCCTTAATGCTAAATTCCACGAGCAAGAAGCTGATATTGTTGCCCAAGCCGGTAAACCTGGTGCAGTGACCATCGCCACCAATATGGCCGGTCGGGGTACTGATATTGTTCTTGGCGGAAACTGGCAAGTTGCCGTTGAAGGTATTCACGATCCTAAACCGGGCACCATCGAAAAGATCAAAGAGCAGTGGCAGAAAGACCATGATGCTGTTATCGAGTCAGGTGGTTTGCATATAATTGGTACGGAACGCCATGAGTCTCGTCGTATTGATAATCAATTACGAGGTCGTTCAGGCCGTCAGGGGGATGCGGGTTCTTCACGCTTCTATTTATCACTAGATGATGCCTTAATGCGCATATTTGCCTCTGAAAAAATGGGCAACATGATGAAGCGTTTGGGTATGGAGCGTGGGGAAGCGATTGAGCATCCTTGGGTTACCCGGGCTATCGAAAATGCCCAACGTAAAGTCGAAGGCCGCAACTTCGATATGCGTAAACAACTTCTTGAATTTGATGATGTCGCTAACGATCAGCGTAAAGTTATTTACGAACAACGTAACGAACTACTCGACGAAGGTGAGATTAGCGCCACTATCGATGCCATTCGTGTGGACGTGGTTAATAGTATTATCGATCAATATATTCCGCCTCAATCACTTAGTGAAATGTGGGACGTAAGTGGTCTTGAAGGGCATTTCAAAAGTGAGTTTTTATTAGATATACCGCTGCAAAAATGGATTGACGAAGATGACAAATTATTTGAAGAAAAAATTCGTGAACGTATCTTAGATGAAGTAAACGCCAGCTATAAAGCTAAAGAAGAGGTGGTTGGTGCTGACGTACTTCGTCAATTTGAAAAAGCGGTTATGCTACAAAACTTAGATAGTCATTGGAAAGAACACTTGGCGGCGATGGATCACCTTCGTCAAGGTATTCATCTACGTGGTTATGCACAAAAGAATCCTAAGCAAGAATACAAGCGTGAGTCATTTGAATTATTCACTGAAATGCTCGAAGCATTAAAAGTAGAAGTTGTGACCGTGTTAAGTAAAGTGCAAGTGAAGGCCGAGTCTGACGTTGAGGCAGTTGAAGAGCAACGAAGACAAGCTGATGAACAACCCAAACAGTATGAACATGAAGCCGCAAGTGCCACACAAGTTCCTGAGTCAGCACCAGAGCAAACAGCGCCTCCGGCGCGCTCTGGTAACGCATTGCGTGAAGGACCTAAGGTAGGTCGCAACGATCCTTGTCCTTGCGGTTCAGGTCAAAAGTATAAGCAATGTCACGGTAAACTAAACTAACAAAACGCTAAGGGCATTCGTGCCAAGTGTTACTAAAGGCGGGTTATTTCGAATAGAATTAGCCCGTTTTTTTTGGGTAAAATATAAGGTGCTTCAATGAAAGTGGTCGACGTAGCAGTAGGGGTCATTAAGCGAGAACAAACTATTTATATCAGCAAACGTTCCGAAGATTTACACCAAGGGGGCAAATGGGAATTTCCTGGGGGCAAGATCGAACTTGGCGAAACACCGGCTCAAGCATTAACGCGAGAGTTACAAGAGGAAGTTGGCATTGATGTCATCGCGTTACGGGATTATATGCTGATTGAGCACGATTATGGTGACAAGCGTGTTCGCCTACATATTCAGCTAGTTGAGGGGTTCAAGGGCGAGCCACAGCACCTAGAGGGCCAAATTAGCTGCTGGGTTAGTATTCCCCAGTTAAGTGATTACGCTTTCCCCGCCGCTAATGCGGATATTGTCAGTAAATTGCAAACTGACAGTTTAAGTTAATGCATATACGGTGAATCGCAGGCGAATTTTTATAAAATTTAAATGAATTTACACGATTACGTTCTACAAATAGAGAGTCGAGTAAGGCAGTGTGCAAGGGTTTGGTGTTTAGGGTGACATATTCTTGGGCGAAAAAACCGCCATTCAAGGCGGTTTACATAAATAATATTACTCGAATAAGGTAGTTTTTTTATTCGCTTACTTGCACGCCGGATTCAGTACCTGTTAGCACTACGTCAGCGCCGCGCATAGCGAAAAGGCCATTGGTCACCACGCCGACGATATTATTTAGGTCTCGTTCTAATTCTACTGGGTTTAATATCTTGAGATTGAATACATCAAGCAATACATTCCCGTTGTCGGTTACCACTCCCTGGCGATAAACGGGATCTCCGCCAAGTTTAACGATTTCCCGTGCGACGTATGAGCGGGCCATTGGTATCACTTCTACGGGGAGTGGAAACGCCCCTAAAATAGGAACATTTTTTGTATCATCAATGATACAAACAAATTTCTTGGCCACTGCAGAAACAATTTTTTCACGGGTTAATGCCGCGCCGCCACCTTTAATCATATGGCGATGTTCCGTTATTTCGTCTGCGCCATCTACGTATACCGATAATTGATCTACGGAGTTCAGATCAAACACTTCAATACCCAATGCTTCTAATCGTTTAGTTGAAGCCTCTGAGCTTGAAACAGCCCCTTGAATCGTGTTTTTAACTGATGCTAATGCCTCTATAAAATAATTAACCGTTGAGCCCGTGCCTACGCCAACGATTGAGTCTTGCTCGACATATCGGATAGCGGCTTGAGCTGCAGCTTTCTTTTTATCATCTTGGTTCATGGAATTCGTCATTCATTCTGTTGATAAACAAAGTATACCCAAGGTGAAAGTAAAATATACATTTGGCGTAAGAATTATCTTCGCTTCAAGGCGTTACATAGATTCTTGAAGGGGTCATAATTTGTTGCATGGGAATATCCCATTTGTCACTTTTTATACCATTTTTTACTTTCTGACAATCATGAGCCACACCGTATACCTTAGTGGTAAGCTTATCTCGAGCAACGGGTACTAAAGTGCGATCATAAAATCCTCCTCCCATACCCAAACGCTGCCCCTGGAGATCGAAGGCAACTAAAGGCGCAAAAAGTACATCTATTTTGGGCAGTGGGACGATATCAGTTACCCTCAGCTGCGGCTCATCAATGCCAAATTTGTTCGCTTTCATTGGGCTGTTTTTATGGTAGCGCAAGAATAGAAGTTGACCCTCAGAAAATGGATGCAGTACGGGTAAGCAGACTATTTTCCCTTGAGACCAGGCATCTTCGATCACAGATCGCATTGAAATCTCACCGTCTTGAGCCAAATAACAGGCGATATTCTTTGCCACCTGATATTGTTCGGTCACTCGACATTGGGACAATAGTTCATGGCTGGCGCGCTTCTGCTGCTCGTCAGACAAGTTGTTGCGCTTTTGACGAAAATGTTGACGTAGAGTTTGCCGTGTTTCAGGTGTATGCATAGTCATTTTCGATATGTTTTTAACTTGATTGAGATAATACCGATATCGAACAGGTAATCTGTCGCGCTATCGGCATATCTACATCTACCGTAATTTAATAGGTATCAATGTATAATTGGGTGAGCTTTTCTTTATCGACTTTAACTGCAACATCAATCTCTTGTGCTTCAAGCCAATCTGGGCTGGCGGTGGTATTTTTGGGCGCGATTGACGTTTGGCCAATATTTAGTGGATCCGTTGATACCCTAGCGTTGCCTCGGACAATTTCAAACAAACTTGGATCAACAAGATGGGCAATAGGCATCGCGTCATGGAAAAAACACACTCGCTCTTCACGATTTTGTGAGTAAAAGTCCATATAGAACTGAGCCGCATCGTGAACAAAGCCTCCTAATTTTGCATTGTTATCGCGTAAAGCTTCTAAAAATGCAGGTTCAAAGGGGACCGTCATTGTCACATCTAGTCCAAACATCGTTAGGTCCCAATCTGCTCCGAAAACAATTTCAGCTGCATAGGCATCGTTCCAGATATTTGCTTCAGCTACTGGGGTAACATTACCTGGTACAAATGCCGCGCCGCCCATAATTGAAACGCCTTTTAGCAACTTAGGCAACTCAGGTTCAAGGCGCAGTGCCAACGCTAGGTTACCCAACGGACCAATCGCAACCACGGTAATTTCACCAGGGTACTGACGAGCCATCTCAACAATAAATTGTGCTGACGAGCGAGGATCTAACTTGCGTTTTGAAGGCTCAGGGCAAATATTACCAAAGCCATCTTCACCATGTACAAAGTGCGCGTATTTAGATTGTGGTCCAACCCAAGGCATACCAACACCCTTACATACTGGAATGTCTACACCTGCCATTTCGCATAAGGTAAGAGCATTTTGTGCTGCCATCTCAACGGGCACGTTTCCGTAAACGGTAGTAAGGCCGAGTACGTCAATATCTGGAGATTGAAAGGCGAAAAAAATCGCCATTGCATCGTCGATTCCCGGATCGGTATCTAGAATAATTTTATGGCTCATAGAGTCCTCTTTGAATATGGGTTAACAATTATGTTTAGCAAGAAAACGATTTACTTGTTCTTCATCTGGAATAGATTGGGCTGCGCCCACTTGAGTAACGGCAAGTGCCGATGCAGCACAAGCCCGGGTAAGCGCAGTTTTTGCATCTGTGTGCTGACTGTAAGCCGATAAGAAAAAACCAATAAAGGTATCACCTGCCGCTGTGGTATCAACAGCATCCACTACAAATGCATCTACTTCAATTCTGCGATCGTTTTTGAGCATACACACTCCAGCTTTACCTAATGTGATAATGATCTCACTCTTTGGCCAGTTAGCGCTAAAATATTGCGCCATACTGTCTAAGTCGCTATGGCCGGAAATTTCTTGTGCTTCAACTTCGTTGACGATCAAAAGGTCAATACACTCAACTGGCAGTTGCTTAACTGACTCTGTCATTGGGGCCGGATTGAACGCAACTTTGAGACCTTTTTCTTTAGCTTGCTTGAGTACTTCATCAATGGCGCTCGTCTCATTCTGCGTTAATACCCAATCGCTGGATTTTACGTCATCCAGAGCCGCCATTACTTCTTTGGATGTAATTTCATGGTTGGCACCACCAAATAACACAATGGCATTTTCACCAGATGGCGTGACTTGAATAATGGCATGTCCGGAAGGGCTTTCGGTGCAAGCTACAAATTTACAATTAATATTGTGCTTGATCATGATTTGTTTGAAATTGGCGTCAGATTCATTGATGCGACCCACGTGGCGTACATCTGCACCGGCTTTAGCAAGGGCGATAGATTGGTTCGCACCTTTGCCACCCAATAAACATTGATAATGGGTTGAGGCTAAGGTTTCACCAGGTTGCACGAAGTGCTCAACCTGATAAACATGGTCCACATTGATAGAACCAAAATTAATAACGGCCATATAGAGTAATTCCGAAAGTTTATATCATTTTGGGATTATTCTAACCGAGAAACTATATATATGTCCCATATAAGTAACAAGATTTAGCTCTTTTTCAATTCAAAAAAGGGAAAATTCGTTTCAGTAGAGATTTTTTTGAAACAAATGGTTCTTGGTTGACTATAAATAATCTGATCGAGACGGTTGCCCCGTGCCCCCAAGGCCACCAAGCAAGCATAACGTCAGGGCGCTCATCTTGCTGAGGATAATATAGTTTCTGTTTTTTGCTTAAACGGGCGTATTTACCGGCTAAGTGTTTCATTAAATTCGGAGCTTGCTTGACGTTAGTCACGTCCCATTCGACAGGAAAATGTTGGAGCACAATCGCATTGACCTGCTGAGCTTTATCAGCTGAAAACTCAGCCAATAATGCGCGATTGAAGTCATCGTATTTCCATTTCACCACGTCATTAAGCGCATCTACGATAATGGCGCCGCGTTGGCGTATTATTGCTTCTTGATTCATTTAGGCCACTTGTAAATGTGCTTGAAGTGCATATTTTTCATCCTTGAAGTAAAAATGCAGTAGAACAATGAAAATAAAAATTTCATTGTTATCATATACCCAAATAACTTCTAACAGTCGTGTTTGGCCGCACAAGCAACCCTTAATCCGTTATTTCGAAGTCACTTGGGTATATGTAAGATTGGTGTCTCCCGAAATGCCGCTGTTCGGTGTACGCCCGTGAACCGAAAGTTCAGGGCGGAAGTATCATCATTGCCGTAGGCGTCTCGATACGAGCCGAGCTTGCGCAATAGCGATGGAATCAACTTCCTAGGTAAAAAGCATCGGCCAGGGACATTACTGAACTGGCAAACATTCCAGGAGACATAGTACATGCACAATGTTGCACATGTTTTGTACGAAAACCGGTTGTTCTTATGCTTGCATAGTCCCAACCGCGAATTCGGCGCCATTATAGTATGTTCTGGGGGCAATGTTCCAATTTCATTTTACATACTGGCAAATTACTCATGTGCTGGGCATGACCTAATTTAACCATAGTGATAGAATTAAGCATTAACAATACGGGATACTGCTTTGAATACTCAACAACAAAATTACGAACAGATAACGGCCGCACTGCAGCGCGATAATATTTTAGCTAGTGCAGCTGAAATTCAAGGACTGTTTTGCGGCATGTTGGGGGGAGGAATGCCTCTAGAATCGCAAGATTGGGTTGACGCGGTGGCAGATTTTGTTAATCAAAGTGAGCCCCTAACAAAAGAAATTGTGGAGTTGTTGACTGAGTTATATAACGAAACTTGTCAGCAGCTGCTTGAAAGCGATTTCTCGTTCGCTCTGTGTTTGCCAGATGATGCCGCACCTATTAATGAACGTGGGCAAGCCCTACTCGAATGGGTCCAAGGATTTATGCTTGGTTTTGGTTTACATCAAGACGATCTGACGAATTGCTCTGATGATGTAAAAGAAGCCCTCGAAGATTTTGCTGACATTGCGCGTATGGATGAACAAATGGCCGAAGGAGAGGAGTTTGAGCAGGCATTATTCGAAGTGGTTGAATATGTGCGTGTGAGTGCGATGCTGTGTTTCAACGAATTAGGCAAATCGCCTGAAGAGCAACAAAGCCAGCCCAAAACGGTTCATTAAGTAACTTATTGGCATGCTAAATTTTAATAAAAACGAATTCATTGAGCGGCGCCGACAGTTGCTGAGCAAAATGCAAAGCAACAGTATTTGTATTGTGCCAAGTGCAACGTTATTGACGCGCAGTAGAGACACAGAATTCTCCTTTCGCCAAGACAGTTATTTTCATTATCTCTGTGGCTTTCCCGAACCCGACGCATGGTTAATTTTATCTAATTCTGCTGAATATCGCTCAGGCTTGTGCGTATTGTTTTGTCAGGGCAAAGACCCGAGTGTTGAGATGTGGCAAGGACGTCGTATTGGTCCTCGTGTGGCGAAACGTCAGTTTGGCTTTGATATTGTCTTTGATATTGAAGACTTAGACGAAAGATTGTTTGAATTAATCGATGGTCATGATCAACTCTATTTTGCCCTGCATGAATATCCCGAGAGCGAAGAACGGATATTAGATTGTTTAGCGCAGCTTCGCAGCGCACCTAAGCAGAGCCAAAGAGCCCCTGCAAGCCTGGTCGACAGCCGTGTGATACTAGATGAAATGCGTTTGTTTAAGTCTACTTATGAAGTCAATATTATGCGCAGGGCAGCTGAAATAAGCGCTCAAGCTCATATAAAAGCTATGCAGTTTTCTCAGGCTGGGCGATTTGAATATCAATTAGAGGCCGTGTTACATCATGAGTTTGCCATGCAAGGCGCAAAGCATCCTGCTTATAGTACTATTGTTGGCTGTGGTGATAACGCCTGTATTTTGCACTACACCGAAAACTCCGATGAACTAAAAGCGGGCGATCTTGTATTAATTGATGCCGGATGCGAATTACAAGGCTATGCGGCTGATATCAGCCGTACTTTTCCTGTATCAGGCGCATTTTCAGCTGAGCAACGTGAATTGTATCAGTTAGTACTTGATGCACAAAAAGCTGCCTTTGATTGCATCGAGCCTAATAGTTCTCTGTCTAAAGCAAACCGAGTGGTGATTGAGGTAATAACTACTGGGTTACTCGAATTAGGGTTGCTTCAAGGCAGTGTTGCAGAGAATATCGAACATCAGCACTATAAAGCCTTTTTTATGCATGGCGTAAGCCACTGGTTAGGGCTTGATGTGCACGACGTGGGTAATTACAAAATTGACGGGCGAGATCGGCCATTAGCGCCAGGTATGGTATTAACTATAGAGCCCGGTATTTATATCGCCCATGATGCGCCAGTCGCAAAACGGTGGCGAGGTATCGGTATTCGAATAGAAGATAACCTGCTAGTGACTGCAGAAGGGCACGAAGTGCTGACCCTCGGTGTACCAAAAGAAATTGAGCAAATAGAAGCGCTCATGAAGCAAAGCAATCTCGAGTCGTAAGTGTACGCAATGAAACGAAACCCTAAATAGGACAGCAATTGATGCAAAGTTATGATGTGGTTGTCATCGGTGGTGGTGTTGTCGGTTTAACCGTAGCCCTAACGTTAGCTACCAGTGAACTTACTGTTGCGGTTATTGACGCTCAAGTCGGTGATAAGCCATTGGGTGTTACGCCCCAGTTGCGCGTAAGTACCTTCACCCTTGCTACGCAAACGGTTATGCAAAAATTAGGTGTGTGGCAACTTATTGATCAAGCTCGTTTATGTGCTTATCAACATATGTCAGTATGGGACCAAGACAGTTTTGCCGCTATAGGCTTTTCTCATGACGATGTTCGCCAGCCCTATTTAGGTCATGTAGTCGAAAATCAGAATTTATGTCGTGCATTATGGTTACGCGCCCAGCAAAGTGCCAACATTACCCTTATTGCGCCTAACAAAGTCAGCAAGATGGTGTTTGGCCAGCAAGAGAGCTTCCTTACGTTAGATGATGACACTATGCTCAGTGCGCGCCTTGTAGTAGGAGCAGACGGCGCCAATTCGATGGTACGTCAAAACGCTAATCTACCCCTCACATTTTGGGACTACGAGCATCACTCGATTGTTGCAACTATCAAAACTCAGTTCCCTCATGAAAATACCGCACGTCAAGTGTTTACGGCTCATGGACCTCTTGCGTTTTTACCCTTGTGGGATGAGCATCATTGTTCCATCGTTTGGTCTCAGCAAGAACCAATGGCTAAGCAGTTGATGAGCTTAGATAACGAAGCCTTTGCTAAAGCACTAATGGCAACATTTGATATGCGATTGGGCATATGTGAAGTTGTTAGCGAGCGTCAGAGCTTCCCGCTTAAAATGCGCTACGCTAGGCAGTGGGTGACGGATCGAGTCGCTCTGGTTGGTGATGCTGCACATACTATTCATCCACTAGCAGGCCAAGGCGCAAACCTTGGTATTATGGATGCAGTGGCTTTGGCTGAGCAAATTATTAAAATTTCACAGCAGGGTAAAGACATAGGTCTAGCTAAAAACTTACGTCCTTATGAGCGCTGGCGTAAAACGGAAGCTGTAAAAATGATTGCCACAATGGAATCGTTTAAGCGCTTATTTGACGGCGCTAACCCCTTGCAAAAGCTCGTTCGAGATATCGGCTTATCGGCAATGAATAACTTACCCAAGGCGAAACAAAATATTGTGCGTCACGCGATTGGTTTACGTGGCGAGCTTCCTGCTTTAGCGATGAATAAGCAATAAACTGGGATTACTCGGCAAATACAAGGAAAGGTAATATGACACCTGCTATTAACTTACTGCTTAAGCATAAAATTGCTCACGAGGTACTGCAGTATACACATGATGCGAATGTCGAATCATTTGGTCTAGAAGCAGCTCAGAAATTAAATCTTGCTGCCAATGTTGTGTTTAAAACACTTGTCGTAAAGCTCGATTCGCAAGCCTTGTGCGTGGCGGTATTGCCCGTAGAGCATAAGCTGAGTATGAAGCTATTGGCTAAAGCTGCGGGAGCAAAAAAAGCTCAAATGGCTGACAAAGTAGAAGTCGAGCGAGTGACCGGTTATGTGTTAGGGGGCGTAAGCCCTTTAGGACAAAAGAAACCCTTAATGACAATTATTGATAGTTCCGCATGTCAACTGCAGACCTTTTACGTCAGTGCGGGTAAGCGAGGATTAGAAATCGCACTCATACCAGATGATTTAGCCTCTGTGTTAAATGCCAAATTCGTTGATATTTGTCAGTGATATACACCCTGCACTTAAGCGACGATGCCGTATTTTAATCGCTTATCCTACCTATTTCACGACTACTAGATACATTAGATAACATTTTTATTATCGACTAAATAGCCCCACATATGCTATATTCTGCGCCTAAACGGTGTTAAATCATTTTACCTTGTCGTTATTTTATTTACTAAGGAGTATCAATTCTCAACACATTATTTAAGTAACACCCCCACTCTTGTTAGGGTAGTATTTATTACCTTACTCCGTGACTTTTCTTCCGTAGGAGCCATATGAGCGAATTAATACCGATTTTTATTTTTTTCTTTGCCGTCATTGACCCTATCGGTAGCGTACCTGTTTTTATTGCGACTACCACAGACTTTGATGCCAAAGCCAAGCGCCATATCGCCTACAAAGCTATTTGTGCCGCTGCCGGTATACTGCTGTTTTTCATTGTGGCCGGTGAGTATGTGCTGTCAGCCATGGGAATACCACTTTCTGCCTTTGAAATAGCAGGTGGTATTGTGTTGTTTCTTTTCGCGTTAACGATGATCTTTGGTGAGGGTAAAGCTAAAAGCGAGTTACGCATGGCTAAGTCGGTCACTGAAACAGCTATTTTCCCGTTAGCAGTGCCGTCTATCGCTAGTCCAGGTGCGATGCTCGCTGCCGTTATGCTAACTGAAAATGCCCGGTATACTGTAGCTGAACAGGCCACAACAACGGGTATTATGTTGTCAGTGCTGTTGATTACGCTTATTTTGCTATTAACGGCAGGGCCAATTCATAAAGTTATCGGTAATGGTGGGGCTAATATTGTTAGTCGGGTAATGGGGTTAATATTAGCTTCTGTTGCAACCGCCAGTATTCTTGAAGGAATTAAAACCTATTTTGCATTATAAAATAACCGTTTTATAACGATCGCTTTACTACCACCTATATATCGTGCGCTTGCTCTGAATTTTAGAGCAAGCGGCGGGCTATCCATAACAGGGTCAGTAGCAGTAATAACAAGCCATAAAACCAACCTTTATGTAACGGACTATAATCAGTATTCACGGTGATATCAGATGCTGATGCGGCCACTTCTGTACTAGCTAAATGTTTAATTGATTGCTGCCAGCTAGGCCAGGCATCACTTGGATAGACATAGCGGTATTGCTCTGTAACTGATGACGTTAGTTGTTTTTTAGCTTGTTCGGCAGCATGGGTTTTAGCAGTATAGATACGATGCCAGCCAGAGGATTCAGGCCAATAGTGAGCGCACCACCAAGCCGGCTGTTCTGGACGTTGATTTAAAAATAACGACCGCTGAATAAGGGTTTGGTTGTTAACGCGCTCGATAAGCGCATGGGGCTCGACAAGGTCAAATATATCGTTGTGCGAAATCAAACACGCATTTACGAGGGTATGCACTAACGTTAGTTGATTTTGCTGCTCGTTTTGCCACTTATTCTGCTGGGTATTACGCGCAATTTTTTTGAATAAGTAGTGCCATAAGTACGTGTAATCCTCCTGAGTTTCATTAAGTTTCCATACATACGTGCGCGGTAACAAGGTAAGCGCCACTTGCCCTAATCCGTTTTTGATACGCTTAACTAAAGTACGTTGATTGATCGCTTTAAGTAAAATATCGCCTTTTTCATCGTTAAACCTTAGGGCAGATACGCTTAATAATTGACTGCTATTTGCGTTATTGTTTGGCACTATGTATTCATCGGCGTAATCAATAGCTAGCTCATCTGCGGCTTGCTCGTCTGTTTGTATAGTAGGGATCCTAAGGCTGTTTTCCTTGGGGGGATCTGTGTTTAGATTGCTACTGGCTAAGTCATTATCGGCAAAAATAAGCAAACCTAATCCGTCTTGTACCGCTTTTTGTAGTCGTGTCAATTCATCTGCTGAAAGGCGAATGAACCCGCGCCCATCGATTAATAAAATATCTGTTTTATCAAGCGCTTGCTTATTATAAAAACCTTCGCCAGAGTGATCATCAGCGGCCGTTTCGGGTTGATTGTACGTTTGTCGTAGATAGGCATCTTGACTAACTTGTGTAACAACTGTCACCTGACTACCCGCAGCGCCGACCCAGTCTTTAAGATGTTTGGTTTCAAAAGAGGGTGACGATTGCCAAATGGCCAAACGCAGCCCAGATGGCTTTTCAACAAATACCGCTATGTCGCTCAGCTCGAGTATGTTTTGCTCGTTACCTCGTTCTATTAACTGTAATTTATAGAGCCATTGGCCAGCCGTTCTAGGTTGGGTATTTAGATTAAATACTTGTCCGGCTTCTAGCATCAGTTCTTGTTGCACGTCACCGCTTGGTGAGAGTAATTGTAATGAATATTTCATAACATCGTTATTGTCGGCAACAACTCGCGTGTTAGGGGTTTGTATAGCGCCACTGATAGTAAGGGTTTCACCAAGGGTGAGTTGTTTTTTCCAACTCATATCGACTAAACCCACCGTTTTATTTCCAGGCGTGAATGCTACGGCGATACTGCTAGTGTGAATGTTGCCCCATCTAGGTTGACTAGCGAATAGTGATTGCCATTGATATGGGCTTAATCCATCACCCAAAACCATTATTTTATTAGCATTAGGCATGGTTTTAACAAGTAGAGATGGGGATGATAAATAGGTCGCATTGGCCACATCCAAATTGCGCTCTAACGTAAACAGCTTGTTGTTAGATGATTTATCATCGACCACTGTGTTTAGCTTATCTTGGCTTACGCCAGGCGTGATGAATATGGCTTGATTAGTTTGTGCACTGACATAGTGGATATCTAACACGGTACCCAAAAATGCTATAAATGCTAAGGTATTTAGGCTTAATAGTAAGCATGAAACATAAAACGTAGATTTAGACAAACGACGATAAATAAATAGATTACCCAATAACCATGCAGCCAGTAACATCGAGCCTAATATAGTGCATTGAACTAACGACATATTAGCGGGCGAAGATACCGTATATGCGCCTAACTGTGCTATTTGCCAGCTCATTGTTGCTCCTTGCTACGTAAAAATTCTGCATAGTGCGTAATGGTAGATTGAGAATTGCTGTAAGGCCGATTAGGTGACAAAGGGCTGCTTTTGGCGGCTGGTAAAAGCTGCCATAGCTGTTCTTGCAATTGTTGCGCGCACAATTCACATGTTGGAGGATAGCGTTTATTCGCGCTTTGAATTTGTGCTAGCAGCGCCAATGCATGAATAGCATTAGGATCGTTAATTAGCCTTTTTTGAAGCAATGCGTCGGTATTTTGCAGTACTTTTATTTCGTTCTCATTGAATGGTAATGCTGGGCGCAAAGGGTCGTTGAGTAGCGTGAGCATTAGCGAGAGTGTTTGCGCTTCATTTTCATTTTCAACTGTAGGTATGTTGTGTTTCTTATTCTTAATATCCCCCAACTCACCTTGATAACGGCGCTTCTCGCTGACAGGCGGAGGCTCAAACCCTAGTCGTTTCACATAAATTCGCTCGGCTTTTTTGGCCCGGTTTAGCCACAGTAAAGCTTGTTCTTCATGGGGTAGGGCATCATGTGGACGATTTAACAATAATTGACTCTCAGCTTGCCACATGTATCCAATGGCCCGTTTCATCATTACACGAGGATTTTGCTCTATCGAGCCTTTGGTCTTAAATATGGCGATATCAGTTTCGCCGTGGGCATGGCCGAACTGTTCCAGCATTGCTTGATAACCTGATTTATCGTTTATATTCTGTTGTTCGTGAGCATTTTGCCCTTCGTGATCACTGTGCCCTTCGTGAGCATCTTCTTCACCGCTGTCATTATGATCGTTATGTTCCTCGTTGCTCTTACTGCCGCCATCTTCCATAGAACGCGTGATACCACTGATTTCATCCCCGACAAACTGACCATATTTATGTTTTAAGTCTGCTTGGGCGATTCCTAAGTCTTGAGATAAATGCTTAAAAGCCGCGTCGCTTAACGCCCCACTTTCTTCAATCAGCGATTTGGTATCGATGATTATTTGCCGCTGACTCTTGAAATAGGCTGGCATATTGTTGACTGAGATACCTTCACTAAAAACAGTTTCAACATCTTTATCTAACCAGCGCACAATCTTGCTCGACGAGCGCGTCAACTGACCTTCAGGTTGGCGGTTATCCCACGCTCTGATACTAAAATACAGCTCATCTCCAGGTGTCATTCCAAGTTCAACTAAATCCCACGACTTGCTATAGCGTCGTTGACCCTCTTTATGACTAATGGCATCGGTCACACTATCGAAGGAAAATACACTGTCTCGAAATTTAACGGATTCACCCGAGCCTTTAGCGACCGAAGCAACAATCTCAATTTTACTTAAGCCAAAATCATCACTTATTAGCGCTTGAGTGTTTATCAAAGGTTTAGATGCGTCATCAGCAGTTTGAATTTCAGTAATGGTAGCTTGGGGTGTTATATATGTGATTTTGGGAGGGGCATCAGGTGTTACACCAATCGTATGCACCGCAATAACTCGCTGTTTTGCATCGAGTACTTGGTAAACGCAAGCGCGTTGAATAACCTTTGATGCGGTAAACAATCCATCGGCGGTTTGGACTAATTTTACGCTGTCATCAGCATTAAATTTGAGCGTGTACTGTGCATCGCTGATAGAAAAGTCGAAACGCCACGATACCTTACTGCCAGCAAGTACTTGCGCATCTAAAGGTTGCAGTTGATGGGCTAAATAGCCTGCTTTACCAAGGGTATATTCAGGCGCAATGACAGCTAGTTGCGCCGAGAGAATATTGGCTAATGTATCGGTATGACTATTTTCATCACTGCCGCTTTCATGGAGAGACGCTTTTTCAACTAATGTTGGATTACTGTGCTTATTCTCAGCTATAAAATACCCACCTAAAAGACACATCATCGCTGTAATAAGGTTGAGTAAAAGCGGTACTTTAAGTGGGTAATTTACTGCTAAATCAACGTTTCTATCCTGACTTAAATTATCGAAGGCAGCGGCGCTGCGTTTGTATTGTAAATGTTTAATGCTGCTGAGTAATGTTTCTGAAGAAGGTGTTACTGTTCCTTCTTTATCGTCCTCTGTTAGCAACAGTTCGCAGCTCTCTTCAAGGGATGTAAAGCGTCGGTTGAGATGTTTTGCTAAATTTCTCAGAGTGATTTTTTTATAAGAAGGGCGCATAAAACCGAGCCCGAAAATAAAGGATGCTATACCCAGTAATATCAAGCATTGACTGTCACTGAGCCATAAAGAATTACCCGAGTTAAATGCAAAATAAGTAATCGAAGTAAGCACAAACATAAAAGGAGAGCACTGCAGCATATGTTGCAGTAATTTACGTTTTTTACTCTTTTGCAATGCACGCTTTAAAGTATGCAATCGTTGAGCTCGGGACATCAGCTTCTGGGCCATTACTTTTCCCTGCCGAGCGCACTTGCTTTAGGTTTATACTCTGACCAAACTCGTTCTGTACAAAACGCCGCAATCAACAAAGTGAGCAACCAAAATTGAGTGTTATCTTCGCTACGTCTATTAAACTGTGCTTGATTGAAACGCTGCTCAAGGGGCTTATTTTTTGTCCCCCCAGTATGTTTTATCTGAGATCTATCAGCAGAATTCATATCGCTTAACTTTGCATGATTAGGCGCGATATCGCTAATGATTTGCGCTTCAGTGATGTGAGCGTTATTGAGATAACTTTCACGATAAAGCCGTTCATTTAACACATTATCTAAGGCAAATGGAAAGTCTAAGTGCGTTACCCAGTCTGTCCAATTCGCCTCAAACCGACTATAAAAGGTCATTATCTGACCATTTTTGTTTGGCGTATTAAATGTGGTCCTGGTTAATACGTTTTGTTGGTCGGGAGTTTGCCATAACGTCTCTTGTTCAGAATCAGGATTGACGTTTAATAGAAATGCCAATACCGTCGGAGATTCACCTATTTGGCTTAGCCTGATGGGGCTAGTGGTATCTGGTGTGCTTGCATCACTACCCGCGTCAATAATAGAATCACTGACAGAGGTATGTGGCGTATTAACGAGCCAATTTCCTCGTTTATGCACATTTAAGGCACTTAAAAATAGCTGCCCGCCATTTAGAACATAGTGATTTAGCTTATCGAGCGAATCGGGTGTGGGAGTTAAATCTCCAAGGTAGAATATCCAGTCGTATTGGGCTAATTCAGTCCAACCGGAAAAAGCAGTCGGTAGGGCCACATCAAATTGTATTTCGCGTTCGCTTCGGGTAATAATGGCATTAAATGCAGCGCGTAAATAATCTATTTGAGGTTGTTTTTTATCACTCGAGAGCAGCAGAATTTTTGATATTAATTTATTATTGGGCACATCTGTTGTTTTTAATATATGCCAGTTTATATTTGCAGGCACAGCAACACGTTCGTTATTGAACTGGGCTAAGTGATTAGTGGCAAACACCTGAATATTGGCCGGGAGTACATGCGGATGGGTGGCACTAAAATTGGCAACTTGCTGCCAAATCGTCAATTGAAGATCGCCAGATAAAATACGCTCCCGCGATATATCATCTATGTCTAAAGTAGCGAGGGTTATTGGTCCTTGATGATTAGATTTGTAGCCGGTGCCTGGCTGATAATCGTTACTAGCGGTCATATCCGGATCAAATGAGCTTTCGCTGCCATTCAACAATATTAAGCGTTTTTTAGACGCCTTAGATAGTTGGTTAAATTCTTCGATAAACGTCTCTTTTTGTTGCTGATTGGCTGCGGCAAGCCAATCATTACTTACGATGAAATATTCGACCTTACTGTCGTCGTCGGTTGGCTTGATACATTGAGCTAGTAGTAAGCTGAGTAATAGCAGAATCAATATCCGCAGGGCCAATAATAGCCACTCACTGAGGCGCATGGCATTAGGTATCGTGCTCTGTTTAATGGGGATCAGTGTAAATTGGGCAAAGGAAATAAGCGGCGCTTTGCTTTTACTGAAAAAGTGGATAGTCAGCGGGATAACAAACGCAAAAATGGCAAGTAACCACCAAGGTGATAGCCACGAGTTAGTCAGTGCATTAAAGATGCTCGTCACGCTTATCTGACTTTTCTGCGAGAAGCCAAGTAGGCATATACGCTTTCATCTAAAGGCTGATCAATATTGGCGGTAAATAAATTGATGTTCTGGACTGTTAAGCGGTTTTGTAAATCCATTTGAAAGTGCTGGTAGGCCGCAAGGTAAGAGGCTTTTACATCTTGACTTGAAACCAGTCGTTGCTGCTGTGTTTCAGGGTCTTCCATACGTATCGCCCCTTTAAATGGGAAATTGACTTCATCGTCACAAATCAATTGCATAGCGACCAGTTCGTTTTTACTGTGATTTAATGGCTGCATGAAATCGAGTATTTCCTGATCATGCTGGATAAAATCGCTGAGCACGAAGATTAATCCTTGAGGGCATATATTACCGAGTTGTGTGTGTAAGTTTTCTTTGTTTGGAAATTGCTTACCTACTTTTAGTTGGCTTAACTGCAACATTAATTTATGCCAGTGGCGCTGTCCTGAACCGCAGGGCAGATAGTCAATCTGTTGATCGGACAAGCCAATAAGACCGACTGAGTCACCTTGCTGCTGCGCGATATAAGCAATGGTCGCTAGCAAATAACGGGCATAATCAAGTTTATTCCAGCCGTTTTGTGCCTTACTGGCAACTGATTGTTGCAACATTGATTGACTCGCATCGAGCACTAGCCAAACATGTGTATCGCTTTCACGTTCAGCTTCGCGCACAAAATAACGGTCTGAGCGAGCAAATAATTTCCAGTCCACCTTACCTAGCTCATCACCAGGTTCATAACTACGGTACTGACTAAACTCGATACCTGAACCTTTTTGTACACTGGTGTGTTGCCCTTGTAATATGCCTTCTGCCACTGTTTTGGCTACTAAAGGCATATCTTTAATTCGCGAAAGGGTAAGAGGGTCAATCCACTGTTGCATGGTTAGCTAGCGTTGCTATTAGGCGTTGCTAACGCTAACGGGCTTTTTGGTAACGGCGTATTCTTCAGCAGGTGATCGATTACGGCATCGGTAGTAATATTTTGCGCCTCAGCTTGAAAATTCAGCAGTATTCGGTGGCGCAGTACGCCATGGGCAACTCTGCGGATGTCAGCTAGCGTTACGGCAAAACGTTCATTTAGTAAAGCATTTGCCTTGGCGCATAAAACCAATGCTTGACCGGCGCGAGGGCCTGCGCCCCAGCGCACGAAGTCGATGACCTGTTGACTACTGCTGCCCGCAGGGCGTGTATCACGGGTCAGTGCACTAATATATTCAACTAGGTCAGAGGATATCTCAACTTGGCGCACTAAGCTTTGTAGCGTAAGAATATCTTGCGTGTGCAGTACTTCTTTCAACGTGGCACTGTGGGTGCCTGTTGTGCGTTTCAGAATTTCAACTTCTTCATCTGCACTTGGATATTCGACGCGTACAAACATTAAAAAACGGTCCAACTGAGCTTCGGGTAATGCATAGGTGCCTGATTGTTCAACCGGGTTTTGTGTGGCCAATACAAAGAAGGGCTTAGGCAAGGAATAAATACTGCCTGCATAGCTGATAGTGCGTTCTTGCATGGCCTCAAGCAGAGCCGCTTGAGTTTTAGGTGGTGTGCGGTTGATTTCATCTGCCAGCAAAATATTAGTGAATACTGGGCCTTGCTTGAACTTAAAAAAACGCTCGCCGCTATCATGGTCGGTTTCCAATATTTCTGTACCTATGATATCGCTTGGCATTAAATCAGGGGTGAACTGAATACGCTTATAATCTAGCTCTAAGGTCTTAGCCAGTGAGCTGACCATTAGGGTTTTTGCCAAACCTGGTGCGCCTTCAAGCAAACAATGTCCTCCAGCTAGCATGGCGACCAATAACTGTTGAACGACGTCTCGTTGGCCAACAATTACGCGTGCGATTTCGTCTGTGACAGAGGTAAGCTTGGCGAGTAACTGTAAAATATTCTGCTCAGATAAGGTGTCGTCTTGAGCTGGTAATTTAACGTCTTCATTTGTGCTCATGGTCATACTACCTATGGTTTTATAGTCTGCGCATTCGTTGCGCTATTAGTTAATTGGAGTTAATCATTTAAATTGAAGGTTTAAGCCGTCATAGCGTAAAGCACAATGTTAACGGCAAATTTGGTGTTGTCTTCTTTTAGCCAACGCTTATTGCGAAAATCATAATCCCATTCGCAGCCCAAATCCTTATTACTGTATAAAACGGCTATTTTATCGTTTACGAGGATAGCTTTTAAGTAGTTATGTACTAGATCATCACCCCAACCATTAAGCTCAATGGATGTACGGGGGGGGCCATCGAAGGTAAAAAATGCGCTATAAAGTGGATGATCATTGGGGATTTTTTGCAATGCATCTTGACCAAATAACGTGCCCATTTGTGCCTCAAACGTTTTGGCGAACATACCGTCGATATCATGATTACAATCGTCAACAAATACAAAGCCACCGTTGTCTACATATTGCTTAAAGTTTTGCGCCTCAGCATCACTAAATTGAATCAGCCTGTGGCCTGCCATATAACAAAATGGAGCGTTAAGCATGGCTGGGTCTGACAAGGGGACGATATGCTCTTTAATATCCACTCGCAGGCTAGTATATTCAATCAATGAGTTGAGCATATTAGCCGGCATACGCTCGTCTACTTCCCAATCACCAGACTCGTAGCTTAATCGGGTAAAGTAAAAGTCGAAATCATCGCTTTGAGCCCATGAAAAACGGCCACCACAAAAAGCCTGTGCAGTAAAAGCCATACAAGCATTTTTAATAAATTGTCGTCGTTGAATACTCATGGCTACCACACACAGTCAATACCGTTATTGAAGATCTCAGGCTCATATGAGCCTGAGACTTATCGACCTATACTGCGTCAGACAAGCTGCTGAAGGTAAAGTCACGGATTTTCATAGGCGGTATCATGTTGCCATCAATACGCTGTGGCTCGCCAAGCGCTTCGATGTTGTTCAACATAATGATTGGACTTTCGTTAAAGCGAAAGTTTTTTATTGGGTACTTAATTTTACCATTCTCGATGTAAAACGTGCCGTCCCGGGTTAAACCAGTATAAAGCAAGGTTTGTGGGTCGAGTGCGCGTATATACCATAGACGTGTTACAAGCACACCTCGGCGAGTATTCTTGATCATGTCTGCTAATGATTGATCGCCACCGCTCATAATAATGTTACGGCTCGCTGGAATATAATCACGCTTGGTATGTTTCGCCCAGTAAGGCGAGTTGGGCATATTTTGAATGGTACCGTCTTTTATCCAATCAATTTTATGCAGCGGAAATCCATTGCCGGCAAAGGGGGTGCTTGGGGCTATAGGGTGCTGAGGGTCTGAATAAATGTGCACACGTTCGTCGAACATTTTTTGGCCTAATTTATTTTTAGGTCCTTCTTCACCTTTAGCCACTTTATTGCTTAAAAAGCTGCGCCCTTCATCTGCTGAGCGTTGATCGAAAGATCGCATCATATTCTGCAATAAATCTACGCTGGCTGCAGGCTCAAGAATTACTGTGTATTTCCCCGGCTCCATTTCTTTGGCATCTGCTGAACCTTTCGATTTTTGAATGGCGATAGACGACAATTTAGCCGTATCTAATAACTTAACGTCGCTGTAATTGCCCGACGACCAGCCTGAACCTTTGCCATCTTCGGTACGAATAGTGACTGAGAAATCCACGTTGGTTGATGTGTTATAAGCAAACAACCCCTTGCTATTCATGATGGCACTCATCAACACTTCGTCCTCTAAAAAGCCAGCTGCAATTAACTTGTTTTTCTTCGATGGGTCAATGCTGTCAAATGCTGCTTGAGCACGGTCTTCTGGCGTAACATTGGCAGTAGAGTCAAAATAAGTATTGGCTTCGGCATATTTCTGCTGACCAAACAGTGGCATGAATTCTTCATTTTCTGGGGCAAGTTTGGCGAGTTCTTCTGAGCGTCGAACGACTTTTTCAAGTGACGCATTATCAAATTCATTGATTGTTGCGGTACCTGTGCGCTTGCCAAAGGTAGATTGGACGATAAGAATAAGGTCGCTTTCCTGACCAGAGGTAGAAACGGTATTGCGTGCGTAACGAATATTGCCACCGACTTTACTTTCTAAATTGCATTCACATTCATCGGCTTTTGAGAATTTGAGTACTTTGCTCAGCAGCTCTTTTGCATGTTGTTGGGTGATAATTGTCATGATTATATTCCTTCTAAGTGAGCTGCTTACACGTTGCGCGCGGTGTTAATAACATTAATGTTGTCAAATCTCGTGGTTGGACAACCATGAGAAACTGCGCTTACTTGTGAAGGCTGGCCTTTACCATCAAAGAACGAACCGCCCACTCTATAATCTGATTTACCGGCTAATTGACTACAGCTATTCCAGAATTCTTGGGTGTTTGATTGATACGCCACATCTTCGATCTGATCAACAATTTTGCCGTCTTTAATTTCGTAAAACAACTGCCCGCCAAACTGGAAGTTATAGCGTTGCTGATCGATTGAGTAAGAGCCGCGACCGGCAATATAAATGCCTTTTTCTACATCTTTGATCACATCATCAGCAGACAAGTCTTTATCATTGGGGCGCAATGAAACATTAGACATACGCTGGAACTGCACGTCACGCCAACTTTGTGAGTAACTACAGCCGTGAGATTCTTTTTGGCCAAGCATATGTACTTGGTCACGTGTGGCTTGATAATTAACCAATATACCGTCTTTAATCAAATCCCACTCTTTGGTTTTTACACCTTCATCATCATAAGCGACGTTACCTAATGTATGAGGTTGATTTTTATCAGCATACAAATTTACTATGTCGGAACCGTATTGGAACTTACCGCTTTTCCACTTATCTAGCGTTGCAAAGCTAGTACCCGCGTAGTTCGCTTCGTATCCCAGTACGCGGTCAAGTTCTAACGGGTGGCCTACTGACTCGTGGATAGTTAACATTAGGTGGGCGGGATCAAGCACTAAGTCATATTTACCAGGCTCAACTGATTTAGCTTTAAGCTTGGCTTGTAGTTGCTTGCCCGCTGCGGCAGCATCTTCAACCATATCGTAAGAATTGTTGTATCCAATGTTTGCGCCTTGAATACGCACTTTGTCTTTTTCTAAACCGTCTAAATACTCATAACCCATACCAACTGGATTACCTAAGTCTGAACGTTGCTTGAAACCGTCTTCACCGACGGCAGTGGCGGTAAACGGTGCCCATAGACGGTGAATGTCTTGATCGATATAAGAGCCATCAGTCGACGCGAAATACTTTTGCTCATTTACTAAGAATAAGCGTGAACTGATAAAACTAGCGCCATTTTGCATCGCTGCGTCATTAACAGATAAGAGTAAATCTACTTTGTCCTGAATCGGCACTTCCATCGCGTTTTTCACAATGGGCGTTTGCCAGCTAACGTCACCCACGCCTTTAACAGGAGCGAGTTGTACCGGCGTCGTTTGAAACTTAGAATTGGCCATGGCGACGGCGACAGCTTGTTCAGCAGTTTTGGCCACGCTATCTGGGGTCATATTTGACGTAGAAGCAAATCCCCATGTCCCATTGGCAATTACGCGCACACCAATACCAGCAGATTCAGTATTCACGATATTATCTACGCGGTTTTCACGGGTCGTGACGAATTGATTTAAATAACGGCCGATGCGAGCATCAGCGTAAGTTGCACCTTTCGCTTTTGCTGCGTTTAATGCGATATCAGCAAGCTTCTTTTTATAGGCTACGTCCATAGGTTTATCGAGTAGTTGGTCGGCTGAAATCGCCGTTCCCGATATGGGTAGCATAAGAGCGCCCATGCCGGCACTCCCTAATTTAATAAAGTCGCGTCTTTCCATTTGCTCTGTCCCCTGGGTTAGGTATTGTTATGATTTTTACAACTTTCTAAGAAGTCTATATTTTGACCACTTAGTGTATGGCAAAGAGTTAAAGTCACTCAAGGCGGCTTTGTACTCTTTGACTGGTAATGTATGTTTAATACGTAACAAGCCGTAACAGACGGTTACTCATCGTGTTTTTGCTGTGTTTCAATCCATTGGTTCACACTGTCTTCTAATACGGCCATGGGCAAAGAGCCTTGCCCTATGATCACATCGTGAAATTGGCGTATATCGAAGTTTTCTTTTAGGCTGCGTTCTGCTTGGCTTCGGAGTTCACGAATCTTAAGCTCGCCAATTTTGTATGACAGGGCTTGACCGGGCCAAGATATATATCTATCAATTTGATCTGCTGTGGACTTTGCTGTGAGCGCAGTGCGTGAGGCCAAATAATCGATGGCTTGTTGGCGGCTCCAGCCAAAAGCGTGAATACCGGTATCAACCACTAGGCGCACAGCCCGCCACATCTCGTAACCTAATCGACCAAAGTCACTGTAGGGATCTTGATAAAACCCAGCTTCTTTTCCTAGGCGTTCGGAATACAAGCCCCAGCCTTCTGTGAAGGCCGAATGGCTCAAGGTGCGACGGAATTCCGGAACATCAAGTTCCATAGCAATGGCGTTTTGCAGGTGATGACCAGGAACAGCTTCATGTAAGCTCAATGCTTCAAGATTGTATAGGGGTTGCTGGGCAGGATCAGACGTTAAAAAATAGGTGCCGGGGGTATGTGTATCTGGTGGCGGCATATAAAATGCGCCTCTTGAGGCCGAACCTTTTATGGTAAAAGTGTTCCGCGGCAAAGTAGCAAAAAAGCTCGGTAATTTGCCGTACATTTTCTGGGTAATAAAGGCTGTTTTTTCTAATACATCTTGGCGATCCTGAGCATAAAATTGCGGATCGGTGGCTAAAAACTGCAAAAATTCATTGTTACTGCCCTTGAAGCCCACTTGTTTGATAATGGCGTTCATCTCTTTACTTATGCGCTTTACTTCGTCCAAGCCAAGTTGATGGATCTGCTTAGGTGTCAGGTCAGTCGTGGTGTAGTAGTTGGCAGTATAAGCATAATATTCAGCACCGCCTTTGACACTCGCTATTCCCGGCTCTTTACGACAGTGAGACATGTAATCATTAACAAAATAATCATAAAAATGGGCATAAGCTGGCACCACAGCTTGGCTAATAAGTTCAGCCCCTTTTTGTGCATATTGGGCTTTTTGTACCTCACTAAACTGATTGGGGAAGCGCGTAAAAGGCTCGTATAACGCGCTGTCTTTTGGTGTATCAACTATGTGCGCGGTGATGCTTTGTTGATAATTTTTGAACGTTTCACAATATTGTACAAACCCTTTCGTTACGCCTTGCGCGAGTAAGTCGATGTTTTCTTGATTGAATCGAGGATAATCAGCCAGACTGACCAAGTATTGATCGTAATCTTGCACTGATTGGAACGCCATATTGGCCGGAGCTTCAGCAAAATAGGTATGCCAACCGCTTAGAAAATTAATGGGGAAATACCGGTCTTGAAATTGATAACTGCTCGCTTCAGTTTCTCGTTCATACTTAAATAAGCGATAACTAACCTGTTGCTCCGGGCTCAACTGATTCATATCTATGGTATCCAGCGCATCTAACATACGCTGATTAAATGCGTCACGGCGGGCAAATCCTTGCTCACTAAAGTCGGCAAGTTTGCCGTGGGGTTTCCAACCGTCAGGGTCGGTACGAAAGAATATTTTTTCCTTTTTTGCTTCTTGCCAATGAGTGTCCAGCAGGGCCGAGAAATCTTCGTTTGCCCCCGCCCAGGCTGTTGAACTGATAAATAACAAGGTAAGGCTGTTCAGTATTTTAATCAATGCACTAGATGCATTATTCAATAATGTCGGCTGCTTCATTAAATGGTTTCTTCTTTAGTCGATAAGGGCAAAGGGAGTAGGGCAGATAGGGTTGCGTTTAAAGGGCTTATCTTGCCGATGGGTGATTCAAGGGTATCTGGTGGTGTGGTGAACCAGCTAGGGCCATTTTCTGTCATATACAGGCAATCCTCTAACCGTATACCAAATTCGTTTGGAATATAAATACCGGGCTCATCGGAAAAACACATTCCTACTTGAAGCGGGGTTTGTTCATGATGCACAAAATTAACAGGTTCATGGCCTTCCATACCAATTCCGTGGCCTGTGCGATGGGATAAACCTGGTAATTGATAATTAGGCCCTAAGCCCTGTGTTTGGTAGTAAGCTCGCACCGCATCGTCAACCGCACCAGCCAGGGTGCCAAGTTGCGCTTTTTCGAAAGCTATTTGTTGGCCTCGGCGCACAGTTTGCCAAATTTTTTGCTGTTTTTTACTGGCTTCGCCGAAAACAAATGTACGGCTTATATCTGATTGGTAACCATGCACCGCACAGCCGCAATCCATTAAGATGGTTGATCCCGCTTGAATAGTTTGCGCTTGTTTACTGCCATGGGGATACGCACTGGCTTCATTAAATAATGCCATTGTCCAGATACCGCTGCCACCGAGTTGTTTCTGTGCATTGCTCATCAACCGATTGACGTCTTGCTGGTTCATACCAATAGCGAGGTTAGCGTGCACATGGGCATATGCTCTCAGGGTTATTTCATTCGCTTTGTGCATCAGAGCTATTTCATGGGCGCTCTTAAACATGCGGCAGCCCTGAGTAATAGGGTCGGCTGATGTATGCTGCATATTATCCATTAATGCAATAGTCCCTTGCAGTACGAAGTAGCGTACGGATTGTTCAAATGCTAATTGGCCTTTTTGAATGCCGTGGTCCTTCAATATTTGCTGTATTAAGGTAAATGGGCTTTCGTGTTCTTGCCACACGCGGACATCGTCACCTACTTGAAGCGATTCACGGATACTAGGCTCCTCAAAGAAAGGGCAGAGTACAGCAATCTCTCCTTCTCTTGGAATAACCACCGCCGTTAGACGTTCACTACGCCACCACTGAATACCCGTAAAATAATCCATGGCCGCGCCAGGCTCCAATATCATTGCGGCTATATTGAATTGCGCCATCAATATTTGGGCTTTTTGGATCCGCGCAACGCGCTCAGCTTTGCTAATGGGCGTACTGTTTGAGCTAATGTTAGTTAGCTCTAACGTTTTTGCGTTGGTCGGTGGGTTGGTCGAGGCAGTATTGGCCGCCAAAACAGTTTGCGAAAGGGGAAGGGTGGCAATGGCTGTTGCCCCAGCTTTTATAAAAGCTCTTTTAGTTAACTTCATCAGGTTCATTCCTTAAAACACTTACCCACAACGTTATTACAAAAGGTCGGCGAGATATAGCCAGTTTATAAAATGGCTAAAACCGAACTGTAAGGAAATTAACCCATTCGCGAAACGTTAATTAAGGCCGATAATTTGATAGCGCAGGCATTATGACAGCCCACAAAGAAGCATTTGAGTATATGTTAGATATATTTTGCTGATTAATTCATCTAAAAAAAGTGAAATAATTTTGCAATTGGCTAATTATGTTATATTATAACGTCTTGCTTATTAAGGATTCACTCGCAATGCAAGTAATACAAGAAAAATCGCTATTAGATAGACTAGGCATATGGGCCTCAAGTTTATGCGCGGTGCATTGTTTGGCGTTGCCCATTCTTATTCCCTTATTACCCTTAATCGGAGCAAGCTTCTTCGCCGAAGATTGGTTTGAACGCATAATTTTATCGTTATCCATGATCGTTGGATTTTGGGCATTGTTATCTGGCTTCTATCGTTATCACCGTCGAATTTATCCCTTATATAGCTTAATGCTTGGGGGGATTATTTATTGGAATAAAGACATGTTTGGCGAGAGTTACGAGCCTTTCACCATCGCGGTAGGCGCCATGCTTATTGTGGGTGCCCATGTCGTGAATTTGAAATTGTGTAAGAGTTGTCATAGTTGTGATACTGAAACAACGAGCTGCTCTGCGGAATAGTATTAGATGAGGCGTGGTTGTCACGCCCGTTTGAACCTGTCTCTAAAAAATAATCCGCCAAAGCATTCATAAATCAGTCTTAACACGTATTCCTGCACTTACCTTCTACAGAAGCATTCAAGTATGGTGACTAGTCAGCACTCGTTTGGCGTGCCAAAAAAGCTTTTGCTCGTCCTGGGCCATTGCTAAATACACCATCTACCTGCCAATTAGCTAACTTGACTAAATCTGCTTGCTGATCAACTGTATAGACAAATATTTTCAAGCCTCTACGTTTAGCATCGAGCACAAACGCTTCATCGACAAAGGTGACATCTGCATTGACTGAATACGCATTTAGCGACTGGGCAAAGCCTGCATAATCAATAGGCTTACTTGCCGTTAGGGCGCCAATTTTTAAATCGGGTTTATGTTCTTTAATACTGCGCAGTAAATGATGATCAAACGAAGACACGATAAAATGATCTAGACTGAAATTAAGTTCATGTAAGGCTTTTTCAATATTATCGAGTACCAGTTGTACATCGTGCACGCCTTTAATTTCTATATTCAACAAACAGCGCCCGGCAACACACTCCATTACCTGCCACAGAGTAGGGATACTCTCACCAAGGCCTACATCGAGTTTTTGTAGCTGTTCAAATGTGTATTCACTCAGTTGCCCCTGACCATTAGTCGTGCGATGTAACCAATGATCGTGTATCACCAACAAATGGTCGCCATGTTGGTGTACATCTATTTCTATACCATCGCAATCTTGGCTTAAGGCCTTCTTGACGGCAAGTAAGGTGTTTTCAGGGGCATCGGCACTAGCACCACGATGGGCAAAAACAAGCATAGGTAGGCCTATTTCTTATGTAATTTTTGAGTGTTAATAGTTTCGTACAAAGCGGCTGAAATAACCAATAATCCACCCACAAAGGTCTGCCAATTAGGCTGTTCGTCAAGTACCAAAATAGCCAAAATAACTCCGTATAAGGGCTGCATGCAAGCGACCAGTGAAAACGTTTTTGCTCGCAGGTGCTGCAAACTCGTTGCGATAAGTGCATGTGGAACGGCGGTAAAAAAAGTGCCTAGTAGAATTAAATATAGGTAAGTTTGGCCACTGGCATTGAATAATTCTGGGGTAATAAAGAAACTCAAGCAGAAGAAAATAACCAAGGTTTGATAAGCCATCGCCAGCGATCCGCTGTAATGGGAAAAGTATTTCCTATGGCATAGATTACGCAAGGCATATAGCATCGCAGAACCTACGCCAACGATAATTCCCAAAGTAACATCGTTATCGAAAGATACCTCAGGCACGATCAGACATATGCCAAAAAGTACCACAACCGCGCTAAGAACGTCCTGCCAAACCAGTTTGATCCCTTCAAATAAGGGCTCAATTAATACGGTGATCACAGGGAAAGTGAAAAGGGCAATCATGCCAACTGAAACGCTGGAATATTGCATGGCCGCAAAATAACTGACCCAATGCGCCGCCATTAACACGCCTAAACCAATACCAATGAAATAATCTTTTCTATTGGCTAGGCTCAACTTGCCGCCACTCATTTTTACCAATGAAAACAACATCAAGCAGGCAATAATTGAGCGACCGAATGTGATATCAGTCGCCGAGAGGGGGATTACTTTAGAGAAAAGTGCCGTCGCACCCAATAAAATAACTGTGAGGTGCAAAGACCACAGACTTTTTTTAACGGGATCCATGACTATTGAGTTAAAGTAGCGAAAACATCACCGAGGCGAGTTTCATCTCCAGCGCTATAGTCCGCGAACTCCACCATATTGGGCTCGAAGCAGGCCACTATGGTTGAGCCCAATTTGAATCGACCTAATTCGTCGCCCTTTTTAAGGAAAACGGATTCTTCTCCTTCGCTTGGGTATTGCCAATGCACAACATTTTTCCCCACAGGTGGCGAAACGGTGCCAGCCCAAACGGTTTCAATGCTGGCAACGATTGTTGCTCCCACTAAGACCATAGCCATTTTGCCTTTCGGTGTGTCAAAAATGGCGACCACACGCTCGTTTCGAGCGAATAAACTAGGAACACGTTCTGCCGTGAGCGGACTAACAGAAAACAAATCACCCGGCACATACACCATATCAGTTAGCTGGCCATCAATTGGCATATGAATTCGATGATAGTCTTTTGGTGATAGATAGACCGTGGCGAACTTACCATTTTTGAAGGCTGTAGCTAATTCAGGTTTTCCACCGAGTAACGTTGTTAAGCTGTAATCGTGGCCCTTAGCTTGAAAAATATTGTCGTGCTTGATATCGCCTAATTGGCTTACAGCACCATCAACTGGCATCGCCACGTCTTGTTCGTTAGGGCAAATAATCCGTGCATCATTTTTTAGGGCACGAGTAAAAAATTCATTGAATGACACATAATCCGCTGGGTTTTCACGCTCAGCTTCTGACATATTGACGTTGTACTGTTTAACAAATAGCTTTATTAAAGCCGTGGTTAAACCTCCAGCTTCGGCAGCGGCAAGTTTACCTACTAGCCTTGAAATCAAATGCTTAGGGGTGATGTATTGCAAAGCAATTTTTAGCGAGTCGAACAAAATTAGGATCCTAAAACGAAAAGTTTTTACCGGAAATGATTGTACAGCAATATTTTACTATGTGTGAAAGATGATAAGCACGTTGGGCTATATGCTAGTTAATTATGGCGATCAATAATTCTGTGACCGCCATGCATACATTAATCCTCTAAACCTTACTATGGGCAGGCCGCTGTTCATCTAGGTTTGATAGTATTTTGTGATAGCTCTCATAGCGTTGCATGCTGATGTCACCTTTCTCTGCGGCAGCGCGAATAATACAGCCTGGGTCATCTCCATGAGTACAATCACGAAATTTACAGCCGCCGATATAATCTCTGAACTCTTTAAAGCCCCATGTTAAACGCTCCATGGGCATATGCCATAGGGCAAACTCACGCACGCCTGGGGAGTCAATTAAATCGCCGCCTTGAGGGAAATGTAACAACTTGGCTGTGGTCGTCGTGTGCTGGCCTAAGCCTGAATTGTCAGAGACTTCTTTAGTAATCTCAGCTGCATCTGGCAATAATTCATTGATTAAACTAGATTTACCCACACCTGATTGACCCACGAATACGCTAATTTTATCTTTCAGACACAAAGCAAGATCGCTTATTCCAGTATGAGTTTTACAACTGGTATAAACCACCCGGTAACCGATGTTGTGATAAATCTGTAATTGTTTTTCGACGTTCTCGCGTTCAGCATCCGTTAAAAGCTCTACTTTATTGAGCAGTATCACCGGCTCGATTTCCACATCTTCTGAGGCCACTAAATAGCGATCAATAATGTTCAATGACAAAGCGGGTATAACAGAGCTCACGATAATAATTTGATCGATGTTGGCAGCCACAGGCTTAACACCGTCATAAAAATCAGGACGGGTCAGTACTGATTTACGGTCTTGCACTATTTCAATGACACCACTGATGTTTTCAGTGCCGTCTTTACCGGGACGGAATAATACCTCATCGCCACAGACTACGCTGATAACAGTTCGACGAATATGACATCGATGAATATTGCCTTCACTGTCTTCAACGTCAGCATGCTTACCGAAACGACCAATAACACGGCCTGCTCGTTGATCTTCTAGTTGATCATCAGTTGGGGTTGTTGCGGGCACGGCCAATCGCTTAGTGCGATTATTTGAGACTTGACGGCGCTGTTTATGCGTAAGTTTTGGTTTTTTCGACACAGGCGAATATCTGCATTTGCTTCTAATATCTAGTATTATGGTAACGTTAGCTCGGACGGAATTATAGCAATTCCTTTCACCAACTTAATTTAGCGCGATTTTAGGAGTAACTATGACGGTTGATGCACAAAACCTTGTTTGGATTGATATGGAGATGACCGGACTGCATCCCGAAGTAGATGTGGTGCTAGAAATAGCCACCATAGTGACTGATGCAAATCTAAATATCTTGGCAGAGGGGCCTGTTTTAGCCATTCATCAAAGTGAAGATGTGCTTAACAATATGAATCAATGGTGCATCGATACTCACGGGAAATCGGGATTAACCCAGCGTTGCCAAAAAAGCAGCATTAATGAACAAACCGCTGTAGCAGAAACGATTCGGTTTCTGGAAAAGTATGTACCCAAAGGCGCGTCACCTCTGTGCGGGAATACTATTGGGCAAGACAGGCGGTTTATGGTGAAATATATGCCGGAACTAGAAGAGTATTTTCATTATCGCAATATTGATGTGAGTACGCTAAAAGAGTTGGTCAAACGCTGGAAGCCTGAAGTACTAGACGGATTTACTAAAAAGGGCGTGCATTTAGCCTTAGATGATATTCGTGAATCAATTGCCGAGTTGGTCTACTACCGTCAGCATATATTCAATATTTGAGCGAAATTATACAGCGTTGGGCTTTTCTTCAGCATAATGTGGATAAACTGAGCATTTAATCTTATCAATTTCATATAAATGCAATTTAGGACTTGCGTCCTCAGCTAGTTTTTGTAAAATGCGCACCCGCTGTTGAGACAGTAGGTGATTTTTTTAAATCATAAGTGATGCGGGAATAGCTCAGTGGTAGAGCACAACCTTGCCAAGGTTGGGGTCGCGAGTTCGAATCTCGTTTCCCGCTCCA
>NZ_WTPY01000024.1 GCF_011378905.1 Paraglaciecola sp. 20A4 | reverse complement strand
AAAAAGCGATTAGCATATATTCGGCTGACCGTTTTTTCTACCCGTTCAAGTTATGCACTTATTCTTTGAATCCAAGACCTAACCCCGTTGGGCGTATATTCGAAATGCAATTTCGCTGTGCATCATGCAAACCTACTTTCGGCTGCCATGTGTAATAAAGACCTAGGCTATCGGGTGAGCTTAAGCCTGGTCGCTCACCAATTAACACCAATACCGCCTTGGCATTTAAATATTGGCCGACTTCATCACCAATTGCCACACGGCCTTGCTGCACAAGGGTCAAAGGGGCCAATGTCCATTCAGGGCGTTGATTTTTCAACAAGGGGATTAATTCGCGCAGCAGAGGCTGTACATTATTTTGCACCGCGATTGATGAGAGTCCATCTGCCACCACTATCGCCAAATCGTAAGGGGGCTGATTTTCACCGTGTTGCTGGATCATAAAATTTAACAGCGAATTGCGCGAAGCGTCATTTAGTTTCCGACCGAGATCAGGGCGTTGTAAAAAAGTCGTTCTGTCAAAGGCCTGACTATGCAACGCCATAGGTGAGCACGATAATAGAGGGGTAAACTCACCCAGCTTTTCGAGTAACACCTCAATGTTCAACTTTAGCTTTACCGCATCTCTGGCTTTAGCATGGGATAACTGAAACCCAAGCATCTCGGAGGTTGGTAAGCTCACACCTGCCCTACCAAGACCAATGCGTGCATGGGTAAATTTGCGCAAAATACGCCATGGATTATTCACCACATCCCTGCGAGTTTTATTACCTTGGCGGTCTGTTAAATCAGTAGCAAACATAGGTGCTTCGTCATATTTTTTCATTATTGACCTCTCCCTAAAGTGTGTAACGAGCGGGCGAATATTTCAGGTATCTTTGCAGATAATCGGTTGTGTCCATCATTTTTCATGATATCCATTTTGTTTAACCACAACTCAAATTCAGGGGCTGGTCGAACTCCCAAGACGCGACGAAGGTACAAAGCATCATGAAATGATGTGGTTTGATAATTAAGCATAATGTCATCTGAACCGGGGATCCCCATAATAAATGAACAGCCCGCCACACCGAGTAAGGTAAGCAAATTGTCCATATCATTTTGGTCTGCCTCAGCATGGTTTGTGTAACATACGTCGCAGCCCATCGGCAGGCCAAGCAATTTTCCACAAAAGTGATCTTCGAGACCCGCCCGCGTGATCTGTTTTCCATCGAAAAGATACTCAGGGCCGATAAAACCTACCACTGTATTAACCAGCAATGGGTCAAACTTGCGAGCGACTGCATACGCTCTGGCTTCGCACGTTTGTTGATCTAATCCATGGTGCGCGTTGGCAGATAACGCACTGCCCTGTCCTGTTTCGAAATACATAACATTGTTGCCTATTGTGCCCCGTTTCAAGCTAAGTGCAGCGGCTTGTGCTTCAGCGAGTGTGGCTAAATCAAAACCAAAGCTGGTGTTGGTAGCCTGTGTACCGCCTATCGATTGGAAAACTAAGTCCACTGGCGCGCCTGCTTCAATACACTCTATGGTGTTGGTCACATGGGTTAAGACGCAGCTTTGCGTGGGAATTTGGTATTGCTGAATAACATCGTCCATCAGGTGCAGCAGGTTTATGGCTTGCGCGACATTATCTGTGGCCGGGTTAATGCCAATAACGGCGTCACCATTAGCGTAAAGCAAACCGTCTAACATGCTGGCAGCAATACCATTAATGTCATCGGTTGGGTGATTAGGTTGTAACCGTGTGGACAAATGCCCTGGTAAACCGATAGTGCTGCGAAACCCTGTGGTAACATGGCATTTTTTGGCTACTAAAATAAGGTCTTGATTGCGCATGATCTTACTCACTGCAGCTGCCATTTCTGGAGTAATACCACTGCTCACGCTGGCCAATATTTCACTGGTCGCACAATCGCTCAAAAGCCAGTTTCGAAAGTCACCTACGGTTAAATGTGCAATGGGTGTGAATGCCTGCTTATTATGTTCGTCCATTATCAAACGTGTAATTTCATCTTCTTCATAAGGTATCAAGGCCTCATTAAGGAAATCACGAAGAGGCACATAAGCGAGTGTTAACTGTGCTATGGCGCGCTCTTGGTCTGAATCAGCAATAACCCCAGCCAACGAATCACCCGAGCGTGGCGGTGTCGCTTTGGCCAAAAGCTGGGCTAAATCTTTGAATAGATAAGTTTTACTGCCTACTCTATGTCGATAACGTTGACTCATTCATACATCCAATATGACATTGCTTACTGCCAGCCCTTTAAACTTGTAAAAGGCTGCGACTAAATGGTGGGGTAAAGGAATTCTCACGCCTCTTCATTATCGTTCAATAAACTAAAATTTCTAGTTAGCGAGAAACATACCGCTTTACTTTACTTGTTTTAAAAACTTTAAATAATATTAAAAATCAGATACTTGAATCAATCAAATGGGTGGTGAGTGTATGAATAGATGAGAGGCAGATTAATATTTTAAGGTTTACAGCACCATTTTAGTCGCGATGCACCGTTGCGAAGCGTAAAAATACACCCGATGAAAAAGCCCAAATTTGTAAGGTACACCTTATAAATTTGGGCTTTTAATAACTATCCGTTTTTAATCAATGACTGAGCTATAAGCTTTGCATATCGATTACAAAACGGTAGCGCACGTCATTACTTTTCATGCGCTCAAACGCTTCATTTATATCCTGCATATTAATTTTTTCAATTTCAGACACAATATTGTGTTCGCCGCAGAAATCGAGCATCTCCTGAGTTTCTTTTATACCCCCAATCAGCGAACCAGCCAATGCTTTACGACCGCCGATCATTAATGCACCGTTGACCGCCTCTAATGGTTCAATCGCGCCAACAAAACACATAGTACTGTTGTATTTAAGCAAGCTTAAATAGGGGTTTACGTCGTGACCTACCGGAATAGTATTAAGCAGGAAATCAAACTTGCCACGCCATTTTTTCATGGCATCTTTATCTTTAGTGACTAACACTTCGTCAGCCCCAAGTTTTTTTGCATCGTCAGCTTTTTCTTTCGAAGTAGTGATCATTACTACATGCGCGCCCATCGCAGAGGCGAACTTAATACCCATATGGCCCAAACCACCCAAACCGATCACGCCCACTGTCATGCCCTTTTTCACACCATATTGGTGTAAGGGTGAGTATGTGGTTATGCCGGCACATAATAGTGGAGCGGCAGCGGCCTTATCTAAATTTCCCGGCACTTTAAGCACGAATTTATCACTGACCACAATCTGCTTCGAATAGCCGCCCTGCGTGACTTTTTCATCCCCACCTATGGCATCTTTGGGCTTGCTATTGTACGTCATAGTCGCACCGCTTAAGCAATGCTGTTCCAAGTGATCTTCACATGCTGCACACGTCTGGCAAGAATCAACCATACAGCCAACACCTACTGTGTCACCTACTTTAATGTTACTTACTTTTCCCCCAACGGCACTAACTTCCCCAATAATTTCATGTCCTGGTACTAAAGGGTAATTTGAGTTACCCCAATCATTTTTCACCGCATGCAAATCACTGTGGCATACGCCGCAAAACTGGATATCAATTTGTACATCATGGTCGCCCGGCTCACGGCGGGTAATTTCATGCGGCGCCATATGGCCATCGTTTGATTTAGCTGCATAAGCTGCAATAGTTGTCATTGTTGTTCTCTCTTTTACGTTACATTTTTAATAGCAGGCAATGTGTACTCATATCCATTGCGCTAAATTAACTGCTGGTAGCAGATTTGAATAGCCTAGCTAATTGACAGGTTTAGGTAGCTGATTTCTCATCCTCAAGTGAAGGATAATCCACATAACCTTCACTGCCTCCGCCATAAAAGGTTTCTTCATTAGGTTCATTGTAGGGGCCATCTTGAGCAATTCTTGCTGGTAGGTCTGGGTTAGCGATAAATAATCGTCCGAACGCTATAGCGTCAGCGTCTTTGTTTGTGATCCAGCTTTCAGCTTCTTCAGGGGTAAATTCACCGTTCGCGATAAACATACCACTGAACGCGGCGCGCATGTCTTTTAACAGCTGGTTGCCTTGCTCAATGCCTGATCCATCCCCGGTATGATTATTCGGACGCACCACGTGCAGATAGACTACACCTTTTCCTGAAACCGCCTTTGCCGCTGCTACATAAGTGCTTTGTGGATCGTCGTCAAAGCTTCCTCCTGGACCACCTGTGGGTGACAGCCGCACGCCAATATTATTGCGCGGCATTTCTTGTGCAATTACATCGATGACCTCTTCGAGTAGACGTAGTCGATTTTCAATACTGCCACCATATTGGTCATCACGTTTGTTCACTGATGAACGAATGAATTGGTCGAGTAAATAACCGTTCGCCGCATGTATTTCAACCCCATCGAAACCAGCTTCTTTAGCACACTTAGCAGCGTGGCGATAATCTCGTTTTACATTGTCGATGTCTTCTAACGTCATGGCTTGGGCTCTGGGGTGCGGTACTGTCGGCCCCTCTGGAAGTAAATCCCCTACGAATGCTTCGCCTTCAGGCTGAAACTCACTGGCAGAAAATGGACGTGCATTATGGGGTTGAAATACTTGATGAGAAATTGCCCCCACATGCCAAAGCTGGCAATAAATACGCCCTCCAGCACGGTGCACTGCATCAGTAACCACTCGCCAATGTGCCACTTGTTGTTCAGTAAAAATGCCCGGTGTCCATGCATATCCTTGGCCCTGTGGGCTGATTTGTGTTGCTTCACATACGATTAATCCAGCCGATGCCCGCTGAGCATAATAAACAGCGTGTAGAGGTGTCTGTAAGTTATCACCCGCAGTAGAACGAGAACGCGTAAGCGGTGCCATGACAATGCGATTATTAAGCTGCATATTACCTAGCTTGGTCGGCTCGGTTAACGCCTGATGAGCACTTTCATTACGCCCAGTACCTTTATGCTCAGTGGACGTTTCAGTGGGGGCTTCGTTTGAGCTTTGGATAGTATTTTTAATCTTTGGCAAAATTTCGTCCTCTTAATGTATTACGCAATATGTATCGACGTTATTTGTGGGTATGGCCTGTTAATTACATAGGCTTGAATCGATTTTGCTAAATTAGCCGTTATAAGGGTAATGTGAATCGAATGTGGCAGAGGCTAAGCAAAGGCTATTCCAAATTGAGAATATGTTTGACGAACAACGCTAAACAACACGTCGCGCAAAGCCTTCAGATGATTAGCATGATGAAAAAAATTATCGAACTTTGATTAAGCCCGGTAAATCAGCATGCATAAACAGTAAATATTGCAAAGCGTATAACGTTATTGCACAGAAATTTATAAGCCGTTGCTATTTACTGGCGCAACTGGGGGGATGGCGTCCTGACTCATGACTTATCAGGGCTCAAATATTGGGATCGTGAATGAGTAGTAGGAGTTTAACTATTTATTAGTTGCCTATTTATAACGAGTTTTGTGCTTAATGCTGATTATTTTTGGTCCGGTTTTCACCCATCGCTCTTTAGTACGAAAGAGCGATGTCTTCACTTGCGCTGACATAGCGTGCACGACCAGTATTTTTCGCTTGATAGAGGGCTTTATCAGCTTGATCAAATAAGTCTTTTTTCTGCGTGGTTTTATCAACCCGAGTGCTTATTAGGCCAATCGAGCAATTGACAATGCTTTGTCCATTGCCTTTAGCATGCTTAATTTTCTTTAATTGCCAGCCGCGCAGCACATTAGCAGCAAGCGCTTCGGATGCTAACAAATCATTGCCCAATGAGATCACTACAAATTCTTCACCGCCATAACGGGCGACAATATCGCTATCTCGGTTAAAAACCTGATTTAAAATAGTCGCTTGTATTTGAATCACTTCATCACCGCGCAAGTGCCCGTAGCCATCGTTAAAGTCTTTGAAGTTATCAAGATCAATAACAAATATAGAAATGGGGCTATTAGTGCGGGCGGCCAGAGACAACATACGGTCAAAATGCCGTTCTAACGCGCCGCGATTATACAAACCTGTTAACTGATCGATTTGATTTAAATGCACTAATTTTTCGTTCACTTGTGCGAAGCGAGCAAATAGATTTTCGATTTGCTTTACGCCGACTAAACTGATGAATAAGCCAAGAGACACAAAACCTAAGTTAACTGTGCCAAAACTATCGTATACCGGATACATAAGCACCACAGCGCTAAACCCGACTATGGATAACAATACAAAAGCAATTGAATACTTAAAGGATAAACGCATGATAAACATGCAATAAAGCCCGTATAGGAAGGTCCCTTCATAGGAAAACGAAAACTCAGCTATTTTCCAGCACTGAACAATCAACCAATAATTGGCGTAACACACCCCAAGCAGACTTGAGCACAACACCAGATGATAAATTTTATTATAAGATGGTAAGAACGTTAGCGCAAAAAACACCGTTAACATGGGCAGTTGTAGGCCCAAACGCGAGATTAAATAAACACGTTTTACAGCCTCGGGAATAACCGTTAAATCAACAAGAATAAAACTCATCATTAAGGCTGTTCCGACGACTATTACCAGCCTTAAATTCTTCAAACTAAGCATTGAAGAATTTATTATCGTGTGATTTTTGATGGTAGCATCCTGCTAAGTAAACCGATTTAGCAATTTTATAGGGTGGCTAGAGCCAAAGCAATTAAAAGCGTAACCCGTCTTGACGAATTCCAGTATTAAAGCGATGTCTGCTTCGAAATACCATGCAGTCGATGTAATCCATAACCTAATAACAATATCATCAGCAGCATCAACCAAGAGCCTTCAACCACAGCGGTCCATTTTCCTTGATGCCAGAACATATCGAGATAAATCCCCCCTGTGCTGGCACCAATATAATAAAAAGTTAAATACAAAGACGATGCACTGGCTTTGCCGCTTTGCGCATTGAGGCTTACCCAACTGCTGGCCGTAGAATGGGTCAAAAAGAAACCAAAAGCATTAATAAACAAGCCAATAATGATGGCTAACAGAGTCGGTATCAACGTGACGGCAGAACCAAGCATAATAATAATCGTACCTGCCATCATGCACACTGGCTGAGAGAAGCGTTTAGCTAACTTACCTGATATTGCCGAAGCATAGGTGCCTGACAAATAAGTTAGAAACAGCAAACCTATATATTGAGATGATAAAAAATATGGGCTGTCTTTAAGGACAAACGTGATGTAGCTGTATTGATTCACGAAAATAAAAAAGCTTAATCCACCAATGAGGTAACTCAGCAGCAATCGTTTGTTTACCAAATGTGCGCCCATTTGCGCTAACATCAATTTTGGCCGCAATGGCTTGGGTTCGAAATGACGTGATGGAGGCAATAACCAAAAAAACGCTAATGTTAATAACAAGCTTAGCCCCGCCATCACAGTGAATGTTCCGCCCAGCCCTAGGTTTTCACCTAAAAAACCGCCCAGTAAGCGCCCTCCTATTCCGCCAATGGAGTTGCCACTAATGTAAATCCCCACGGCAATCATCAATGCATCAGCGTTAAATTCATCACTCATATAGGCGACTGCGATAGCAGGTAAACCGGCCAAAAAGAAGCCTTGCAACGCCCGTAAGAACAGCAAACTATGATAATCATTGGTTAACGCTAAGCAAGACGTTGTGAGCGTTATTCCCACCATCGTAAACAGCATAATGCCTTTGCGCCCAACGGCATCTGATAATGGCCCATAAAACAACAAAGATAGCCCAAGCGTTAAGGTGGCAATGGTAAAACTTACACTGGATTGCAAAGCAGTAACATTATATCGCTCGGCTATCATTGGCAGTAAAGGTTGAGTTACATATAAATTGGCGAACACCATAAACGAGCCCAAACATAGGGCAAGGGTCGCCCGCCAAAAAGCAGGTGTGTGAGGGGCGATCATTCTGGTTTGAGAATTTAACATAAGGCGCTTGAGTGAGTAGCCGGATACGCTATAACAAGCGCATACGCAATAAAAAAGCGACCTTAACAAAAGCTAAGATCGCTTACCAATAGATGACGCTAATACGTTAGCTATTTACTTACCGTATCAACCTAAAAGCTGTCTTTGGGTATACGTACCCAGCCTTCCATCAACACCCTGGCACTGCGACTCATGGATGCTTTTAATACCGACCATTGGCCGTCAATTTGCTCAGCGGCAGCACCTACTTTCAACGTGCCAGAAGGGTGACCGAAGCGCACGTCAGTACGATCGCCTCCCCCTGCGGCCATATTAACTAACGTACCGGGGATGGCCGCAGCAGTGCCAATAGCAACGGCTGCAGTGCCCATCATAGCATGGTGCAATTTGCCCATAGACATGGCGCGAACTAATACGTCAATGTCTTCAAGTCCAATAGCTTTTCCACTGGATGAAACATACGGCTTAGGTGGTGCGACAAAAGCGACTTTGGGCGTATGCTGGCGTGATGCCGCTTCGCTTATATCCTTAATCAAGCCCATTTGCACTGCCCCTTGGGCACGTATTGTTTCAAACTTTGTTAGCGCCGCTGGGTCGCTATTGATCACCTCTTGTAACTCAGTGCCGGTATAACCAATATCAGCCGCGTTAACAAAAATAGTCGGAATACCTGCGTTTATCAGCGTTGCTTGCAGATTGGATAAACCAAGCGCTGCCAGCTCTGGTGAATTGAGCGTATCCACAATATCCCCCGTGGGAAACATACCACTGGGGCCATCAGTTGCATCGTCACCGTCATCGGCTGGCTGCAGAAACTCAATTAATACCTCAGCCGCTGGGAACGTGACGCCATCGAGTTCAAAGTCACCGGTTTCTTGTACTTGCCCGTCAGTAATAGGCACATGCGCGATAATGGTTTTCTTGATATTTTGCTGCCAAATTCGCACTTCGGCAATGCCATTTAGCGGCACTCTACTGGCCTCAACTAAACCATTGCTGATGGCGAACGAGCCTACTGCAGCAGTTAAGTTCCCGCAGTTACCGCTCCAATCGACAAAGGCTTTGTCAATGGCCACTTGGCCGAACAAGTAATTCACATCGTGGTCGGGGTCATCACTTTTCGACAAAATCACCGTTTTACTGGTGCTTGACGTAGCTCCGCCCATACCATCGGTCTGTTTACCGTAAGGATCAGGACTGCCAATAACACGCAACAATAAGTTATCTCTTGCAGCGCCAGGCGTTTGCGCTACTTCAGGCAAATCAGCGAGGGCAAAAAATACCCCTTTACTGGTGCCACCACGCATATAAGTGGCCGGGATTTTTATTTGCGGTTGATGCGCGTGTGTTTGATTTTTTGACTGATTAGTCATCGGCTTACCCTACCGTTGCTTCAAGGAAGTCTTGAGCAAAACGCTGTAATACCCCGCCTGCCTCGTAAATAGATGACTCTTCTTGGGTATCAATACGACACTTCACCGGCACACTGACTTGCTCACCGTTTTTGCGGGTGATATTTACGGTCATTGTTGCCCCAGGTGTGCGATCGCCCAGCACATCGTATGTTTCACTGCCATCTATCTTGTACGTGTGACGGTTATCACCCGGCATAAACTCCAGCGGTAATACGCCCATTCCAATCAAGTTAGTGCGGTGAATACGCTCAAAACCTTCTGCTACTATCACTTCAACACCCGCCAGACGCACACCTTTGGCAGCCCAGTCACGTGATGAGCCCTGACCGTAGTCAGCGCCAGCAATAATAATAAGCGGTTGTTTACGCTGCATGTAGATTTCAATGGCTTCCCACATGCGCATTTCAGTGCCCTGTGGCTCTAGACGCGTCAGCGACCCTTGCTTCACTTTCGTTTGCCCGTCACTACCCGTTTCATGAACCATTTCATTAAACAGTTTAGGGTTAGCAAACGTCGCACGTTGTGCGGTTAAGTGATCGCCCCTGTGAGTGGCGTAAGAGTTAAAATCTTCTTCCGGCAAACCCATTTTGTGCAAGTAGGCACCGGCCGCACTATTGAGTTGAATAGCGTTTGATGGCGATAAATGATCCGTGGTGATGTTATCACCCAATACCGCTAACGGGCGCAGACCTTTCATGGTGCGCTCACCTGCTAGCGCGCCTTCCCAATAAGGGGGACGACGAATATAGGTGCTTTGCGGGCGCCAATCGTATTGTGGATTAATATGCTCGCCGTATTCCACTTTCAAATCAAACATCGGCTCGTATACTTTACGGAATTGCTCAGGTTTCACACTGGCTTTAACCACCGCGTTAATTTCTTCATCAGTAGGCCAAATATCTTTTAAGGTAATAGCGTTACCGTCTTTATCGTAACCCAATATATCGCGCTCAATATCAAAGCGTATGGTACCGGCAATGGCATACGCCACCACTAAAGGCGGTGATGCTAAAAAGGCCTGTTGAGCATATGGATGAATACGACCATCAAAGTTACGGTTACCTGACAACACCGCGGTTGTGTACAAATCACGATCGGTAATTTCTTTTTGAATAACGGGGTCAAGTGCCCCGCTCATACCGTTACATGAAGTACACGCAAAGGCCACCACACCAAAACCGAGCTTTTCTAGCTCAGGCAAGAGTTTCGCGTCTTCTAAATACAATTGCACCGCTTTTGATCCCGGCGCTAACGAGCTTTTCACCCATGGCTTGCGCGTTAAACCAAGCTTATTGGCGTTACGGGCAATCAAGCCTGCTGCCACCATATTGCGTGGGTTACTGGTATTGGTACAACTGGTGATAGCGGCGATAATGACCGCGCCGTCAGGCATTTTGCCCTCTTCATTTTCTACCACGCCACTGATGCCACGTTGCGCCAACTCAGAGGTCGGCACGCGGCTATGAGGGTTTGACGGCCCTGCAATGTTGCGCCCAATAGTCGATAAATCAAATGTAAGTACACGCTCATATTCAGCGGTTTCTAGGCTATCAGCCCATAAACCAGTGTGTTTTGCATAGGTTTCAACCAATTTCACTTGCTCGTCATCACGGCCTGTTAGGGTCAAATAATCAATGGTTTGACGGTCAATGTAGAACATAGCTGCGGTGGCGCCATATTCTGGGGTCATGTTAGAAATGGTGGCTCTGTCACCCAACGTCAGGTGCTTAGTACCTTCGCCGTAAAACTCTAGGTACGACGACACCACTTTTTCTTTACGTAAGAATTCGGTCAGTGCCAACACTACATCTGTGGCGGTGATCCCAGGTTGTGGGCGCCCAGTTAATTCCACGCCAATAATATCGGGTAAACGCATATAAGAAGCGCGCCCTAACATAACGCTTTCTGCTTCAAGGCCACCTACACCAATAGACATAACACCTAACGCATCGACCATAGGTGTGTGGCTGTCTGTGCCCACCAAAGTATCAGGAAAGGCGACGCCATTTAGTTTTTGTACAACTGGCGACATACGCTCAAGGTTAATTTGGTGCAAAATACCATTACCGGATGGGATCACGTCCACGTTTTTAAAGGAGGTTTTGGTCCACTGAATAAAGTGAAAACGGTCTTCGTTTCGTCGGTCTTCTATAGCGCGATTTTTTTCAAACGCGTCTTTATCAAAACCACCAAACTCAACGGCCAATGAGTGATCCACTACCAACTGCGTTGGCACCACAGGATTGACCTTTGATGGGTCGCCACCTTTTTCAGCGATGGCATCGCGCAATCCAGCTAAATCAACCAGTGCCGTTTGGCCAAGAATATCGTGGCACACAACGCGTGCTGGAAACCAAGGAAAGTCCAAGTCACGCTTGCGATCAATCAATTGCTTTAATGAGTCGGTTAACTGCTCAGGGGCACAGCGTCTGACCAAGTTTTCAGCGAGTACCCTTGAGGTGTAAGGTAATTTGGCATAAGCGCCAGGGGTAATGGCATCCACTGCTGCTTGAGTATCAAAATAGTCAAGCTTAGTGCCTGGAAGAGGTTTACGGTAATCAGTATTCATAGCGGTCCTTAAATACGAGAGTAACAACGCGCCAGTCATAACCTGTTTGATAATAAGAAATGCAGATACTGGCGAATAAATATAAGCAATAAAGCAGAAGCGAATGCATAAACACTCGCCCCGCCCTAACAGCTTAGCGCTGACTAATAGGTGACACTTTACGCGGCTCTGGCCCAACATAATCCGCACTTGGGCGGATAATACGATTGTTGCTGCGCTGCTCCATCACATGTGCTGCCCAGCCTGTTAAACGCGAGCAAACAAAAATAGGCGTGAACAATTTAGTCGGAATACCCATAAAATGATACGCAGACGCGTGGAAGAAATCAGCGTTACAGAACAGTTTTTTGCTGTCCCACATAAATTCTTCACAGGCCACTGAAATGTCATACAAGGATGTATCGCCATTTTCATGAGCCAGTTTTTCAGACCAGGCTTTAATGATGACGTTACGTGGGTCAGACTCGCGGTAAATCGCATGGCCAAAGCCCATGATTTTTTCTTTGCGCTCAAGCATGCCGGCCATTTTTTCTTTGGCATCCGCTGGCGAGCTAAATTGCTGGATCATGTCCATAGCCGCTTCGTTTGCACCGCCGTGCAATGGCCCACGCAATGTACCAATAGCACCCGTTACACAAGAGAACATATCAGACAAGGTTGATGCACAGACACGCGCAGTAAAAGTAGAGGCATTAAACTCATGCTCTGCGTACAAAATAAGGGATACATCCATGACTTTGCGGTGCTGTTCAGACGGCGTTTTACCATGCAATAACGCTAAGAAATGGCCGCCCAGTGAATCTTCATCTGTGGTGCAATCAATCTCAACACCCTCGTGGGTAAAGCGATACCAGTAACACATGATCGCTGGAAACGCGGCCAACAGACGGTTAGCGGCTTGCTGTTGTTGTGCAAAGTCTGCCTCTGGCTCAAGGTTACCTAAAAATGAGCACCCCGTGCGCATCACATCCATAGGGTGTGCTTCTTTGGGGATCAGTTTTAACACTTCTTTTAGTGCTTGTGGCAAATCTCGCTGTGTGCGTAATGTGGCTTTATACTCATCCAATTGTCCTTGGTTGGGTAGTTCGCCATTAAACAATAAATACGCCACCTCTTCGAAGGTCGCGTTGTCGGCTAAATCTGAGATATCATAACCACGATAGGTTAAACCAGAGCCTGACTGCCCTACGGTACATAAACTTGTTTCACCTGCACTTTGACCACGTAAACCCGCACCACTTAATTTTTTATCAACCATAATTTGCTCCTAAATAAGTATTTGTTAGCACCCAAATTCATCGTTATATTTATCTTCATCTGGGTAACGTCATTTAATGCTATTTTTGTTACCAATTATTTGCTTGCTAACATTTATATGCTGCTCGCTTATTAGCTACGCCTATTTGTTTTTGCCTTGGGCAAAGAGGCTATCTAACTTTTGCTCGTAATCGTGATAATTAAGGTAATCATAAAGCTCCATACGGGTTTGCATCTGATCCACAACAGAGGTTTGATCACCTTGTTCTAAAATCGCACTATAGACATTTTCAGCGGCTTTATTCATGGCACGAAATGCACTTAATGGGTAAAGCACCATGGCTGCGCCCCACTCACCTAGCACCTTTTTATTCCATAATTCGGTTTGGCCAAACTCAGTAATATTGGCCAAAATGGGCACATCTAACGCCTCGGCGAACGCGCGGTAATGCTCTTCTGTTTTTATCGCTTCAGCGAAGATACCGTCTGCACCGGCAGCAACATATGCTTTGGCTCGCTCAATGGCAGCTTCTAGCCCTTCTTGAGCGAAAGAATCTGTGCGCGCCATAATAAAAAAGTCTGGGTCGGTGCGCGCATCAACGGCTGCTTTGATCCGGTCTACCATTTCTTCTAAGGGCACAATTTCTTTATTCGGGCGGTGACCACAGCGCTTTTGTGCCACTTGGTCTTCCATGTGCACAGCAGCGGCACCAGCCTTTTCCATATCACGCACGGTTTTGGCGATATTAAATGCGCCGCCCCATCCTGTGTCGATATCCACTAAAAGCGGTAAATCACAGGCCGATGTAATGCGTTGCACATCCACAATCACGTCATTGAGTGACGTCATGCCTAAATCTGGTAAACCATAAGAAGCGTTCGCGACGCCGCCGCCGGATAAGTAAATGGCTTTATGACCAATCTTCTTGGCCATCATGGCGGAATACGCATTGATCGCTCCAACGATTTGCAGCGGCTTATTATCGACTAACGCTTGGCGAAATTTTTGACCTGGGCTCATATTACTTGCTCCTTAGAGTAGTTATTTAGCGTTGAGGTGAACATTCACCCCTACGCCACAATTAAAAGATTATTTAATGACAGCACAATGACGGCAACGCTAGGCTTCAAGCTGTGGCGCTAATTTGCGCTGAATATTATTTTTAGAATATAAAATATGGCGACGCATCAGCATTTCTGCTAACTCACCGTCTCGATTACAAATGGCTTGCACGATATGTTTATGCTCTTCAAATGCGGTACTGACCCGCGGGCCAGACATGCCTAATTGCACACGGTACATACGCACCAAGTGATAAATACCGTTGACGAGCATGGCAATAAGATGGTTATTCTTGCTACCTAAAATAATCCGGTAGTGAAAGTCCACGTCTCCTGCTTCTTGATAATAAGAGCCATGGTTTTTTACATCTTGTGAGTGCACATTCAGCAAGGTATTCAAATCAGCGATTTCTGCATCTGTCATATTTTGCGCCGCTAACCGCGCCGCCATACCTTCTAAAGACTCACGCACTTGATATAAATCTACTAAACCTTCAGGGGAAAGAGACACCACCCGCGCACCCACATTGGCTTTGCGCTCAACAATATGGCACGTGGCTAAACGGTTAATCGCTTCGCGGATCACGGCTCGGCTCACACTGTACTTTGTCGACAATTCGGTTTCGCTTAATTTTGAACCAGCCAGTACCACACCTTCAACGATGTCTTTACGCAACTGAAAAAAGGTTTTATCAGCAGCAGTAATGGGTTGCTCAGTTAGGTTTAGCATGGTTTTAGCGTGGTTCCCGATAAAATAAGCGACAGATAATTTCTGATTTTCAGGTAAGTCAGATACCTAAGGTTGTCGACAATATAGCAGAGTAATAAGGTATTTCAAGTTTTAATAGCGGTAATTGTCGACAATTTGATGTTTTTTAAGTTTGGGGATGTGCTGCGCTGCGCTTATCGTGATCCATGACGAGTATGACTCTCGTCTCTACGAGCCAGTAACTTCTTTTCAACAGCCAAAAGAAGTCACCAAGACAAAATGGTCGGGAACCATTTTGAACATCCGTAGGATGGCCCGCAGGGCAAAGTACAGGACGTACTTTGTAAAGGCCGACCTCCAACCAATCTTTTATCCCTATTTTTATGCACCTTCAATGTCAGAGCGGCGAAAGGAAACATCCATGTAAAGCACTTCGCTAACTAAGCTCTTCGAAAACTCATAATACAAAACTGTGTTTAAACCCGTCCTTGGTGGTTCTCCCCATAACGGAGTTACAGCTTCACCATCCATGGTGAATCGTTCACCCAATAGGAGCATTGCTCCTAAGAGCCTCGGATTCCCCCCTGTCTGGACACCTGACAAGCCTAATAAAAATTTGGAAAATTGGAGTCGTGAAAAAGCCTAAAGCAGCGATGGCGTCGCCAAAGAGAGTTGACTCGAGAAACGAGGTGCTTCGTAGTTAAATTATCCGAATATTCATCGACGAATACTGTCAAAAAAGAGTAAAAGAAGTAGCCACTTTGATCGGGAAAGTTTGAGTCGGGAGAAAGACAAAACCCGCGGCTGATGAAGCTGTTATAACTCATTTATATCCCTCCTTGCCTACTATACGCGATTTGCGTACACTTTAATTATGAAGTGTATATTCGTAGAATCAAAAATATTTGAGAAATATCGAGATGACTACCTCAGTGATGAAGAGTTTAGGCTGTTTCAAGCTGAACTAATGTCAAACCCTAAGCAGTGGGACGTAATTCAAGGTACAGCTGGTTTGCGGAAGCTTCGAGTTGCAAGTAAGGGTAAAGGTAAAGGTAAAGGTAAGCGTGGTGGTTCACGTGTCATTTATTACTTTTTTGATCAAAAACGATGCTTCTATTTACTCACTATTTATGGGAAGAGTGAAATGTCAGATTTAACCGCAGATCAAAAGAATCAATTAAAGACTTTTATGGAGGTATGGCGCAATGAGCAATCGTGATTTATTTACAGAATTAAGCTCGGCTCTTGTTGAAGCAAAAGAACATACAGAGGGGAAGCTTACCCTTAAAACACATCAAGTTAATGACTTAAATGAACTTGATATTTCACCTAGTGAAATTGTACATATTCGAGAAAAATTTAATATGTCTCGTGGTGTGTTTGCAAGTTTGCTTCATACATCTTCTCGTACATTAGAGAACTGGGAGCAAGGACGCAGTGCTCCAAATGGGCAAGCAATCACTCTTCTAAAATTAGTACAACGTCACCCGGAAACTCTCACGCACATAGCAGAGCTATAATCGGATAACCAGCAGATACAAAGACCCCCATATTAAACAGATAGGTGAGATACTCGCTAGTTACCATAAAAAGGATTATGACTAACTGGGGGAGTTGTATTGAGTAAACGAAAACCCCCGCTCATTCAGCTTGACGTTACGCCCTTGGCACTGACCGATGCATTTAAGGTTAAGTGTCGGAGCTTCTCCCTTACATCAGACCAATCGACAAGTACAACGGGCATGAGGTTCGCACCGCAAAGCAACCGTGCGTGCCAGCGATAAATATCTAATCGTTCGTTGTGCAGTTGTCTTTTACCGAGCAGCCTGTCTATACGTTTTATGTCGTATTTTAGGGCGACAGAGCCTGCTATGTTACGGCCCAATTCGGTTAGCGACAGTGTTGTCCATACAGTAAGGATTGTATGGCAACCATAAGAGAAGAAAGACGTTTGCATGTCGATTGGGCCATTGCTTTTTAAGCAAATCGTGTAAGATATGAATATCACGCGTGATGCTTTGCAGGTAACAGCTTGGTTAGTTTTTGGCCAAATGCCTGCTTTTATAAAAGACATCAAATAGCGCAATGCGTATTTATATTATTGTTTCCGCTTAATATTATGAGGGGATTCGTTAGATGCGAGCGTTATACGCTAAAGGAAATATGATGAATAAATTTATACTACTTATATCTATATTATTGTTCTCCATCAATGCAATGGCTTCAGACGAATTAGTGGAACCAACAAGAAAACTTAATGGCTCTGAAATCACTTATGAATATACAAGCGGTAGATCTTACAATGTAAAATTTGAAGAAGCGGGTATCAGCTATAGGTATCTCACTGGTTCTAAACCTGAAACGTGGTGGGGTCCATTTCCCTATCAAGCATTTGAAATTGAAAAAGAAATTTATATGCTGTCTTGGTTTGAAGCTGGGTATGGTGACTATGTTACGCTACTAGTAAATTTCAATAATAGACTGGTGTATGGTAGCGCTATTATCAGCGGCAAAGAGGTTCACTTTCATGGCGCAAGAATAAAGATAGTCAATCCATGACAACTTAACAACTTAGATAGACATCCATCTTAATATATATATCTTTCACTTTAAGCTACTGAAAATAATCACCTCAAGCCCGATACAAGCCCAAATTGTAAAATACGTTATTCGTGCAAAAACTTTGTAAAATCAAATTGTTCAAGGCAAAGTTCACAGAATATAAAAATTAAACTAAGGCGAGGGAAATGGTTAGATACAGTCGACTTTTTTGCAGCCTTGTTAGGCTTCAAATTAAGCTATGAGCCGACGACCTTTATCAACAGAACCAGCAGGCACTTACCTTCTTTATAAAGGAGCGTATTCGAATTGGTTTTTAGTGTTTAGTGCATTAACGCTGCTAGGTTTTGCACTTAAAATTGCAGAACCAGAAAGCGTTATATTAGCGCTAATGGGATTGATTTTTCTCTATTTTTTTTTGCTGCTGTTGATGACGATCTAGAAATATCGACAATGTATAAAAATATCAGTTGGTACAGAAATTATTGCACAATAACTTACGTGTCAGGTGCGTTAACTGGATTTCTAATTCCTTTTGATAATACCCAGCTTATTTCATTGTTAATGGCTTTACCCGCACTTATAAATGCAGCTTTAATATGGCCCCACATAACAGTGATTACTTATAGAAAAAACTACACCAAACTTTTTGGGGTGGTTGATGCATAACAATCCAATCAATCCGAGGTTAACTCGCTACCCTCACTTTGTCGGTTAATTGGGGCATTATGCGAAAACAATTTACGATCAAATTTTAAGGAAATATTATGAATGAAAAACATCCAATAATTGAAGATCTTCTTTGGAGACACTCTACAAAAAAGTACGATAAGTCTAGAAAGGTTCCGCAAGAGGATCTTAATATACTCTTTGAAGCAATGCGTCTTTCAGCATCGTCAATCAATTCACAACCCTGGAAGTTTGTTGTGATTGAAAGTGATGAAGCCAAAGAAAGAATGAGCAAGACTTTTGCCCATAAATTTCAAATTAATCAACCGCATGTTTTTGATAGCTCAATGATCATTCTCTTTGCATACAACCCTCGTTACACTCGCAATGATTACGTTGAAGTAGTGGATAAAGGTATCGCTGACAAGCGTACTAAACCCGAAAATAGAGATAGTGCTTTTGGTGGTTTGCTTTTTGCTGAACTTAATACAGATGAATCTGGTGATACCAGTACTTGGACTAAAGCTCAAACTTATCTTGCTCTGGGAAATACTCTGCATACTTTAGCTCGTCTTAAAATTGACTCCACACCTATGGAAGGGATTGATAGCGAGCTAGTAAATGAAGAGTTTAAAGAAGAACTAGGTGGATATTATTGTGATGTCGCTTTGGCTATAGGATATCATCACACTCAAGAGGACTATAACGCCAAGCTTCCAAAGTCACGACGAGAATTGAAAAGTATTTTTGTGCATATTTGAACAAAACTGGTGAGGTGCATAATCGGGCAGCCAGAGGACTCTAACCTCCAGTCCCCACAACACCCTGCACTAAATGGTTGGCCTCGATGACTCCGCACAGGGCGTTTCACTAAGATAGTGAAGCGCAATCCATCACTCAATGAATAAAGCCCCTCGAGTTTAAGTAATCAAGCGATAAAGCACGATTGATCCCCAGGGTTGAAAAAGTTGGGTCAGGAAAAAGTTGGATCGGAATAAACTTTTCAGTAGACCAAGTAAAAACAAGAAAGTAAAAAGACACCCAACTTAATAATCACTCCCATATTGAAGGTGAAATTACCCTAAAATTTTTAGGGTAATTTTGGCCCGATAGATTGAAGATTTTTACTGGAATATTAAGCGTTGAAGGTGAAAAGACAGCGCAAGGTGAAATCGTAGCCACGGGGCTAGGCTACAAGATATGTATAAGATGTATTTATTAATTCCGCTTTAAGTGCGCTTTCACAATTCTCTGGCTTTGGTCATTTCTCACAGTCGTTGATGATGGGTGTGGCGTTTAAATGCATTCATCTTTTGCTCCGCACCTGCTGCGTAGCAGAAGTGTTTTTCAAACTCAGTAGTTAAGGTTAGCCATTGAGCACTATCTAACCCTAACCTTTGTAGAAAAGGACTGTGAGTGTTATCGATATGACCAGCCTTATCATCACGAATGCATCGGCCTGTAGTCTCTACCAACTCAAAATATTCTTTGAGTGAATAAGCGACACCTCGAAGTATATTTTAACGAGGATTTCCTACAAAGGGCACCAAAACACCCGGTTGAGGTGTTGGTTTTTAATGGCTTGAGTACGTCTTTTGATACTGGTGTACTTTGCCGTTTCGGGTGTTTTTGCCATTTTTACGCGAATAGGATTTAAGTCCACATACACCATGCACGCCAGAACGGCACTTTCATCTAGAAGTACTTGTGAGGTAAATCTACCTGCCTACCAATTTATTGGGAAAAATTAGAATCGCGTTAGCGGGCTTCGAAGAAGTAAACGGCATGCATGTTGTGAATAAAATAAGGCGTATCAATTAGACTAATTTGGCTTATCGATATCACTCCTACAGGAAAAATATATTAGTCGTTTTAGACGCTGAGTTTTGCTTAATTTACTCGTTTATACGAATTTTCACTCAGGTCTTTGATTTTTGTTATAGTCTTTCGTTATGTATTGCCAATGGTATGAAAAAGATATGGGGGATTTTGACGGCCTTACTTTAAAAAACTTGCTGGAAAACGCCAACATTGGTGTGGTAATTCATAAGTGGGATACTTCAGTTATCTATGCTAACCCAGCCGCATTGCGTTTTATGCGGTTAACCCATGAGCAATTTATTAATCGCGATGCGTATGATCCACAATGGCGTTTCATTGATGAGGCAAACAGACCATTGATCAATGATCAATACCCCGTTTCTCAGGTAAAAAGATTTAGAAGCCCGATTCACAACTTAGTGCTTGGCGTTATCGACAGCACCAGAGACAAACCGTCTTGGTTTATGGTCAATGCGTATCCTGAGTTAGCAGAAAAGGATGAAAATAGTTTTATTGTGGTGACCTTTAACGATATCACCGCTAATAAAGACATATTCTCCTTTCAATCTATTGTAGATAACGCACAAGATATTATTATCGTCACTGAAGCTGATGAACTAACCGCACCATTTGGGCCACGCATTATTTACGTGAACGATGCTTTCGAAAAATTGACCGGCTACACGCGTGAAGAGGCGATTGGCGAAACCCCAAGAATTCTACAAGGCAAGGACACCGACAAGGATGAGCTAAAACGCATCAGCTTGGGTTTGCAAAATAAACAAAATGTGTCTGCTAATATCTTAAATTACACCAAGACTGGGCATCCCTATTGGTTAGGTTTAAATATTTTTCCACTCAAAAATAAGCACGGTGATGTGACCCATTTCGCCGCTATTGAACGCGACGTAACGAATGAGATATTCAATGCAGAACAACTTGAAACCCATAATAAAAATTTAAAATCATTAAAGTCTAATTTAGAAGATCTGGTGCGGCGCAGAACACGAGAATTACATGATGCGAATAAAGAACTGTACCGTTTTGCTTATCAAGATGTGCTGACCAAAATCCCTAACAGGCGGTTTTTCTTAGAGCAAGCGGAACAGCAAATTAGTCGAGCAAAGCGTGGGGGCCAGATTCTGCTGGTAGCAATGTTAGATATAGATAATTTTAAACACATTAACGATTCATACGGGCACGAAGTTGGTGACAATGTACTGGTTAAATTGGCAGAGTCTTTTGCTATCTTTTTCAGAAAAGAAGATATTTACGGTCGTTTTGGCGGTGAAGAATTTGTATTTTGCCTACTCCTGCAAGACAACAAACAATCCGCTGATATTTGTGAACGTTTACGTAAGAATATCGCCGAATTGGAGTTTCATTCCAGTCCAACTAAGTGCTTTAGTATTACCGTCAGCATAGGCGCTTCTGTCTCCGCTGTCTGTGCTGAGACAACGCTGGACGCAGAGCTTAATGAAGCGGACGCTGCACTGTATAAAGCCAAACGGCAAGGACGAAATCAAGTCGTTAGTGTATCGAAACCCAATCCCTAAATGGCGAATTAAGTGAATTAGCAGCATCAGAGTCGCTGATGATAATTTAGTCCGCCGAATGCCACACGCTCTACGATGCCCCGTGTATACGTATCCAATTTTAGCTTTATCAGTACCTAAATTTGACCACTTTCTAGTCAAGGTTTATTGCAATATACAATCGTAACTTTCGTTCTGTAAGGCTTGTTTTTGTTAGTTATTACAATAAGTTGGGTCAGAGTAAACTTTTCAGTGTATTTACCTCACAAGGTCTTCGGATGTATCGCTTTTTAATACGGCTGCAATAGTCATTCCGGTAATCAGCAAGATCTTGCTAGGCCCACTGAGTTTACGAGTAAAAAAACCCACCTACACAAAGCAATATTGTATGTTAAAATCGGGCATGTAAAAAGGCAAATATATGCGTGTGCGGGTTGATTTTGATCGATTCTAAATACTCAGATTAGTGATTTTTATAGGATATTATTTAATGGAAGGTATTTTAAGTAGTTTTGGGCTCGCAGGGGTCATGGTGTATGTGGCATTCATTATATTGTGGCTTTTGGTGCCGGTATTTATTTTTGTTATTTCAAGGCGAGTTAAAGAGATGCGGGACTTGGCTCGTGACTCACAAATGGAAATAATGGAACTCAATACGAACATTAAATATTTAAAACAAAAATTTGCTGAGAAAAGCGAGCCGCAGGTTTAATCAACAGACGTGCTTACAACCACGCCGACAAATCCGTCGTTACTTAACCGCTTAAATAGCGGCTAAGTATACAAGCAGATAGATACCCTACATTTCTTTTATTTTCGCTACTATGGCTGCGTCTAGCGCTTTTTCATGTGTTTTATATTCACTTGGGCCAGTTGCTTCGGGGCTATTGCCGTGTTTAGCAATAACAAGACCGAGTTCGGGGTAAACGGCGATTGCTTGGCCGAAGATACCCGATGCACGAAATCTATTGCTGTCACTTTCCAGCCACCACTGATAGCCGTAGTTGGGGTAAGTGTCTGATGGGGTAACTGAGTCTGTTAGCCAGTTTTTTGCGAGTGGGGAATTTTCCGGTGACGGGAGTTGTTCATAGGCGAATTGGCCTACTTTTGCGAAATCACGCAGGCTTGCTAACAAACAACAACCGCCTGTTTCGACGCCATTCGGCCTATCTAATACCCATAATGCATCGTTTTCCATGGCGTAGGGCTGCCATATTTTATCTTGTAAGTAAGTCGCGGCGTTATTGCCTATGGCTGAGCGTAAAAGCTCGCCAATTAGATTTGATTCAGCGGTGTTGTAGTTAAAGACGGTGCCTGGCTTATGTGCTCTTGGCAGCGATTTTACATAGTTAATTAGCGTAATGCCGTTTGATGCACCCGCTTGTGATACATCTGAATTCGGGTCGCTGTAGTCTTCGTTCCACTTGACACCTGAGTTCATGTGCAACACATTTTTGATACTCGCTCCGTCGTAAGCTGAGCCTTTTAATTGCGGTAAGTAATCTACGACTTGATCATCGATGCTTGCGATATAACCATCTTTAACGGCAGCGCCAATCAATAAGGAAGAGACTGATTTAGTGACAGAAAATGATATCCAACGGGTGTTTTTATCATTGCCATCGGTATAGTTCTCGTATACTAGGTCGCCGTCTTTTAGTATCACAATACCGATTGCACTTTTCAGTTTGATGAAATCCTCGATGTGGTATTTTTTACCCTCCACTTCGTATGTGATTTCACTTAACCCGATGTCATTCATTACCATAGGTATGGCAGTGTTAGATTTGGCGACCACTCTTGTAGGCCACATTCTGCCGATGCTTTTAAAACCAATCGCCCGTTCTTCTTGGGTCCAAAATAAAATTTCTGTGCTGCGCTCCACTAACTTATGCTGTTTAATAAAAGCGTCGTCTGCTAACTCGTTTGCGTATGCATTGCCGAGAAAGAGTGTGATGACGACCAATGAAAGTCGCCAAAAACGAATAGTATTAGTCCTTAACTGGGTAACCTTTTTTTTATGCTGCATTTACCATTTTCCTTAACCCTGACTACACGAATAAAAGTGCGGTGTTACTGTAACCATCTAGTTAACGCACTGATAATAGGAACCTAATTTCATGCGGTAAGATATAACATGTTATTAACATGGGCAAATATTGCTAAATCACCCGTGCTATTTAATCAGGAAAGCTTATTTTGCCCATGGTGATATCAGGGATCCCTTGGGCTATATTGCCAAAAGGTTGCTGCCCACCTACCAAACATTCATTGGCTAAAATCGCAAACAACACGGCCTCTTTAGCATCTGGGTTTATACCGAGTTTATTGGTATCTTCAATAGTGGAAATTCTTGGGCATAAGCTAAGAATATGTTTCATTAACAATGGATTATGAATACCGCCACCGCTGGCATAGACACTAAAATCACCTAAGTTGGCTGCGCAGTCGTTGATTGCTTGCGCAATCACGTACGCCGAAAAGAAATTAAGGGTTGCCATCACGTCTTGAGGGGCTAAGTCTTGGGTATTGCTTCGGAGTTGTGCATCCATTAAATAGCGTAAATTAAACACTTCTGGCCCGGTGGTTTTAGGGAAGTTTAACGCAAAAAATTCGTGCTGCTTTAGAGCCTCTAGTAACGCTTGATGTATCTTACCCTGACCTGCGATTGCACTGTCTTTATCATAATGCAGCGGGGCAAAGTGTTTTTGCACGTAAGCGTCCATAATGGTATTACCTGGGCCTATATCAGAACTAAAAACCGTACTTGAGTCAGCGGTGAGGGGTAAATAGGTTAAGTTAGCAATGCCGCCCATATTCAATAAAATACGATTTTCTTGACCACTGGTAAAAAACAAATAATCACCATAGACCGCCAATGGCGCACCCTCGCCTCCCCCAGCGATATGTTTTTGACGAAAGTCAGCTATGGTTAAAATGCCTGTTGTCACCGCTAAGTGGTCAGCATCGCCAATTTGTAAGGTGCCGTTACCAAATTCCTTTTGCCCATGCTGACGCAAAGGACAGTGATATATGGTTTGCCCATGGCTAGCAATGGCATCGATATCCGTTGCTTTTATGCCCCATTTGGCCAAGCATTGATTGACCATTTTACCATGCAATACCCCTATCCAGGGATTCAACAAGGTCACTTGCTGTAAATCTACTTGGCGCTGGGCAAAAACACTTTTTATATGTTGTTTGTAATCGTCGTCGTAATCTACCGTGCAAAACTCTACTAGCTCAATTTGGGTATCAGTGCCGTGACCTTCGATTCGACACAATGCCACGTCTAATCCATCTAAGGACGTGCCGCTCATTAAACCGATAATAACGCGCGAGCGTTTTTTAGCACTGCGGTAAAGTTGCTCTATATGCGTATTCATTATTAGTTTTGACTCGACTTTATAGTTCAATGACATGTTGGTAAGAATAATTTATCAATAATTTTTTTATTTACAAGAAACTTTTATTGCAATTTTTATTTTCCTAGAGTGATAATGACCATGCTGTACAAAATAAAATCAATCATGGCATATTTTTTTTAACGGATATCGACACGGGATAGAAAACACATGAAACATCGAACTTACTCTACCAAGCTGCAACGACTCGCGCTAACGCCTGTCACCCTAGCAGTCACGGCGGCCCTTTTCAGTGCGGCGCCTATGGCGCAAGAAGAAGGTCCAAAGCAAGATAAAACCGAGGTCATTTCTATCACGGGCTCGAGAATTCAACGTACAGAGCTAGTATCGAGCAGCGCTGTGGCCAGTGTCGATGAAGTGCAAATCAAGTTGGACCGCGCCGTCAACGTTGAAGATATTACCAGTAAATTGCCCCAAGCGGCAGCGGGAGCGAACAGCACAGGCTCTACCGTGGGCGATTCATTTGGTTCATCAACAATTGATCTTCGAGGCTTAGGACAAAACCGCACTTTGGTGTTAATTGACGGTACCCGGGCTGTGCCGTTTAGTTTCCGCAACTCAGTAGACGTTAATATGATCCCCACGGGATTAATTAAGCGTGTTGATGTACTGACAGGCGGTGCTGCCGCTATTTATGGCGCCGATGCGGTATCTGGCGTGGTTAACTTTATTTTGAACGATGATTTTAACGGGGCGGAATTTTCTAGCAGCTATGAAACCGCTGACGGTGGCAACGAAAAAATCAATTTCGAAGGTATTTTTGGTGGTGATATTGCCGATGGTTCAGGCCATATCACCGGATATGTAGGTTACTCTGAACGTAAAGAGTTGCTGGCTGGTGAGCGTGATTACGCCATGAAAAATGCTAATTCAATTATTAACACAGGCGGTTATTATACTGACGTTGCCACTGGTAATGCATTTGCTATCAACGCTGGCGGGAGCGTGGTCGATGAGCGCCAAACTACTAGCTCTACCGCTGATCTTTACCTGACACAACCCATGAAGCGTTTGTCTACCGGCTTACTGTTTGATTTTGATTTAACAGACAACGCCACAGCCTATGGCCGCGCCATGTACTCCAAAGTAACGGTTGAAGGCGCTGGCGCAAGTGGCCAAGCACCTATTTCGGTTAATCAACAGGTTACACTGAATGCTGATAATGCCTTTTTAAGCGACGATATTCGAAATAGATTAACATTTGACAGCGATGGCAACGCACAAGTAAATGTTGAACGAAACCTTGGGCTTGGTGTTCAGCACACTGAAGCGGTCCGTGACTCCCTTCAACTGCAATTGGGCGTGAAAGGCGATATCAATGATTATTTGCGTTATGACGTGTATGGTCAGTACGGTCGCACCGATGAAACAGCAACCATTTATAATAATGGCTATAAAGTCGATGGCTCCGGTAACAATCGGTTTGCTGCGCTGGCCAATAGCGTCGATATATTTGACCCTAATCTCGATTTATCCAGCTTCAGTGATCCATTAATTTATACCACCCGAGAACGGACTCAAAGTGTGTTAGCGGCTACGCTATCAGGTGATTCGTCAGCGGTTTTTGAATTACCTGATGGCCCTATCAATTTTGCCATCGGTTATGAATATCGTAAAGAAACGGGCAAACAGACTCCAGGTGATGCTTTTAGAAATGGTACCAGTTTCGCGTCAGTCAGCGCTTTTGATATGGATGCGGGCTTTGATAGTGAAGAATTTTACGCAGAAATACTGGTACCCGTGGTATCAGACGTCGCTTTTGCCAAAGAAATTAGTCTCGAAGGGGCGTACCGTATTTCGGATTATTCTAATACAGAAGCAGAAGACACGTATAAAATCGGTCTTAACTGGGCCATCAACGATGATATTCGCCTGCGTGCAAATAAGTTAACGGCTTTTAGAGCCCCCAATCTTGGCGAGTTTGCCAGCCCAATTAGCGGTTTGTCACTTGCCTTGTTTGACCAAACGAGCGATCAATTTGTGGCGCGATTTGCCGGACGTTATAACGGCGATCCTTGTTTACTAGGCACTGGCGATACAGCACAATGCGAACGCTATGGTGCCCCCGCTGTTGATACTCCATACGATTCGAGCACCGCGCAATATACCTATGGTGGTAACCCTGATATCAAGCCTGAACAAGCTGAATCTGAAACCGTAGGCGTAGTATACACTCCTGAGTACATTGAAGGTTTTGATGTTTCCTTCGATTATTATCACATTGAAATATCTGATGCGGTAAGTCAAATTCAGCCGGGGGCAGCCTTACAAAGCTGTTATATTGATAATCCTGATGCGAACAATCCATTGTGTGGCGCCGTATTGCGTGACCCAACGACAGGCTTTATCACCACTGCCATTGTCAACGACTTTAACCTAGCGTCAATCGAGCAAAGCGGTATTGATATAGCTACCAATTATATGATGGATGCACCCGAGGCTCTGGGCGGTACGCTTAAGTTGAGTTACCAAGGTAATCTGGTTACCAAGCAAACTCGCCAAAGTAATGCCACCGTCGCCGCGATTGATTGTAAAGGCACTTATGGCAGCGCGTGTTCAGGAGATTTCGCCAGTGTGTTACAAGCAGATTATAAACACAGAGCAACCATTGATTGGAACCTAGATGCGATGAATTTTCAACTGGGCTGGCGACGTATTGGCGATGTGGATTACGCGTCTGATCGCTCAACCAGTATATCAGCGCAAGATTATTTTGACTTTGCCGCTTCTTGGCAAGCAACAGAGCAAGTGGTATTGAATTTCGGTATCGACAATCTTTTTGATAAACAACCACCCATTCCACAAGCAGGTGCGAATCACTTCAATACCGTTAGTGATTACGATGTTATCGGCAGAACCGTAGGATTGGCAATACGATACTCCCCGAGCTTTTAATGTTTATTAAACGCTCGAGTTGTTAAACCAGGCCCTGTAAACACAGGGCTTTTTTGTGTATGAGTTAATCGCTATTCAATAAAAAATGAGATTGTATGCAACTAACCGCATTAAAAAAGCGTTGCTGGGTTTTGATTAATAATACCCATATAGTGGCTGCCTAATTGATCGATGCAATGCCAGTAAGGATTGTCGCCCGCTTAAGTGTTTTCATAAACCCCCTTAAGCATGTGAACTTTTTGATTACAAAACGGTTTAATTAACCAGCGACTCAATCGTCGTTACGCATTATCATTCCACGTAAGTAGTCGATAAATTCTTACCTTGATTTAAATAGAGAGCAGTATGACGTCATCAGAAAATGGCCTTAAAGCTATTGCAGTCTTAGAGGGCTTTAAAGGTTTGCTTGCTCTTATGGTTGCCGTCGGTATCCATATTCTAGCCGGACGAAATTTACAGCAGGTGGCGGAGTCAATTGTCAGTCACGCTCACTTGAATCCAGCGAGTCATTTACCCAGCATCTTTATTCATGCCGTCGGCAACGTCTCAGCTAGCAATATGAGTCTAATTGCTATCGGCGCACTGGCTTATACTGTGATCAGGTTTATTGAAGCTTATGGGTTATGGAAAGGACTCGTATGGACGGAGTGGTTTGCCTTAGTCAGCGGCGCTATCTATATCCCTTTTGAAGTGTATGAAATCCTATTCCATACCAGTATCGTAGGTGTTGGTGTGTTTGTAATAAATGTCATCGTCGTGTGGTATATGGCAAACTTACTTCTACGGCAAAGAAAAAACCGAACGCTTGCGGAAGATTTATACAGTTAGATAGCAGGACAGTGACGATTAGGGCAAAGTGCAAAGTGCAAAGTGTCCAAATCATCGTTTGCACTGAGAATTACCCACAACACCCGTTAAACACCAACAACAAATAAGTAAAGTTCATTTTTAGTTACATTGACAAAGTGTTTTTATCGCGTCGTTAACGGCACAATAGCCGTTATTACGCCACTATTTTATGCATGTTCATACAGGTTTTATAACTAAGCCTAGTTTTCTGACAATAGGATATTTCTTTATGCTTCAGGCTGTTGTTTTGGGCGGAGTAGAATTTAGCCCTCTGGTGGTATATTTCCCTATTGCTTTTATCTTAACCGCTGTGACGCGTTTTATTTTGCATCGCTTAGGCTGGCACGACAAAATTTGGAAAGTGTCGTGGTTCGAGGTGTCAATATTTGTATGCTATTTGGCCCTAACCGTATATTTACTTAGTGGAAGATAAGTTCGATGACAAAATATATACGTATTATTCTGACAATACTGGTGGTTATAGCAGCGCTATTCGCTGGGCGTTGGGTGTGGAATGATTATATGCATACCCCATGGACCCGTGACGGTCGCATTCGCTCTGACATCGTCACCATTGCACCAGATGTATCTGGCTGGGTGACGCACTTAAATGTAAAAGATGGGCAAAGTGTAAAAAAAGGCGAACTGCTTTTTAGTGTTGATAATAAACGTTATCAAGCCACGTTAGAAAAAAGCCAAGCAAATACAGAAAATGCATTGTATTCCTGGCAACTGGCGAAGCATAAATATGCCCGTCGTGTTGAATTAAAGAGTCAAAAAGCGATTAGCGAAGAAGATTTAGAAGCAACGCGCATCAGTACCAAAATAGCGGAAGCCAACTACCAATTGGCTAAAGCTGAACAAACGCTGGCGCAGTTAAATTTAGACAGAACGCACATTACTGCGCCGGTCTCTGGTCAAGTCATCAACCTAAATTTGCGCCAAGGAAACTACGTAGGACAAGGTGTATCAGTATTTGCCATTGTGCAAGCTGACTCGTTTTACGTTACCGGTTATTTCGAAGAAACAAAAATTCCGCTAATTTATCCTAATCAAAAAGCGAAAATAGCGTTACTTAGCGCAGGCGAACCGTTAACGGGTCATGTGGTTAGCGTGGGCAAAGCCATTGCTAATACCAATACTCAAAGCAATGGTCAGCTTTTACCCCAGGTACAGCAAACGTTTAACTGGGTTCGTTTATCCCAACGAATACCCGTTGATATTAAGTTAGACCCATTGCCAGACAACACCCAGCTTAGTGCTGGCATGACCGCCACAATACACCTCGCTACGCAATAAGGAGAATACCTTGAATGTCGTGTGGCGAAATCTGTTTTTTCCCAAGAAGCAGGCTGTAATTTTTGCCCTCAAAGGTGTTATTGCCATGGCAATGGCCCTGACTGTCGCTATGTTGCTTAATCTTGACCGGCCTTATTGGGCGTTAGTTTCGGCAATATTTTTACAGTTGCGTCCTGAGAGCGGATTAGTGATTGAAAAAGCAATATGCCAAATAATAGGCACCGTCATAGGGGGGCTATTTGGCATATTACTGTTAACCCAACTGATGCCCTACCCTTATTTAGCGCTAGGTACATTAGCAATTTGGCTAGGATTAAACTCTGCACTATCGGCCATGGTACGCCAAGCAAACTTTGTTTACGCCTTTGCAATGGCAGCAGTTACTGCCGAAATTATTGTACTGTTAGTGATGGCTAACCCATCGGCGGTTAGTAGCTTAGCTGTATTTGATATTGCTCAGGCCCGCGTCAGCGAAATAGTGGTTGGTTCTATTTGTGCCGGTCTTGTGAGTCATTTATTTTGGCCCGTACAAATAAAGGATTCATTACAAAACCAAGCACGCTCGGTCATAAATCAAACCTTAAATTACTTGGTTACCGAACTCGATCACAATGGCTCGCATGACAAACGTCACCAACAAATTGATGGGATCATGACCACGTTAGGCGTTATAAACGAAGATTCTAGCGCAGTGCGCTATGAAGGCCCCAAAGGCCCTGGTCGCTCTAGAGCGGCAAATCAACTGGCACAAAAAGTCCTTTCTTTATTAGCGTTAATTCAAATTTTTGGTCGTTTGCAGCGTAACCATGCACAACTAATAAGCCCTGCACTAGCGCAATTACTGAATAGCTTACAAGTGGTGTTTGCGCGCATCACTGAGTCTAACGATTATGAATATTGTGCCGAGCAAATTAAAGCCCTTCGTAAAGCATTAACAGAAGAGCGAACCAATAATGTGTGTGAAACCCCCTTTGATTCTCATATGTTTAATGTTGGCCTTGATATAGCCGCAGATCTCACCATATTGCTGCGCGCTTATCGGGCACTAGAAGAGCGTGATAAAACCTTACTAAATGCCCCTAGCATGTTGACTTACCGCGATCCTTTGGCGGGCATAATAGTAGGATTTAGAACAACGTTAGTATTTTTAATTGGCGCATTTATTTGGATAAGTACCGGCTCTTCGGCTGCCTTGATGATCATGATTTTACCCGTGATCTTCTCGATTATGTTAGCCCGAATACCTTTGGCTATCTTACGCGTGGTAATAAAACGCCTTTTAATGGGTGTGGTAGCAGCCTGTATTGTCACTATCTTTTATGCATTGAATTTACTGGCACAAAGTGGCGGACAATTAGAAATATTATTATTAGTGTTAGCTGGCCCTTATTTTTTAGGATTACTGCTACTCGCCGATCGTGAAACATTGCCTTATGGTTTAGGCTTTTGCATTCCATTTTCGATATTAGTTAGGCCAAGCACCGATATGAGTTTGGCATTTTCAATCGATTATACGCTTAGCGCTGGTATGGCTATTTTCGCCGGTGTAAGCATTCTATTTTGGATTTTTCACCTCTTTACCGGTCCGAGTGTTCGATTATTGGTGCATCGTGTTTTTAAAGCGACCTATGAAGATTTACGCGAGATTGGTGAACATGAAACCCCAGCTATTTGGTATAACCGTCGAATGTCAGACCGACTATTGCGTTTAGTCAACTACGATCAGGGTTCTCATTCTCGGGCTATTACCGATCTTGCTTTAACGGCCTTGAATCTGGGACATGCCACGGTGCGCTTGCGTTCAATCTGTGAAAACGTTGCAGGTAAGGATTTAAAGTACTTAAAACAATGGCAACTTTCATTGGCCGATGCGTTTCTATTGGCCAGTAAAGGTAAGACCGATGATAAATTAAAGCGCAACTCAGATTTACTCTATCAAGAGCTAGAATCTAAAGTTAACGAGTCAACACAGGTTGAGGCTATACAAGGAATGTTTATACGCATTAACCTTACATTAGAAAGAAGTGCTGATCAGATAAGTAACCAGAGCACAGGTTAAGAGCCCATCCGCCACTCACTACGTTAACCTTGTAAAGACTCAAATTTCAAAATAAATTCTGTTATTCTGCTTAAGGTATACACGGCGCGTCTACCGTTATGTTAATGGTGATAGACCTCATTTAGTCAAGACTATCAGCATTAACAAATGAGCAAGCTACAATGCGCGTAGACCTATAAATTCAAGCTAAAAAATATGCGAGAAAAATGAAACCTAAAGTATCCCCACAAGTTGAAGCACAAGCGATGAAAATGGCTAAAGGAAGGCAAAAAACGGGGCAAACGAAAGAGCAAACCAAGTTGATTGCCCAAGGTATTCAAAAGGGCATTACTGAGTATAAAAAACAGCAAGGCATAAAATTACGTGAAATAGATAAGCTGCGTAAACAGAAGGCCAAACAACCTGAAAATAAAAATACTGAAACTCCGGACGAGATCACGCATTCTACCCCGATGACATCTCTACCGTGGGTATTGCTGACGTCAAGCTGGATAGGCTTTGTCGCTTATATTGTTTGGCAGCACGTTTAGTATTCTTGACAGTTTACGTATTTTGGGACGTGTTTTTTAACGAAAATAAACCGCTAACTCTAGCAAAAAATGTAATGCCGAGCGTCTGTTAAAGCCATATGAGTAGTATCAGCAGCGCTATTGTCCAAAAACAATCTCTTTAGACCTCATTCGATTAGCCACATTCGCTGCTATACGCATCTGCATTTTTGTAGCCTTCGTCTTACATTTATCGTCACATTGCCCATTTTTTTTGCACTTAAGCTTATACGGTTTCTATTTTAGACAGTAGGAGGACGCTGAAAATAGCTTCAAAGAGAAAATCAGTTTACACGCCCAGCCCCTCGACACGCAATCATAAAATAAGCAATGTATTTACCGCCATCCATTGGGCAAATTTGACCGTTGTAGACTATAAATAAAAGAGAAACGTCAGTTTTTGTTGATTACGACTCAAAATTATTAGCTCGATGATTTTCACGGTAAATCGACATTTTCGCCATCACTTAAACATCATAAAAAGGAAAGATTGATGTCTAATATCGCCGGTAAATCCTATGCTATGAATGTGATAACGCCAATCACAGGCTGGGTATATTATGTAAATAGAATTAAATTCGCAGCCGTTCAATTTTCCGTATCAAGAAAACTAGGCACCACTGGTTTTTGGGGAAATTTAGTACCATTGAAACTGACTAACCTAATATACGCGCGGTTAAACGGATTATTAACGTTGTCACTTATTCATTACGCTCGATGGACCATCATCAAAAAATTCCCACATATTGATGCGTCACAACCTAAAGAAGAGCTTAAATATCACTACATGTTATTTTTTAGCAACTTTAATGGAAGTTGGAAGCAGTATGTTGATTCCTTTCATATGGCCATTCCTAGTGGACTAGATTTACTCTGGTATAAGAATATTAATTATCCAAATTCAGTCCCGTTACAACCCTTTCATAACTACATTACATACAATCAAATTTGGACAAACCACTATTACAATGCTTATCCCCTTGCTGCATCAAATGATATTAAAGGTGCACAAGAATTGAAGGAAGCGCTGGGTAAATTTATTAATGAAAGCGACTTAGACAATGATCCTGAATTATTTCAACACCGTTTCGAAATGCTATTGGATAGCCAGCAACGAAATTTAGGGTTAATGGCTCCGACGCCAATCATCAGCTTATCAGCCAAAGCCGTAATGGAAAGGGAGTGTTAAATCATGGGTAACCGATATGGCAATGCTTATGGTCTTACCGTGCTGATCCCCGTCAAACCTGGTATGGAGAACAATAGATCCTACGACAAAATTATTCGCGATCAGATACAACAATGGCCTAAAGATAGTCGCTCCCCATTGGCGCTGGTACCCAACACCTATCTAGCAAGAGTATTTTTATTACAGGATGTCTTTTATGAAGGAGCGCCGGCTGTTGAAGAGCACCTGAAAAATAAATACTTGGTCTTTACGAGCAATTTTCATGGCGAATTAGACGCCTATTTATATGGTATGTGGGAAGAAATTAACGTTGTTCTCAAAGCGTTACTCAAACATTGTTTTGCCTTTGAAAATGTAACGTCCGGCACCGATTTTGTTCGTTATATCAAAAAATGTAAAATTAATAACAGCCTATATTTTAATGGCTCAAATGACAAACCTTTGCCTGAACAACTCAAGGCACTATATGTCAAGCAAGCGTTTATACACTTCGCATATTTAACCCAACATTTTCGTTATCAAGGTGAAACCGGTGCTATTAATTTGCAGCAGTCTTTCAAAAAATTTATTGCCTTAATTGATATTGAAAATCTTAACGGTAACAGTTGGCCGATTGCCGCAAACCAAGTGCCAATAGAAATTGAAAGAGATGTAAAAGCAACTGTCGTTGCTCACCAGGAGGCGAGCAAATGAATATTAATGAAGCAATTTTAGATCTGCATGATATTCAGGGAAATATAGTATATGGCTATGGTCGATGGGGGTATCCGCTGTCACGATATTTGTTTTTCAAAATAAAAGATAAACAACAAGGAATGGAATTTGTTAAAGGTTTGGTTCCGCTAGTCACTAGTTCCGCTCCATTAGACAAACAGAATGATGGCATACCCCCGCTCGCAACAACCAATCTGGCTTTTACCTACGCAGGTTTGCGAGAATTAGGCTTGCCGGATGAATCAATGCGAAGTTTCCCAGAAGACTTTCGAATGGGCATGAAGGCACGCAAAGATATTTTAGGCGATGATGGCCCTAGCGATCCTGAAAATTGGGATCCAATTTGGCAAAATAATTACGACGTACATATGTTTTTAAGTATCAACGCGACCTCAGAAGGCGATTTAATTCAACGGTTTGATCAAGTATTAGCACTCGTTAATAGAACAGAAAATGGCGTAGAGTTACTTGACGGACACAGAGATGGCGACGGTAAAACCTTAAGCAAATATCAATCTGGTAACGCTATAGTAATTGATGGTAAACCTACCGCAAATGAACATTTTCACTACGTTGATGGCATCACCAATCCAGTGTTCAAAGGTCAAGGTAGGAATCAAGCGGATACTGTCGGAGCAGGAAAACCCACTAGAGCATCAGCTAACACCGAAGATGGATGGCAGCCTCTCGAGACAGGCGAATTTGTACTGGGGCACAAGGATGAAAGCGCTGAATATCCTAAGGCTCCGATCCCAAGATTGCTCTCCTACAACGGCAGTTTTATGGTGTATCGCAAACTTCATCAAAATGTCGGTAAATTCACCTCTTATTTGAAAGAAAAAAGTGAGCACTTTGGTGATGACAAATTATCTGATGATGAAAAACAGGAAACCTTAAAGGCTAAGTTTGCAGGACGGTGGTCTAATGGCGCCCCCTTAGCGTCTTACCCCGACTACGCTTCGGCAATTAAATTTGGTGAGCAGTGGCAAAGTGCCACTGATACCCTATTTTACCAATCTGACGCTACCAGCGAACAAAAAAAGCAAGCTCGGCTAATTTATCAAGATTTGAAAAGCAAACGAAGTGGCTTTAACTATGCGAATGACACTCAAGGTGCGAGATGTCCTTTAGGTGCGCATACTCGGCGCACTAATCCCAGAGGATCACTCGAATTCGATACGGATGGCGCATTCGACACCCCTGGCGCAATGGTTAATAGACGACGAATTTTAAGGCGGGGATTACCTTACGGTGACTCGACTGACCGCACTGATAATGAACGTGAACACGGCACTATTTTTATGGTAATCAATGCCAGTATTGAGCGGCAATTTGAATTCGTGCAACAGCAATGGATAAACTACGGAAACGATTTCAAACTCAGCAATGAAAAAGATGTTTTGCTGGGTAATCACGACATCACTCAAGATGGCGCGCCAAATGGCAGAACGCTGATCAATGCAAACAAATCGTTGGGGCAACCAACGTTTATGTGCTCTGGTATACCCCGTTTTGTGGAAACGAGAGGAGGTGATTACTTCTTTATACCAAGCTTAACGGCGCTGCGTATGATTGCAGAGGGGATTATTGACCCAACTTAAGCGAACCATGCTTATAGGCGCAAGCAAGACTATTTCGCAAAGGTCGTTATGGCGCTATCAGTGGCTATTCTGCTTGTTAGTGGACGTCGCAATTTGTGCATTGGTTAATAGCAGTTAAAAAAATTAGTCTCCATGGGGATTTTCACCCCCTCGATAGGCATTATTAAAATTGAAAACTTCTATTATGTTGATGACATAATAGAAGTTTGAATTTGTCTGCTTTGGGCTGCCCACTGACTTTCTTTACTTTACAGTACGGCCATTATCTTCGGCGCTCTTATGCTCTGAGTCCAAGGAATAGTCCCTAAGTTCAGGCGGGTAAGTATCTCTTAATATTTCGAGTACGGGGGAATGAAAATCCCGGATATACAAAATGCACGTTACCCAAATAGTCGCCACAATAAAGGCTGCGGGATGTAAGAACCAAGTTGAGGCTGCAATCCCGTAATAATAGGAGCGGATACCTCGATTAAACTCATTACCTGCACAAGAGTTTACGCGAGCCATTCTTTTGGCTGTTTTGAGTCGATATTCTTCTGAGGGCATGTTCTCTCGATAAGGACTGCCGCCAATCAAAATACACAAAAAATTAAACTGCCTTAAGGACCAAGTAAATTTAAAATAGGCGTTAACAAATATAAATATCAGTAAAATCAGTTTTAATTCAATCAAACCGCTGGAAACCGCTTGAGCAAAAGGTATGTCTTCAGAAAAACTAAGTAAGCGTTCTACCGAGCCAACTAAAGCGAATAAGCCAGCAATAATATAAATAGTCGTTGATGCATAGAATGAGACACTGGCCATGAGGTTACTTGTAAGACCTGCACACGCAACGGGGATCTCCCTTGAAGCTGACTCCATAGCCCACTGTAAACGATATTCATGGGTAATCCCTATCAAGCCTTTTCGGCCCTTCTCTCCTCGCTCTAAAATAAAGCGGTAACCCATCCAACAGCTAAAAAATAATGCTACGCCGAAATAATCTACCCAAGATAAAAGCAAAAATATATTTTTAAGATCGTCCATATTATTTTTATAATCCTTCTATGGCTGTGTTCTTTGTTGGGTTAGTGATAGCGCGTTACACACATTTTATCATTAGATGATAGCAAAACTAACTTATTGAGTTTGCTTTAATTTTTCATATATATAGGGCATGCAGCTTCAGTTCCTTAACCCCCATTCCCATAGCATTTAATTAAACGAATTATTCGCTGTTTAGGTTAGTTAAACGGAAACCCATGGAAATGTAATGCTAGGATTATTATTTTAGTGGTGTAATGAACCTAGATATAAATTTAAGCGCAATGTGACAGTGATAGGAATAAAAATACGCGTTAGTAATGAAATTATTATTACTAGCCATGTTAGTCCATATTCTAACATTTCTTGTTCTGATAGCAGATATAGACAAATACGCATTAAATAAAATGTAAATTGAACTCATTAGTAGCGTCCGAATGAGAAAATTATGGGTATTTTAGGCTTTTATAAACTTTAATTTTAAATTTTATATGCCTGCATCCCATATTTTACGGCAGATGCGCAATTAAATATTAAATAATTGGGATTGAGGTATTGTTATTGACATAATGTGTGTAAGATACACCGCATAAGTTTTTGGGTATGCGGATTGGTGAGTTCGGGTACTAAATAAACAAAATTTCACCTAATTAAATGAGTAAATATAAATGAGTAAAGGTACAGTTAAGTGGTTCAACGCAGATAAAGGTTTTGGCTTTATTACTCCTGAAGATGGCGGAAAAGATCTTTTCGTTCACCATTCTGAAATTCAAGCAGGTGGCCAATTTGCGTCTTTAAATGACGGCCAAGAAGTTGAATTTGAAGTTGGACAAGGTCAAAAAGGTCCTTGCGCTAACAAAGTAGTAGCAATCTAATCTGATTTTCAAGCTGCCGTAATGGCAATTTGGAAACAAATAGTAATGTAAACCTGGTTTGCATTACTAATACGATTGAATATAGAAGGTGCTTGTTTGGTTATACCGCTTACGTAATGTAAAGGTATAGTTGCCACAGCACCTTTTTTGTTGCCAAAAATTAAATAATTATAATATTAGATTTTGCTCAATATAGCAGTCCTAAACTAAGCCCAATATAGCCTTTCAATACTCTTAACGTCCCTGATTCTACTGGTAGACCTTTCCTCCTTAACAATTACAAGTGCTGCAATTAAGAAGGAAGAAATACCTAATTAAGAAATACGATCCCTGCTGTTATAACGATCCCTTGGATACAAGTCGCTTTTGGTTTAGTGCTAATGTTAAGCGTTTTTAAATGCTTTAACACCTGCAAAATGCGATACGCTTCCTAATTCATTTTCAATTCGCATAAGTTGGTTGAATTTTTCAATTCGTTCTCCCCTGCATCCGCTGCCCGTTTTTAAATGCCCAGCGTTAATACCAACGGTTAAATCTGCAATAAAGCTATCTATCGTTTCACCACTTCGATGTGAAACAAAGCAGTTGTAAGAATTACTATTAGCCAGAGCGACAGTTTCAAGCGTTTCAGTTACGGTGCCAATTTGGTTTAACTTAATCAAAATGGAATTAGCGACGCCTTTATTAATCCCTTCTTCTAAAATAGTTTTATTCGTACAGAACAAATCATCACCCACAATTTCGACTTTATTGCCGAGAGTGTCTGTCATATTTTTCCAGCCTTCCCAGTCATTTTCGGCTAGACCATCTTCGAGCAGCACGATAGGATATTGGCTCACCCAACTTTCCCATAATTTAATCATGTCATCACTTGATATTAATTTCTGTGAGCTTTTAAAAAACTTGTATTTACCGTCTTCCCACATTTCACTTGTGGCGGGATCAAGACAGATACTGATATCTTTGCCGGGTTTATAACCTGCTTTGTTAATGGCTTCTAAGATTATTTCAACGGCCTGCTCATTCGACTTTAAATCAGGTGCAAACCCACCTTCATCACCAACCCCAGTGCTGAGTCCTTTAGCTTTTAATACTGCTTTCAAAGTATGGAAAACTTCCGCTCCCATTCTAATGGCCTCTTTGAATGTCGTGGCATTGTGGGGAGCAATCATAAATTCTTGAAAATCTATCGTGTTATCGGCATGTCGTCCGCCATTAATCACATTCATGCAGGGAACTGGCATTATGTGGGCATTACTACCGCCTAAATATTGATATAATGGAATACGTGAGCTTAATGCCTTGGCCCGCGCAAATGCCATAGAAACGCCCAGTATTGCATTCGCGCCCAAGTTCGCTTTATTATTTGTGCCATCCAAGTCTATCAAACCGTAATCGAGTTCTCGTTGACTGGTAAAACATTTGTTCTCGATTTCTTTCGCTATAATCGTATTTACGTTATTAACTGCCTTTAGTACACCTTTGCCGGCATATCGTTTTTTATCACCGTCTCTTAACTCTGTCGCTTCGCGTTCACCGGTTGATGCACCACTGGGTACCATGGCACGGGAAATCGTTCCGTCTTCTAGTTGCAAATTCACTTCGACTGTTGGGTTCCCCCTTGAATCTAGAATTTCGATTGCTTCAACTTTTTGGATTTTCATAGCGTAAGTCCTCTGAATGACGTTTATTAACTAACCTAAGGTTAGCGAAAATGTAAGTGCAGTTTTGTCTTATATGTTTATTATCGGTCGCAAATTATAAACTCCCGCCACGTCCTACGATCACTAAAAAATCGCTATCAAAAAATCGATAAACAGGAAAATTTTTAAAAATCGCGATTATGTATATCATTGTTAATTAGTTAGTTTACTGCTCTTTTTGTCAGAGAGCATCGCTCCTCAACAGACCTAATATCAATAATATAAATCAACCAAAAAGCCCATAAAAAGTCACTCAAGACAACAAACACCACGCATGGGAAATGCACTCATCGAGTATTTTTCCACGTGAAATTCAAATTAATCTTTTTTGACCCAATTCATGTTGTTCTGCACCCCATAACGAGCTGAGAAGATGACTCCGACGAGCGTTTTAATCCACACTATAATATTGATAATTATTGTCAATATGACCTAAATCAGATAAAGCATGATTAATGATACAGAACAAGAAGACACGCGTTTTATGTGCAAAGAAAGGTATTTGTACACATTCAAAGGTAACGAAATATAGAATTTCAAATCTATTTTAGGGCCGTTAGAAAACTGAATAGCCATCAATAAAGAGGGTTTTAATGCAATTCGTTTTACATTACTTAATGCATCAAGCGGTGGCAATAAAATGAATTACTTAATCTAGTTTGAGCTCCGTATTACTCGAAAAGTATCGTTTCTGGTTCGTTATGGGGTCGGTAAATTCTTGCTGCTGAGCCAAGAGCTGTAAAGGTTTACTGTAGTCATCAGGCTTACTGGCTTGCAACACAGGATAGTAGTTATCGTGTAATAGGGGCCAACCAATGCTTTGCATATGTAGCCGCAGTTGATGGGTTTTGCCTGTTACAGGCTTAAGTTCAAATAATGCTTTGTCTGCAGAGCGCTTTACGCAACGAATATGCGAATGCGTGTTGGCCTGTCCTTCAACAGTATGCATCAAAAACCGTGGTTCACTTTTTTCTAACCTATTTTTTATTTCCCATTGCTGATTGGTCAACGGCATTTTGTCACTTGTGCTGGCAATAGCTTGATATGTTTTATCGATTTGATGTGTTTCAAACAGGCGGTGGTACTTGGCGCGTGTATTGGGGTCGACTGAAAATAACACCAAACCTGCTGTGGCTTTATCGATACGATGCACCGCCTGCAAATGTTGGTTACCGGTTTTGGTACGCAATCGATTTTGTAGGCATTCTTCTACATATCCACCGCCTGGCATGACGGGTAAGAAATGAGGTTTGTAAGCCACCAAAATCAATTCGTCCTGAAAAATGATTTTCTCAGCAAAAGGGATAACCGGTTCACTTTTTACTTCACGGTAATAGTAAACGCGTTGTTGTGCCTTAAATGGCGTTTGTACATTGATTAATCGGCCATCATGCCAATGAACCTTGCCATCAGCCATACGTTGCTGCCAAACCTCAGCAGATATGGCTGGAAATTTGATAATAAGAAACTCAAGAACTGTCGTTACGCCGGGATTGTGCTGAGGTAGACTGAGTTTAGATGGGGTAATCGCGATGGCCATAATTATACTCGTTGATGACATGATAAGGGGCTTTCATGTCGATATTAACGCCGCGAGTATATAACGTTTTACTGGTACATGGGGTTATAGATGGTGTCATTGTTTTAAATTTTTTATATAGTAGTTTTAAGGGTAAAAAAACAACCTAAACCAGTTGAATTCATTTGCACGATGGTTCGCTAGCACTCTTCAGTTCTTTTTAGTATTTTTCAGTCCTCTGCGTGAGAATTCAAACAATACGTACACTGGCAATGCGAACCGTCCGTTTCAGGTGCAGCGAGTCTATCTTGAAAAAATAAAATCTGCTTTTTATCGCAGCGACGACGACGCGGTGTTGAATATGGCACAGCATAACTACGTCTTTAAAATAGTAAAAATCCGCTTTGATACATGCTTTCCTGTGCTTACTAAGTAAGTATTAACACGATTTAAAATATTGTTTATAAAACCTTTTTCATTTATATCGAGTAACTGTAGTCTTATTCATCTACTCTTAATCGGAATACCACACTGGAGTACCAATTTTGATTTCAAATGTGATAAAAAAGGGGTTGTCTATTCGTGTGCGATATATTCTGGCCTTATCACTTATTGCGGCGACCGTTTCTGGTTCAGCCTTAACGCTAAAATATATATTCAGTGTACAAGAAAATGACGCTTATATAATTAATATGGCCGGGCAACAACGTATGTTATCCCAACGTATTGCGCTATTTGTAACAAGATTATCTCAGTGCCCAACCGACAAAGAAACGATTGAAAAGTTTGAAAGTTCACTGCAAATCGCCATAAAAAAATTTGATACAAACCGGATTGAATTAAAGAACCTATCTAATCTGCCCGCTTCCGTTAACGACTCTTACTTCGGCAAGAGCGCTTTAGATGCCAGAACCATGGCATATGTCAAAGATGCAAAAGGTTATCTTGATAGCCACAACCGTTGCGATTCGTCACCAGCAAGTTTTAATGCCACCAATTCTGATGTCTTATTATTTGATTTAACACAAGTTGTACAAGCCTTTGAGGCTGCTGCTCATGCTCGCGTTCAGTTAGTGGAAAAAATAGAAATGTTTTTATGGCTCTTCACTTTGATTTTACTGATTAGTGAAGTGATATTTATTTTTCGTCCTATGGAAAACCAGATCAGCAAAAGCCTTACATCGTTGAAGTCCGCTTTGCTCAAAGCGAGAACCGCAGAACAACAGGCGATAGACGCCAGTAAAGCAAAATCTGAGTTTCTGGCTAGTATGAGCCACGAATTACGAACACCGATGAATGGTTTGTTCGGCATGATGGAGCTGGCAATCGATAACCCTCAGAAAAGTGGCGAATATCTGAAAAAAGCTAAAAGAGCTGGTAAGCAATTATTAGTGTTGATAAATGATGTTTTGGACTTATCAAAAATAGAGGCGGGTAAACTGCGTATCGAGCGCACTTCATTAGACTTATTACAACTGCTTGATGATGTTACCTCTGTGCAATCGGCAAATTGTCGTCTAAAAAAGCTGAGATTTAGTTACCAAAAAAATACGACACTACCTGCACACATATTTGGCGATCCTACGCGGATCGGACAAATCATGCATAACCTACTCAGTAACGCGATTAAGTTTACCCACGAAGGTTCGGTAAACTTAGATGTAGGGGTTTACGTAAAAGATAAACGTTTTTGGCTTTCAGCAAAAGTCCGAGATACAGGGGTGGGAATCGCTCCTGAAAAAATAGAAACTATTTTTAATAAATTTGAACAAGCAGATCAAACCACTACACGTTTATTTGGTGGGACCGGCCTTGGATTATCAATAGCAAAAAAATTAACCCATTTAATGGAGGGAACATTAACAGTTCAGAGTACTGTCAACGAAGGAAGTTGCTTTGAACTATCGCTTCCTATCGAAATCGATCACAAGCAAATAGAAGATATCCGCCCTCTGATTCAGCTACGTTGTGCCATAGTCGACGATCTGCAAACCAGTAGAGATTATTTGCAACATATAGTGAAATCTCAAGGCTTTGAATCTACAGTTTTTGAGCATGCGGCAGAATTTTTAGCCAGTGATATCAGTCAATTTGAGGTACTGTTGCTCGACTTGTCGATGCCCGAGATCAACGGTATCGATGTTATCCAAACCTTACGTGAGCGTAATCTTAAAAAGCTCCCTTACATCATTCTAATATCAGCCGTTATCGAGCATCTTGAATGCCACGACGACCTGCGCAACCTTATTTGGCGAACCCACGCCAAACCAGTTATGAGGCAAGAGCTAGAGACTGATTTACGCGAATTACATAACATTCAACGTCAACCCGAGCCGGATATAGCAGCATCGATTAATGAACAGCATATTTTGGTGGTAGAAGATAATGAAATTAATGCAGAAGTCGTCAAAGTTATGCTTGAGGGCGCCGGCTATCAAGTTACAATCGCTACTGATGGTGAAAAAGCTATTCAAGCATGTATTTTTGAGCAATACGATCTGATTTTAATGGATATGCATATGCCCGTTATGGACGGTATTACAGCTACCATAAGGCTTAGACAGAAAATGAATTTCGTTAACCCTATTATTGCCCTTTCAGCGAACGCATTTATCGAAGACCGAGAACGCTGTATTGCAGCTGGAATGAACGATTTTCTCTCTAAACCGGTAGACAAAACAGTCCTATTGGCAACCATTAAAAGACGCTTGAGCTAAAGTTGGCTAGGATAAATACTTTCTCATATGAATATATGTAAAAAATTGTAAGTTATACGATTTCTGTGAAACCATTTTGCTTGAAGATGTTCAAAATTAATCTATTTAACTTTTGATGTCTTTGGAGCTAATATGAAATACGTTTTGATACTGGTATTAACACTACTCACCCTTAGCGGCTGTGCAACCAACCGTTTATCTGATCCAGAAAAGTCAGTCATTATTGAAAAATTTATTACCAATGAGAATCTAGAATCACGTAACACTATCAGCGCATTTGATATGGATAGCTGGACTTCATTAAGCGACCAATATTTGATCTTACGTACTTCCCCTTTTCGATCTTATCTGGTCAAACTTACAACGCGCTGTGATGACTTAGACTTTTCACCTAGTTTATTGGTGTATTCTCGTATTCCCAATACATTGAGCGCGGGTTTCGACAGTGTTTTCACCCCCGACAATCATAGATTTAGATGTAATATCAGCCGCATCTATCCACTAAATAAACAACAAAACAAAGCGCTGATAGCCGTCGTTAATCCTAAGGCAACAGACAAACCAGTAGAAAAATCTGACGATGAAACAGGCAATACACAAGTAGAGGGTGAAGAAGAAAATGCGCAGAGGAATATAGTTGATGAGCCACCAGCACGGACAATCTATGGTGAGTAAACATATAACGCGGTAACCGGCTAAATTTTTAGTATGCCATTGTGCGTACAAAGCCCCTATTAAGCATAAAACGGTAAACCTTTAAATTAAGATTACCGCTTGTTATTTGAAAAGATGTAAACGGTTTGCCAGACAGTCGGGGCTTATTAGCAACGCAAAATATCTCTCGACGTTTTCAGCAACATAATATTAGCCAGTGCACCGCTAAAATGCTGCCAGTCAATCGGATGTGTCAAATAAGAACTTTTAACACAATATATGGCACGAGATTGAAGATGAATATAAGCAACTTAAAGTGTGCCAAATAATTTATATAAAGGATTTTTAATTCATTGGGGTCTACGTCAAATAACCTACCATGAATGGCAGTGATTTTATCTTTCATCCAGATAAACGCTAACGATGCTGCACACAACAGGCCGATATTAATGAGTGACATCCAACCGAAAATCTCACTTAACTGAATAACATTGTTCATATCGCTAACTCCACTTAGTTTAAAATAAAAACTTACCCTCTAAGTGTGCTATTGCTTAACCCAATCCCAAGCATCTTGCAGCTCATCAGAGGTAAAATATTTCTCGTCAATACCCACTAGTTTGGCAAAGGGACTGTCAATCGCCACTAACCATTTAAGAACTCGGCTAGAAGAGACAAATGCCAGCTTATTCATATTACTCATGTGATCCATAGTCCATTTTAAATCTTCATACGCTACGTCGATGCCTATATCGATTTTGCCATTCAGTAAGACTAAAACATTAATCGTTTGATGTTCCTTGATCAGTTTATCAAAAATGACTATCCACTTTTCTTCTTCCGCTTTATCAATTCGACCGTTGACTTGAATACCAATAGTGGCGCCTTCACTTTGAGGTAATAATGTAATCATTGGCTTTTCCTTATTTTCAGCTACTTAAAAGTATATATAGGCTGTAATACCCATTCCAATAAATAATTGCTGGGTGGTTAATTATTTACTGGCGTTGGTAAGAACACACCTTATCAACTTTGTGCTTGCATGATTGATTTGTCCATTGCTGTTTAATACCTGCAACATGAACCTAAGCGAAAGCTAAATACGCTAGGATGCAGTAAGGCCATCAATCTGCGCTGTGACTCAAGGTTATCAATATAGATTGATAATGAACTCGTGCAGAACGTAATGAAGATTGAGCTTATGAAAAATAATGAATAAAAAGGAAGAAATACACTGGGAGTGTGTAACGGGAGGTATATTCCCAATGGCTTAGTATTGAAACTTAGCGGCAATCAAAAAGTCTAAATATAAATTAAGGTCGTAAGCTACTGCCTACGACCTAACAAGGCGGACCTATTTTTTCTTCGGTCTTGCTTTGGCACGCCCCTGATTCACTTTGTGCTTTTGCACAGAGCGGCGCATGCGACTTAGACGCACATGGTCAAGTTTAGTTTGTTTGTCTTCAATCATCGACTCTTGTTCTAGATCCAACTGTACGCTTTTACGCAACGTATTAAGGTCGGTAAGCGGCAGCTCAATCCAGCCACCTTGAGGTAAGCGATTTTGCAAGTCTAGTGTACCGTAACGAACACGGATCAAGCGGCTAACTTGTAACCCTTGAGATTCCCATAGTCGGCGGACTTCGCGATTTTTACCTTCAGATAGCGTCACGTTATACCAGCTATTAAGACTTTCATCGTCACCTGGACGTTTGCGTATCTCGGTAAATTTAGAGACACCGTCTTCAAGTTCAACGCCTTTTTTAAGACGCTTGATAATATCTTGATCGACGTCACCAAATACACGAACCGCGTACTCTCGTTCAATTTCATGTTTAGGGTGCATCAAACGATTCGCTAGCTCACCGTCGTTAGTAAACAATAGTAAACCACTGGTATTGATATCTAAACGGCCGACAGCAATCCAGCGACCATTTAGAATTTTCGGCAAACGATCAAAAACAGTAGGACGCCCCTGAGGATCTTTACGGCTACACAATTCTCCCTCAGGTTTGTTGTACATAAGTACACGGCAAATTGTCGTTTTCGCGGCAGCACTGATTAAGTTGCCGTCTACACGTAATTGATCCAATGGTTCAACACGATCGCCTAACGTGGCGACTTTTCCATTAACCGAAATACGGGCTTGGGCTATCCACTTTTCCATCTCACGACGGGAGCCCACACCAGCATTGGCTAGGACTTTTTGTAATTTTTCACTCATTAGTGTAACTGCTCTCTTTGATTAGGGTTGTCAGTATCATCAAGCTTAGTCTCTGTAGCTTGTTCTGACGGTATTTGTTCAGCCGATGTTTGTGCATTTACAGCATTTTGCTCTGTTACCTCGTGCTCTGAGGATTTTTGCTCGACAGAGACCGGTTCAGCACTTTCATTCGGCGGCGTTAAAATCTTGCGTTCATCCTGACTATTACTCGTATCAAAGGCATCTTGACTAGGAAGGTCCTTCAAGCTTTTAAGCGAAAAATAGTTTAAAAATCCTTTTGTTGTAGCATATAAGGCTGGGCGCCCTGGCACTTCTTTATGCCCGACGACTTTCACCCAATCTCTTTCTATTAAGGTTTTCATGATGTTGCTACTAACCGCTACACCACGTACATCTTCAATTTCACCTCGCGTTATCGGCTGACGATAGGCCACCATCGACAAGGTTTCTAACAAGGCCCGAGAGTATTTAGGCGCTTGCTCTTGCCATAATTTACTTAGCCAAGGCCCTAAGCTATCCATTGATTGAAATCGATAACCACTCGCAACTTCAACCAATTGCACGCCGCGAGACTGATATTCTAATTGCAACTCATCAATCGCTTGATTCAGTGATTTTTTACTTACCTTAAGACCGCTTAATACGGTTTGTTGTAAATGCTCTTGGTCAATCGGTGCGTCAGATACAAACACAGCTGCCTCAACCAATTGCTTCAACTGCATCAAGGATAATTTTGCCATTTATTGTGGCTCTTCTGCTTTAAGCTTAACGTGAATATTAGCCAACGGTTCACTTTGTACCAGCTCTATAAGCTGTTCCTTACACAACTCAAGTATAGCTAAAAAGGTTACAACCACACCTGCTCGGCCTTCACTTGTTTTATATAAGCAGTCAAAACCGCTAAAATTCACACTGTTAAGTTTCTCTAGAATCAATGCCATTCGCTCTCGGGTAGATAACGCCTCGGGAGCAATATGATGATGCTCAAAGGCACTCGCCCGCTGCATCACATTTTGAAAACTCACCACTAATTCCTGCAAATTAATTTTGGGCATAATCTTAATCGGCGCCACAGAATCACTGGTTTGCGCCGCTGCACTAAATACATCTCGCTCCATGCGTGGAATATTATCAAGCTCATGAGCAGCTGTTTTTACCAATTCATATTCCTGCAATCGCCTGATAAGCTCGGCTCTTGGATCATCTTCATCCTCTTCAGCATCCGGCCTTTTGGGGAGCAGTAAACGCGATTTTATCTCAGCCAGTATCGCCGCCATTAATAAATACTCAGCGGCAAGCTCAAGCTTTAAGTCTTTCATCATATCGACGTATAACATGTACTGTTTCGTTACTTCATAAACAGGCAAGTTAACTAAGTCGAATTTTTGTTTGCGGATCAAATACAGTAATAAATCTAATGGTCCTTCAAATGCATCTAAAATCAATTCCAATGCATCCGGCGGAATATACAAATCTTCAGGTTGATCGGTAAATGCTTGACCATTAATAAATGCTAGTGGCAAAGGCTGCTGGACCGGTTGCCCGTGCAGCATTGCCTCCTGCTCAAGGGGCGACTTGATAGGCGCTTTATCAACCGTCATAGCAGAATAGTTTCGATGTTAACTAAATGGACTAGCGTCGCCGCTGCCCTGCCTAATGATGACGGGCTCACCTTCCGATAAATCCACTACGGTGGTCGGTTGTTCACCCAAGAAACCACCATGAATAATCAGCCCAACCTGCTTTTCAAGTTTGTCACGTATTTCGTCAGGATCAGATTCAGCCACTATGGCATTAGGTAAAATCAACGTGGTCGACATCATCGGTTCGCCTAACTCTTCAAGTAAAGCGAGCGCAATAGGATTATTCGGTACGCGAATACCAATAGTTCGGCGCTTAGGATTCTGTAATCGCTTAGGTACTTCTTTGGTCGCCTTTAAGATAAAGGTATACGGCCCAGGTGTATTGTTTTTAATCATACGAAACGCGGTGTTATCCACCCGCGCGTATTCTGACAACTCCGACATATCTCGGCACATCAAGGTGAAGTTGTGGTCTTTACCGATTTGGCGAATACGACAGATTTGCTCTAACGCGTTTTTGTCGTCCATATGGCAACCAATGGAATATCCGGAGTCAGTTGGATAGACCACCACTTCGCCACTGTGAATAAGCTCGCAAGCCTGTTTAATTAAACGAGCTTGCGGGTTATCAGGATGAATATAAAAAAATTGGCTCATAATCGTTACTTCCCAGTAAGTTACACGCTGTTTTACGTGTTAGATGCATCAACTGGCTGGTCGATAAACGGCCAGTCATGCCAAATAGGGGTAAGGTGCTCTGGTAATCCCAGATTTTTACCCAGTTCAGTCCAACGGCTGACAAAATGAAAATCAGAACCCGCTGAAGCCTGTAAATTATGCTCCATAGCTAATTCAACAATCAACTTGCGTTTTTCAGGGTTAATCCGCGCATGAGTCGTTTCTATGCCGTCGCCCCCTGATTGTTTGAATTCCGCTACCAGCTTGCGTAACCATTTAGTTGTCATATCATAATGCGCCGGATGAGCTAGCACGGCTTTACCTCCGGCATCGTGGATCCACTCAATGGCTTCTTCAATAGTGATCCACTGGGGTTTGACATGAGCGCGTTTGCCCTTACCCAAATATTTTTTAAAGGCGCTTTCAAAATCACGTACTTCTTTGCGATCTACCAACACTCGGGCAAAGTGCGCTCGCGTCAATTGCCCTTCCCCAGCTAATAACTTGGCATCTCGCAATACATTTTCAATCCCTGCTTTGGCCAATTTATCTGACATTTTTTGTGCCCGAGCATCTCGCTCATCTTTTTGTGCGACTAAACGTTCACAAAACAAGAGATCATCTTTGTTGACGTTCAAACCTAGAATATGAATATCAAAATTATGCCACGACGTTGACAGCTCAATACCATTGATTATATGCATTGCACGCTTTTGTTTTGCTTGATGAGCAAGCGCTTCATCTAGTCCTTGTACTGTGTCGTGATCGGTAATCGCCAACACATCAACTTGCATATTGTGCGCCCGATCCACCAGCTCTACAGGAGAAAGTTGACCGTCAGAATAGTAAGTATGGCAATGCAAATCGATTTTCATAAAGCGTTAAATATGACCTATTATTAAGTACTCGCAGAATACTTTTTCAAAATTGACTGTTGACAGAGACGCAAAATTGTTTTCTTCTATACGCCTGAAGTGCGTATTATACGCATTTAGTCATGAATAGCAGACAAAACCTGAAAAAAGGACAATGTTTGTTTGCAGGTGATAGTTTTGTCACTGAATACTGAAGAGATTATATACCCATGAATACTGTTTTACGCGTTACAACTAACCTAATTTGGTGGTGGCACATCCCTAACTAGCGGGCTGTGAGCGTATGTATTTGTGCGATTGAACAAGAAAAGCCCGTATAATACGGGCTTTTTTTATGCCCGATTAAAAATTACGACCCTTTTATCATCCTTGCCTAAGACAGGTTACAAACAAGGTTATCGAGAAAAATCATGAGTTTAGCGCAGTTAACAGAACAAGCAGGCAAAGTAGAAACCTTACTACTATCGGCCGATTATGTGGCAGATCCACTCCAAGCTTATCAATACCTTTGTCAGGGTAAACCTCATAATTTGCTACTTGAGTCAGCGGAAATTGACAGTAAAGATGATCTGAAAAGCTTATTGCTGGTCGACGCAGCAATAAAATTGCAATGCGATGGGCCAATTGTCACGTGCCAAGCATTAACTGACAACGGCGCTGCAGTCTTGCCCCTGTTTGTCGAATATTGTCCCGCTGGTGTTGAACATGTATTTAACCAGCAAACGCGCACCGTCACCCTAACATTTACCTTCGCACACCAAGAGCTAGATGAAGATAGTCGTTTAAAAGCGCCTGCGGTTTTTGATGCTCTGCGCCTACTAATTAACCGCGTGGTGGCCATTCGGTCGCACCCTGAAGCGTTATTTCTAGGTGGGGCTTTTGCGTACGACTTACTGGCTACCTTTGAACAACTACCACAGGTTAATGATAGTGATAACACCTGCCCTGACTTTGTTTTTTATCTTGCTGAAACCCTGTTGTTGATTGATCACCAAGCGAAAAAAACCGAAGTAATTGGCAGTGTTTTCAGTGGTAAAAACGTCGGTAACAACTATTTCTCAATCAGTCAGCGCCTTGAACAAATTAAACATAAGTTGCGAAACGTAAAACCTGTCCCTGAAATTGAATCGCGCCACGTAAATCCTGACGAATTAAAAATTAGTAAGTCGGATCAAGAATTTATTCAAGACGTCGAAAACCTTAAACAGCATATTTTGGCCGGTGATATTTTTCAGGTCGTTCCATCACGGACCTTTAGCTTACCCTGCCCTGACCCACACAAAGCTTATAAAGCATTGAAAGTGCAAAATCCCAGTCCGTATATGTTTTTTATGCAAGACATTGATTTTTGCATGTTTGGCGCGTCACCTGAATCAGCGCTTAAATATCTTAAAGATACTAATCAGGTTGAGATTTATCCTATTGCTGGCACACGACCAAGGGGTAAACACGCAGATGGATCGATTAACTTAGATTTAGATAGTCGTATTGAATTGAATTTACGCGAAGATGAAAAAGAAAAATCAGAGCACTTAATGCTAGTTGATTTAGCGCGAAATGATGTGGCTAAAGTGTCTAAACCCGGCACTCGCCATTTAAAAGAATTACTAAAAGTAGACCGCTATTCACATGTCATGCACTTAGTATCTAAGGTAGTGGGGCAATTACGGGATGATTTGGATGCGCTACATGCGTACCAAGCCTGTATGAACATGGGCACCTTAGTAGGTGCCCCAAAAGTCAGCGCAGCAGGTCTTATCCGCGAAGTAGAAAAGCAGCGTAGAGGCAGTTACGGTGGTGCCGTTGGCTACATAAACGGCCATGGTGATATGGATACTTGTATCGTTATTCGCTCGGCATTTATTAAAAATCAAACCGCCCATATTCAAGCCGGTGCCGGTGTGGTCTTCGATTCGGATCCTCAGTCAGAAGCAGACGAAACCCGCGGCAAAGCACAAGCTGTTATTCGCGCCATTCTTACGTCCCATCAAGCACCGGAGGCAAAATAATGCGCTTAGCTAATACTGTAACCAACCCACAGCCCCATGTCTTTTTAGTGGATAATTTCGATTCATTTACCTACAACCTAGTGGATGAATTACGTACCATGGGGTTAGCACTAACGGTCTACCGTAATTCAGTTTCACCCGAAGCCATTTTTGATAAAATGCAACAACAAGCTAAAGACAGCCAAGTGATTTTACTGCTATCCCCAGGGCCTGGTACGCCGGCCGATGCCGGCTGCATGCCAGCACTTATCAATTTAGTAAAAGGGGTATTTCCAGTACTCGGTATTTGTTTGGGCCACCAAGCGATTGTTGAGTCTTATGGTGGTGACATTATACGCGCCAACGTGGTTATGCACGGTAAATCATCTTTGATCACGCATCAGGGAGATAAAATGTTTGCCAATCTGCCTCAGCCCTTACCAGTGGCTCGCTACCATTCTTTAATGGCTAGCAATATGCCTGCTGAATTAACCGTTTTAGCCAATTTTGATGACGTACCCATGGCAGTTTGTCATGAGAAAGATAGAATGCTGGGCTTTCAGTTTCACCCGGAATCAATTTTAACCGCCTTTGGTAGTCAATTATTAATGCAAAGCATTGATTATTTAACCCAAAACCAAGCCAACAATTAAAGGACCGTCATGCTATTTCCATTACTTGAAAAGCTCTACCAGGGTCAGGCCCTTAGTCAAAACGAAGCCACTGATGCATTCAATCAGATCGTGACCGGCCAGGTAGATAACATTGTGTTGTCTTCGCTGTTGACCGCCCTAAAAATTAAAGGTGAAACACCAGAAGAAATTGCTGGAGCTGCGCAGGCTATGATCCAAAACGCAAGCCCCATCGAACGACCCGTATATGACTTTGCAGATATTGTTGGTACAGGTGGAGACGGCCATAACACTATCAATATTTCATCCGCGGCGGCGATTGTTGCAGCCAGTTGTGGTGTAAAAGTAGCTAAGCATGGTAATCGCAGCGTCTCAAGTAAATCTGGCTCAGCTGATTTATTCAATGCCTTTGGCATGAAACTAGATATGTCGGCAGAAATAGCACGGGATTGTTTAGACCAGTCGAATCTATGTTTCTTGTTTGCACCTGTTTATCATGCTGGTATAAAACACGCCATGCCCGTGCGCACGACGCTTAAAACTCGCACTATTTTTAACTTACTTGGTCCCCTTGTTAATCCCGCTCAACCGAGTCATATGATGATAGGTGTATATGCACCTGAACTAGTTATGCCATTTGCACGTACATTGCAGTTACTCGGTTACAAAAAAGCACTTGTCGTGCACGGTAGCGGATTAGATGAGCTTGCTGTTCATGGTCCATCTATTGTTGTAGAAATAAACGATGATACGTTAACCCAGTACACGTTATCTCCAAGCGACTTTGGCCTTGAAGAATATCCATTAAGCGCCATTGAAGGTGGGGTGCCTGATGAAAACAAACAATTGATTCAAGATGTACTCACCGGCTGTGGTCAAGCAGCACACCAAGCCGCTGTTGCGATGAATGCCGGCGCGCTGATAAAGCTGTGTGGCAAGGCTGACACTTATAAGCAAGGCGCACAAATGGCGCTAGACGCTATGCATGAAAAACGTCCCATGCAGGTAATCGAAAACGCGTCGGCAATTAGTCGCAGCCACGACATAATTTAAAGGAAGCATTAATGGCAAATGTATTAGAGAAAATCGTAGCGGATAAACGTCAAGAAATTGCCCAGCGCAAAATTGACTTGCCACTTGCACAGTTTATGGATGGTCTAACACCATCATCTCGCAGCTTCTACGATGCTCTGAACCGACCAAATGCGGGGTATATTCTAGAATGTAAGAAAGCATCACCCTCAAAAGGTTTAATCAGACAAGATTTCAATTTGGACGAAATTATCGCTGCATACTTGCCTTACGCAGCGTGTATTTCTGTTTTGACCGATGAAAAGTATTTTCAGGGTAAATTTGAATATCTTGAATATGTGCGTCAGCGCGTCACCCAGCCAGTCATCAACAAGGACTTTTTTGTAGAGCCCTATCAAGTTTATTTAGCTCGTTACCATAATGCTGACGCAATATTGTTGATGTTATCGGTGTTGTCAGATGAGGAATATAACGAATTAGCCACAATCGCAAAAACGTTAAGCCTTGATGTCCTTACCGAAGTCAGCAATGAAGAGGAAGCACATCGCGCTCTAGCTCTAAAGGCAAATATTATCGGTATAAATAACCGTAACTTGCGTGATTTGAGTACCGATTTGGCAACGACTGAAAAACTGGTACCTATCATAGCTAAAGCGCAGCACGAGCATGTCATTATCTCTGAGTCAGGCATTTATACTCATCAAGATGTAAGACGCTTATCGCCCATCGTTGACGGTTTCTTAGTGGGCAGTGCGCTTATGTCGCAAGACAATGTAGCCCAAGCAGTGAAAAACTTGGTGTACGGAACTGTCAAGGTTTGCGGCATTACTCGCGCCCAAGACGCCGCAGATGTGGCCTCCTCTGGAGCTTGTTATGCTGGTTTAATCTTCGCTGAAAAATCAAAACGTTGCCTCACATTTCAACAGGCAAAGCAGATTGTGGATGACGTGCCTTTTCAGTATGTGGGGGTATTTGTTGATGCTTCCGTTTCACTCGTCGTTGAATATGCTACTGCGCTGAATTTAGTTGCAGTACAACTTCACGGAAATGAATCACAACGTTATATCAGCGAATTGCGCACAGTGCTCGCTGATAAATGTCAGATTTGGTTAGCCAAAGGTATCACTGATACCCTGCCCTTGCTTGATGAAAAATACGTTGATCGGTTCGTGCTTGACTGCAAAGTGGGTGAGAAAAGTGGTGGGACCGGCCAAGCATTTGATTGGCAATTGTTCGCGCATACGTCTTTAAGCGCCCAACTTCGCAGTAAAATAATTTTAGCTGGCGGGATCAACCCAGACAATGTGCAACAAGCTGCAAAGCTCGGCCTCGGTGGCATTGATTTGAATTCAGGGGTTGAAGACGCCCCAGGCATAAAATCTGTTAAAAAGCTGCAACTCGCATTTGAAAAATTACGCGCTTACTAACGATTAAGTTAACCATACAGACCAAATTTTAACGTGTTAAAGACGAGAAATATTATGAATCATTTAGAAAGTAAATTCGGACAGTTTGGTGGCATGTATGTGCCTGAACTGCTGATACCTGCGCTTGATCAATTAGAGCAAGCATTTATCGATGCCCAAAACGATCCCGAGTTTCAGAAAGAATTTATGGATTTATTGACTGACTACGCTGGTCGTCCAACGGCAATGACTCTCACCCGTAACTTGGTATCTAACCCTACCGTTAAGCTTTACTTAAAGCGTGAAGATTTGCTGCACGGTGGTGCTCATAAGACCAATCAGGTTTTGGGTCAAGCGTTATTAACCAAGCGCATGGGTAAGACCGAAGTGATAGCCGAAACAGGCGCTGGGCAACACGGTGTTGCCACCGCATTAGCCTGTGCACTGCTCGGTTTAAAAGCACGTATCTATATGGGTGCTAAGGACATTGAACGTCAAGCACCTAATGTATTCAGAATGCGCTTAATGGGTGCCGAAGTAATACCCGTCAATGCGGGTTCTGGCACCCTAAAAGATGCTGTGAACGAAGCCATGCGAGATTGGTCAGCAACCTATGACAAAGCCCACTATTTGTTAGGTACCGCCGCGGGTCCACATCCTTTCCCTACCATCGTACGTGAATTTCACCGCATGATTGGCGAAGAAACACGAGCTCAAATCATGGCCAAAGAAGGGCGTTTGCCAGATGCCGTAGTGGCATGTGTTGGTGGGGGCTCAAATGCGATAGGTATGTTCGCTGACTTTATCGACGAACCAAGCGTAAAACTAATCGGTGTTGAGCCTGCAGGTAAAGGCTTACACACAGCTGAGCATGGTGCAGCTATTAATAAAGGCACCAAAGGTATTTTACACGGTGCTTATAGTTATATTATGCAAGATGATGACGGCCAAATTGAAGAATCTTATTCAGTATCAGCAGGGCTAGATTACCCAGCTGTAGGGCCTCAGCATGCGTATTTACATGATATTGGCCGAGCGACGTATGCTGCAGTAAGCGATGATGAGGCACTTTATGCGTTTCAGTTACTGTCGCGCAAAGAAGGCATTATCCCCGCGCTTGAGTCATCTCACGCACTCGCCCATGCCTTAAATATGGCAGATGAGGCCGAAGACGGTACAATAATCGTAGTGAATTTATCCGGTCGTGGCGACAAAGATTTAGCCCACGTACACAGCATTCTGGGAGACCAAATCAATGAGTAATAAAAACGATCGCTACGGTGATATGTTCACCCGCTTAACGGCAAAAAACGAAGGCGCATTCGTGCCATTCGTAATGTTGGGTGACCCTGATATTGCTACCTCGTTAGAGATATTAAAAGCCTTAGCTGAAGGTGGAGCTGACGCCCTTGAATTGGGCATTCCTTTTTCCGATCCGATCGCAGATGGCCCAACGATTCAACAAGCTAGCATACGCGCGCTTAGTCATCATATACACCCACGTGATTGCTTAAAGGTTATCCAACAATTCCGTGAAATATACCCAGATATGCCAATTGGTTTATTGTTATATAGCAACTTAGTGATGAAGCCTGGTTTGGAAAAGTTCTATAACGACGCAGCTAACGCAGGTGTTGATTCGATTTTAATTGCTGATGTACCACTTAGAGAAGCCGATCGGTTTATTGAGATGGCAGCCCAAACTGGGATCAAGCAAATTCTCATTGCACCGCCCAATGCAAGCGATGAGACCTTAGCGGAAATAGGCCAAAAATCACAAGGTTATACTTACCTACTTGGTCGAGCTGGGGTGACAGGCGCAGAAACGGCGGCAACTATTCCCGCCCACGAGTTAATCGCAAAGTTAACCCAGTATAAGGTGGCCCCACCATTATTAGGCTTTGGTATATCTAAACCAGAACAGGTTAAAGAGGCAATTTCCGCCGGAGCTGCAGGGGCAATCTCAGGCTCGGCCACGGTCAATATTATTGAGACTAATTTGTCGCAACCGGAAGTTATGCTAAGCAAACTTCGCGAATTCGTCAGTGTTATGAAGCAAGCGACTAAAAAATAAGGAACAAAATCATGTGGTATGTAGTGTATTCACAAGATGTAGAAAACAGTTTACCTTTGCGTAAGAGCGCACGCAGTGCTCACTTAGCGCGTTTGCAACAGCTCAGTGACGAAGGCCGTTTATTGGTTGCTGGGCCCTGCCCCGCTATCGATAGTAGCGACCCCGGTGAAGCGGGCTTTACTGGTTCAGTGGTGATCGCTGATTTTCCGAGCCTAGAAGAAGCACAAACTTGGGCTGCGGCCGATCCCTATATGGATGCCGGTGTGTATGAACAAGTAACCGTTAAACCTTATCTTAAGGTACTGCCTTAATTATCAGCCTTAGCACGCTAGGCTGTTGTTCAGCATTGGCGCGAGATAAATCAGCTGTTTGTCTCGCGCTTTATTGACCATAGTGTAGTAGGCAGTGTAGTAAGCACAGTGGTGAAAGGATGAAAAAATTCGCAAAAGGACAACAAGATGATTTTTATTAAAAGCTATATTTCGCTTCAAGATCATGAGGTTGAACTCACTGCTATTCGCGCTCAGGGCGCTGGCGGGCAAAACGTTAATAAGGTGTCCAGTGCCATCCATCTACGTTTTGATATCAAAGCCTCATCATTGCCAGAGTTCTATAAAGAGCAATTATTAAAAAGTAACGATAATCGTATCACCCAAGACGGCGTATTGATCCTGAAAGCGCAAGCTCATCGTACCCAAGAAATGAATCGCCAAGATGCATTAGAACGTTTGGCTGCAATCGTGTGTGAAGCAGCGGTAGTACAAAAAACCCGTAAAGCGACAAAACCCACAAAAGGTTCTCAGCTTCGAAGAATTGATACCAAGAAAAAATCTGGTCAAAGAAAACAACTTAGGAAGAAAGTCGAATACTAACCCCGCCATACTGTATGCTATTATCAACACATCAAGCACTATAACTGTCAATAAAATTTACAACTTATAGCTCAATCATATTCAAATTAAAATAATTTGTTGTTTTACAAATATTTGAATTTGGGTATGAAGGCGGCTTAAACGACATTGAATTAATTAAGGGCGATGTAAATGAAGTACCCTGCTTTAAAAATTGCAGCGTTAATATTCGCTGGTACATGTGCAATGAGCACGCATGCCTCCTCAGGTTCTATCGGTACTTATAACCTTATTTTGTTAGAAGATTATAATTTTCAAGGCGGTGATGTTGAGGGCAAGGCCCTAATCGGCGGTAATCTAAATGGTTCAGGTCAAGCTGTAGAATTCGGCAGTCGGCTACCCGATACAAATGCCGCCATTGATGCTGTAACCATTGTGGGTGATATCAAAGCAAATCACGTCACAATTCAAAATGGTAACAATCTTGTATATGGTAGCAACTCAAGTAACGCCAACTTTAACCTCAATGGTAGCGGTGGGTCTGCAACGCAAGCTTCTCAAACGGTTCTTAATGCCGAGATAGATGCCGTATTCGCAGATATCTACAACGATAGCCTTTACTATAATGGCTTGGCAACTACCGGTGCTTTTTCAGGCCCAGGCAATCAAGCCGAATTGTTTTATACGGGGACCGAAAGCGTCGCTGTGTTCAATGTCAATGCGTCGGATATATTCGCCCAGAATAACTCATTAAGCTTACAGCAAGCATCAGCATCAACAGTTGTTATTAATGTTGCTGGTATTGATATTACAGCAGGTGGTGGAGTTAACCTCAACAATGGCTTTAGCCAACAAACAGCGACCAATATCGTTTGGAATTTCTTTGAAGCTACTGATATCGATTTCAAAAATCTCGCGCTGAAAGGTTCAGTACTTGCACCCTATGCAAATACAACGGGGGGAGCGTCATTTGATGGTGCATTTGCAGCTGTCTCTTATACTGGAGCCCGTGAATTCCATAATTTCTTATTCGATTATGAGGCCCCTGCGCCAAAGCCCCCTACTATTTTAGTCAGTGCGCCGACTTCAGCCACATTGTTCGGGCTAGCTTTTGGTTGGCTAATATTGTCTCGTCGAAAGAAACATCGAATTTAACAGGCGTGATATTGCCCGTATAGTTAGTTATCAACATGGTAACTTGCTATTAATATGAATTAGGCGGCTTTGGCCGTCTTTTTTTATTCATTTAGATCCGCTTTCAGGTGTCTACAATATGTTGTTTACAGTTTCCTCTTTTTTTTCTCAGTACATTAGGGTTGGCATCTTGTGCTTATCAATGCTGATACTTATATTACTAAGCAACCACGCTGCTATGGCGCAAACGGTTGATTATGAAAGAGCCCTAGGCGCCTATAACGATGAACGTTTCGACGAAGCCTATATCTATTTAAAAACGAGTTTACATAGCGCACCCAATTATTTGCCCGCACATATTCTGATGGGTAAGGTACTATTTATACGTGAGCAATATGCCGCGGCAGAGCAAGAATTTTCCAAAGCCTATTTTGATGGTGCAGATGCAAATGAATACCTCGATTATTGGGGCTACAGCCTTATTTCATTGCAGCGTTTTGAAGAGATCATCGCCTTTACATTACCCCGCTCTTTATCTAAAAAGCAGCAAGTCAACTGGCTAGGCATTGCAGCCAATGCCTGTAGTTTATTAGAACAACTAGAATGTGCTGAAAAAAAATATCAACAACTCCTCGATATCTCACCTTCAAACTCAATCGGCGTCAATGGGTTAGCCAGCATTGCTTTGACCAGCAAAAAATATGAGATAGCCGAGCACTACATTAATCTTGCCCTAGAACACGACAACAACAATGCCAACAGCTGGCAACTCAAAGGGCAATTAGCAAAAGCACAAGGCAACCTAGCGCATGCTAAAACAGATTTAATACACGCTTTTGAATTGGATCCACACAATCCATTCATATCGCGTAATTTAGCTGATATTTATCTCGCTATGGGAGACAATCTCGCCGCCACTAATATTGTAAAAAATATATTAAGCGCCAGTCCTCATGACCCTTTTGCGCTTTTGATTAATAGTTGGTTGTTACAACAAGGCCAAGCTGAGACCGTTGTAGATGAAGAACTCGCAACGCTCGCGGGGAAAATCAACAGTCTGCCAAGTGAGATCGTTAATGAGCGAAAACCTTTGTTGTACCTGCGTGCACTGGTGTCATATCTACAGGGTAATTTAGAGCAAGCAGCGCGTGATTTTACTCGATTGCAAGCCATCAGCGAACCTGATGTACAAATCAGTACCTTACTCGCAAAGACTTTATTAGCACTGGGTAAAGACAAAGCCGCACTTGCCGTCTTGGAGTTACACGAGCCTAAATTACTTAGCAATATTGATGGTGCTTTGTTGCTCGGTGAGTTGTACTTGAGTCGCGGGAAAATATTTAAAGGGGTTGAGTTACTCACCCAATTACAACCGCTGTACCCTGACAGCACTGATGTTCAACTTTACGCGGTAAAGTTATTTTTAGCGCGGCAAAAACCCACCGAAGGTTTACGGATACTTGAAACGCTTTTGACCAAAGAACCAAATAACGAGCGAATTCTTATTACTCACAGTGTGATGAATATTTTAGCGAATAACATTGAAATGGCAGCTAAAAGTAGCGAAAAACTGCTTAGTATGCAGCCAAAAAATGTCAGTTATTTAAATCTCAACGCATCAGTATTAACCCTGCAAAACAAATTAGATAATGCATTGCTTACCATTGAATACGCATTACGATTACAACCTAATATGGTCGCCGCACAATTCAATCTCGCTAATATCTGGTACTTAAAAGGTGATAATGGGGAAGCCCTGCGTACGCTCAGACTTATTCTGCAGGATCACAGGTTACATTTACCTTCTTTATTATTAGTAGCGAAAATCAACACGAAGGATAACGAATTTGAACTGGCGAAAGAGCGATATAATACGGTGCTTAATCTCAGTGCTAATAATATAGAAGCTAGGGAGGGCTTGATGTATATAGCCCTAGATCAACACGATGGTAAAGATGCACTCTATCAGGTTAACAAGTTACTTGCGCTGCGTCCGGATGCTGTAAAATATATTGTTAAGAAAGCCCAATTACATCAAATACGCCACGAGATGATTGAGGCTGAACAAATGCTTCACAAACTCAGTTATTTAGGTCGAGACAATCCCCAAGCACTATTTGCACTCGCTAAACTGTATATCAACCAGGGCGATAATCGCCGTGCTATGGACGCGCTGTCTCAAGCCCAAGCGCTTCGTCCAGAAAATCCAGCGCTGGCTTTGCAAGTGATTGAATTTATGTTGAATAATCGACTAACGGACCAAGTCGCTGGGCGCATTGATGAATTAGCTAAAAAATACCCATTGCTAGCTAATGTACCCTTTATACAAGGTCGTTTAGCGGAACAACAACAAGATCTTAAATTGGCGCAGTCTCTATATGAAAAAGCCTTAACGCAGGATCCACAGTTCGATTTAGCCCTCAGTAAACTGTTTAGCTTTGCTAGCAACGGTATTGCAGTTTCGTCATTTGTGGCAATAGCTAATCAATTAGTGATTGATCAGCCATCACGCTACTTTCCGCGTAGTTTGCTCGCGCAATATTATTATTACAACCATCAACCTGACCAAGCGTTACGCCATTATGAAGCACTACTGACGTTATCAGAAGTGCCTGACAAAGCCGCCCTACTAAACCGCCTAGCATGGCTTTATTTGCCAAAATATTTGCCTAAAAGTGCTGATTTTGCAGCTCAAGCTTACGAACTAGATCGCGAAAACCCTAATGTACTCGATACTTATGGTTGGACCCTTGCTCAACAAGGAAAATACACTGAAGCATTAACTGTGCTGCGAGAAGCGTCTCTGCGTGAAGCCACATCACCTTTGATTCAATACCACCTTGGGTACACACTTCACGGATTAAGTCGTTTAACGGAAAGTAAACGCTTGCTGCAAAGTGCGCTTGATTCCGCGCATGACTTTTACGGTCGAGAAGATGCCCAAGCATTGCATAACGAAATACAAGGCTAATTCAGGCCAAATTCAGTTTAGCCAGAGTATGCTAATTATCGTCGCTAACATCTTCACTGGTAGGCATTACCTGCTTGGAATTGTTTCCACCGGAGGATCGATTGCGCTAAACTAGTACGTAACCGTTTGTGAATGGGGTCAATCGTTGAAACATATCGCTAAAAATACATTATTTGTGCTACTTATTAGCTTGTCTACTGGCTTATTTGGGTATGCTTATGCCCAAGACGATAGTGCCAAAATAGATAAAAGTCAGGCTGCTCAAAAAGCTCAGCAGCAAGTACAAGGCCGTGTGTTAAAAGTTGATCAAAGTAAAAATAAATATCGTGTAAAGGTTCTACAAAAGTCTGGGCGAGTCGTTAATGTTGACGTTGATAAACGCTCTGGACGAGTATTGAAAACCAGTAAAAAGGACGACTAATGCGCATTTTAATTGTCGAGGATGACAGCCGTTTATTAACCCAGTTAGACGCTCTTTTACGGACCAATGGTTACAGCGTAGATTTAGCCGATGACGGTGCAAAGGCGCTTTTCCTGTTAAATGAACACCCTTACGATTTAGCCATTATCGATATCGGTTTGCCGGTAATGGATGGTTTTGAAGTCATTCAAAAAGCACGAAAAAGTAATGTTGCCTGCCCTATTCTGATTTTAACGGCGCGTGATCGCTGGCAAGAAAAAGTTGAAGGACTCGACGCAGGTGCCGATGATTATTTGACTAAGCCCTTTCAAAATGAAGAGTTATTAGCGCGGGTAAAAGCGCTAATTCGTCGCTCAGCCGGTCAAGCGAGCCCTACCATTGAACTTGGTCCTGTCAGTCTAAATACCTTAAGTGAGCAAGTCAGCGTCAATGGCGCAGATATTGAGTTAACAGCTTACGAATATAAAGTATTGGAATATCTACTGCTTAATCCTAAAAAAGTGGTGTCTAAAACCGAGTTGACCGAACATATTTACGATCAAGACTTTGATTTAGACAGTAACGTAATTGAAGTATTCGTTGGGCGTTTGCGCAAAAAGCTTGACCCTGAAGGCCTCATTAATCCGATAGAAACCATGCGCGGACGCGGCTATCGCATCAGCCGAGAATTCCAAGTCTAACTGGTGCATAATTTATCTCTACGGTTGCGTAGCTTTGCCGCTGCGCTGCTCGTTTTAGTCGTATTTATACCTCTGACGGCGCTTACCCTTGAGGGCGCATTTACCAATAGTTTAAGTCAATCAATGTTGCAGCAACTTCGCGTGCAAAGCTTAACACTAATCTCTGAATTCGAAATGTCTGACGATCAGCCATTAATGCCCGAGCAACTCTTCAATGACCAACTAAACATTCCTGGCTCAGGTTTATATGCGTTTATTAAAATTGATGGTCACCTAGTATGGCGCTCTTTGTCTTCGCTTAACTGGCAAGTTATGCCTGAGTTTATAGCGCCAGATATAGGTAACGAACGCTTCAACGAAGATTTTCAATTACTCACGCCGTACTTTCTATTTGCCTACACTGCTGAATTTGACGCAGGGGGACATTTTGTGCCGGTCAGCTTCTATATACTGCAAGACAAAAGTGCTTATAACACCGAAGAACAAAACTTTATTAGTACACTTTGGCGCTGGTTAAGTTTGATTGCATTGGTACTACTTGCCCTACTTATTATTAGCTTAAACGCTGCGTTATGGCCGATTAATCACTTAATAAAGCAAATAAAACAAGCAGAGTCAGGGCATATTCAACACATAAGCCAGACTTACCCTCCTGAGCTTGAAAAGCTCAAGCGCAGCATTAATAATTTATTGGCTACTGAGCAGCAACAGCGAAGCCGCTATAAAAATAGCTTGAGTGATCTTGCTCACAGTTTAAAAACCCCTTTAGCCGTGTTGTCAGGTAATACCGCCTTGCCGGAAGATGCTAAAGAGCCCATTAATCAAATTGATGTGCAAATACAACGGCAACTTAAGCGCGCAGTTGCCGGCAGTGCAGCGGCATGGGAACAAGCCGTTGACATAGCCCCTGTCTTAGCAAAGCTGATTAATGCTATGAATAAAGTTCACGCGCAAAAAAATCTCGATATAACGCAAAAAATAAGCGAGGCCAAAGGATATTTTTATGGCGACAGCACGGATCTGATGGAGTTGCTCGGCAACCTACTAGACAACGCGTGTAAAGCTGCCAACCTCACTGTGCGGGCAAGCGTAGAGAGCTACCCTAATTTTGTCCAAATTGACGTGGAAGATGACGGCCCAGGTATTCCTAAAGAGAAACGTCAGTTATTGCTCACTAGAGGCACTCGCTTAGACAGTTACAAAGAAGGCCAAGGCATAGGCATGGCCGTGGTAGCAGATTTAGTAGACGCCTACCAAGGCACCTTGATTATCGAAGATAGTGAATTGGGCGGGGCTAAAATTAGCTTAAGATTTCCCACCCCGCATTTACATGAATAACGCTGAACTTAAAAGGTCTTTGCTTCAGTATCCATCACTTAATCAGGAAAATTACTAAGCCATTTATGCACTTGCTCACGTTCATCGAGTACAAATAGCAAAATAACATCTCCGGGTGATGCATGCTCCAATGCTAATTTAGTGCCCTCTAGTGCACTTCCAGCAAGTTGAATATGTTGTGCTGGGATTTGTCTGTGCAACATATGTTGCTTGACCAATCCAGAGACTTCATTCAATTCTCGACCACGTAAATATTTTTCGACCTCAACAGGAATATATAGAGCGGCGTCAAGTTCAAGCACAGCGTCAGTGAGCGCATATAATTCTTGGTCACTGCGGTCTCCTGCGTGGCCAAACATGGCAATATACTTCTTAGCGGGCATTTGGCGAGCCATATTGACCACCGCCTTCATACCATGCTCATTATGGGCGAAGTCCACTATGACTTGACAGCCTTTAAGCTGATAAACATTACCTCGCCCAGGATTATCTTGGGCATTACTACCAAAGCTCATCAACCCAGAAACAATAGCGTTATTTGATAAATCCAATGCTTTGCTTAATCCCACAACGCCCAGTGCATTTTGTATATTGTGCTCGGCGGCTCCCTGTAACGTCATCGGAATATCACTCACCTTACAGATGGCTTCAAAAGTACCTCGGTGATGATAGACCAACTCATTTGAGCGAACAAAAACCGCACGTTCACCTTTGCCGATTTGTTGTTGAATAAGTGGATTAAATTCATCAAGGCTAAACCAACACAGAGTGTTGTCGAGCTTCTTTGACTGCTCAATAACTAATGCATTATCAGCATTGAGTACCAATACCCCATTTTCGTCTAAGGCCTTGGCCACCACAAACTTAGCCTCGGCTAACTCTTCTACAGTATTGATACCATATTGGCCAAGATGATCGCTGGCTACGTTCGTAATCAGCGCTGCATCTACTTTAGTTACCGGCAAACCACGACGTAGGATCCCGCCACGAGCGACTTCAAGAAAAGCGAGTTCGGTGCGTTTATCGCGCAATAACATGCGAGCTCCACCCGGTCCTGAATAATCTCCATGATCGATGATCTCATCGCCCACTCGAATAAAGTCGGTGGAGGTGACCCCAGCACACATCCCTTGTGCTTTGGCGATCTGTGAAGCTAGTCGCACACAGGTAGATTTACCATTGGTTCCGGTAATAAGCGCACAGGGAATATCCTTATATTCGCGCCAATCGATTTGATGCAAATCGGGTAACTCTCGTACTGGCCAACGATCCTGGTTGACCCCCATCCCTAAACTCAATTCATCATCATCAAATAAACAGCTCACATGATGATGTTCAGCCGCACTGATAATAGCCAACAGCTGCGGATTTCGTTCTTGAGCAAGTTCAACCTTAAGTTCGTTTAGCCGCTGCTGCCACTGTGGTAAGGCAATATTTTGTAGTTCATTGGCGCAACAATGCCATGCGAGTTCAGCTAGCTCACAAGCGGTGTATAGCGCGTCCACAGGGGCGCTAATGGCAAAATTAAAACCGTATTCGTGTTCTCGATAAATATGTGTCTCGTTTTCCCAGCCAAAATGAGCTAACAGCCGCTCAATCCACGTTTGCCAGTGCTTCAACACCGCCTGTTTATCAACACCTGTCAATAAAACATCCACGATAGCGCCAGGCCTATCCCATAAAAGATTAGGCCCGGTCAGGCGCCTGACTTCATCAAGCTCTATCACGCTACTTGCACTTGCGCTCAATTAGTCTGACTCCTCATCATGTTCCACAATTAAACGTACACCCCGTTCGTCATGCACCAATCTTTGACCTTCCGCTAATTCGAACTTGTGCTCAATGGACTCAAATAATTTTTCCGGGTAGTCACGAGAAGGCTCTTCTTGACTCGGCTTCACGTCTTCACCGCCATTGAAGTGCACTATTTGTTTCCAGCAGCGCGTAATATCATCTCCCAATATAATCAACAAATCTCCCTGTTGGCATTGGCTTAAAGCAATTTCAATTGCTTCCTCTTCACTGGGGATAACTTGAATATCGGAATCGCTAACCCCCGCTTCGAGCAACGTATTTTTCAACAACTGAGGTACTTCATCATGACCACGACGACGTCTGTCATCATCAGCTTTACAGATAAAGGTATCAAAGCCTTTGGCTGTTATATTGGCCGCTTCGATAATATCTTCGTCACGCCTATCACCAGGCATGGCTATCACTAAACGTCGCTTACCTGTTACATCCAGTCGCCCAGCTAAATCAGTTATCGTTTGAATAGCTGCGGGGTTATGAGCGTAATCAAGTATGACTTTAAACGGATGTTCATCATAAATATTCAATCTGCCAGGCGCTTGATAGAAGGACGTGTTGAAAATACGCAAACCTTGACGAATATCTTCAAGGGAAATTTTAAAGCTGTAGGCCATCGCCGCAGCAAACATGGCATTTTGCACATTGTGCATTGCCTTGCCTTCTATTGTGGCAGGGATAAGGTGCGTCCATAACAATGGAATATGTGCGCCTTTGTCGTATATGGTGATCATGTCTCCATTAATGCCCTTTTCAAGTACAGCTGCCAAACCGCCCCGGCGAATATGTTCTCTGACCAAGCCGTGTCCTGGATCCATGGTCACGTAACAGATATGCTCAGCTTCGCAATAATCAGCCATTTGCAGACATAAGATATCGTCTGCGTTGAGCACCACGCAATCTTTGGCGACTTCAACTACAACACGTTTTATTTGCGCCAATTGTTCGACTGTGTTTATGCCACGTTGGCCTAAATGATCAGCCGTCACATTAAGACATGCACTCACATTTGCTTCAGTGTAACCCAAGCCACGCTTAACTATGCCACCACGAGCAGTTTCTAGTATGGCAAAATCGACACTGGGGTCACGCAACACTATTTGTGCAGATGTGGGCCCAGTCATATCGCCTTTTACGGTTAAATGACCATCTATGTAAACCCCGTCGGTAGAGGTCATACCCGTGGTATAGCCGGCGGCTTTAACAATACTGGCGAGCATTCTACTGGTGGTTGTTTTACCATTGGTTCCGGTAATGGCAGCCACTGGAATTCGCGCTTCGCTTCCCAGCGGGAACAGCATGTCCATTACTTTTCCTGATACGTCGCGTGGCTTGCCTTCACTGGGCGCGACATGCATTCTAAAACCAGGAGCCGCGTTACATTCGCAGATCCCGCCACCAATTTCTTTATAAGATTTGCTGATGTCTTCGGTCAGAAAGTCGACTCCGCCAATATCCAAACCAATGGCTTTGATGGCACGCACCGCCATATCACGGTTGTCAGGATGGACGATATCCGTCACGTCGATAGATGTGCCGCCAGTCGAAAGGTTAGCAGTAGAGCGAAGATAAAATAATTGCCCATCATCCAGCACGGTATTTTCGTCATAACCCGCGTCTTCAAGCAAGCGCATAGCCTGATTGTCTAACTCGAGTCGGGTCAATACTTTTTCGTGACCGATACCCCGGCGTGGATCCAAGTTGACGGTATCGACTAATTCGCTGATTGTCGCTTTACCGTCGCCGACTACGTTGCCAGGCACACGTTTAGCCACGGCCACTAATTCATTGTTCACCACCAGCATTCTGTGGTCAAAACCGCTTAGATAGCTTTCAACCAATACCGCCTTGCCCGTACCAAATTGTTGCGCTTCTTCAAATGCAACACTGACCTGTTCATCACTGAGTAGATTAATGGTTACACCGCGTCCATGATTCGCATTAAGCGGTTTAACAACAACGGGGTACCCGATCTTTTTTGCAGCGCGAATTGCTTGCGCGATACCATAGACCATAACTTGTTGAGGGACAGGCAAACCTAAATCATTCAATAGGTTATGGGTATCTTCTTTGTCGCACGATATTTCAACTGCGATGTGCTTTGTTTCGCTAGTAATAGTAGCTTGAATGCGTTTTTGAAACTTGCCATGACCGAACTGCACCAACGAATAGTTATTGAGTCGTAACCATGGAATATCACGCGCTTCAGCGGCACTGACCAATGAACCGGTACTGGGGCCAAACTCTTTACGTTGGGCCATGCGAATAAAATCGTGTAGCTCTTCTGAAAAATCAAAATCGTCGCTGACTTTCGTCACGAGTGCTTCTTGCACTTCGCGAGGCATCAAATGTGTCAATAAGCGCAAGCCCAATTGTCCCGCTTCAAGCCCTACATCACGTTGCTTATATTGATAAACCACATCGTAACAGCCAGGAGCTCCAGTACTACGGGTTTTACCATAAGTAACATCTGAACCAGCTAAGTGTTGTAATTCTAATGCAACGTGCTCCCAGATATGACCAATCCAGGTACCCTCATCTTCCTTAAGCCGACGCAGAAATCCGCCATCTTCGCGATAGGAACAACCATGACTTTGCAACGTAGGCAGAGCAGAAACTAAACCATTAATGAAATTTTCACCCAGCTTTACTGAAGGCCAGTTTTCTAACTCGCCAATATCGATTTGATGTCGAATAACAGGAAAATTTGCGTACACATTGGGGCCAACATACACATTTGTGCTAATTATCTTCATAGCGTTCTTCCTTTTAGTTTGTTTTTGTAGGACGTCGAGCAGACAATTTAGCGTGAAGACTATTGTTACTGATTTTTTCACCGACTTGGATGCATCTAAGGTATAAAAAAACAGCAGCCTAAGCTACTGTTTTTTATATGGGCACAACATAAAAATATCGAGTGCAGATGTTATTTAATATAGGCCTGTTTGTTCGTTATATCATAGCGACTACCTGGCGCTAGGATATGCATTTTCAAGTTCAATAATGTCAGCGCATCATCGCCACCCGCATCGGCCATAGAGGAATGCTCAATGTCAGTTGGATCGATGATTGTAATCGCACCGCTACCGACTACGGTCAACACGTTATCACCGTCGATAAATGCGGCAGTGTCTTCATCTAAGCCCATTCCAATTAAAAATGGATTATAGGACACAGCGCTGAGCAACCTAGACAGACGATTGCGTTGATTAAAGTGCTGATCAATGACAACCGTATTGATTAACCCCATGCCTGGAGCAAGGCTTACGCCATCTGCTGTAGGCACGATACCGGTATTTCCACCCGTTATCATATGCTGAGAGACAATAGCAGCGCCCGCTGAGGTTCCAGCATAATGCACACCTTTGGCGTTTAGCTGGCGAATAGCAGTCACGATAGGGGTTCCCCCTAAAATAGTCGATAATCTTAGCTGATTACCACCGGTAATAAATATAGCGGTACTTTTCTCAAGCTTATCCACATATTCTTGTTTCTGCGCGTCAGCGCGTTCAGTTATGGGCAGTGAGAAAGTGTTACCCGCACCCAATTCCTGAAATATTTTTTCATAACGCTCACCCGTATCATCAAGCTGAGAGGCAGTCGGGATAACACAGATAACGGCATCTTTTCCACCTGCAAGATCTACAAAGCGTTGTAGAATCATTGGTTTGTCTATTTTTTCTTCAGCACCACCAATAGGGATAATATAACCTCGTTGGGTACCATTTACGTCGGGAGACGGCATATTCATTCCTCAAACGACCCTTTTTTAATTATTTGCTGATCAAATACATGCCATTGGCCTTGTGCCATAACATGTTTGATACGCATTTTAGGGTCTAGTATTAACAAATCAGCGTCACACCCTAGGGTTAATCGGCCTTTATTTTTAAAATTCATCAAGTCTGCAACATTACTGGTAAAAAATGGCAAACAGGCTTCCATTTTGACACCTTCATCTAACAATTGATAAAACACATCCGTCATTGACGAAGAACTGGCAAAATCCATCTTAGTCATATGACCATGTTGATCAAAGCAGGGTAAACAGCCTCCGCCATCAGAGCTAATGGTCAGTTTATCTTGGGGCAGGTCTTGCCCCATATAACGCATTAACGCTTCAGCAGGTTCATAGCCAACATCACCTGTTTCAAATGCCGTGACGTCAACCCAACAACCCTGCTTTGCTAAATCGCATGCCTCATCGAATAACGCCTTACGGCGATTGATATGCGTAGGATTATACGTTCTGGCAGGAATTTCAGCAGTGCTTAGTGCCTCACGAATAAGCGATAAACCCCGTTCGCCATCCCCCAAATGCAGATGTAAAATCCCAGCTTTGCCGGTCATTAAACGCGCCACGTGAGCTTCTGATGCTATTTTTAATAACTCATTTAACGTGGGCTGGCTAGAACGATGGTCGCTAATCGCGAGTTCACCAACACCTATAATGGGTTCGATAAACACGATGTCAGATTTAACAGAGCCTGTCAGCGTAGTTGGCGGCAAGTGATAACCCCCAGTGTAACAGTATGCTGATATCCCTTCTTCACGCAAAGCGTATACCTGAGCAATAATTGATTCGGTATTACGCGTTAAGTCATCTGTGCCTAACAACCCAACCACAGTAGTCACCCCAGCACGGGTAAACTGACTTAAGGGAACAGGGGGAACGCGTGTTGAAAAACCCGCTTCCCCGCCACCGCCAGTAATATGCGTATGGCCGTCAATAAACCCTGGGATCACAGCCTGACCTTGGGCATCTATCGTTTGAACGGCCAATTCGTCGCCTAAGGAAGGACATTTTTTGCCAATATAAACGACTTTACCACCGGCGATCACCAGATGAACCAAACCAAGGTTCTTAGGTGAGTACACTGTGGCATTTTTTATTAATATGATGGGACTGGATTGATTCACATTTGTTCTATTTTAAACTTTTCTATGGGGCATTTTACCCTAAAGCACCTGATGCTGATAGCGAAAGCGCACCGACACTGATAGGTAAAATCGGCCACGCCCCTTTCAACTGAGCACAAACTTTACTTATTAGTAGTAAATCTGGCACGCCAAGCAGTGTCTGTTAGACATTTATTTACCTTGTCAGTCTATTTCACTCAGAAAACGTTCTACCGAGGAATAATCAATCAATGTGTTTACGACTTAGCCTAGTCTAAATTGGCCTATTACTTTCATCGTGAATGACCTTTGGCTCGCGATTGGGCATCTCTTTTATATACAGGTCATGTTTCGAATAAGGTATTTCAATTTTGTGCTGGTTGAATTGCTTGAAAATTTGGCTATTCAAAATATCGATAACTCGTCCTTTGAGTGCAGGCTTGGTTATCCAAACTAATAATTCGAACTCAAGAGCTGAAGCACCGTAGCGACGAAAACGTACTCGTGGTTCTGGATCGTCACAGACATATTCTTTTTCTGCGTGAGCAATCTGCATCAGCACTTCGCGTACTTCGTCAATATCAGCATTATAGGCAACACCAATTGGTATCCGGCAACGGGATTTTTCATGGGGGCCGCCTGACTCATTGATAATTTTCGAGTTTCCCATAACCGAGTTAGGAATGGTCACTTCTACATCTTCTCGGGTCAGCATACGGGTACTGCGCATTCCTATATGTGTCACTTCACCTCGTTCCCCCGAATCAAGTACGATGTAATCGCCGATTTTGTAAGGTGCATCAGCCATAATAAACACGCCGGAAAACAAATTAGCCAAGGTATCTTTTGCGGCGAAACCCACAGCAATACCCACTATGCCCGCTGATGCCAGCCACGCGGTCATGTCAACGCCCCAAACTGAGAAAACAAAGTACACGGCAAGCACCAAAATAATGATATTCACCAAATTTAAGAATAAGGGTAAGGTTTTATTATTCACCGCATGAAAACGATTAGGGTTACCGGCTATTTTGCTTAACAACGCATGATTGGCGCGCAGGAAAAACGCTGACCAAATCAATATTGCCACCGACTGCAGCGAGGAAAAAATAATATGGGCGTAAAGATCAGCTGGCGCAATTATCAGTGCCGCGCTAGAAAATCCCATCAGTAATAAACTGTAATAAATAGGGGTATGCAGTAACGTTAAAAAGCTGCTGTCTAAGGTAATATGAATACGTGCAATCACAGCTTGCAAACCCACTATCAGCACATATTTAAAAAGGGATGCAACCACAAACGAAAGCACAATTACCAGCCCCGCCTGTGTATAGGGATTGTCGCCAAAAAACGTTAAAAACGGTGCTATCGCTGCGTGAAATTGCTCAAACATGTTGCGTTCCAAAAATAATTCTAAATGAAAGTATAACCGAAGTGCTTATTTAAAGGAGTTTCAGTGTAATCGCAAGGCGTTATTTAATGAACGAGTCACCGACAAGCCACTCGTCCATAGCCTTTTATTTCTCAGGGTAAATGGTTGTGACTTTTATAGGAATAACTGCGTCTACTGCCTATTGTTTGCAAAGAATGCTTATTTGCAGCTACGACTCAAATAACCAGTATCAGATATTATTTTCGTTAAGGAATACCTATGCCACAACCGCACAGCAAATCAATGTCGCTAGAAGAAAAAGCCCATTCTTTGGACTTTGGTAAAGTACAAGGTACTACCGCTGACGGTGTGGTCAGTTACTCGTCGGACTACGACACAGTCGACGACGCTATATACCCGAATCGCAAGGCATTTCGCAGTTATTACGACGGCATTTACATGGGCTACAAATGGCAATGTGTAGAGTTTGCAAGGCGCTGGTTGTATATCAATTTGGGACATATATTTAATGACGTGTCCATGGCCTATGAAATATTCAAATTGCGCTCTATTCGCGATGTGGTGAACAATGTAGAGCTGCCCCTCAATGCTTTTGCCAATGGTTCACTTCGACGACCTGAAGTGGGCAGTATGCTAATTTGGGATGAAGGCGGCGAATTTGAGCACACCGGTCACATCGCCATAGTAACAGAGGTTTTCGACGATAAGATCCGCGTGGCTGAGCAAAACATGAATTTTACCCGCTGGCCCAATGCGCAACCTTATTCCCGGGAAATTGAAGCGAAAATAGGCGCTAAAGGCGACTATTGGCTTAAATGCGCGTTTACTGGCTCGAGTATTTTAGGCTGGGTGACGCAAACTGCAGATACCTTACACAGTGTTCAGCTGCCCGAACCCTCCCCTGCATTATTTCAAATAAAATTGGCCCAGCAAAATCAGTCTGATTGCATTGAAAGCCCTTGGTTAAATATTGCTAACGAAGACGAAGCGGCCTACGTAGATATGATGAAAGGGCATTGGTTAACGTCGGTAAAAGAAGATTATTTCAAATATTTTGCGGTATCGCAAAGCGCGGTAGACGCACTGGAATCAGCTACTGATGAACTGCATGGTTTATTTATGCATGCAACTGATTATGTATTGCAGCATCCGGAGCTATTGCATTCGTTCGAATTACCTAGCGCAATATTGCCAAAAGTAACACGCTCATGGGATAACCGTCACAATCAACTGATCACCAGCCGATTTGATTTTGCTATGACCGCCCAAGGGCTCAAAGTCTATGAATACAACTGTGATTCAGCCTCTTGCTATATGGAAGCAGGTAAAATTCAAGGCAAGTGGGCTCGGCATGTGGGGATCAAAAATGGCCTTGATAACGGTGCCGATTTATTTAAGGAATTAGTCGGTGCGTGGCAAGAGTGTGATGTATTTGATGCACCGGATAGAACAATACATGTTCTGCAAGATGTTGACCCGGAAGAAGACTACCACGCGCTATTTATGAAAAAAGCCATAGAAGCCGCTGGTTTTAATTGTGTCAGAGTGATTGGCTTAAAGACGTTAACCATTAGTGAGCAGGGTAAAATTCTCGACCAGCACGGTAACCCTATTCGTTGGGTATGGAAAACATGGGCCTGGGAAACGGCATTAAATCAACTTCGCCAAGAAGAAAATGCCCTCGCGTCGCACAAGACAGATACCACGCAAGCCGTACAGCTGTCCGATGTATTACTGAATGATGACATTATGGTGTACGAGCCACTGTGGACATTGATCCCCAGTAACAAAGCGATACTACCCGTGCTGTGGTCGTTGTTTCCCAATCATCCTTTATTACTTAACACCAGTTTCGAGCTAAGTGATGAGCTTAAAGCAACAGGTTATGTAACCAAGCCTATCGTCGGACGTTGCGGTGAAAACATTCAACTTATCGATGCTGACAGTACCGTACTTGAAGATAAAGGTGGTGCATTTGGCGAGCGGGAACAGATATACCAACAACTGTTTGCCTTACCCAAAATTGGTAATTATTACGTACAAATATGCACATTTACCGCAGCTGGCCACTATGCTGGAAGTAATGTACGTGTCGATAAATCGATGATCATTGGCAAAGACAGCGACTGTATGGCACTTCGTACTTTAGATGATGAGACATTTTTAACGTTGTGAGCATAACGCCAAAATGAACAATCATTACTGAGCTTTGCACATTACGACCAAGCCCACTTCGCTAACACCACTTCGACTTACTTTAACAACCTGAAGTGGTAGTAGTGAACGTAGGAGCTCTACTCGATCTTGCTGAAACATAATGAATTTGGCAGTTATTTGGTTCAGGGGCATTACTAATACGCACGTCTATCGCTCCTAGTTGTCCGCTACAATTCCCCCCTACCCAAACAAAAGGGTCTTCAGCCTCAACCGCTTTAGCTATGCCATTTGGGTGGGGACAAGGGTAACCACAGCGCAAGGTAATGTTTTCTCCATCCACTTCAATTGTAGGGTCAGTGGAGCAGTCGGTCTTGCTTTCTAAAACAGCCTTATAATGAACTAAATTAGATGCTGTGCGCATACTCCCTGCTAATGATTCAAGCGTCGCGATCCGCGCATCAGAATTAAGATCGATAAATTTAGGTGCAGCTACGACCGCAAGAATACCTAAAATAACGATAACAATAATAAGTTCAATTAACGTAAAACCCTGTGAATTAGATTTCAAATTTTGCTCTTCCATAAAAATAAGCACTGAGTTGATGCTAGCAAATTTAATTTAACCATAAAATATTAATATCGCTACGATGTCTATAAAAACAGAGGTAAATAAATAACCCTACATCAAGCGATGTGAGTCATTCTTAATTTTGATGAAATTTGATCGCTGCCGAGTACAAAGTGATATTTTTAGATTCACCGGCAGTAAAAGGAAGCGCTCGCTGTCAAAATTATTGAAATAATTTTTCTCGTTAATTATTCATTTCCTTTTCATCGGTGTTATCTAACAACAAGTAGGGATCCAGACAAAAATAATTTCAAACCAATAGGCAACACGCCATCCAGGGCAGGCTGCACGGAAAGAAACATAAAAGCAGCTACCTGTTTGTTAAAAAAATGTATATTAGTGGACTTATATTTAGTTATGTAAAAAAGGAAAAGCATCAGTATGCATAAAAAGGTACAGCAGGGTTTTACGCTAATTGAGCTCATTATCGTCATTGTTATCTTAGGCATTCTGGCTGTAATCGCCGCCCCTAAGTTTATAGACTTAAAGGGTGATGCCATTGCGGCCGAATTAAATGCAGTAGAGGGGGCGTTAAAATCAGCCAACTCTCTTATTTATGCTAAGGCAATTATAGCAGGGCAACAAAATCTTGAACCGGGTTCTATTACTGCCAACGGAGTGACAATCAGCACCACTATTGGCAATATTTCCCCTTTAAGTGCGAATGTTATCTTAGCTTTAGATGGGAATTACCAAATAATGGCGAGCGCGAACGAGTCCATTACTGCAGATTGGGGGGTATATGATGTACCGGGTGGCAAATCCTTATATATAGTCCCCAAAGGGTACGCACCTTTGATAGCTGCAATTTGCTTTATAATGTTGATACTTCCTTTACGGCTGAGCCTATTTATTATGCCGTAACCACCAGCGGCTGTTAGTCTACAATGTTGTTGGGCAATTGCATGCCGATAAATCAACAAGGTTAGTCATCACATATGTGGTGATGCGCTAATCGAGTATGGCAAGATCTTAACCTCTCTAAGTAGAGCAAATTGGACTAACTCTCGATAATCTAGCCATCATACGGTCTTTGAATTATGTGAGGCTTAACTGCAACCACATAGACCAGCGCCAAGCTTATTAAATTTACCTGTTTTGAAGGGATCGCAGGATGAGGCTCCCAAAGATTAAAACCCAATAAATGACGTTCAATTGACTCCTTAAGACTTGTTGATTACCCTTCTGAGAAGTTTTTTCAATTGGGAAATTGAGCTTATCTCCCTGTAATCCCCCACCCTAGTCTTGTTATTCTTGAAAAATTGATACCCTGTCAAAGAGCAATCAGGTCTTTAGTGTGCATCAAAGATGACAAGCTTGTTTCTGTAAACAGTGTCATGGCTGGTCAACGGTCTGACGTCCAGAAAAACGCGGTGTCTAAAACAATTATAATTAGGCTTTTATCATTAAAAGAGGCACTGAATTAATGCTGATGTAATAGTTCATAAAAAAAGCTTTGGCCTCTTTTACTGTGCTTGCAGTGCTGGCTGTGACATCTAATCTTGCTGTATCAAAACGCCTGCAATTTGCAGCAAAAGTCTTCGACCGAACGACAAGGCTGAGCGAAAAACGGTCATTAAGAATATTGGAGTTTTTTCGAGATATAGCCGTATAGTGGCAATTGACGACCAAATAACACGCTAAGTAATGGTTGGCTAAAATTGTGTCGCGAAGCGAAGCCAACTATTATTTGTTTTTGTTGATTTTATTTGTTAGTTGTACTTTACGACATTAATGAAAAAGCTTTATTGCCATTTTTCTGGCTTTAACAATTTCACTTTCAGTTAATTGGATCGTATTAAATTGTTTATTACGAAGCATATTATTTCCGCTTCCCCTCATGAGGAAAATATCCTTTTCCGTATTGTGAGGTAACCCTAAAAAGTGCCCGAATTCATGTGCTAACGTGGCAGGATTTAATGGCTTTTTGCCGTTCCGAAGAGCTATTGGCCATACAACTTTGGGTTTTGTACTTTTAAAAGACACGCCTCCACTATTATTTGACATTTGACCTACAACACATAGATTTAAGACACCTTTACTTTGTTTAGGAATATCGCAGACATCCCTCATAACCTTCATTTTTCGATCCTTTCTTTTTCTAGCTGCGATATATTGGTCCTCATTGGACGCTTGCAAATTGACTATAGATTCAATTTCAAAGTGTATACCTGCTTGCCTCCAGATGATATTAACTATATTAAAAACATTTACCGCTTCATTATGAGATATTTCAGCATTCAGGTTGTGTGACTTATCTGCTTTTACTATATAAACACGCACAGGTATTGTTTTGAAATCATCATTCGCAAAAATTTTCAGATTAGTAGTTTCTATTGACTGCGCATTATTTGCTGATAATAGAATCGTTAATAAAAATATTAATATTCTCAAGTGATTGATACTCCATGTACAACTAACGCTTGGCATAAACAGCGGAGCAAGTTGGTCGTTTTATTGCGCCGTGTATTTTGCAAATACGATTCTAAAGATGGCTGTCTATGTAAGTATTTCCATTAATAAATTTTCCATGAGATAACTCCATTTTCACTTGGCGCTTAACGCCGCCAGCGCGCGCGGCTTTGTAGTGGAGGCGAAGCAGCAACGAAAACGCCGTCGCCGTGCCTGGCCTTGTTATGAAGATTAATTAAACTTTTCAATAACTTCCTTGGCCAGCTTCCCTTGCCACGAAATACTTTCTTCAGTATGTTGAATCTCAGCAGTTTCGTCTCCTTGGTGCCACTGTCCCCAACTCTCCTTGGCACCATCATATCCATTTTGGCTGTCAGCTAAATATTGCTCAAACATCCGTGCATCCGATTTTTTAAGGTATAATCGAATTTTGTGCCCTTCAGCATGCAGTTCTTTAATTAATTTAAGAATTTCATTGTCTGCTTCAGCCATACCAAGGCTCGACATGGAAAAATGATCATCACGCTCACCTTTTAGGTAATGTTCCGAAATAAAATTGACCCGAGCAACTGTTTCAAAGAATCGCTCTTTCGCCCATAACTCCTTTTCCCACCGCCATTCCCTACGTTTTAATCTAAATGGAAAGAAAGAATTAGTTAGCCAGGCGCCAACAATAACACCAAGAAGCGGAAGCCCAATAAATGGAATTACATATTGAAGACTAAATTTTAAAAAATCATCTAAGTTCATAACTATCCAATTTCTTGAGTGCCCGAGGTATCTTCAATCGTGGTAGAGCGGCCCATCACTGAGCCGACCCCACACAGATCCGGACGTGCGGAATTACCGCATCCGGCTCTTCAGTTATATATTCACCCGTGTAAATCACACTCACTTTAATACCAGTCAACATGGATAACTCTTTTGCTAACTTGTAGCTTCTGTATTTGGAAATACTCTAGCATCTTCTTGAAATTACTCCAGTTGTAACTTCGACGGCCACTGCGT
>NZ_WTPY01000023.1 GCF_011378905.1 Paraglaciecola sp. 20A4 | reverse complement strand
TGACTCCGAAGAGTCCGCAATTACCTGGGTAAACCCAGTGTCAGTGCAGCTGTTTTAGCGGCTGTCCCGAAGCGAGATGCGCATTATAGAGATAGATTGAATTAGGTCAATACTTTATTGTCATAAAAATGAAATAACCTTCTTGCAGAATGTTTTTTGAACAAAATGGCTTGATTACTGTCTATTTAGTTAATTTGTTGTTAGGTTTAAGCTACAAATGGCACGGATGTCATAACGTAGAAGTTAGTTTTAGTTATTGGATATCTGAAAAAATGAAAAAAATAATAAAAATCGCCATTATTGCAGGCCTTGTATCGACTGCTCTAAATATCAAAGCCCAGGAAGAAACGGTAACCATCGAAGATGGTCACTCTAGTAATACGTTCTTAAAACGTCAACTTGAGCAGAACCTGTCAATAGGCCGAGCGGTAAAAAGTATCGTTAGCAACTATCCGCAAGAAGCGTCTAATGTGGTTAGCACCGCTCTTGATATGTACCCCGAAAAATACCAGGAAATTATTCACGCGGCGATTTCAGCGCAACCTATGCTAACTGAAGACATTGTTAAAATTGCCCTCGAAAAGAATATCGCCAGTTGTGCCAACATAGTGAAAACCGCAATTAATGCTGAACCCAGCTATATAGACTTCGTAGTCACCGCTGCAGCAAACTCCACCCCTGAAGAGTTAAATGAAATTGTTCGTGTTGCTGTGATCACCGAACCCGATTCTGCTGACTTCATTGTTCAGTCCTTAGCACAACAGCACCCTAATAAAATTGTCGAGATTTTAAGTTCAGCAATTGAAGCTGTTCCTTTGGTGGGCGAATATGTTGTAGAAGCATTATTAGCTATTTTCCCTAATGATGCAGAAAGTGTTGTTAGTACTGCAGTGCGTGAGTCAGGTTCTGAACGAGATAATGTAAAAAGGATTATTGAGACCGCTCAAAACTTTGGTCTTGATGAACAAAGCATTTATAAGTACGCCAAAGAAGGCGGCGCAACGGATGAGGAAATTACTGCAGCCCTAGCCCATGCAAGTGAGCAGTGATTTAGCCACCTTATCGATAACAGTAAATTGCAGATATAAAAAAACCGGATTAAAATCCGGTTTTTTTATGGTTTGAATTATTATTCCGCAGTTGCGTCTTCAATCTCAACGACTTCTTCCACTTCTGGACGGTCTACTAATTCAACATATGCCATAGGAGCATTGTCTCCGGTACGGAAACCACATTTTAGAATGCGGATGTATCCACCAGGACGCTCTTCATAGCGTGGGCCAAGTTCATTAAATAACTTACCTACAACTTCTTTATCACCAGTACGTGCAAAAGCCAAACGGCGGTTTGCTACACTGTCTTGCTTAGCAAGTGTGATAAGAGGTTCAATTACGCGACGTAGTTCTTTCGCTTTAGGAAGAGTTGTTTTAATTAACTCACTCTTCACTAAGGAGCCAGCCATATTGCGAAACATCGCTTGACGGTGACTACTATTACGATTCAACTGACGACCACTCTTACGATGGCGCATAGTCCTATCCTTCTTTAAAAATCAGTTTATATAAAATCTGATTAATCTTTTTCTGCGATGCTTTCTGGTGGCCAGTTCTCTAAGCGCATGCCTAGTGAAAGTCCACGAGAAGCTAGTACGTCTTTAATCTCAGTAAGAGATTTTTTACCCAAGTTAGGCGTTTTTAACAACTCAACTTCGGTGCGTTGTACTAGATCACCAATATACTGTATTGCTTCTGCCTTAAGGCAGTTTGCAGAACGTACAGTAAGCTCTAAATCATCAACTGGACGAAGAAGAATCGGATCGAACTCCGGTTTCTCTTCTTTTTCAACAGGTTCTGACATATCACGAAGCTCAACAAATGCGTCGAGTTGCTCAGCTAAAATAGTAGCTGAACGACGAATTGCTTCTTCGGGATCGATAGTACCGTTGGTTTCCATATCGATAACTAGCTTGTCTAAATCTGTGCGTTGTTCAACACGAGCAGATTCAACATTGTACGATATACGTGATACTGGACTAAATGAAGCATCAACCAATAAACGGCCAATTGGGCGATCATCTTCTTCAGAAGAGCGACGAGTTGACGCTGGAACGTACCCACGACCCATTTCTACTTTAATACGCATGCTGAGTTCAGCTTCGCCAGTTAAAGTACAAAGGACATGACTTGGGTTTACGATTTCAACATCACCATCATGCTGGATGTCTCCAGCTAATACTGGGCCCGCACCGGACTTCACTAATGTTAGTGTTGCTTCGGTTTTGCCTTCTAGACGTACCGCTAAACCTTTAAGGTTAAGCAATATTTCAATAACGTCTTCTTGAACGCCTTCTTTGGTGCTGTACTCGTGTAACACACCATCGATTTCAACTTCAGTCACTGCACAACCCGGCATAGATGACAAAAGAATACGACGTAGTGCGTTACCCAATGTATGACCAAAACCACGCTCTAAGGGCTCTAAAGTTACCTTTGCACGTGTAGGCGAAACGTTATCAATTTCAACTAACCTTGGTTTTAAGAATTCAGTTACAGAACCCGACATTGTTACCTCTCTTCTTTAAGCTTTACTTAGAGTAAAGTTCGACGATCAACTGTTCGTTTATATCCGCAGACAAATCAGTTCTTTCAGGAACACGTTTAAATGTGCCTTCCATCTTTTTGCTGTCCACTTCAATCCAAGTTGGTTTCTCACGTTGCTCAGCAAGCTCTAAAGCAGAAACAATACGCGCTTGTTTTTTAGCTTTTTCGCGAACAGATACAACATCATCAGCAGAAACATTAAAAGAAGGAACGTTAACAACTTGTCCGTTGACCAAAATTGCTTTATGGCTTACTAGTTGACGCGCTTCAGAGCGAGTACTAGCGAAACCAATACGGTAAACAACATTGTCTAAACGTTGCTCTAAAAGTTGCAACAAGTTTTCACCTGTATTGCCTTTTAAGCGAGCCGCTTCTTTGTAATAGTTACGGAATTGCTTTTCAAGAACACCGTACATACGACGTACTTTTTGCTTTTCACGTAATTGAACACCGTAGTCAGACAAACGTCCACGACGTGCGCCGTGTTGACCAGGGGGATTATCAATTTTACATTTTGATTCGATTGCTCGAACGCCACTTTTCAGGAACAAATCTGTTCCTTCACGGCGGCTAAGTTTGAGTTTTGGACCCAAATATCTTGCCATTATCTTTCTCCAACAGTCCGTCGATTAAACGCGACGTTTTTTCGGTGGACGACAACCGTTGTGAGGAATAGGCGTCACATCGGTAATATTAGTGATTTTATAACCAGCAGCATTCAAAGCACGGATAGCAGATTCACGACCTGGACCTGGACCTTTAACGAATACTTCTAGATTTTTCAAACCGTAATCCTGAGCGGCTATACCAGCGCGTTCAGCAGCTACCTGAGCAGCAAAAGGGGTAGATTTACGTGAACCACGGAAACCTGAACCACCAGATGTAGCCCAAGACAAAGCGTTGCCTTGACGATCTGTAATTGTCACTATTGTGTTGTTGAAAGACGCATGGATATGAGCCATGCCGTCAGCAACTTGACGTTTTGCGCGCTTTCGCGTGCTTTTAGTAGGAGCTTTAGCCATCTTATTCCCCGCTTACTTTTTAATTGCTTTGCGAGGACCTTTACGGGTACGCGCATTCGTTTTAGTGCGCTGACCACGTAGAGGAAGACTACGACGGTGGCGAATACCACGGAAGCAACCTAGGTCCATCAAACGTTTAATACTCATTGATACTTCACGACGAAGATCACCTTCGACAGTGAATTTCGCAACTTCGTCACGCAATTTATCAATTTGTTCTTCATCAAGATCTTTGATCTTGGTTGTCTCTGCAACACCAGATGCTTCACAAATGCTTTGAGCACGTGTAGAGCCTACACCGAAGATCGCGGTTAACGCGATTACAGTATGCTTGTGTTCAGGGATGTTAATGCCAGCGATACGGGCCATTAACAGTACTCCTCATAGTTTATGTCATCAGCCTAAAAAGCCCGATAGGATACTTACCCAATGACAAAATTGCAAATAAAGGTTTGCGGACACTATCGTATTTAGCAATTCCGCAAACCATTCGATTAACCTTGCCTTTGCTTATGCTTAGGGTCGGAACTGCAAATCACACGAACAACACCGTTGCGCTTAATGACTTTACAGCTACGGCAAATCCGCTTGACGGATGCACGAACTTTCATTTCATCACTCCGTAAATCGCTATCTTAACGGCCGTAGCCCTTAAGATTAGCTTTCTTAAGAACAGACTCATATTGATGAGACATCAAATGTGTCTGTACTTGTGCCATAAAGTCCATGATAACCACTACCATAATAAGTAATGAGGTCCCACCGAAATAAAACGGTACGTTCCAAGCTATCAACATGAATTCAGGCACCAAACAAATAAAGGTTATATAAAGCGCGCCAGCTAGGGTTAGGCGAGTCATTACCTTATCAACGTATCGTGAAGTCTGTTCACCAGGACGAATCCCTGGAACAAACGCACCAGACTTCTTCAAGTTATCTGCTGTTTCGCGTGGGTTGAAAACCAACGCAGTATAGAAGAAACAAAAGAAGATAATCGCCGCAGCGTAAAACATCACATACAAAGGTTGTCCAGGAGACAACATCAATGCCACTTCTTGTAACCAAGAGAATGACTCATTCTGACCAAACCAATTTGCAATGGTACCAGGAAACAAAATGATGCTTGACGCAAAGATCGGTGGAATAACACCTGCCATATTCACTTTTAACGGTAAATGCGTGCTCTGAGCTGCGAAGACCTTACGGCCTTGCTGACGTTTTGCATAATTAACGACGATACGACGCTGACCACGCTCTACGAATACTACAAAGTACGTTATAGCAATTATTATTACGCCGATAAGTAACAAGAACAGTAAGTTCAAATCACCTTGACGTGCTTGTTCTGCTGTTTGGCCTATAGCCGTTGGCAAACCAGACACGATACCCGCGAAAATCAATATAGAAATACCGTTACCGATACCTCTCTCTGTAATTTGCTCACCTAACCACATTAAAAACATGGTACCGGTAACCAAACTGACAACAGCTGTAAAGTAAAAACCAAAACCTGGATTAATCACCAAACCTGATATCAAGTTAGGTAGATTTGTCGCAATACCAATTGCTTGGAATGTCGCCAATACTAACGTGAAATAACGTGTGTATTGACTAATTTTGCGACGACCTGCTTCGCCTTCTTTTTTAAGTTCCATCATCGGTGGATGCATTACTGTCAGCAACTGGATGATAATGGAAGCCGTAATGTATGGCATTATACCCAGGGCAAGAACCGAGGCGCGCTCAAGTGCACCACCAGAGAACATGTTAAACATTTCTACGATGGTACCCTTTTGCTGGTCGAATAAATCAGCCAGCACAGCCGCGTCGATACCAGGAATAGGCACATATGAGCCAAGCCTAAACACAATTATCGCACCAAGTACGAACAACAATCTTGATTTAAGCTCACTCAAGCCGCCTTTTGCGCTTGAATTTGATCCTGGTTTAGCCATCTAGCTTATTCCTCTACCTTACCGCCGGCCGCTTCGATTAATTCGCGCGCGCCTTTTGTAACCTTCAAACCATTGATAGTAACAGCTCGTGAAATTTCACCGCTCTTAAGCACTTTAACGTACAACATTTCTTTCTTAACAAGACCTGCTGCTTTTAAAGTTTCAAGTGAAACCACTTCACCCTCTACCTTTGCAATTTCGCTCAACGTTACTTGGTCAGAAACCAAAGATTTACGTGAAGTGAAACCAAACTTAGGTAGACGACGCTGAATTGGCATTTGTCCGCCTTCAAAACCAGGTTTTACAGAACCGCCTGAGCGAGACTTTTGACCTTTGTGACCACGGCCACCAGTTTTTCCAAGGCCTGAACCCATACCACGACCAACGCGCTTACTAGATTTTTTTGCTCCTGGTGCGGGAGCAAGAGTATTTAAATGCATCTGTTACTCCTCCACTACTTCAACCATGTAAAATACACGGTTGATCATGCCACGAACAGAAGGGGTATCTTCGAGTTCACGAATATGACCGATGCGACGTAAACCTAGACCCGTAAGAGTCGCCTTATGTTTTGGAAGGCGACCAATAGCGCTTTTGGTTTGCTTAACTTTTATCATCTTAGCCATGTTCAATTACCCCAAAATCTGATGTACAGACAATCCACGCTTAGCTGCAACTTGCTCAGGCGAAGTCATTTCTGTCAACGCATTGATAGTTGCACGCACAACGTTAATTGGATTAGTTGATCCGTAACATTTTGAAAGTACGTTTTGTACGCCAGCGACTTCAAGTACTGCACGCATCGCACCACCGGCAATAATACCAGTACCTTCTGATGCGGGCTGCATGTAAACTTTTGAGCCTGAATGACGACCTTTAATTGCATGCTGTAGTGTGTTGCCATTAAGATCAACGTCCACAAGATTGCGGCGCGCCTTTTCCATAGCTTTCTGGATTGCAGCAGGCACTTCACGTGCTTTACCGTAACCAAAACCAACACGACCGTTACCGTCTCCTACTACTGTCAAAGCAGTAAAGCTAAAGATACGACCACCTTTAACTACTTTAGAAACACGGTTTACAGCGATTAGCTTTTCTAACAGGTCACCCTGTTGTTGAACTTCTACTTTAGCCATAATTAACTCCTAGAACTGAAGACCTGCTTCACGAGCAGCATCAGCCAATGCCTTAACTCGACCGTGATACTTAAAACCGCTGCGATCGAATGCGACAATTTTAATGCCTTTTTCGATAGCTCGTTCTGCAATCGCTTTGCCAACTGCTACAGCAGCTTCTGCATTACCCGTTGATTTAACGGTAGTGCGAAGATCTGCTTCAACAGTAGAAGCCGCCGCCAACACCTGTGAACCGCAAGGAGCGATTAACTGAGCGTATATATGGCGTGGTGTGCGGTTAATAACCAAGCGATGCGCGGCCAGTTCACTAATTTTTTTGCGTCCACGTGTAGCGCGGCGCAAGCGAGCTGTTTTCTTATCCATCGTATCACCTACCTACTTTTTCTTAGCTTCTTTACGACGCACAACTTCATCAGCGTAACGAACACCTTTACCTTTGTAAGGCTCTGGCGGACGGTATCCACGGATGTTAGCTGCAACCTGACCTACCAACTGCTTATCGGCGCCTTTAACGACGATTTCAGTTTGACTAGGAGTCTCAATCGAAATACCTTCAGGCATTTCGTATGCTACAGGGTGTGAGAAACCAAGAGTCAAATTTAGCTTTTTACCTTGCGCTGCCGCACGATAACCAACACCATTTAACTGAAGTTTTTTCTCAAAACCTTGAGATACACCAATCACCATTGCATCTAACAATGAGCGAGCTGTGCCACATTGAGCCCAACCATCAACAGAACCTTCACGAGGTTGTGCTTTAAGTTGATTCTCTTCTTGAACAACTTCAACTGCTTTATTAAATACACGGACTAATGTACCGTTTTTACCTTTAACTGTGACTTCTTGACCAGCGATAGTAACTTCTACGCCAGATAAAACGTCTACAGGAGCTTTTGCTATACGTGACATTTTTATCCCCTTACGCTACGTAGCCGATGATTTCACCACCCATACCCGCTTTACGCGCTGCACGGTCGGTCATCACACCTTTAGAGGTAGAAACGATAGCAACACCTAAACCACCCAATACTTTTGGCAACTCATCTTTTTTCTTATAGATGCGAAGACCTGGGCGACTTACGCGCTCGATGCTTTCAATTACTTTCTTGCCTTCGAAGTACTTAAGAGTCACTTCTAAAACAGGTTTAACGTCACCAGTTACTGCGAAGTCTGAAACATAACCTTCTTCTTTAAGTACGGCTGCAATTGCAACGCGTAACTTAGATGAAGGCATAGATACAGAAACTTTGCTAGCCATCTGACCGTTACGAACACGTGTAAACATGTCCGCGATAGGATCTTGCATGCTCATATTAGCTACTCCTTACCAGCTGGCTTTTTTAAGGCCAGGTACTTCACCGCGCATAGCTGCTTCACGCAACTTAATACGGCTAAGACCAAACTTGCGTAGGAAACCATGTGGACGGCCAGTAATACGACAACGATTCTGTTGACGTGTACGAGCTGAATCACGTGGCAATTGTTGTAGCTTAAGAACAGCGTCCCAACGTTCTTCATCAGAAGAGTTGACGTTGCTGATAGTTGCTTTAAGTTCGGCACGCTTGGTAGCGAACTTTGCAACTAGCTTGGCGCGTTTTACTTCGCGCGCTTTCATTGATTCTTTTGCCATAACCCTACCCTTACTTTTTAAATGGGAAACTGAATGCACTTAATAGTGCATGCGATTCCGCATCGGTTTCAGCGCTAGTCGTGATAGTAATATCCATACCGCGAATTTTATCCACCTTATCGAAATCGATTTCAGGGAAGATAATTTGCTCACGAACACCCATGCTATAGTTTCCACGGCCGTCAAACGACTTAGGATTCAAGCCACGGAAGTCACGGATACGTGGAATTGCAATTGAAACTAAACGTTCAAAGAATTCCCACATACGTTCACCACGTAGGGTTACTTTACAGCCAATCGGATAACCTTCACGGATTTTAAAACCCGCTACAGATTTGCGAGCAACAGTAACAACAGGCTTCTGACCAGCAATTGCTTGCATGTCAGATGTTGCATTTTCCAACACCTTTTTGTCTGCTACCGCTTCACCTAAACCCATGTTTAGAGTGATTTTCTCAATCCGAGGGACTTGCATGACGCTTTTGTAGTTGAACTGCTTCGCAAGTTCCGCTACTACTGTTTCTTTATAGAAATCATGCAGTTTCGCCATCGTACTCTCCAATTATTAAACCAGTTCACCGTCAGATTTGAAGAAACGAACTTTATTGTCGTCTTCAAAACGGAAACCTATGCGATCTGCTTTACCCGTTTTAGGGTTAACAACCGCTACATTTGATACATGAATTGATGCTTCTTTCTCAATAACGCCACCAGTAACACCCAATTGAGGGTTAGGTTTCTGATGTTTCTTCACCAAATTCACACCTTCAACGATCAAGCGGTCAGCCGCTGGAAGAACTTTAAGCACTTTGCCTGTTTTTCCTTTGTCTTTACCTACTAAAACGATGATTTCATCATCACGACGAATTTTTCTAGCCATTATCGTGACTCCTTATAGTACCTCAGGGGCCAGTGAGACAATTTTCATGTTATTAACACGAAGCTCACGAGTGACCGGGCCAAAGATACGCGTACCAATTGGTTGCTTGTTTGCATTAAGCAAAACAGCTGCGTTGTTATCGAAACGGATCGAAGATCCATCAGAACGACGAACGCCTTTTCTAGTACGCACCACCACTGCAGTTAGCACATCACCTTTTTTTACTTTACCGCGAGGAATTGCTTCTTTAACGGTAACTTTGATGATGTCGCCAATATGTGCATAACGGCGATGCGAGCCACCAAGAACCTTAATACACTGAACCCTGCGAGCACCCGAGTTATCGGCTACGTCCAGGTTAGTTTGCATTTGGATCATGTTAGTGCTCCGCTGTTAATTAAGACTCTCACGAGTCATATTGTTTCGTAAAAAGCCAACATTATCGCTGACTTTTTATACATACCCCTATTAAAAGGGCGCGAAATACTAACAGAAAATGTACAGCTGCGATAGTCGTATTTGTAAAAAAAGTAATTCTGAACCAAGTTATTTTCGTCACTGCATTGTTGACGGAAAAAATATCTATTAAAACAATGTATTACAGAAAATCTACTTAGCCTAACTAAGGCTAAATATGCGGTTAGTAAGAGACTAGACTTACATATGGGTCTGGTGGGTTTAGAAAACATATTTCAACAATTTTAGGTGAAAATAAATTCATTTTTAATCATAGCGAGGTGTTACTGATTTAGTATGCTTTGTTGCAGTACCCTAATTAGTGCAGCAGTGATATTTTATAGCCGGTAGGGGACGTATCATTTACTTCAACTGTCACGATGTAATTTGCCTGTTCATTCAAACCTAACAATTCAGTTCGGTCTAATAACACTTCTTTATTGTTATACATTGCTACTAGCTCATAATCATCGCTTGGTAAGATTATTTTTGCTGTTTGCGCGAAATCTAAAGCTATTAGCCGATATTGGGCTATTTCGATGCTCTGTCCTTTGCGCACAAAATAAAAGTCTATAGCAGGAAAATCGGGCACTAGGTTGACAACCTCAACTTCATGCTCGTAAACCTGAGGTAAGGTACTTTCCGTAAAAGCTAAGGAACTTAACTGACCGTCAGTAGTTTGATAAATAATAATAGCCTTACTTGTCCCTTGATGTAACGTCACTAATCTATTTTCGAACGCTGTACTTGGGTCTTCACGGGTTGAAGCAGACAAACGATAATCACCATAATTTGCGCTATGGAATTCGCTTATACTATTAGCGTGTAACGTAATACTTTCATTTACGTTGTCATCAAACAAAACTGATACTTCAGCTAATCCATTAAGACTATTGTATACACGATATTGTGCGGTCGCTTCAGCATCAGCATAATTTTCTACTAGGGATGAGTTAATCACTAAATCAATTTCTACGTTGCCTTGGATAACCCCGCTGGTTTTACGTAGCACCATCATATATTCAGTATCGTACATAAAATCAATTGCTGGGCTCTGGAAAATAGGGGTCGCATCTCCTGGTAAGGTTAGATACACAACATACTTGCCTTCGTCAAAATCGTCGCTGACTTGGACTGGGTCCCAATACGCAACCTCGGTTAATCCTTGAGAACTAACTCGGCCAAGAAAGTTAGCAGTATTAAATGTTGTCCCCTCATCACTCATATAAACATCATAACTCGCACCATCTGGCACGACCGAAGTAATAAATAAGCGGAAATGGTCCTTTAGGGCTTCATGCTTAATACGGTATTCTTTTATTGACGGGCTCGCATAATCGCCGCTCAGCACCATCATCAGTTTTTCATTATCTCTAAGAGTGATATTACGTGTTTCGAGCTTAATTTTTTGCTGGTCTGCATTTGTTCGATAAAACTCAAGATCCAAAATACCACTTTCTAACGTAAATACGCTGGTTGCGTCACCATAAGTAGCAGAGTCTAAATTCCTTCCGTTTACTTCACTCATAATGGTTGTGCCACCATTTATCGATCCGTTATAGAACTGTAAATAAGCATCTTTGTAAGAATAATGATCGGAACTTGCTCCTCCACAAGCGTTTATCAACAGTACTGATGAGACGAAAAGGATTACGCGAGCAAAGGGTTTGAATAAATGTCTGAACAACGTGCATCCTCATTAATGCGATATAGTTAATCGTCATTATGAGGATGTTTTGAAATGGCAGAATGCCCCTTTACGTTACCTTTACACTCTTTACATAAAGATGGCAATTAAGGGGCTAATAGATATACAGCGTGGTGTTAAACAGATTAGACGACTAATTTTGGTAGATCAAACGCTCTTTACTGTGCGTGTTAATCAAACTGTCGTACTTTTCTTCGAGCAAATGTCGTTTGATTTTTAATGTTGGCGTAAGTAAGCCATTTTCAACGGTCCAGTCATCCTTCATGATTACAATACGATCAAGCACTGCATGACTTTCTAATCCACCGTTAACTGATTCTAATGTCGCCAATAAACTCTTTTCGATACGCTCTTTGTCTTGTTTCGCGGCTTCTTCAGATAAGACCACAAGCGCAATAGGCTGCTTTAATTGTGAGCCTGTAACACAAACCTGTTCGACAGACGAATTACCCATAATCACTGCTTCGATAGGAACTGGGGCTATATACTTGCCCTTAGCAGTTTTAAAAATTTCTTTTAATCGGCCGGTAATTTTAATATAACCGTCATTATCAATCGCGCCTTTATCACCGGTTCTCAAAAAGCCGTCTTCGGTAAATACCTCAGCGGTTTTATCAGGCTCGAGGTAATACTCTTTCATATTGCACGGCCCTTTGACTTGTATTTCTCCGTCATCGGCGATGCGTATATCTACGCCTTCATAAGCTCTTCCGATACTGCCGATTTTGTCTGCTCTAAAAGGCACACAACAGGTTCCGTAAGCACTATTCTCAGTCATGCCCCAACCTTCAGAAATATTCACCCCTACCTTTAAAAACCATTTTAGCGTTGCAGGTGAAATAGGTGCTGAACCGCTGGCACACAGCCGTGCTTGGTCTAAACCAAGTTTCGCTCTAATTTTGCTTGCTACCACCTTACCAACAAAAGGGATCTTCAATAGAAAGTCGAGTTTCTTTTGCGGCATATTGGCTAATACCCCCATCTGGAAGCGCGTCCATAGACGAGGCACAGAAATAAATAATGTAGGTTTCAAAGAACAAATATCGCGATTAAAGGTTGCGAGTGATTCGAGAAAGCCGATTTGCGTATTGGCATAGAAACTTGCCATTTCGACCATTACTCGTTCAGTTATATGAGCAAGCGGTAAATAACTTAGGATCCGGTCATCACCACCAACACTTAGTTCGTTACGGGAATTACTTGCGGCCCAACTGATAGAAGAATAAGTATGCACCACACCCTTGGGGTTACCGGTGCTTCCTGATGTGTAAATGATGGTCATTGTGCTGTCCATCTGTGGAACTGGACGGTCCATGCAGGGTTCGTTGGCTAACAACGTGTCCCATTGTTGTTCGGCTTCAATATCAGGATAAGGAAAGGCCAGTTTGATTACTTCTTGGGGGATTGCAGCCACTTGCTCTGCTGTATCGTCTAGTTTACCGACAAAAATGACCGGGCAAGATGCATGCTTCAACACATACTGAATCGTTTTTTCACCCGCAGTAGAATAGATCGGGACAGAGACGTGCCCAGCTAACATAATTGCTAAATCGGTAATAAACCATTCTGCGCAGTTTTTTGATAGCAAAGCTATGTGACTGCCTGCTGGCAAATTCAGTGCTATAATTCCAGCAGCGACACGACGTACTTGATCTGCGGTTTGAGCCCAAGTGTAGCTATTCACCACCCCATTCACTGGTTGTTTTAAATAAACCTTCTGGGGTGTAGTGTCTTCCCAGTGGTACATCATTTCTAAGGGGGTCTGTAATGACATTTTGTCTCCTGTACGTAAATATACATCTTAATAACAACGTTATAACGATTGCAGGCCCACAGGTCAAACAACTATAAGAGTTGGACATTTATTTTCTATATCGTTATCGATAAGCTAAGTGAATGCAGCTTGCTTTATAAACAAAGCGTTGTTTTTTTAACCCACCTTAGGGATTTCGTCAAACATCTCTTCAAGCCACGACGAAAATTGCTGCACTTTTTCTCTGGTAAAATGTGCAGGAGGAGCCACCAAGTAATAGGCATAATGGCAGTCAAAGCTAAAATCAAAAAGTTTAACCAATTGGCCTCGCTCAAGTTGCTCGTAAATCAGACTGTGTCGTATCATCGCAACTCCTTGCCCTGCTAATGCGGCTTCAATTATCGTTATGCTTGAATCATCAACTTGTAGAGCACTTTGCTCATTGTTAGGGAGTATCGTGTGCTGAGCATAAAACTGATCCCATGCTGGCATAACGTCACTGCTATTTTCTTTTAAGATGGGATAGGTGCTCAGTGAACCAGGCGTTAAAATCTTACTGGCCAATCGAGGGTGGCAAACTAAGTGCATTGTATCACTGGCCAATTGACGACTTTCCAATTGCTTGTACTCTCCTTGCCCAAAACGAATAGCTAAATCGAGTTCGTCTTGAGCAAAATTCAGTAATCGATTTGTTGGTTGTATGCGCACGTTAATATGCGGATAACGCTGTTGAAAACGATATAGTCGCGGCACTAACCAACGAGACGATAAGGATTCAATAACGGTGAGGTTAAGTATATTTGGACGGCTATCGAGCGCAACGTTACGAACCCCTTTATTAAGATAATCAAATCCTGTTGTTATATCAGGTAATAGAGCTTGACCAGCACGGGTCAACGAAATCCTCCGATGACCACGCTCAAACAACTGACAACCCAAAAACGCTTCCAGCGTCTTTATGTGCTGACTAATCGCAGCTTGGGTAACGTACATCTGATCGGCAGCTTCTTTAAAACTCATCGTTTTCGCTGCTGTGAGGAAGTAGCGCAATGCATTAAGAGGCGGGAGCTTGTTCATCGATAACACTAATTTCAATCAAGTTTTACTTAACTGTAGTTTAGTTTTCATCGTTTGTCAGAATATCATCACAGCTCTATCTTAAACACTCTTCAAACGAGGGTTTAACTATGAAAAATATAATACATACAGCATTTATATCGTGTTTAACAATACTGATATTAACACTAAGCGTGGAAGCTAATGGACAACAGACATTAGAGAAACTATACACACAGACCGGTTATCCTTATGAGCCTCTTGTTAAACGATCAAAATTAGTGCGGATTTTGTATCGGCAAAATGGTCAACAAATCAGTTGTCGGACCGAGATTTCTCAAGGCGATAGCGTTTGGGAGGGGAAAGGAAGACATGCAGAGCTTAATGATTTCATCACAACGCCGCTTCGGGCTTGTTTAGGCCGTTCAGAAGCAAAAAGGTTACTCAAAAACACTTATTAATAGAGGCTATATAAAGGTTTACCCACTTCTGCCGGTCGTTACTACAATAAATCGCCCCGTAATTAACCCTAACGTTTAATATTAGAGGGGCGATCATTTCAGTTTCAAAACACAATTCAATGCTGCACTTGAAACCGCATACTTAATCGACCTAAATGGCGCGTTGGCGAACTATCTCATACAGGCAAATGCCCGTTGCAACAGATACATTCAAGCTAGATACCGAGCCTGCCATGGGTAATTTTATTAGTTCATCACAGTGCTCACGAGTCAATCGGCGCATGCCTTTGCCCTCGGCTCCCATTACTAACGCTATGGGGCCTTGCATCTTGCAATCGTAAATACTTTGGGTTGCCTCACCAGCGGTACCCACTACCCATACACCTGCATCTTTTATCTCACGCAAGGTACGTGCAAGATTAGTCACTTGCACTAATGGGATTAAATCAGCAGCACCACACGCGACCTTTCTAACGACAGGCGTAAGGGCGACTGAATTATCCTTTGGTACAACGATAGCATCTATTCCCGCAGCATCAGCAGTACGCAAACACGCCCCTAAATTATGTGGGTCAGTCACGCCATCGAGTATCAATAAAAATGGGGATGCACTATTTTTTATAATTTCGTCTAAATCACTTTCATTAAACTGTTTACCAGGCCTCGCTTTAGCGACTACTCCTTGGTGCTGCTCACCATTGACTTTATCGTCTAATGTTTTACGTTGACAAAACTGTACGGCGATACCAAATTTACGTGCATGGTTAATAATCGTATTGATAGGCGCATCGTCACGCCCCTTCAATACAAATAACTCAATTAAGCGCTCGGGCTCGCGCTCTATTACCGCTTCTAGAGCGTGGATCCCATACAACCACTCATGTTGAGCCATAGTTATTTACTTCCTTTACTGGCCGACGAACGGCGTGATTTAGTCCCGGGCTTCGATTCAGTTGCCCCTTTTGCCTTGGAACGTCGAGTACGTGACTTTTTCTTGGCTGGGTTTGCTTTAGCACCATCTTTCGCATTTGCAGAGTCGGCCGCCGCCTTAGATACTGGACTGCCCTTCGCTGGCGCCCCTTTTTTGGCTGACGAAGACTTTTTAGCTCCGCGTTTTGTGCCTCTGCCTTTGGGCGGTGCATTGGCTAATACAAAATCAATTTTTCGCTCGTCTAGGTTCACGCCGGCAACTTTTACTTCAAGAAGATCACCTAACCGATAAACAAGACCTGAGTTTTCACCGGCTAAATGTTGTTTGGTTTCGTCAAAGTGATAAAAGTCGTTATCAAGTGCAGAGATATGCAGTAAACCGTCGATATGAAATTCACTTAAACGTACAAAGAAACCAAAGCTAGTCACTGACGCAATGACACCCTCGAACGTATCACCAACATGGTCGAGCATAAACTCGCACTTGAGCCAATCAGATACATCTCGTGTGGCATCATCAGCACGTCGCTCCGTCATCGAGCATTGCTCACCTAACGTTTCAACTTCTTCTGCTGAATATGCTTTACCGCCTGTTTTGCTCTTTCGTTGCTGCTTTTTATCAATCGTTGCTTTTAACGCACGATGGACTACCAAATCAGGATAACGACGAATAGGAGAAGTAAAATGAGCATAAGCATCTAGCGCTAATCCAAAATGTCCGATATTTTCGTGGCTATATACAGCTTGTTTCATTGAACGCAGCAGCATGGTTTGAATAAGTTCTTGATCTGCTCGCCCCTGAATTTTATTGATCACTTCAGTGAACTCTTGAGGCGATGCATCTTTGCTAATATGATGAGTAATACCCACCTCAGCAAGATAAGACAAAAATGCAGTTAACCGATCGGCGTCAGGCTCATCATGAATGCGATAAAGCGCCTCGGCTTTTTGCTTAGATAAGGTTGTTGCCGCAGCCACATTCGCCAAAATCATACACTCTTCGATCAGTTTATGAGCATCATTGCGGGTCACAGGTACGATCGTATCTATTTTGCGCTGAGCATTAAATACGAACTTACTTTCTTGGGTTTCAAACTCAATAGCACCACGCTGACTGCGTCTACGCTTTAGCGTGCGGTACATATTATGCAAGTTTTTTAAATGAGGTACTTGCTCGGCGTAACGTTTATGCAACTCTGAGTTGCCTTGCGCGTCTTCATCTTTCAAGAGATCCCACACTTTTGTATAGGTTAAACGCGCTTTAGAGTTCATCACCGCTTCATAGAATTGATGTTCTACTAAGTCTCCATTTGAACTGACGGTCATTTCGCATACCATACATAAACGGTCAACTTGAGGATTCAATGAACATAGGCCGTTAGATAAAACTTCGGGAAGCATTGGAATAACTTGCTCAGGAAAATAAACCGAGTTACCTCGATTTTGAGCTTCGCTATCAAGAGCAGTACCTGGTCGTACGTAATAACTAACGTCTGCTATGGCCACCCATAATTGCCAACCACCGTCGTCGAGAGGTTCACAAAATACTGCATCATCAAAATCACGGGCATCAGCCCCGTCGATAGTTACCAGCGGTAATTGACGTAAATCGACGCGATTTTCTTTTGCTTCTTCCGGCACTTCTTCATTGAGGTCTTGAATCTGTTTGGTGACACCCTTTGGCCAGTCATGAGGAATATCAAACGTTCTTAACGCCATGTCAATTTCCATGCCCGGAGCCATATGCTCGCCCAACACTTCAATCACTTTACCGATAGCATTTACACGGCGTCTGGGTCGCTGAACAATTTCTACCACGACGATAAACCCTTGACGGGCACCATTTACATATTCTGGGGGGATAGTAATTTCATGGTTAATGCGGCTGTCATCAGGAATAACCATACCGACACCATTTTCAAAATAGTAACGCCCTACAATAGGTTCACTACGAGGTTCGATAATTTTAGCGATACGCGCTTCTCGGCGACCACGATTATCAGTACCACTTTCTTTAACCAACACAATATCACCATGTAATACGGTAGACATTTGTGCGTTATGGATAAATAAATCTTTTTCGCCATCATCGCGTTTTAAAAAACCAAACCCATCTCGGTGGCCAATAACGCGCCCTTGAATCAACTCTTCTAATTTAAGTTTGGCGTATTTTTTATCACGGTTGAATTCGATTTGCCCTTCGCGCTCCATTGCACGCAGACGACGTTGGATGCCAATGCGGCTATCTTCATCTTCGGCATTTAATAGATGACAAAATTCAAGAAAGGATAACGGCTTTTTAGCATCAGTAAGCATTTGCAGTAAATATTCTCGGCTAGCTACTGGGTTCTCGTATTTTTCTTTCTCGCGCTGGTAAAAGGGATCGTCGCTCATATAAGTGATGGCGTTTCCATGTAAGGTAAATTATGCGCCTAGTATAACGAAGCTGACGCAATTAAAAACGCTTTATTGACCACAACGGGACGCAAGTGAATCTATATACAGTAAACAGAGGGAATTAAAGTGAAGTGAATTAGGTGTCCAAAGGACGTTTTGCTTTACGTACCGCCTTAGGATGCATCAGCTTTTCTAACTTAGTTAAGCAACTCGTGATTTTTTGATGCGTTTTTTTATCGTTAGTAATTGCATTATACAACCAATGATAAGCGTCTTCGTAATCATAAGGGCTGCCATAACCATCTAGGAATAAGTCCACCAGCTCAATTTGCGCCTTTTGATTACCCAACATAGATGCTTCACGCAAAAATACGACTGCTCGCTCTTTATCTTGCTGAACCAATTTACCCTGCGCATAATATCGACCTAACTGCTCTAGCCCCTCAGCCAAGCCTTGATCAGCCGCTTGGCGCATAAAATTAATACCTCGTTCAGGCTCAGCAGTGACACACACACCCCAAGCCAACATGTCACCCCACAAAAACTGATACGCTGGTATTTTTAGCGTCTGCGCTCTAGCTTCGATATCTTGTACCAGTTGGCAGTCATCTAATACCACTTGTGTTAAATGTTCATTGCGCTGGATTAAGCGTAATAATTCATCCTGAGAATAAAGCTGCACCGCTTTAATTTCCTCTGCTGCTTGGCTAAAAGATGAACAAACAGAAAGCAAAGTTAGCACTATTGCAAACAATGTAAATTGAGACGTTTTAGGTAAGAATAAGGTCATAGTGATATCAAATAGCTGAGACTCATATAAGTATTATCGGCAGTTGTCAGAATTGATAAACCCAAAACTGCCTAATTGCTATTTTAATATAACGCTAAACGCGTGATTAACTCGTTAATGCAGATTGTACGACTTGTGCATGCTCAATTAGATCATGACCGAGGTCAGTCAAATAACCACCATCAGGTAGGGTAATAATTCCTTTGTCGAATAAACGTTTAGCCGCTGCAATGACATCAGGCTCGGCGTCGTTGTGAACTTTCAGTCCTTGCATGAGGCTGGTCGTTGGAAACTTTAATAATAAATTAAACTCATTAACCATTTCAGTGGTAAGAGACATAGGCAATCCTCGAGAAGTGTTTATAAAGGCTGTACATAAAGCTTGCTCAGCTTACTTTTACCAGCTAAATAATACGCATCAAAGTAGATAACAAACCTGCCCTTATGCGATTCAAAAGTATGTCGAGCGAACCAATTAACGTTGCATAACTTGCTAAGTCAATAAACCATTAGCCGCTCACAAAAGCAAGCCTAAAAATCTAAATCTTTGTTCTTGGATAAATCAGTGCAATCATAAAATAACTAAAAATAACAAGGTCTAACGATCCATCTCGTAACTTGGCGGCGAGCAGTTTATACTCTAAAAATAATGCCGTTATGAACTTTACTATTCTATTCATTCGATCTTTGATTAAATATACATTTAAGCAATAAAAATTAACGCTAGCAGTTTGAACCTCACGTTACTCTGCAATTCTTAAGAAGATTTATTAAGCGAAAGCAGATACGCTCACGATAAACTTCATTAACATTCTAATTATTTGCGGCTTTAATACCGCAATTTGATATAAGCGTAGAACATTATTATGCACCACACCCTTTGTAAGGTTGATTCAATCGTTGCTCTTAATCCAGTCGTAAGTTTGGTGACACTTACCCCTGAACAAACTTTTTCTCACCAAGCTGGGCAGTATTTAAAAGTAGTTATGGATGAGGATGACCAACGACCATTTTCTATTGCTAATGCACCACGCAAAGACGAAAAGATTCAACTACATATCGGCGCTGAGCCTGGCAATAGTTACGCTGGTGAAGTACTTGATAGAATGCGTCAAGATGGCGAAATAACGGTAAATGGCGGCTTAGGCAGTGCGTACGCCCGAACTACCGTTAGCATGCCGACTGTTTTACTGGCTGGCGGTACAGGTTTTTCTTACGCCCAAGCTATATTGCAAAAAATACTTGAGGTAACACAGCATACTGAAGGTCATAAAGATCCCTTATTCCTGTATTGGGGGACTCGTTCCACTGCCGATATGTACGCCTATGAAGAATTAGTTGCGTTAGCAAAACAACATCAACACTTTAGCTTTATTCCGGTTGTTGAACATCCTGGCCATCAATGGTCGGGGAAAACGGGCTGGGTTCACAAGGCCGTACTTGAAGATTTTGTCAGTTTAGAGCCCTATCGTGTTTATGTCGCCGGACGGTTTGAGATGGCGGGTATCGCGCGGGAAGAATTCCACCAGCAAGGTTTAATACTTAAAAACCTATATGGCGATGCCTTCGAGTTTATTTAATAGCTCAGTGAATATTAAATAACATAAGTGGAAACCGAGCGACAAAACACACGTTGTATTGCTGCGTATCAGCAATACAACTTTGATGCTAAATTTTATCGGTTCAGATGCGCTAAACAGCACCGCTGAAATCTAGCTGCCGCCAAGCCTCATACACAAATACAGATACGGCATTTGATAAATTCATGCTACGACTGTCTGCAAGCATAGGAATACGTACCCGCTGTTCAGGCGGTAAACTCTGGATCACATCATCCGGTAAACCACGTGTTTCGGGTCCAAACAGCAGTGCGTCTCCAATCCTATATTCAGCCTTAGCAAAAAAAGTTGTACCTTTGGTCGTGCAAGCAAACACGCGTTTCGGCTGCCTAGTATCTAAGTAAGCCTGCAAATTGGGATAGCGCACCACATTAGCAAATTCATGGTAATCAAGCCCTGCTCTGCGAACTCGCTTGTCATCCCATTCAAATCCTAATGGTTCGATTAAGTGCAACGCAAAACCCGTGTTAGCGCATAAACGAATAATGTTGCCTGTGTTGGGTGGAATTTCAGGTTGATATAAAACGATATCCAGCATTTATAATGTCACAGTAGTTCTAGATTAAAGCGATTCTAACAAATATGCGCTTGTGCTGGTAAGCTTTATCACACTGGCGGTGTATCCATAAAGGTGAGTATCTGCTGCATACACGGCTGGCGATATTGGTCCTGTTCGAGTAATACCTCATGCCTTGCCCCAGCTATTCTCAATACCTTACAGTTCGGCATTCTGTCTAGAACCCGGCTTTGTCGTTTATTGTCAACGACTGTGTCATCACCTGCTTGCACTGCACATACGGGGAGCGCAATCTGAGCTGCATTTTCTTCAATACTGTTCATAGCAATCAATGCAGCCCGCAGCCAATGCCCCGTTACACCACCAAGTTGCACTTCGGGCTTTAGCGTATATTCGTCTCTGAATATTCGATAGCGCGTATCGCTATGGGTAAGTTCATTAAGGGAGAATTCAGTTTCTTGATAGTCTTTTTGTCCTAGAAAGTAACTTGCATCGTGTCCTAGACCACGACTAATAAGCAAATTCGCACCTATTAGCATTTTTGCTAGAAAATTGGGTAAAGCAGGGCGAATACCAAACATAGGCGCGCAAAAAACAACTTGCGAGAAGTCATCAGGGTGCGCCAATATATACAGTGCGCCAATCGCACAGCCCATTGAATGACATAACAACTGCGGCTTATGGCGAGCATTCGGTTGAATTATTTGTTGATAAAACTGTTTAAAATCGGCCACATAATCGGAAAAATCATGTACAAAACCCATATGAGGATTACGGGTCATACGTCCCGATAAGCCCTGGCCCCGATGATCATGAATAAACACCGAATAGCCATTTTGGTACAAATCAAACATGACTTCTTGATACTTAACCCAAGATTCAATTCGGCCCGTTGAAATTGACACCGCTCCTTTAGCCTCTGAATGGCATAAATAAGCATAGCTAATCGAAATTCCCGACACACCGACAAAGTGGCCCTGAACCACGGCCGCCATCAATGGTTTAATTTGATCGCGGTACGTTAGTTCAAGTTGCTTCTCATTACTTATTAGGTAGTTATCCGCCATATTTAGCCTCAATGGTTTCACTAGGCTGGTAGCTTAGCAGAGCAGATTATGGCTGCATACAATGGCTTTAATCAATAATGGGTAAGCGAATGTTCACACACAAGCCGCCTTTAATTTGATTATGCGCAGTAATCTTGCCGTTATGCACGGCCACAGCTCGGCTGGCAATAGCTAAACCAAGGCCAATTCCCCCACTATCTCGATCCCGCGCGCTAGAAACTCGGTAGAAGGGTTGGAAAATATTACTCAAATCTGACTCAGGTATGCCCACTCCGTCATCACAGATAACCAATTCAGCCATGTTGTCTTTTATGCATAAGGTAAAAGATACGTGCCGGTCGGCATACTTCAATGCGTTTCGCAGTACGTTTTCAATACCACTGGCAAGTAAATCTTCATCAGCACTCATATTGGCATCACATTCAATGTCTACTGATAGTTGCTTGTCCATTGATTTAGCTTCAAATTCGCAATCGGCCAAAAGCCCCGTTAGCAAAGCATCAAAACTAATGGTCCGCTTCTGTGAAACTCGCGCATTGCTATCCAATCTCGACAACATCAATACCTGAGCGACCATATGCTCCATTTGATGGGCTTCTTTTTCGATTCTTGCCAGCGCTTGTTCATTACTTGCTGATGACACTGATGGGTCTTGTTGCTGAGCAATGCCAATCGCTAATTGCATACGCGTCAAAGGCGAGCGTAACTCATGGGAAATATCCCCTAGCAGTCGTTTTTGTCCAGTTAGCAACGTTTCTATTTGTTCCGCCATATGGTTGAAATCTCGGCCTAACTGACCAATTTCGTCACCACGATAACTGGCTGATCCTACGCGACTCGTTAATTCACCGCTGGCCATACGCTTGGTAGCATCTTGCAGCTGCTTTATGGGTTTAACTAACGACCAAGCGATTAAAGAGCATAAAAAAGCACTTATTAATAACACCAAACTAATCAGCAACAAAGGGGGTTTTCGGCGCATTTCTCCGGGAAATCCCATTGGTCGAACACGCCCAACAAACAGCAAGTAATCTGTGTCCACTAAGTTAATCGCCATAGGACCACTAAAATCCCCCATAGGGGTAATAATGCGTAAAGGATTAGCCGAGTCGATGAGATCTAAGAAAGGTTTTTCATTGTGTAAGCGTGGCATCGGGCCACTTAATATAATTTCTTTATTTTGCGGGTTAAGAAGAATAACGGTCATTTTGCCGCGTTGACCAAAACGCTCTAAGGTATTTTGCACAGGCTCGCCGTCGCGATTGCGAGAAAACTGACGTTGTAACGACTTGCGGCTGTTTTCAAGCATAAACTGCTGCTTCTCATCCATGGGCAGATATTCAACTTCGGCTTTAATACTTTGCATTATCCAGACAGCACCCACTATCATCACGATGGTAGTACCCCAAAACCACAAAAAAATGCGTCCATACAAACTACGAAACGGATTAAGATGCTGCCAGTTCATTATATTTCACCTAAATAAACATAGCCGACACCCCTATGGGTTTTAATTTTATCGTGTTCACTGAATTGGTTTAATTTTTTGCGTAAGTTACTGACATGCATATCAATACTTCGATCAAAAGCGGCAAGCTTTCGCCCCAACACTTGTTCACTAATCGCCTGTTTTGGCACAAGATCTGGGCTACAACTCATCAATAATCGAAGTACTGCAAACTCGGTACCTGTCAGCTCAACTTTCTGGGCATTACAAGCCACGGTTTGTGCCGCAACATTTAATTGCACGTCGCCAATTTCTATCATACTTTGTTTTTGCTTATCGCCTTGCAGGCCAGCTTGTATGTCTACCCGGCGCACAATAGCTTTTACCCGAGCAGACAGCTCTCTGTGATTAAACGGTTTGGCAAGGTAGTCATCAGCGCCTAGTTCAAGACCCAATATACGGTCAAAATCATCGCCTTTGGCTGTTAACATAAGTACAGGTGTAATATGCGTAGCTCGCAAGCGCTTTAGCACCTCAAAACCATCTAATTTAGGTAGCATTACATCCAATATAATCAAATCGAAATACTGACCCGATTTGGCGGCAAATAAGCCCGCTTCGCCATCACTGGCTACCTGAACCTTATAACCTTGAGCGCTTAAGTACTCTTTCAATAACTCAGTCAGAGCATGGTCATCATCTATCAACAACAGAGACTTTTCTATCATGTGTATATTCCTTACAGCCACTGCAACATATTAAAAGTCGCATTTATATACGTAAAATAATAACGGAAGCACTCATCAGAGGCTTACGATTTACGTAATCTTTACACTGGGCTTGCGTTTCTTTGCGCAAGGATTGATAAACTAATACCGCATTCTAGCCCTTACGAGGAACATTTCATGCGGACGATTAAATTATTGTTTTCCCCTATCGCTATCTCGTTAGCGATGTTTTTAACGCAAGCATCAGCGAAAGTTAATCCTTTGGAGCATAATGGCCCTGGATATTTGTACCCCATACTTAAACAGCTGGAACTTTCAGACACTCAGCGTCAAGACCTAAGATTACGGCTTAAACAGAAAGACGCAGATAATGTCACGCTTAAACAAGACATGCATACAAATCGCGAAGCTCTGCGTACCTTAGAGCAAAACACCGTGTGGAATGAAAACGATATTCGCAGCGTAATTGCGCAAAGCTTGCTCTTACGCGCAGAACTTATGTGGCAAAACCTACAAATTCAACATCAACTTTGGTTAACCTTAGATACGACTCAGAAACAGTCATTTATTAATAAACTCAGTGAAGAAACACTACCAGATAAGCCCGCGGGGCGAATAAATAATCGAGGTCGTCGTTTCGAAGCGCTGGCGCTTACTGAGCAACAAGACGCGCTATTGGTCGCTGGGCACGAAATAGAAAAAGCTAATCGCGAAAAAAACAAAGCGAGTCATATTGCATTTAAAGAACGTCTGCTAGCGCTAATATCACGTGATGAACTGCTAAAAAGCGATTGGCTAGCATTGGCGCAAGAAACAAAAGATTCTCAACTTGAAAATGCAGTAAGTCAGGCTAAAAACAAATATGATTTTTGGAATATGTTAACGCCCAAACAACAGCTAAAGATGCTTGAAATACAGTCATTACCAAGAAAGAAAATGTCTAGAAAACAGCGTCATCATGCAGACGACGCCTAAGTTTTATTACCAAGTTATGCGCTATTGACTGCCTGACGAGCATATTACTACCTTTACTCGTAACTATGTGAATTAGCGCAAGTGACTGCGCCTAACCTGTAGCTTGCCATAAAGATATTGCTCTGGATTAAGGTGTTATATTGACCTTAACATAGCCTAATACTCAGGCATTGCCCGTTCGTACAAGCCTTCAATAAACAGTGGCGATGTAATTAACATATCCGCTGTTGAGGTATTGCAAGCGACGGGTAAGTTCCACACAGAACACAAACGCAATAATGCCTTAACGTCGGGGTCGTGAGGTGCAGGATTAAGGGGATCCCAAAAGAAAATTAAACTATCCAATTTACCTTCGGCAATCAATGCACCAATTTGTTGGTCCCCACCTAGTGGTCCGCTCTTATAGCGGGTAACCGGTAAATCTAACGCCTCTTGTACCAACCCTCCTGTGGTGCCTGTGGCCACTAATTTATGCTTAGAAAGTTCTTTTCTATGTTCTATTGCCCAGCGGATCAATTCTGGTTTTTTGTGGTCGTGCGCAACTAGCGCAATCGTTTTTTGCATATATTACCCCAATAACTTAACTAAAATTTTTAACCCAATTAATGCTGCTATATCGCTCACAAAACAATGGGGGTTACAGCACTCGATACTTTTTGATGTTCAACCATTCCCCCAAGGGTCACAAAATGTCGTTCATCACCTTCTCCGATGGGTAAAAGTCCCCTGTGATCCATAGTCGCATTGTTCATTTCAGTCGTTGTCCATTTCGCCTGAGAGAAATCGTAGCGCCAAATTTGTTTACTGGGTTTTGCAGGTTCACCGTTATAGCCAATCCCATCGTAGTTATAGGGGTTATCTGAACCACCAACAAATATCGCAGAATTCGTTACGCTATCACCTACCGCAGCCATACGATAGCGTGCTGCTGCGTTAGGGTGTTCCACCGAACGCCAATCGATTTTATGCACTTCATCCTTATTAATCTTACCGTGGTAACAAGCACGTTGTGCTGAAAACGTGCGACGTTTATCGGGTTGAACATCGACTTTAACCCCATCACAAAGCAATATATCCTCAGCAACGATTGCACCTGCATGGCCGAATACTGGTTGTCCTAAAAAGGGCGATCCCTGTTGCCAAGTGTCGGTTTTCACATCGTAAATTTGTACTAAATTTACATTACCATCGTTATGCCAACCGCTAATTAAATACACATACCGCTGGTGATAAACAAGTGCAATTGCATCGTCAACTGCCACGGGAGTAGCGGAGATGGGATAATAAGTATCGGTCACAACGTCATAGCGAAAATTATCAGGGCTCGATACTTCGTTATGCGCTTGGTCAACGGTGTAACCGCCAAATATATACGCCATACCATCGACACCAACGGCGATACTGGCTAGTCGACCTGACTGAGGCAAACTTGATGGCACCGGTGATTTTGCTTGCCATTGGCTGACATTAGCGTTCAACCTTTTGCTATCATTACCATCAGGATTAATATTCAGTGCCCACACTTTGTTATGTACTGCAGCAGAGGATTTTTTTGCACCTAAGCCCATAAAAGACAATAAATAACTGCCTTGAGAAGTATCCACTTTAGCTACAGCATTGTTTGTAACCGCTTCAGGCATCGCAGGATAAGAGGCTATTGATTGTTTCAACGGTTCGGCCGGAGTTAATACCTCCTCAAACAATTTAGGTTGCAATAAGGTCGCCTCATTTTCTCCTAAGTGAGTATTCACAATACAACCACTTAGCACACTGGTACTTATTACCGCGACACACAACACGGTGAACAACCGATATTTAAAACCTTGATTCGCGGTGCTCATTAAAAGCAAACCTGTTTAATAAAATTGCGTAGCAAGTTAACCGTAGGATCAACATAATGCAGAGAAATAAACTCATCAGGTTGATGGGCTTGCTCTATGCTGCCTGGACCTAGCACTATGGTGTCGCAGCCTAACAGGTTAATAAACGGCGCTTCTGTAGCGTAATTAGCGCTAACCGGATCGAAGCCAGTTAAAGTTTTTGCCAATTCTAAAATGCCTTGTTCATTACGACATCCAAATGCAGGTGCCGTTTCGTACATTGCTTCACGCGTAATTCGCTGAGGGTATTTTTGCTTTAGGGGCGCGAGTGCCTCGTCAATCATAGCAATAGCCTGTTCATCACTAAGTGAAGGAATGGCACGTAAATCAAAATTTAGCTGGCAGTGCCCGCAAATACGATTTTCACCGTCCCCACCGTGAATATGTCCAAGATTCATGGTGACTTCCGGTACGCTAAACGCATCGTCTCGGTATTTTTCCGCTAGCTGCTGTTTTAAAGCAATCAATTTCCCGATGGCCTGGTACATAATTTCTATCGCATTAACGCCCTTCGCTGGATCGCTTGAGTGCCCAGCTTTGCCTTCGATATTCAAACTATGACCCATATGCCCCTTGTGTTTGAATATCGGTTTAAGCTCTGTTGGCTCACCGATAATCGCCATATCCGGTTTGATTAACTGTTGCTCAACAAAAAACCGCGCACCAGCCATAGACGTTTCTTCATCGGCGGTGGCTAAAATGTAGAGTGGTTTCTTCAAGTTTTTAAGAGGAATATCCTTTATGGCTTCAAGAATGAATGCAAAAAAACCCTTCATGTCACAGGTTCCTAAGCCATATAACTTGCCATCAGCCTGCTTTGCGACAAACGGATCAAACTGCCATTTGTTATCGTCAAATGGTACAGTGTCTGAGTGACCCGATAACAACAACCCGCCCTCACCCGTGCCAATTTTTGCCAACATATTGTATTTATCACGCGTATTAGGCACTTTTTGAATACTTATGTTGAAACCGTAGTCACTAAACCAGGCCGATAGCAAATCAATAATAGGCCGGTTAGACTGGTCTAAATTTGCGCTAAATGCGCTGATAGACGGTGTTTTTATAATGTGTGCATAACGTTCTAAAAAAGACAAAGATGGCATAACCAAACCTTTAAATAATTATTCATTTTATTTGCATAAGTATATAACACATGGCATACTCGGCGACAACATGGTTTAACTATTTAGCGAATACGCTTTTAGCTAAAATTATTCATACATATTATCTTAATTCGGTTTAATAACGCATATGAATTCTATTACATTAACATTCGATTCCCTGCCTAGCTTCGCCAGCATGTTGTATCGACGATAAGTCGAGGTCTGATGCGTTTAGCTCACCCAGACCTTTAGCATTTGCTAAAGGTTTTGGGTTTTTTTATTTTTATCGCCTTTGTTTAGTAAATTAAATCTTCAAGATTAGTTAGAGATATACGTTTTATGATCAAAACTTGTATTATCGGAGCCAGTGGTTATACCGGTGCCGAATTAGCCTCTTTGGTTCAACGCCACCCACGCTTTGAATTAAATGCCTTATATGTGTCAGCACAAAGCCAAGATGCAAACAAAAAGCTTGGTGACGTGCATGGTTACTTGTTTGCACAAGTAAACTTGCCGCTTACTCCATTGGACGACGATATCTTAAATTCGCTAGCGAATGAGATGGATGTCATTTTTCTTGCTACTCCTCATGAAGCAAGTCACGACTGGATGCCCATTTTATCTTCCGGCAAAGCCGTGGTGTTTGATTTGTCGGGTGCATTTAGGTTAAAAGACCAACAAGTATTTGAACAATACTACGGTTTTTCTCACCAACAGCCAGCCTGCTTAGCGCAAGCGGTTTATGGTTTAGCAGATTGGTTTGCTGAAGACATCAAAAAAGCGGACGTGGTTGCTGTGCCGGGTTGCTACCCGACAGCTTCACTGAGTGCTTTAAAGCCGTTGCAAAATGCGGGGTTTATTGCAGATGGCCACTTACCTATTATTAATGCGGTATCAGGTGTGTCTGGTGCGGGTCGTAAAGCGGCAATGGCCAGCAGTTTTTGCGAAGTAAGCTTACAAGCCTATGGTGTATTGGGCCATCGCCATCAACCTGAGATAAGTGCCTATTTAGGCCGTGAGGTTATTTTCACACCTCATTTAGGTAACTTCAAACGCGGAATTTTAGCTACAATTACCGTTAAAGTGAATGCAAATGTTAGTGCGCAAGCAGTGGCTAATGCGTTTGCTCAGGCTTACCAGAACCACCCAATTGTGCGTATTCGCAACACTTGGCCGAAATTAGATGATGTTGTTGGTACGCCGCACTGTGATCTATTTTGGAAGCTAGATACTGATAAAGGCTACCTTGTCATTACCAGCGCTATCGACAACTTGCTAAAAGGTGCAGCATCGCAAGCGATGCAGTGTGCTAATTTACGCTTTGGCTTTGTATCTCAATTAGGGTTAATTCATGAGGTGTCAGCATGACTCCTTTAGTCATTAAAGTTGGTGGCGCGTTTATGCAAGCCACCAAAGAAGCCTTACAATTACTTAGCGTTATCAAACAACTACAACAAAGTCGTCCTGTGGTATTAGTTCACGGTGGCGGACCAATGGTTGAGCAGTTACTTGAATCGCTACAGTTAACCAGTACTAAGATCAATGGCCTTCGTGTAACGCCGCCCGAGCACATGCCCTATATTACCGGTGCCCTAGCGGGAACGGCGAATAAACAGTTATGCTCTTTTGCTATCCGCGCAGATACGACTCCTGTCGGTTTGTGCCTAGCGGATGGCGATATGACCATTTGTACAACACTTGATCCAGCTCTTGGCTCAGTAGGTGTTGCTAAAGCAAATTCACCAACTATGTTGAATTTGTTGCTCGAGGCGAATATCCTGCCGATCATTAGCTCAATAGGAGCTGATGAAAAAGGTAATTTACTCAATGTAAACGCCGACCAAGCAGCAACTGTTATTGCGCAACTGTTAAATGCCGATTTGCTGTTGCTGTCGAATGTGCCTGGTGTTTTGGATCACAACAAAGCCCTGATCAACCAACTAACTGCGCTAGATATTGATGGATTAGTGAGTTCAGGGGTGATCAAAGATGGTATGCACGTAAAAGTTGACGCCGCACTTGATGCTGCGACGAGTTTACAGCGCCCCATAACAATCGCGAGTTGGCAAACACCAGAGCAACTCTTAGGATTGCTGGCGGGTAACCCTGTTGGCACTACCATAATCCCAAATATTTAAGGTACCTCCATGAAAAAGGATCTACTGTCGTTCACTGATTGGTCAGCAAAAGACCTCAATGCGCTTTTACAATTGGCTATCACAATTAAGAATAATCCAGCTGATTATCGTCAAGCCTTAGCGGGTAAGTCGATTGTCGCTTTATTCGAAAAGCCTTCATTACGTACCCGTGTCAGCTTCGATATTGGCATTCATAAATTGGGTGGGCATTTAGTTTATTTAGACAGCCAATCCAATAAATTGGCTGGCCGTGAAGATACCAAAGACATGGGTAATAATCTTGCGTGTTGGGCTGACGCTATTGTCGCTCGTGTATTTGCTCACTCTACATTGGAAGAACTGGCCAGTGCCGCTAAGGTGCCGGTTATTAATGCGTTGTGCGACATGTATCATCCTTGCCAAGCCATGGCTGATTACCTAACACTAACGGAGCGCTTTGGCGATCTGAGCAATGTTAAGCTAGCGTATATCGGTGATGGCAACAACGTGACACATTCTTTGATGATTGTCGGTGTAACATTAGGCTGCGAAGTCGTAGTGATTACGCCTCCTGGATACGAAGTCGATCCAAAAATCGTTGCGTTGACTGAGCAAAAAGCGGCAGAAAATGGCGGTAAATTGGTCATAAGTACTGATATTAGTGCTGCCAACGGCGCCCAAGCGCTGTATACCGATACCTGGATTTCAATGGGTGACGAAACTCCAATTGAAACCATCAAAAAGGCCTTCGGTAAATACAAAATCGATGAAGCGATGATGCAATCGACTGGTGCACAATATGTTATGCACTGTCAGCCAGCCCATCGCGACTTAGAAATTAGCGGCACCTTGATTGATTCACAGCAATCACTTTTGATGCAGCAAGCAGAAAACAGAATGCACGCCCAGAATGCCATTTTAGTGCATCTTCTTGGCGGCGCAGCGTAACCCTATATCCCATTTAACATTTTTAGGTAAAGACAATGAGCAAGAAAAACATTAAAAAAGTGGTATTAGCCTACTCGGGTGGTTTAGATACATCAGCGATTATTCCTTGGTTAAAAGAGAATTATGACTGTGAAGTCATTGCTTTTGCAGCAGATGTAGGGCAAGGCGACGAAGAATTAGAAGGGCTACGAGAAAAAGCCATTAAAACCGGTGCAAGCGAATGCTACATCGTTGATCTAAAAGAAGAGTTCGTTTCTGATTACATCTATCCAACCATCACAACTGGTGCGGTTTACGAAGGTCAATACTTATTGGGTACGTCTATGGCGCGTCCAATTATTGCCAAAGCCCAGGTTGAGATTGCCCGTAAAGTCGGCGCTGATGCGTTATGTCATGGTTGTACCGGTAAAGGTAATGACCAAGTACGTTTCGAAGGTACCTTTGCAGCGCTTGCACCAGAGCTAACTGTCATCGCACCTTGGCGTGAGTGGGACATGGTTTCTCGTGAGGACTTGCTCGATTACCTCGCTGAACGCAACATTAAAACAACGGCTTCTGCGACTAAAATATACAGCCGAGATGCAAACGCGTGGCATATCTCTCACGAAGGTGGTGAGCTAGAAGATCCATGGTGTGAGCCTAGTAAAGAAGTCTGGACCATGACAGTTTCACCGGAAGATGCACCAAATACCCCTGAGCGTGTTGAAGTTAGCTTCGAGCATGGCCGTATGGTTAAAGTTAATGGCGAAGCGCTTAGTCCATATCAGTGTTTGGTTAAATTGAATACGTTAGCTGCCGCTCACGGTGTTGGCCGCATAGATATCGTCGAAAACCGCTTAGTCGGCATGAAGTCTCGTGGATGTTACGAAACCCCTGGTGGCACCGTTATGCTAGCTGCCTATAAAGCTCTTGAAAGCTTAGTATTAGACAAAGCCGCGCTTAAATACCGTGAGCAAATTGGTCTAGAATTTTCACATGTTATGTATGACGGGCGTTGGTTTACCCCTCTTAACGATGCATTATTGGCTGGTGCTGCAAGCTTTGCCGAACAAGTCACTGGCGACATCGTAGTGAAGTTATATAAAGGCCAAGCCACTGTTACACAACGTCGTTCACCTAACAGTTTGTACTCAGAAGATTTTGCGACCTTTGGTGCTGATGATGTGTACGACCAAAGCCACGCTGAAGGCTTTATTCGTTTATACAGTCTATCTAGCCGTATTGGTGCGTTAAATAGAAAAGGCATTCCATTTAAAAACACAGGTATCGAATAATGAGCTTGTGGGGCGGGCGTTTTCAAGACGGCAGCAGTGCAATGTTTCGCACTGTTAACGACTCATTACCTTTTGATAGAGTATTGGCAAGCCAAGATATTCGCGGCTCAATCGCATGGGCCCGTGCCATTGCAAAAGCGGGCGTGTTAACCCAAGACGAACACCAACAACTTGAAGAAGCCCTTAAAGCCTTGTTGGTAAAAGCGGATGCCGGTGAGCTAGACTTTGACGCCAGCAGTGAAGAAGATATTCACAGCTTCGTTGAAGCGACCTTGATTGAGCAGCTTGGTGATGTAGCGCGCAAGCTGCACACTGGCCGTAGCCGTAATGACCAAGTCGCCACGGATTTTCGTTTATGGACCCGTGAACACGTTGAGCTTTTAGTGGAAGATGTTGAAGCTGTTATTGCTTCATTAGTCGGTAACGCTGACGCCAATCAAGACGTTATTCTACCTGGCTATACCCACTTACAACGTGCTCAGCCAGTGCGTTACCCCCATTGGTGCCTAGCATATGTTGAAATGCTAAAGCGCGACTTGGGTCGTCTTCACGACTTAAAAGCACGCTTAAACCAATGTCCACTGGGCAGCGGTGCATTAGCCGGCACAACCTACCCTATCGATCGCCAAGCAATTGCCGAAGAACTAGGTTTTGATAGCCCGTGCATTAACAGTCTTGATGCGGTATCTGATCGTGACTACGTACTAGAGCTTCTTTTTGTCGCTAGTACCAGCATGATGCATTTGTCACGTATGGCTGAAGATTTGATCTTCTACAACTCAGGCGAAGCCGGTTTCATTCAGTTAGGTGATGCCGTTACCTCTGGCTCATCCTTGATGCCCCAGAAGAAAAATCCTGATGCATTGGAATTGATGCGCGGTAAATGTGGCCGTGTTTTTGGTAGCTTACAAGCCATGCTTGTGACTATGAAAGGCTTACCACTTGCCTATAACAAAGATATGCAAGAAGACAAAGAGGGCTTGTTTGACGCCACAAACCAATGGCACATTTGTTTGCGCATTGCGTGTGAAGTGGTAGACAGTATCAAGCTGGATAGCGAACGTTGCGCGAAAGCAGCCCGCGAGGGTTATGCTAATGCCACCGAGCTAGCTGACTACTTGGTTGCTAAAGGCATTCCTTTTAGAACTGCCCATGATATTTCTGGCCGAGTGGTACTGGATGCCCTTGAAAAGAAAAAAGCCATTGAAGAGCTCAGTATTGCCGAACTTAAAGTCTATTCAGATGTGATAGAAGAGGATGTGTACCCTGTTCTACAACTTGAATATTTGGTAAACAAGCGCGATATTTTGGGCGGAACAGGTATCAAGCCTGTATTGGCAGCTCTGAAAAATGCTCAAGCATCTTTGAAAAAATAACGGTGTAAGCGTAAGGAAAACACGTGGTACTTTCACACAACGACAGCGTTAAGCTTTTTCGTAATTCAGCACCTTACATTAATGCCCACAGAGGTAAAACCTTTGTATTGATGTTTGGTGGTGAAGCGGTTGAAGATGCGAACTTCGCCAATATTATTCAAGATATCGCCCTGCTTAACAGTTTGGGCGTAAGATTAATTTTGGTTCACGGGGCACGTCCGCAGATCGATCAACGTGTAGCTCTGCGACATGTAGAGCCTCGTTTCTCTGAAGGCCTGCGTATTACCGATAAACAAACCTTGGAATGTGTTAAAGACGCAGCGGGCTCTGTCCGCTCGCAAATTGAAGCCTTGTTAACCATGGGTTTAGCCAATTCCCCCATGCACGGTGCACAAATACGTGTTTGTTCTGGTAATTTAGTCGTTGCAATGCCCATAGGTGTGCGCAACGGAGTAGATTACGAACATACTGGCTTAGTGCGACGGATTGATGTCACGGGTATCAATGATCATCTTGAAGATGGCTCCATCGTTTTATTGCCACCTATGGGATATTCCCCTACAGGCGAAGTATTCAACTTAAGCCATGAAGATGTGGCAACAAATGCCGTTAAAGCACTCAAAGCTGACAAGTTGATTATCTTTTCTGAACAAGATGGCTTAGTAGATGAAACAGGCCGATTGTTACGCAATATTCAACTTAATTCATTGTATCCCATGTTAGAACAAGCCCATTTCCATGCGGAAAAACACACTATTCAAACGATTATAGACAGCCTCGAATCTGGCGTAAGTCGTTGCCATTGCGTGAGCTACGGTCAAGATGGTGCCTTACTACAAGAATTGTTCACCCGTGATGGTGCTGGCTCGCTTATATCGCAAAGTTATTATGAACAACTTCGCAGCGCGACGATCGAAGATGTGGGTGGCATCTTAAATCTGATCAACCCGCTGGAAGAAAAAGGCGTTTTGGTCAAACGCTCCAGAGAAATTCTAGAGCGTGAGATTGAGCAGTTTACCATTATCGAACGCGATGGTATGACAATAGCTTGTGCTGCTTTATATCCCTACGCTGAAGAACAATGTGGCGAATTAGCGTGTGTTGCAACGCATACTGACTATCGTGGCGGCAATCGTGGGGAACGCTTATTGAATGCCATTCGTGAGCAAGCAAAAATACAGGGGCTAAAGTCTATCTTCTGTTTAACCACGGTGACCTCTCATTGGTTTTTAGAACAAGGTTTCGTGCTCGCCTCATTGGACGACTTGCCCGCTAAAAAGAAGTTACTGTATAACTTCCAGCGCAATTCTAAAGTCTTTGTTTTAACACTGTAATAGAAGCTTCAATATGATTTGCAAAGGCAATTTCTGTCGAAATTTCCTTTGCTATTTTTTAGTATAATTTAGGACTTTCATGACCAAAGACGATCTGATCATCCAAGTGCAAACTCAAGCTGCAAATGTTGAGTTCAGCCAAGTAATCAATGTGATCCAACAAAATTATCAATATTCAGCAACAGCATTCACTAATGGTGAGCTAGTCAACGAAAAGGGTAGCAATGAAGGCTCATGTAAAATATTTTATTTTGCCCAGCTCCATCAGCTCTCTGAATTTGAAACCGTGAGTTTATTCGGGACCTTCTATCGAAACGATGTTTTGCAACATCCTGAAGGCAACGACCATGGCAACATCCGTAACTTTATGAATACAGGTTGGAGTGGTATTAAATTCAATGCCCCAGCGCTAGTGCCGCTAGCATAAATTAAGACTCCATTAGTTAACCGCTTATTGCGATTCACGTTATAAACATCTGGTCTCATATTAGCGCTAGGATGAGGTAACTCATCTTAGCTTTTTCTCTGCTACACTCCCGTTACTATTTATCGACTCGCTAACCTAAATTGAAAGAATGCACTCAATGCGGAAAATGCTGTACCCAATATGGTGACGGCGGTTTATCAGTCACTGACAGTGAGATAGATATGTGGGAATTATTTCGCCCGGACATCGCGCAATATGTCAAAAAGGGTTTGATTTGGGCAAGTCCGAAAACAGGTAATCTACTGAATTATTGCCCTTTTTTGCGCGTCATCCCAGCTGACCCGGGCAACGTTAAAGCAAAAGATATATACACCTGCGATATCTATTATGACCGCCCAGATGACTGCAGGTACTACCCTGTTACAATCAAGCAAATGCTTAATGATGAATGTGAGATGCTGGAAGATAAAGACTTAGCCAACCCCGTCAAAGCCCAACAAGAACTAGATATTCTGATGAAAGATAGTCGACCTGCGTTTGATAAGTGATGAACTGATTGAAGGAAGATTGAAGGAGGCTTAAAGGCAAATTTACGCGTTAAATTGAACAGACAAAAAAGGCCACATCAGTGACCTTTTATAAAACATCGTAAATGACGTTATTTAATTCCCGCTGCGCCTGCAACGCCTTGCTTCGCTAACTCGGTGATACGAGCCCAATCACCTGACTCGACAGCATCATCAGGCGCTAGCCAAGAACCACCTGCACAACGCACGTTAGGTAGTGATAGATACTCAACATAATTAGTTGGGCTTATGCCACCAGTTGGGCAAAAGGCGATATCGGGGAAAGGTCCACCGATCGCTTTAATTGCTTTAACACCGCCAGATGCTTCTGCTGGGAAAAATTTAAAGTGGGTGTAACCAAAATCGATGCCGCGCATCAATTCAGAAATAGAAGAGATCCCAGGTATAAGGGCGATACCACCTTTATTACCCGCGTCAAGAAGATCAGATGTCATGCCTGGGCTAATCGCGAACATTGCGCCTGCTGCTTCGACGTCTGCTAATTGCTTAGCGTTAGTCACTGTGCCCGCACCAATGATGGCGTCAGGTACTTCAGTGGCAATAGCTTTGATCACATCAAGTGCTGCTGGGGTACGTAAAGTCACTTCTAGTACGCGTATACCACCTGCAATTAGCGCTTTAGCTAGAGGCACGGCGTGCTTCACATCTTTAATAACCAGTACTGGAACTAAAGGTCCCGCACTAAAGATTTCTTCTGAAGAAACTTTCCAATTTTTTGTCATCGTAGTTAACCTTTATAATGCTGTTGTAGGTATGCCATCGCGCCGATCAAACCATGATCAGGCTCTGTTATAATATATGTAGGTATGCTGGAAACGTAATCACGAAACCGGCCTTTTGCTTCAAAACGCGCGCGAAATTCGCTTTTCTCAATAAACTCTACAAATCGAGATGCAATTCCGCCGCCGATATAAACACCACCACGGGTACACAAATTCAGCGCTAAATTACCTGCAAAGCTCCCCATGATACGACAAAACTGCTCAAGTGTTTCTCGGCACAAGACGCAACTATTATCAATTGCCCGAGAGGTTATATCTGCAGCGTCACTGTACTCTGACGGTACATTTTTAGCCGCTGCCAACCCCTGATAGATATGGACAATTCCTCTTCCTGACATCACTTCTTCTGCTGAGGCATGGCCTAGCTTTTTAGTTAAAAAGCGCAAAATAGCGATATCATTTTCATCGACAGCTGAAAAATCAACGTGTCCACCTTCGCCATCAAGCGCTTTCCATGCCCCATCAGTGCAGGTTAAGTGTTCAACACCTAAACCGGTTCCTGGTCCAAACACGGCAATATTAGCGTCAGGCACAGCTTTGCCCTGGCCAATTTGCACTTTTTGACTATCGCCCAATCTAGGTAATGAATGTGCTACCGACGCAAAGTCATTGATGACTCCTAGCCACTTAAGGCCCAATTCACTTTGCACAGCTTGAATAGAAAAAGCCCACGTGTGATTGGTCATTTTAACAAAGTCGCCGCTAACGGGACATGCAATGGCTAAACAGCCAGCACCAAATTGGGTAGCAGGAAATTCCGAAAAGTACTGTTTAATCGCATCCGTTAATGTGTCGAAATCGGCACACAGGTATTTGCGAATATCAGCCACTTGACCGTCAATAACTTGCGCTAAGCGGATATTGGTTCCACCAATATCCGCGACAAAATTAGTTGTCACGATTAATCATCCTGTCCGACGAAAAGCGAACAAGCGCCCTGCTCAGCGCCCGTCAGGGTAGAACGCATGCCAGCAAACATTTCACGGCCCATACCAACTTGGTGAGACGCAACGTCGGTCACCTTCGCTTCACGGGCTGCTAACGTAGCTTCAGGAACGTGTAAGGTAATATGGCCAGTTTTGGTATTAAGCTCGATTAGGTCATCGTTTTGAACTTTCGCGAGCAAGCCACCTTTAATCGCTTCTGGGGTCAAATGGATAGCCGCAGGTACTTTACCTGAAGCACCTGACATACGACCGTCAGTGACCAAAGCCACCTTAAAGCCCTTGTCTTGCAATACACCTAAAGGTGGTGTCAAGCTATGCAGTTCTGGCATACCGATGGCTGAAGGCCCTTGGAAACGCACCACAACGATACAATCTTTATCTAAATCGCCGCCTTTAAAAGCTGCCGCCAATTCAAACTGGTCTTCGAAGACAACGGCAGGGGCTTTTATAATACAATGGGGCTCACGCAGTGCCGAGGTTTTCATCACTGCTCTACCCAAGTTACCTGTCAGTACAGACAAGCCGCCATCAGGCTTAAAGGGTTCAGCCACGGTGGCAACCACTTGTTTGTCGAATGACTCTGTAGGGCCATCCCGCCATACGAGTTCGCCTTGTTCGAGCTTTGGCTCTTGGGTATACCGTTCAAGGCCATCGCCACAGATGGTTTTAACATCATTGTGGAGTAATCCAGCGTTTAATAATTCTCTGAACAACAACGCCATACCGCCAGCAGCAGTGAAATGGTTTATATCAGCAGAACCATTAGGATAAATGCGCGTAAGAAGCGGCACAGCATCAGAGATATCAGAAAAGTCATCCCAATTGATGGTGTAACCAGCAGCACGTGCAACCGCCACTAAATGCATGGTGTGGTTAGTTGAACCACCTGTTGCTAATAACGCCACCAAGCCATTTACAATAGCTTTGGCGTCCACAATATGACCGATTGGGCGATAATCTTCGCCTAGATCGGTAATACGCGTCACTTGACGTGCAGCAGCATCGGTCAACGCTTCACGCAAAGATGTGCCTGGATTAACGAAAGAAGAACCTGGCAAATGCAAGCCCATAGTTTCAACGACTAATTGGTTACTGTTCGCTGTACCATAAAAAGTACAAGTACCCGCAGAATGATAAGACTGAGACTCAGCCTCAAGCAACTCTTCACGACCAACCTTACCTTCCGCATACATTTGGCGTACACGAGCCTTTTCTTTATTTGGAATACCTGAAGGCATAGGCCCTGCGGGTACAAAAATAGTAGGTAAATGTCCGAAGCTCAAACCACCAATCAATAATCCTGGGACAATTTTGTCACAAATACCCAGCATCAACGTGCCGTCAAACATATTGTGTGACAAAGCAACAGCAGTCGACATGGCTATCACGTCACGGCTCATCAAGCTTAAGTCCATGCCAGCGTTGCCTTGAGTAACGCCATCACACATCGCTGGTACGCCGCCAGCAAACTGCGCTACGCTGCCAACTTGGTGAATAGCCTTCTTCAGAATTTCAGGATAATCATGGTATGGCTGATGCGCTGACAACATGTCGTTGTATGACGAAATAATCGCGATATTTGATTTAGTCATGCTGCGTAAATCAGCTTTATCTTCAGTACCACACGCAGCGAAGCCGTGGGCTAAATTCCCGCACGACAAGGTGCCACGATGTGGCCCGTGTAAACGCGCTTTTTCGATTTTATCAAGGTACGCTTTGCGAGAGCCTTGGCTACGTTCAATAATACGCTGGGTAACTTCTTGGATAATGGAATTCATAATGTTCTCCTAAGGCGCCCACATTAATTCAACGTCGGCGTTATTCAACACCGCGCGAATGGGCATTACATGCTCGTCGCCACCTTTAAGGGCTTCGTCTAATACCTGCTTTTTACCTGCGCCAGTTAAATGCAAGAAAATATGTTTGCTGTTTAACAACGCCGGCAACGTCAAGGACATACGTTGATTCGGAGCGGTCGTCGGTTGTACCGCTATATAGGTTCGACGCGCGCCTTGATCCAGACCTTGATGAATTTGCTCAGAGCAAGGGAACAATGAAGCAGTGTGACCGTCCTCACCCATTCCCAAGATCAACACATCAAAAGGCGTATGCAAATTAGCTAAGTTGGCCGTACAGGTGTCAACTGCCTCTTTAGCATCCGCGTGCGCAGTTTTGAGACCAATAAAATTTGCGGCGGCAGCTTTATTTTGTAAAAGCTCTCGGCGAACCATTTTTTCGTTACTTGCGTCGTCATCAACACCGACCCAACGCTCATCTGCAAGGCTGATATCAACCTTTGACCAATCAAGATCGACATTCGACAGCGAATTAAATAAAGCTTTGGGGGTGCGTCCACCAGATACAACTAGACTGGCGCGACCATTTTCGCTAATACCGGCTTGCAAAATATTCACAATACGCTCGGCAAAAGTGGAATTTAATTCATCAGTCGACTGAAAATTATTTTCACTTAATGACATATTATTTTTTCCCTATTTTGCTTTCATACCAAGCACGGTCTTCACGGGCTAACAGCGCGATAGACGCAACAGGCCCCCAAGTTCCAGCCTGATAAGGCTCGGGAGGCTCATTAGTGTGTCCCCAAGCTTCGATGATGCCATCCACCCATTTCCAGGCAAATTCCACTTCATCACGGCTTACGAATAACGCCTGATTGCCTAGCATTACTTCAAGCAATAATTTTTCATAGGCATCAGCAATACGATCGTCTTGGAATGCTTCAGAGAAACTCAAATTCAAACGGGATTTTTGTAAATCCATGGCACCGGTACTGGTCAAACCCGGTACCTTATTCATGACGGTGACTTCTACGCCCTCATCAGGTTGCAAACGTATCGTGAGCTTATTAGGTGGTAACTGAGAGAAACTATCTTCGAATAAGTTATGGGGTTGGCGTTTAAAGTAGATAACCACTTCACTGGTTTTGTTTGGTAAACGTTTACCTGTTCTCAAATAGAATGGCACGCCAGCCCAACGCCAATTATCAATATCAACATTAAGGGCAACAAATGTTTCTGTTTCGCTACGTGGATTAGCATCTGGCTCATCCAGATACCCCGGCACTTCTTTGCCTTTAACGAAACCACTAATATACTGACCGCGAACACTTTTCTTAGTGATATTAGTTGAGTTAATCGGACGTAATGCTTTAAGCACTTTAAGCTTTTCACCACGAATGCTATCGGCATCTAACGTCGTCGGCGGCTCCATAGCAATCAACGTCAAAATTTGCAATAAGTGATTTTGCACCATATCGCGCATTTGTCCGGCAGTATCGAAATAACCCCAGCGTCCCTCAATGCCTACTGACTCAGCTACGCTGATTTGTACGTGATCAATGCTGTTATGATCCCAATTAGTAGCAAAAATTGAGTTTGCGAAACGCAATGCGATTAAGTTTAAAACTGTCTCTTTACCAAGATAATGATCGATACGATAGATTTGCGATTCATCGAAAAACTCGGCAACTTGATCGTTAATCACTTTAGATGACTCTAAATCGTGACCAATGGGCTTTTCAAGCACAACGCGCATGCTTTTATCAATAACGTTTGCAGCTTTAAGTCCACGACAAATATCACCAAAGATAGAGGGAGGCGTAGCGAAGTAGCACACCATAGTGCGGCCAGCATCGACATGCTCTTGAAAAACACTGTAGCTATCTGCGTTTTTCATATCAACGCAAACATAATTTAACTTGGCACAAAAGCGCTCCCATGTCTCTTCACAAAGGGCTTCGCCACCGAATTTTTCAATATTTTCTTTTACCAGAGCAATATATTCTTGCAAGCTGATGGCATCGCGGGCGACGCCCAAGATGCGGGTTTCAGCATGCATTAATTGTGCTTTTTCTAACTGGTAAAGCGACGGAAGTAATTTGCGGCGAGCTAAGTCACCCTTAGTGCCGAATAGAACAAAGTCGCATGGTGCGGATGAGTTATCTAACGTCATTGTGTTTAACCTGCTAATTAATGAAATTGCGTGATTGGAATTGGGCTAATAATAACACTTCAATCATGACTTATCTTTGCCCACAGTTAACAACAAATGTTGTAATTTTACAACGTTTGTTAGAAAAAGGCGACGATTTCCACGCTTTTATCGCGTTATAAACCCAGAAAATAGCGTTTTTTTGTTAAAAAGTTACAAGAAGGTTACCAAGTTTTCCACTGACAGTGTTATTCTTGCGTCTACTTTATGATTTTAGTTAAGAATTCTGTGGCCTTATGAACATTCTTGAAAAAATAACGCAGCATAAACAGGCTTTTAGTAAGTCAGAACGCAAGGTAGCCGAAGTCATTTTGGCGAACCCTCAAATCGCGATCCACAGCAGTATCGCCGCCTTAGCGAAAATGTCGGATGTCAGCGAGCCCACAGTCAATCGCTTTTGTCGTCGCTTAGACACTAAAGGCTACCCTGATTTTAAATTGCATCTAGCGCAAAGCTTAGCCAACGGTACTCCCTATGTAAACCGACATGTGGAAGAAGATGATGGCCCTGAGGAGTACACCAAAAAGATTTTCGAATCGACAATGGCGTCTCTTGAAGTTGCCCGCCAGTCCGTTGATATCAACACCATTAACCGTGTGGTAGACCTACTAACTCAAGCCCAAAAAATATCATTTTTCGGTTTAGGGGCTTCAGCCTCAGTGGCACACGATGCGCTTAACAAGTTTTTTCGATTCAACGTACCAGTAGTCTATTTCGAAGACATTCTTATGCAACGCATGAGCTGTATGAACTCATCAGAAGACGATGTAATCGTGCTAATTTCCCATACTGGGCGTACTAAAAGCCTAGTTGAAGTAGCTCAAATAGCACGCAGTAATGATGCAACAGTAGTCGGTATTACATCTAAAGATAGTCCGTTAGCAAAAGAATGTAATTTAGTTCTATCATTAGAAGTACCAGAAGATACTGATATGTATATGCCTATGGCATCGCGCATTGCTCAACTGACCTTAATCGATATTTTAGCAACTGGTTTTACCTTGCGACGGGGCACTAAATTTCGCGAAAACCTCAAACGTGTAAAAGATACGTTACGTGGTTCAAGGTTCGAAAAACGCAACGACTAGTGATTAAAACTTACAAATAAAGGTGTTTTTTAGCACTTATTGGTCTGACCTCACGCTAATTTGCGCTCTTTATTGGCTTTTAATGTTAAAAAATTTCACAATAATGACTTATTAATCTAGTATTTTCGTAATAAAATTACGAAATGGTAATAATCTTGTCAGCTTGAGTTGTTATAATCGCCGACTGACAGTCATACAAAATACGATTTTGTATCAATCCACTAAGTAAAAGTGGTTTGTGAGCTATCGTTAATGTCATGGCAGATTTTAATAAATCCGTTATTTAATACCTGCATTCCTGAAACAGTATGCGCCACAACCAGAGCAAATTAACTATGTTAAGACGAACCAAAATTCTAGCTACATTAGGGCCATCAACAGACACGGTCGAACAAATTGAAGGCATAGTACAAGCCGGTGCGAATGTAGTACGCATGAACTTCTCTCATGGTACCGCACAAGACCACATCGACCGCGCCGACAAGGTTCGTCAAGTAGCGAAAAAACTGGGTAAATACATTGCAATCTTGGGTGATTTGCAAGGTCCAAAAATCCGCGTTGCCAAGTTCAAACAAGGTTCGATTATTCTGACCATGGGCGATAAATTTATTCTCGATGCTGATATGGGTCGTGATGATGGCGATCAACACGCAGTAGGTATCGATTATAAAGCCTTGCCGAACGACGTGAACGCCGACGACATTTTATTGTTAGATGATGGACGTATTCAACTTAAAGTTATTGAAGTGATCGGTAATAAGGTTCACACAGAAGTAACTGTGGCGGGTAAATTGTCTAACAATAAAGGTATTAATCGCTTAGGTGGTGGGTTATCAGCTGAAGCATTAACTGAAAAAGACAAAGAAGATATTAAAACTGCCGCAATTATCGGCGTTGATTACCTCGCAATCTCTTTTCCTCGTTGTGGCGACGATTTACGTTATGCACGTCAATTAGCGGAGAAAGCCGGCTGTCATGCAATGATCTGCGCTAAAGTAGAACGTGCCGAAGCAGTTGCAACCGACGAAGCTATCGATGACATTATTGAAGCATCTGATGCGGTCATGGTAGCGCGTGGTGATTTAGGTGTTGAAATAGGAGACGCTGAATTAGTTGGCGTACAAAAGAAATTAATCGCCCGCTCTCGCCAATTAAATAAAGTGGTTATCACTGCAACTCAAATGATGGAATCGATGATCAGCAGTCCGATGCCTACTCGTGCAGAAGTGATGGACGTGGCAAATGCCGTTTTAGATGGCACCGATGCAGTAATGCTCTCTGCTGAAACAGCAGCCGGTGAGTTCCCTGTTGAAACAGTGGCCGCCATGGCACGAGTTTGTGTTGGCGCAGAAACGCACCCAAGCGTTCATATTTCAAAGCACCGCATGGACCAGAGCTTCAGCTCTGTAAGCGAAACATTGGCACTTAGCGCCGTATACGCTGCGAACCATTTGAGTACGGTGAAGGCGATAGTCGCGTTAACTGAAAGTGGCAGCACGCCACGCCTAATGTCGCGCATAACGACGTCATTGCCAATTTACGCATTGTCTCGTCACGACTCAACCCTAAACATTATGGCGCTATATCGCGGTGTTAAGCCTGTATTCTTTGATTCTCGTGGCAGTAGCCCGGGTGAGTTGACGAAAGACGTTGTAGCGATTATGAAAGAAAAGGGCCTACTTGAAACGGGTGACCTATTCATTATGACCTACGGCGACACAATGGAAACAGTTGGTGGCACAAACGCTTGTAAGATTGTAGCTGTGTCATAAGTCGAACAAACGTTAATTAAGCTGAATCCCTCAGTGACTTATCTAGGCGTGCTTATTATTAAGCGCGCCTTTTTTATTTCTTCCATATACCTTCGTTCGTCTCTCCCCTATCGGCAATAATTATATCGGCGAGTTTGCACAAGATGCGTCTGTTCGCATACAAACTGACGGCATCATATTACCTGATATAGACTCTATGATTACAGTCGTTACGACTGTCAACTTTGCAGGTACCAAGAATACGGTATGTACCTTTAGTGCGACCAACCTGCTGAATGAAAAACACTCATTTAGTTACCATGATTACATGGGGTTTGGTATTAGAACCCATAACTCTCAAGGGCATTTTGCTTACGCTCAAGCGACTTATAAATTTTAATGTAATCTACTAATCATTTAGCCAACTCCGTTGTCAGTTAACCTGCTGACAACGACACCGTCTACCGCATTAATTGCACGTCCTTAATTTTATACCCGATATGGTAGTTTGACGTTAATTCGCCCTTCCTATAGTTAGACATCAATCAAATAAAGTGAAGGTTAAACGATGAGGTTTTACTATTAAAACATCGTAAATCCCATGAGAACTATAAAATGAGTATAAATAAAGAATTCGATATTGTTGTATATGGAGCTTCTGGTTTCACTGGACGTTTGGTCGCTGAATACCTCGTAAAGCAATACAAAGACGACAACAGCTTTACTTGGGCGATGGCTGGACGTAGTGCCGATAAGCTTGCACAAGTGCGAGACGAGATTGGTGCCCCAAAGGATACCCCTTTAGTCGTTGCAGACGCAGAAGATGCTAAATCCATGCAAGCCATGCTTGACCGGACCCGCCTAATATTGACTACAGTAGGGCCGTACCAATTATATGGTTCAGAACTGGTCGCTATGTGCGCTCAATCTGGCGTTGATTACGTTGATTTATGCGGCGAGCCAGTATGGATGCGTCACATGATCGATGCAAACGAGGCTGCTGCAAAAGAAAGTGGCGCGCGCATTGTATTCTCATGTGGTTTTGATTCGATTCCGTTTGATTTAGGTGTGTATCAATTGCAACAATTGGCGAAAGAAAAGTTCGGCCATACTTTTAATCGCGTTAAAGGTCGCGTTAAAAAGATGCAAGGTACATTTTCGGGTGGCACAGCTGCAAGTTTGAAAGCAACACTGGCCGCAGCAAAGAAAGATCCTAAGCAATTCCAACTATTGCTGAATCCCTTCGCACTTACGCCCGGCTTTGCAGGGACTGAACAACCCTTAGGGAACAAACCTTATTTTGAAGAGTCGTTAAACACTTGGGTAACGCCTTTCATTATGGCGGCGATTAATACCCGAAACGTGCACCGCAGCAACTTCTTACTGGAACATCAATATGGCAGTGATTTTGTCTACGATGAAATGCTAATGACCGGCCCAGGCGAGAAGGGTGAGTCCATAGCCAATGCCGTCGCTAACGACAAAGGAATGATGAAAGATGGCGGCCCTAAACCAGGTGAAGGCCCAAGTAAAGAAGAGCGCGAAAATGGTTTCTATGAAGTGCTATTTGTCGGTAACGATCAGGAAGGACAGAACCTAACAGTAAGCGTTAGCGCAACGCTAGACCCAGGTTACGGCTCAACATCACGTATGATTACCGAAGCTGCGCTTTGTCTTATCAAAGATGCAACTGATACAGCAGGCGGTATCCTTACCCCAGCATCTGCGATGGGCGATCAGTTAATTACGCGTTTAGTGGATAATGCAGGCTTAACCTTTAAGCAAGTATAAGCTCCTGTTCAAGAGTAACCTGAACGAAAAAGCCCAAGCATTTGCTTGGGCTTTTTGTCATTAGTCTAAGTACAACCAATAAGATTTAGGGGGCTAGTATTCCCACCAAGATTGCTGCCACCATTCCAAAAATTCTTCGAAATCGATAGAGCCATCATTGTTCTCATCAATTAAACCAAAGCCTTCTTCAACATGACTGGCCTTGGTCTTAGGAGATATTATAGTTAACAATTCAATAAACTCTGTTAATCCAATTTCACCATTGTTATCCGTATCGAAATAATCGAATTCTTTACGAATTTCAGCGACCTTTTCTGGCGCTAACGTCTTTTGATCTGCCATGTTTAATTCACATTAGTTAAGTTAGCCTGAGTGTACCCTTTCATATAACCGAATGTCTACGTTAGTGAAGAAAAGCCCATTACACTGGGAATCAACCGTTGCTTTTTCCAGCAGCAGTGCGCTGTGCTCTGCGCTGTGCTGCCTTTTGCTGACGACGAAATTTTATGGCTTTTGTGGCATCTTCGCCAACGTGCGCTTCGTTTCGCTCTTTAGCCAAATTGACTTGTTTTTCACGCTCACGGAAGCGCTTAAGTTGCTCATCACTATGGGTTCCATGGCACTTAGGACAGCTCGCTCCCGCTTCAAAAAGTGGACTTTGCTTATCTTCTTCGGTAATGGGTAATCGACATGCATAACATTGGTCGTATTCACTTTTCTGTAAATCGTGATTTACTGCCACACGATTATCAAACACAAAACAATCACCTTCCCAAAGTGTGTCATCTTTTGGAACATCTTCTAAATATTTAAGGATCCCACCTTCAAGATGAAAGACTTCTTCGAAGCCTTGCTCTTTCAAATAAGCGGTGGACTTCTCGCAGCGGATGCCCCCTGTACAAAACATTGCGACTTTCTTATTTTTACTTGGGTCAAGATTGTCTTTTACATACTGAGGGAATTCACGAAATGATTCAGTATTTGGGTTAATGGCGTTCTTGAACGTACCTATCTCAATCTCATAATCATTGCGCGTATCGATAACGGTTACGCCGGGATCCGAAATAAGTGCATTCCAGTCCTTAGGTTTCACATAAGTACCAACCGTGCGCAGTGGATCAATACCTTCGACTCCCATGGTGACAATTTCTTTCTTCAATTTTACTTTAGTGCGATGAAAAGGCTGATTCTCATCCAAAGACTCTTTGTGAGAGATGGGGTTGATCCGCGGGTCATTATTTAGATATGCCAGTACTGCGTCGATCGCTTCACGGGAACCAGAAACCGTGCCGTTGATACCTTCTTCGGCGAGCAATAAAGTACCTTTAATACCATTTTCTTGCATAAAAGTGAGCAGCGGCTGACGCATGTCTTCAAAATTTTTGAGGGTAACAAATTTGTATAGCGCGCACACAACGAAGGGCGTAGAAGGTTTGTTTTGCATTAAGTTTTCCTTGCGATTTGGATCGTAAGTCCAGAGCAGTTAATGGGATGCGTAAAAAGCGCCGGAAATATAGCAAATTAAGGGGCTTTTTTAAAGTCTAAGGTTTCGCTTTGCACATAAATATTCATAGTAATACTGTTTGCAAAGCCTACTGGTTAAAAAAACCAAAATTTGGTCAATTAACATTACATATATTTTTTTTCACAATTGAAATTAACCATTAAAAATTAACCTATTGATTTATATGGATAATAAAAATGGCATCTGAGTTGCAATCACATAATTAACAACACAACACACTGTTAAATTGATTATCTAAAGGAAACACTCATGAAAAAACTGACTAAAATTATCGCCGCTGCTACTCTCACTTTTGCTGTTCTTGGTGCTGCACATGCAAGCCCTGAATTCGTACCCACAGATGACCAAGCTGGGACTAAATTATGTGTTACCGCCACAACAGGTAATATTTTTAAAATGCATAAAGCGATGAAAGCAAACAAATTAACCAAGCGTTATGTGACAGAAAAAATGACCTGTAATGGCCAGAATATTGTGGCTTTTATTGAGCAATATGGTGATAAATCAACAAAGATGAATAACTATCTTACGAATGGAAAGTACAGCGAAATGCCAAGCGTCATCGCCAGTGTCAATACACATTAATAAGCACGCTGCACGTAAAAACTTGGTACAACCAGAGCAAAGAGTCCGCCTAGAGCGGATTTTTTGTGCCTAATACATAGTATTAGCCGCCTAGACTAAAGTACGCTTATCAACGCCCCCCTCGCGGCATCTTTTTATTGCAAACCATATGATCCAAGAGATCTGTCTGCACCATTCAAGGTATAATCGCAAAATCAATAATATATGGGGTAAAATATGTGTGAGTTATTGGGAATGTCGGCCAATGTACCAACCGATATTTGCTTTAGTTTTAAGGGACTGCGTGAACGTGGTGGTCGCGTCGGTCCCCATAAAGATGGTTGGGGCGTAGCATTTTATGAACAAAAAGGTGTGTGTATATTCAAGGATCCACAGCCTAGTTATGAATCTGAGATTGCCCGCTTAGTTTCAGATTATCCAATAAAAAGTAAGGCCGTTATCGCACATGTTCGCCAAGCAAATCGCGGGCGTATTGGTATGGAAAACACCCATCCTTTCAGTCGTGAGTTATGGGGCCGCAACTGGACGTACGCCCATAATGGCCAATTAAGTGGCTATGCTGATTTACCCATAGACCGATTCACCCCAGTTGGAACCACTGACAGCGAACGAGCCTTTTGCTATTTAATGAGCGCGTTAGATAATCGATTTCCGCAACGCCCTAGCAAACGCATATCGGCCTTTAATTTTTTGCAAAGAGAAGCTAAAAAACTTAATAAGTTAGGTGTATTTAATATGCTTATCACCGACGGTGAGTACTTACTTGCATTTTGCTCTACTAAATTGCAATGGATTACCCGAAGAGCACCGTTTGGTAAGGCGCAACTGTCTGATATTGATGTGGATATCGACTTTGCTAAAGAGACAACGCCTAACGACATCGTCACTGTCATCGCGACCGAACCTCTTACCGGCAATGAGAATTGGCAGAAGATGCTACCCGGCGAAGGCCAAGTATTTCGCTTTGGAGAGCCTTTATAGCGCATTTGAAGCAAGGTAGTAAAAACAAAAGAGCATACAACGTGCTCTTTTCTGCGATATTTCTACTGTGGTTTTTTACACAACGTTTACCTTAAGCAGCAAACATTCTCAGCAAGTTTCAGTCAAAATAATCCTACTTTCATTCTATTTTAGTCTCTCTTGATATGTTTAAGAAAAAATTTAAAACTGTATTTTTTAATACCATTATTACTGCCTTAGCATTAAATTTATGCGCATGTGATCTAAGTAGCAGCAGTGACACTGATGCAAAAGGATACTATCAGTTCGTTAATCTCGTTCCACAATCCCCCGCTATTGAAGTCGTACTAGAAGACGAATCTTTAGACGAATTAGCTTACGGTGATGCCAGCGCGATTGATTATGTCAGTAAAGGAAGTTACGACTTAGCGTTCAATCAAATATTGCCTAATTCACAAAATGATGAATTCACCAGTAGTGACAGCGTTAACGTATCAAAGAACAAAATCAGTACATATGTTATGTATGGCGACTCTGACGCCCCCTCATCCATCACATTTCAAACCGATATTTCTGATTTATTCGATGACGATTTTGATGACGACTATGATGCAATCATTCAGTTTGCCAATTTAGCAGACCTAAACACAGATATTGATGTGTACTTGTTAGCTGAGGGAGAAGATCTGCTAAATAAAGTTGCGGATTTTACTTTGCCATACAGTGATGACAGCGACGAAGTCGAAGTCGAAAAAGGGGTATACAAGATCATCGTAACGGAGTCTGGTACAGATACAATACTCGCTTCATCGGATAGTATTACCATTTCAACAGGAGACGCCATAATCTTTGCATTTACGGGTTACCTTGTTGCTGGTTCAGATGAGTTAATTAACGCGATAGTCGAAATTGAAACAGATGGCGCTCGATTACTTACCAATGAAGCACAGTCTGCAAATGTACGTTTTACTCACGGCATATCCAATTCTAATTATCTAGATGTGTACTTAACTGGGACAGATGGCGATGCTACATTATTGGCCAGCACATTAGAATTCGACACTATTTCTGATACGTTTAATATCGATATTGATGATGTAGATGAAGGCGACACACGATATTTTTATTTAGTCGATAACGATACAAGTGAAAAAATTGATACTTTCACCTTAAATCTTCAGCCCAGTAGCAGGTTATTAGTTCTCACCGCGGGTGATAGCGCTTCCAGTATCACAGTAAATGACAATGAAGAAGACTTACGAGTCATTAGCACTCACGCCAAATTACTTATAAATCATAGTATTGACGATATAAAAAGTAACGCAATTGAGGTGGTCATTGTTAGTGATGGCGGTAACCCAGATTCATATACTCCTCAGGTGGAACTAAGTTATATGAGTAATGAGCAATATGAGTTGGAAAGCGGCGATTACGATATTTATATATATAACGCATCAAGTGGCGAATTGATTATTGAAACGTCTTTGCGGGGTGTTGATGAAGGCGATGTCATTGACCTTATTGCCACCGACTATGCTTATGGCGGCTCCCCTTATCAATTGCAAACCTATTTTAATTATTAATATATATAGGGGGCAATGAGCCCCCGTATTCGCTATAGGATATCCACATAGGCTCGATACTTATTGAGCCATTTTAATCAGTCGAAAACCTTAGACCCGCGTGCCGCCATCAAGCTCTATGGTGCGTCCGGTGAAATAATCGTTTTCGAAAATGTACCTAGCCGTGTGGGCCAGTTCTTCTACCTCAGCTAAGCGGCGCATCGGCACAGTATTCAAAAAGGCTTCTCGCATTTCCGGGCGCATTTGTGCTGCCATAGCGGTTTCGACTAAACCTGGGGCAATGCAACCGGTGCGAATACCAAAACGTGCTAACTCTTTACCCCACGACACTGTCATTGTAGCGACAGCGGCCTTAGATGCAGAGTAATTGGTTTGTCCAATATTACCAGCACGGGATACTGACGAGATATTGATAATCACGCCGTCGCTTTTGCTTTCGATAATTTGTTTGGCAGCTTCTCGACCACATAAGAACGTGCCCGTGACGTTCACATCTAATACTGATTGGAATTGCTCTTTGGACATCTTACTGACTACTTTGCCATCTTTTACTTTGAGCAACATGCCATCGCGCATAATACCTGCACTATTAATCAAACCATTTAACTGGCCAAAATCCATCCCAATATCGGCAAATGCAACTTCTACTTCTGCTTCGTTAGTAACATTTACCACGTAATACTCGGCTTTCACCCCTAGACTACGTAGTTCTTTGGCTGCTTGTTCTAACGGTTCTTTTTGCATATCGATAAGTGCAATGCTTGCTCCTTGCTTAGCAAATTCCTGCGCCATCGCACGACCTAAACCTTGCGCTGCGCCAGTGATTGCAATAACGCTACCTTCTAACTGCATAATTCTGCTTCCCTAATATTGATTAAATTAAATGTATGGGTCTTGCCAGTGGTCAATTTGATGCGAATCAGTCTTTGCCCATTCAACCACGATACTTCGCTACTTCGCTACTTCGCTACGCTTTAGACTTTTGTGCAGAAAATAGCTCAAATATACTTGAAAAGTCTCGCTGACCATTACCTTGCATACTATGCATATTGTACAAATTTTGTGCTATTGCTCCCATCGGCGTGCTCGAATGACTTTTCAATGCAGTGTCTAGCGCTAAGCCCAAGTCTTTGCGCATTAAATCCACCATAAAACCGCCTTTATAATTATTCGATGAAGGCACATTTGGCATCACATCTGGACATGGGTTGTATAGCTCCAGTGTCCAGTTTCGTCCTGAACTTTGCAGCATAATGTCTGACATCACCTTGGGATCCAGTCCATTATCAATCGCCATTTGCAAAGCTTCTGATGTACCGAGCATTAACACCGATAACAGCATGTTGTTGCAAATTTTAGCGATTTGACCCGCGCCATTTTGACCGGCATGAAAAATATTTTTGCCCATGGCTTGCAACACAGGTAAAGCACTTTGATAGGCTGTCTCTTCGCCGCCCACGATAAAGGTTAACGTTCCCGCAGCAGCGCCCGCTGTGCCACCCGAAACGGGCGCGTCGAGAAAGCGCATGCCTTTTTCGCGCAATGCATCAGCCACTAAAATTGACGTGGCTGCATCAATAGTGCTCGAATCGATAACCAAGGTATTTTCCGTTAGTACATCGATTAGCCCGGCAGTCCCACGCTCACTATCTCCTAAGTATAAGCTCTGTACATGTTTGCCAGCTGGCAGCATAGATATCACAATATCCGCGCCATCCACGGCATCTACTGCACTATTTGCTGCTGAAGCTCCCTTACTTTTTAGCTCAGAAACAGCTGAGGGGACTAGGTCAAAAACCTTAACCTTCGCTTGAGCTTTAAGCAGATTGGCCGCCATCGGCCCACCCATATTGCCTAAACCGATAAAGGCGATCGTATAATGTGATAATGACATAACCTACTCCTTACCTAGGGTACTAAGAGGATGCTCATTTGCTTGCCATGGACTATCAAAAAACCAAACCATGATTTCATTTGGTACGCTTTCAATCGTGGGGTAACGCCAGTTTGGTTGATGATCTTTATCAACCAATAATGCCCGCACACCTTCTTGAAATTCACCGAATTCTCCGCAGCGACATGACATCACCAATTCCATGTTAAAGCATTGCGCCAAGGTCATACTTTGGCCATTGTGCAATTGTTTGAAGACCAAATTTGCGCTAATAGGTGAACCCGTTTGTAAGGTCCTTTGCGCTTTATCAAGCCATTTATCGTCGCTGGCTTTTAAGGAGAGTATTCGCTTTGCAACGCCAGCAGCTGTCGTTTCAAGCGCAAGCGCACTGAGTTCATCTTGTAGTGCTTCTACCTTACCTTGGGGCAGTAACGCTTGATGCTGTTGATGTAAATCCGCACAAAAAACACTCAACTGGTCTTTATTAGCAGCGCTATTTTGACTCCAAGGCAAGTCATCTAGGTTGGCTAACCACTGATTTTTCAAATCATTGGGGATAAAATAATCAGCCATATTAACGTATAGCGCATCCGCGGCATTCATACTCGCGCCTGTCATTCCTAAAAACAGTCCACAGCCGGGGGGCATGTTGTTTAGAAACCAACTTCCGCCTACATCAGGGTACAAACCAATATTGATTTCTGGCATGGCCATACGTGACGTATCAGTGACAATTCGATGGCTCGCTCCATTCATCAACCCCATACCGCCGCCCATTACAATTCCACCTCCCCACACCACAAACGGTTTAGCATAGGTGTGAATAAGGTAATCAAGCTTATACTCTTCAGTGAAAAAACACTGCAGTGAGTTGGGCATGGCCTTAGGATTACTCGCCATGGCGTTATGCATTGCGACAACGTCTCCTCCGGCGCATAATCCTTTTTCGCCAGCACCATCAAGGATCACCATACAAATATCTGCATTTTGCTGCCACGCTAAAAGCTGTGGCATCAAGGCTTGTATCATGTCCATATTCAGTGCATTAAGGGCACTCGGTCGATTAAGGGTGGCATGGCCTATCTTCATGCCATTTTTAGTGGTCCGTTCTTGAAAAATAACGCAATCAGACACAATTTTCTCCTCTCGTTTGGTGACTAAACACCTTATAAAATTTTACCCGCATCGTCAGCCAGTAAACGTCGTCCGACTATCATGCGCATAATTTCATTGGTACCTTCGAGTATTTGATGAACACGCACATCTCGAACATGACGCTCTAACGGGTATTCTTGAATGTAACCGTAACCACCGTGAATTTGTAGCGCTTGATTACACACTTCAAATCCAATATCCGTCGCGAAACGCTTCGCCATAGCGCAATAAGCGCTGCGCTCAGGATCTTGATTATCGAGTTTAAAGGCAGCTAGGCGCACCATTTGTCTGGCGGCCACAAGCTCTGTAGCCATGTCAGCTAATTTGAACTGTAATGCCTGAAACGCAGCTAACGGTTTACCGAATTGGGTGCGTTCTTTCATATAAGCGGTTGCGGTGTTTAATGCTTGCTGGGCGGTGCCGATTGAGCAAGTGGCGATATTGACGCGCCCACCGTCCAAGCCCTGCATCGCGAAACTAAAACCTTGGCCTTCTTCACCCAGTAAATTAATTTTCGCAATACGCACATTGTCGAATGTAATTAAGCGAGTGGGCTGAGCATTCCAACCCATTTTATCCTCGGCTTTGCCGTAAATAATACCTTGTGCGTCAGCCGGCACCAAAAACGCTGAAATCCCTTTAGGGCCTTCACCGCCAGTGCGTGCCATAACCACCAGCACTTCGGTTTCTCCCGCACCCGAAATAAACATTTTCGAGCCATTGAGTACATACTCATCACCGTCCACTTTTGCACTTGTACGTAAGGCGGCAGCGTCAGAGCCTGAACCGGGTTCCGTCAAACAGTAAGATGCTAGCAACTTGCCTGTGACCAAATCTGGGCACCACTTGTCTTTTAGCGCTGGTTTACCCCATTTGGCAATCATCCAAGTCGCCATATTGTGGATCGTCATCATGGCCGTAGTAGCTGTACAGCCCATAGATAACTGTTCGAAAATAATCGACGAATCCAAGCGGCTCAACCCTAAACCACCATCCTCTTCACTGGTATACAAGCCACAGAAACCCAGTTCACCAGCTTGTTGAATCACGTCCTTGGGAAAGTGATGTTCTTTGTCCCACTTTGCAGCATTGGGCGCCAAAGCCTGCTGGGCAAATTGGCGGGCTGTATCAGCAAAGGCTTGCTGATCTTCGGTCAAATCAAAGTTCATAGTTAACTCACTTACTTTAAGTTGATGGTCATGTTAGGACCAGATGGGATATCGTTTTCAAACCAGCGAGCTGTCACGGTTTTGGTTTCAGAATAAAAGCGTACCGCTTGTTTGCCATAAGCATGCATGTCGCCGTAGAAGGAGTTTTTCCAGCCAGTGAATGAAAAGAATGGCAATGGCACAGGGATCGGTACATTAATACCTACCTGCCCTACTTCTATTTCATGCTGATACTTGCGTGCCGCCGCGCCACTTGCAGTGAAAATGGAGGTCCCATTACCAAATGGATTACGGTTCACCAGTGCAATGGCTTCTTCTAATGTATCTACCACCATGCAGCACAGCACAGGGCCAAAGATTTCTTGCTGATAAATTTGCATCGCCTCAGTCACATCGCTGAACACAGTTGGCCCAACCCAGTTGCCCTCTTCATAACCTTTTAACGTAAAGTCACTACCATCAATCAAACATGTAGCGCCTTCATCTTTACCTTGTTGAATAAGGGATAACACTCGCGCCTTAGCTTGCGGGCTAATCAACGGCCCATATGCGGCATCTTCGTCGTCCCATAATCCTGGTTTTACCTGACCAATCATATTTGCCAGCTCTTCAACCCACTCACCTGCATCCCCTACAAAAACCGCAACCGATATCGCCATACAGCGCTGACCAGCAGCTCCGACAGATGCGCCAACGAGGTTATTCAGTACTTGTTGTTTATTTGCATCTGGCATAATTACAGAGTGGTTTTTCGCTCCGGCAAAACATTGGGCGCGTTTCATATTATCGGTGGCTGTTTTATAAACATGTTGTCCGACAGGTACAGAGCCAACAAATGACACGGCACTTATGTCGTCGTGATTAAGTAATCTATTGACCTGATCTTTGCCGCCATGGATCACATTTAACACACCTTTGGGCGCACCCGCTTCAATAAATAGCTCAGCTAAGCGCGTGGGTGTTAATGGGTCTTGCTCTGACGGTTTAAGGATAAACGTATTGCCGCAAGCCACTGCCAGTGGAAACATCCACAACGGGATCATTGCGGGAAAATTAAAGGGTGTAATGCCTAAGCACACACCTAAAGGCTGGGTATAGCTGTAAGTGTCTATGCCACGAGCAACATTCTCAGACGTTTCGCCCATCATCATTGAAGGCACATTCATGGCCTGCTCGACGACTTCAATACCACGCCAAACATCACCTTTGGCATCAGCAAATGTTTTGCCCGTTTCACTACTAAGTATCGTGGCTATCTCGTCATGATGCTCTTTAAGAAGTTGTTGGTAACGCATCATCACGCGTGCTCGTTCTGACACGGGTACTTCGCGCCACGTTAAAAAAGCTTCTTTTGCACAAGCGACTGCAGCATCAATTTCCGCATCGCTAGCAATGGGTGCTTTGGCGATAACAATGTTGTTTGCAGGGTTGGTGACATCAATAAACTGCCGTGATTCAGATGAAATAAACTCACCGTTTATAAGTAAAGGAATGTGTTGCATAAATAGCCCTAATAAATTGCTTTGATTTTAGCGGCAAACCAAAACTGTTAACGAAGTGTTAGTAGATTATCAAACAATTTACCTTTACGTTAACGTCAGTTCAAACATTTATTTTATAAACTGACAACATCTGTATACATGACGACTGGTTTTCAGCACACTAGGTTAATAACCTCTGGACTAAGTTAATTAATACGACTATATTTTTTCCCTTGTTATGCTATTGATTATGAAACAAAAATACGCTCTACCAACCAAGGTAATTCATGTCTCCTAGTGATATTAAAGTCGCCATTGTTGAAGACAACGGCATGGCACGCATTAATTTACGTAACCACTTAATGGAAATGGGGTTCACCGAGGTTGGCTGCTTTAGTAATGGTCGTGAATTAAAAGCCCATGCTAGGCTGCGCCGAATTGACTTGTTATTGATGGATTACCACCTAGGGCAAAACAAGAATGGCGTAGAAGTGGTCCAAGAATTACAAGAACAAGGTCTACTAAAAAGCTCTACCAGCATTATTTTCATCACCTCAGACCGCCTACCCATAATCGTTGGACAAATCGTCGATGTTCACCCAGATGCACTTGTGATCAAACCTTACACAATCCGCAGTATTGAGAAGAACATCTCAGCTTGTCTAAATTTCCGCCACTATCTGATGCCCGTATTTAAGCTGATGGATGACGGTGAATTTGATTTAGCTTTGGATAAATTAAACTACATGCTGGAACGTAATAGTCGTCCCCGTATGCGCAGTCAAATGGTCAAATTACAAGCTCGCTTACTTATCAAAGTGAAGCTTTTTAAAGAGGCGGCCAAAGTGTATGAAGACGTGTTACGCGGTTCAGACAAAATAATATGGGCAAAATGGGGCTTGATTCAAAGTCTGTATCTAGATGGGCAAATACAACAAAGCGAAGAAATGCTGTTAACGCTTACCAATACGCAATTGACTAGCGATAAAGCACGAGAATGGCTAGCACGTATTTGTATTAGAAATAATCAATATGCTCAAGCAGAAGACCACATAGATAAGATCCGTGAAGGAGAAATGTCAGTTTCGGCGGCCCGCTTAAAAGCCTATATATTTCAAGCCCAAGAACGCAACAGCGAAGCCATTCAATTACTTGAGAAAAAGCGCGAGTCAAATCGTGGGATCCGAGAACGTTTCGATGAATTAACCCTCGATTTAGCACGCTGTTACTTGCAAGAAGCCGAGGGCAAAAAAGCCAACGAACGAGATAAAACCTTACAAGTCGCTAAATTTTTAATTGGCTCTGCGGGGCGCAAAAACCAAGACCAGAAGCTAGTGATTAAAAAAGACTTTTTATTCGCCGCTTTAGCAGTGATGGCTGGGGATGTAGACAAAGCCACTGAAATACTGCAAAGAGAAGGCATGGACGACATTGACAGTAATGACATCATGCAAATGACCGACGCGGTTTCTGCTTGGAAAGGTATTGGCAATGACCTTAAAGCCAGTGAAATATTAGCTTTGTGTAAAGCACGTTTAGAACAAATTGAAGATGGCAACGAAGCAACTGTTGCCAATATGATAGTGGTGAAGCGCGAAGAGACCATCGGCGAGCGCAGGCCTGAAGCCATGAGTCTGAACAAGACCGGCTTAGAACATTATGTAAAACACGATTATCAAAAAGCCACACAAGACTTTTATCAAGCCTATTTACTCTTCCCTCGGGAGGTCGCTTTTAGCTTAAATTTACTGCAAAGCCTAGTCGAATCAGGTGAGGCAAAATATCAAAGCCTTAATACGGCTCAATTTTTAAAAGAACTTTCTCGTCGCCAAATGAGCCCCAATAATCTTAAACGGCTAGAGGAAATAGGCAAAAAAGTAGAAAGAGCACCCAGTAAATTTCCTTTATAACCAACAGTTAATGAGTGTTATCCGTTAACGGAATTTTAATATACCGCATACCGTTACTCTCAGGCTCTGGCAATACGCCTGATTGCAAGTTTACCTGCAAGGAGGGGTACAATAATTTGGGCACCGCAAGGGTTTTGTCCCGAGTGTTTCGTAATGCCACATATTGCGCTTTATCCATTTGGGAATTTACATGGATATTTGAAGAACGACTCTCACCTACGGTCGTCTGATAACGCAACTCGCGGCCTTGGGGCTGATAATCGTGGCAGACCCAAATTTTGTAATGTGCAGGTAATTGATGAATTCGACTGATGCTATCCCACAATAATCCAGCATCGCCACCAGGAAAATCACAACGGGCAGTTCCGCCATCTGGCATAAATAAAGTATCACCGACAAATATATTATCTTCTATCACATAGCTTTGGCTGTCACTGGTGTGCCCTGGCGTGCTCATTCCTTGTAATGATGCAGAGCCAAAATCTAATGTTTCCCCTTCTGTTAATAAGCGGTCAAACGCTTGGTATAAGTGGGTCGACTGACTTTCATGGTTAAACGTTTTAGCAAAATGATCTTCGACAATCTTAATCCCCTCGCCAATAACAGTTTTAACCGATGTTTTAGTGCGTAAATAATTAGCTGCACTCAAATGGTCAGCATGAGCATGGGTGTCTAAAATCCAATCAAGTTGTAATTTATTATCGCGTAAAAAGGCTAATTGCTTATCCGCAAATTCTGCACTTACTTCTCCAGATGAAAGATCAAAATCCAGTACGCTGTCTATTATCACCGCGTGTCTGCGCTCATTATCAACCACTATGTAACTAATGGTGCCCGTTCCTTCATGAAAAAAACCGTTAACTTGAACCGCCATAATTAACTCCTTGCTTAATCATATATAAATATCGTATATTGCAAATATACAATATTAATTAAAGTATGTACAAGTTTATGTATCTGATGTTGCTAGTAAGCGCTGGTTTAATTGGCCTTAGTTTAGGACTGCTCGGTGCAGGTGGCTCAATATTAACTGTTCCCGCGTTAACCCTTTTCCTTGGTCTGGATGAAAAAAGTGCCATAACCAGCTCAATGATCATAGTCGGTATAATTGCGACTGTCGGCAGTATAAGAGCCTATCGAAACGGCGCCCTCGACAAACGCATAATTACCAGTTTTGGTATTGTGAGCTTGCCATTTGCCGCTTTAGGGGCACGGCTAGGGATATGGATGCCGCCAGGCAGTCAAACTGTTCTACTCGTTGTTATTATGGCTGTTGTTGCGATAAAAATGTTTGCCGATAAGCCACCTACTTCTGGCAAATCACCGAGTACATGGGCATTGCTAAGTGCCGCAGCAACGGTGGGGCTTATCACTGGCGTGGTGGGTGTTGGTGGTGGCTTCTTAATCGTGCCGGCTTTGGTCATTTTTGCCGGTGCAAATATGCAAAGTGCGGTATCCAATAGTCTGCTGCTAATCGTCATTAACTCGGCCACGGCTTTTACTTCTATTGCGCTTAGCGACCAAGCCCCTGAGTTAAACTGGCTGATTATTTTAACGATGGCCGGCGTAGGTGCCATATCTGTCTTAGCGGGGCAGTCGATATCTTCACACCTAGATCAACATAAACTCAAACGTGGATTTTCCATTCTTATAGTAGTCGTGGCGATTTGGCTGCTAGCTAACTTATTTTATTGAGGTAATAACAATGCAAAACAAAGTATTAGATTATTCGCAGTATATTGATCACGTCAGGCAAATCATCAAAGAGGTTACGTGTGAGGAATATGCAAAAACGCCGGAAAAATATCCTATTTTAGTCGATGTTCGTGAAGCCGATGAATGTCAGTCAGGTATTCTACCCGGTGCACTCGTCATACCCCGAGGTCTGCTTGAAGCCAAGCTGAGTGGTTTGGCCGTATGTGAGAATAAAGCTGATCCAACCGCGTGGCTAGCCCAGCAAAATATATTGCTTTACTGTCGCTCAGGCGGGCGCTCAGCACTAGCAGCAGAATCATTGTTACATATGGGATTTAAACAGGTATTTTCGCTAGCCGGGGGCACACTCAGATGGCGCGAGCTCGACTATAAGCTGTCGAACGACATTTAACGTAAACAAATTGAAATATAAAGTGAAACTGAGCAAAGGTATTAGTGTAATGCACAGGGAAACAGCTTAATGATGCCGCTTTCTCCTTCCCAGTCACCTACCATCCATATTTGCTCAAACGGATGGCTAGGTGGCACATCTATTTTGTTACGCAGTGCTTCTATTTGCGTTCTATCCCATGCTGGATGGGCATTACGAATAACCAACCAAACACGCTCAGAGCGATAGTGCTTTAGAGACTTGTTGTACAGGATGCGGTTCAATGCTTTGAGCAATCGCTCTTCAGGCTGAGTCATACTATCGAGATTTCGCAACTCTAAACAGGTTTCTTCATTTAGCTCACGACCTAGTATCTGCTTGGCTTCCAATTCGCTACCGTATAAATGGGCAATTTCGAGATCTAAACGTTCCCCTTCCAAGCGACAGGACACATCTGGCTTACTGGGGCGGTTATGCCAAAGGTGGCGAATTTCATGACCGCTATCACGCTCATAACAACGCATAAAAATTTTAGCCGCCTGGTGCTCAAGCTCGACTTTTTCTTGTTCGCTACTACTGAGTTTCGCCAAGCACCTACCCCTGTTTTAAACACCTTACAAACCTATATATAAATTCAAGTGTACCAATAGCAATAATTCAATGCACCCAAACGGAATTTAGCCTGTCAAATAACGTGTCATGTAAAACCATTGTTTAGAATGGTAAATAAATATAACTAAAATAATAAAAAAATGTATATATAAACAAGTTAAGCTATTAAAAACACAAAACGTTCTATTATACCGAACGGTAAAGTCGAATATTTGTGATGATAAAACCAATTTATTATCTTAATCGTCCCTATTTAGTATTCACACATTAATTTAAATACGGACACACTCATGCGTACATTATTCATCATTATCGCCCTACTCGGCAGCTACTTTATTACACCAACCGCGCAAGCAGCAAAACAAGGCATTGCGGTAGATTACCTTTTGGGCTCAGACGATATTCAAGGAATACGATTAGCTTATCGACCCTACGCAACCCAACTTACGCAAATAAAATGGTTAGGAAACCTAGATTTGTATTGGGAAGTAAGTGTTAATTTTTGGGAATTTGGCGAACAAAATAGCCATGAAACCAATTACGCCATGGCCATTTCACCGGTATTTTCTAAACAGTTCGCTACTATAGCCAATAAATATCCTCTGAGATGGGAGTTTGGTATCGGTGTATCATTAGTTGAAGACACCCGCTTTGCAGGTAAGGATATTGGCTCTCATTACCAATTTGAAGACCGGTTAGGCTTAGTCACCGATTTTGGTGACAACATGGATCAATCTGTGGCGCTACGATACATGCATTATTCAAACGGCGGTTTAAACGATCGAAATCCAGGCGTTGATTTTCTCAATGTCTCCTATGCAATTTATTTCTAGTTGTTGCCTATCCGCAGGATACATAGGCTTAATGCACTCGCCCAATGCATGCAAATACAGGGGCGAGTGTTTAACAATGCGAACAACCCACTTAACGCCAATTGCTAACCAAATAAACAAACTTTATTATTTTTATTTTTCGTTTGCTGCATAATCTTGAGCCTGCTGTAAAACACGTAGGGCATTAGCCCCCCAAATATTGGCTAGGTCTTCTTTGTTGTAACCCTCATCTAATAAGCGCTGAGTAATCATTGGCAAATTAACCACATCCATCATGCCATCAACACCACCGCCACCATCCCAGTCAGCGCCAATACCTACATGTTTTGGCCCAACAACCTTTAAAGCATGTAAGAAGTGATTCATATAAACCTCAAATGAGGCTTTTACCGCAGGATGCTCATGTTCAATTTCACGACGTTTTTCAAGGATGATTTCACGATCGCTACCGTCTTTTACCAACTTCATTAACCCTTTAAAGGCTTCTTTACGCTTAGGATCAGCAGGCAATGCTTCTAGGTATTCACTGTACGCGTTCATTTGAATAACACCGCCTGATGCAGCGAGCATTTTAAGCAACTCATCGTCAACATTACGCGGATGATCGTAAATAGCTTTACTCCCTGTATGCGACAAGATAATCGGCGTTTTTGACAAGCGGATCATGTCTTTTACTGTTTCATCATGAGCATGTGAACCGTCTAGAACGATGCCAAGTCGATTAGCTTCAACGACTAACTGCTCACCTAAAGGTGACAGACCGTCCCATTTAGGGCCATCAGGATCTGTAGAGCTATCACCAAATTGATTATTCTTAAAATGTACTGGCCCCGTCATACGCAGACCAAACTTATAAAAAGTCTCCAGCAAACTGATATCCGTGCCCAAGGGGTACGAATTTTCCATGCTCATATATACAATATGCTTGGCACTCTTTTTTATCTCTTGAGCATCACTAGCTTGCGTTGCAAATTCGAATATTTCAGGGTTCGCTGTCACCATGGTACGGATTGCTAATGCACGTAACAACGCGGTATCACGGCTTTGCTCATAACCTATTTTAGTCAGCTCACCTTGGGGTGAGTAAATAGCCCAGAAGCCACCATCTAATGCGCCTTCTTGCATTCTGGGGACATCGACTTGTGAAAAGTCATGCCCATAGGAGTGACGTTCAAGAATATCAAAGCCCGGCACCACGAGATTAGCCGGCGTATCTAAGTGCGTATCTAACGTCACGATTTGGCGTTGTATAGCGGTTGCCTCCTCAAGGGTAACAGCCCCCGCTGTCTGCCACATCAATAAGCCAAGTGCGACTGATACGAACTGTTTGTTCAATTTATACATGTGTTTTCCCGTATTAATTAAAATGCTACCGTTAACGATGCTTGAAAATTACGTGGGCTCAGCGGACGATAAAAAGCTGAACCAACAAACGCAAACGACAATACTTCTTTGTCGAACAAGTTGTCTACATTAAAACGTAAGCTAACATTTTCTGGCATACCAAACGGGTTAATACCGCCTAAATCAACATACGCACTAACGGTGGTGTAACTGTCCATTTCATAAGTTTCACCATAATCAGTAAAGCGGCTACTTGTGTATTTAGCTGACACATTTGCCACTATCCATTCTGTAGGCTCGTATGTAATGCCTCCCGTCATTAACCAATCTGGGCTGTCGGCCAATTTATTGCCCGCAGCGTTGCTATCAAAACCATCAATCAACGTTGCATGTTTGTATGAGATATTTGCGTTTAAATAGAGTTCTTTATTAAACGTTTCAGGTTGGTACACACCGGTTAATTCAAAACCATAGGCTTCTGAGGCGCCGCCATTAATATAAAAACCTTCAGGTTGCTGCGTAGCGGGGTTAAAAACATTACTCTCAAAAAGCCGGTTATCAAAACGGGTATAGAACAATGCGATGGCGGCATTGAAGCTTTCTTGATTAGTACGGTAACCTAACTCGTAATTATCGGCCTCTTCACCCTCTGGGGTCTCAGGTTCAAAGCTAACCGCGTTATCGTATATATCATCCGTGCCACTGGGTAACGCATAATTCTGTGAGTACGAAGCAAATATTTGATCGGTATCGTTTAGCGTGTAAACCGCTCCTAACGAAGGTAAAAAATGATTGCTAAATTTACCCCCAACCGATTGAGGGCCATAACCCGCTTCACTATTAATCTCATAATCGTTGTAATCACGATAGCCATCTAAAGAATAATCAACATTCAGCGACTTCACACCAACCTGAAGCTTTAAATCATCATCTAGCAGGCTGATGGTATCTTTTAAATACAACTGGGTAGTTTCACGGACCGAGGTGTAGTCACGGCGGTAGTAAGCCACTTCATCCCAAATTACGTCACCATCTGCACTGCCGGCAGTTTTGTTTAGGCGCTGTTGTGTACGGTGGTACGTGTCTTTTTCGCGCCAGCCACCAAATTCAATGTGGTTATTTTCAAGCTCTAAACTAAAATCAGCCACGAAGCCTTTACGGTCACCACCCACTGACGATAAACCATATTGCACTCCACGGGGGTGCACCACATCTAAGCCTGCTGCAGCTTGGCGTTCATAAATCCCTAAGGTATTACCGTAAGTATCCGGTGAAACTCCGTAGCCGTCTTTATCCTCAAAATAATAGGTACCGGTAAATTGCAAGTTATCTGTTAGGTAGGTATCAAGTTGCAGTGAATATAATTTGTCATCGCGCACGTTTACTCGGTCTTCATAGTAGCTAGTGCAATTGCTGCCAGTAAATACAGGGGTAAAATCAGTTTGGTCGATACTGCCGTCTTGATTATAATCGTATACCTCTGGTTGGGCAGAAATACAGCCCTCAGGAATGGAGTCTTCGTAGCTATAGTAATAATTATCTGCAAAGGTAGCCGCAGTACCAGAAGGCGAGTCATAATCAAAAAAATCATTTGCTACATAACTAAATTCCAACGACGTTTCTGGGCTAAAGGTATAAACGGCTTTACCTTCAATGTGCTCTCGGTCGATTGTGCCTGGACCGCGCCATAAATCACTGTCGGTTTTTGAACGACTAATAAAAGCCCTGAATCCGTCTAAATCCCCCGTTTCTAGTTTTATAAATGAGCGTTGTAAGTCATCATCGCCAATGGTTAACGACATCATGCCGCCCATTTGATCTGATGGATCAACAGAATAATAAGATGCAATTGGCCCTAAGGTCGAATAACTAGGAGCTGACACATCGCCGGCCCCAGGCGAGGCAACTACGGACGCTAGGTTTTCGTTATCTACGTATCTGAAAATTGGGCTACCACCAAACGCATCTGAACGGCCCATTGGCACACCGTTTAACACAAAGCCCATCTGGCTTAAATTAAACGCTCGTACATTAACTGAGTTACCAAATTCATATAAGCCTAATGCTCCATCAGTTTGAACATTAAAGCCCGGCAGGCTTTCTAACATCTTTAAACCTGAAATCCCGCCGGGTGCAGATAGCAGCGCTTCGCGGGTAACGGCTAGGGTATTGGTCACTTCGTCGGTACCGATCGCCACTTCTGTTTCTGAAATTCGGCGACCCATGACTTGAATCTTTTCCGCTGGCTCATCTGCTGCCAAACTATCGGTATCTTGAGCAAAGGTGGGGTTCACGGTAAATAATGCGGCAAGCGACACGCTGAGTAATGTCGGACGAAAGATTTCTTTAGTAATTTTCACGAGTGTATTTCCTAATCTATTTGCACTGATAATTGCCTGTTCGGCGAATACCCTTCTCTGAGGATTCACTAAACACATCACAATAAACGTACCAAGTTCGACTAGCGGACGAATTCAGCAAACAACAAAATGTGTTTTTGTGCATTTTTACTGCGGTAGACCACATATCAGAGGAATTGAAATCACGAACAAAAAGAAAGCAAACGATGCGTTAAATCTTTCAAACTATTGTCCCCTTGCACCACTAGGAATAGAAACGCACCATAACTGTGAGAGGAATAGAATAATAAATTCGGGTAATTTATAACGCACAAACCCCGTGAACATTAGCTTTGCTAAGGTCGAACCAGAATAATAAGTGATTGCAGTGCTAGCAAATCCGGTCGAAACTAGCTTTGAAAGCCATCTGAAAAAAGCTGACGAATCATCAAGAACTCCGTTCGCTGCACATCATTTTGCAATTTAACGCACAATGATATATCCAATTTCATCATTCGACTTTCATTATAAAAGCAATAGAAGTTGCTTAACTTTGACCCATTAAAAGGCATCACACCATGGACAACACACACACATTGAGTCACACCTGTAAAACCCTGAGTACACGCGTATTTACCCCTTCTCGTGTTGCGCTACTCGTTGCCTCTGTTATTGGCTCTACCGCCCTTGAAGCACAAGAAAGCAGCGCACCAGCAGTTGAAGAGAGCGCACAATATGAACGCGTAATCGTTACCTCTCGTAAACGTTCAGAATCAATGAACGACGTGCCGATTAGTATTAATGTTGTCAGCGAAGATCTGATCAACAACCTAGGAGCCACTGATTTCACCGATTTGCTAGGCGTTGTTCCTAGCTTAACGGCTTACCAGAATGGTCCCGGACGCACACGTTTATCTATTCGTGGTGTAGCAAATGGTGGTGGAAATGACAACGATACACAAAACCAAGAAACCGTTGGTATATATTTAGATGAAATCCCCATTTCAATGGGTGGCATGAACCCAGAACTCGCCTTGTTTGACCTTAAACGTGTTGAAGTTCTGCGTGGCCCACAAGGCACATTGTTTGGTGCGGGCTCAATGACAGGCACTGTGCGACTCGTTTCAAACGACCCGAATCTGACTGAATTTGAAGGCAAATACGAACTCAGTGCTTCGAAAATTGAGCATGGTAGCAACAACCAGTCGGTCAAAGCGCTTGTGAACGTGCCGCTTATTGAAAACGAATTAGCCGTGCGGATCAGTGGTTATTACCTCGACAATGGTGGATATATTGACAACAGCCTGACGGGCGAAAAAGATCTCAACACCGGTAATTCCAAGGGTGCGAAAATTTCGGCCTTGTATATTCCTACCAATGAATTGACCATCGACTTCAGCTATTTACACCATGATTATTCAGACAATGGCCGTCCGGTTGATATCGACTCCACGCCTTTATTCGTGCGAGACTATCCATCTTTTGATGGCTACGACGATACCATGGATATCGCCAACGTAACCCTTACATACGATCTAGATTGGGCTGAGTTAGTCAGTTCTACTTCTTACTTTGACCGCTCTATTGTTAACCCGCGCTCATTAGATTTGCTATTTGAATCGGCATTACCGCCGGGCATTACTCCTCATGAACTAGTCGATGTAACTGATTCTGAAGTATATGTGCAAGAGCTACGCTTGGCCTCAACCAGCGATAGCGATTTACAGTGGACGGTAGGCGCTTATGCTGACAAGAAAGACGTATTTTATGAAAATACCTTTCCCGTACCAGGTGCTGACGCCATATTAGGTGTGCCCTCTTCTGCATTCGGCGCACCGGATGATCATTTATTCTACGGCTTTGATGATCTGACCGTTAAAACCTACGCCTTTTTCGGTGAGCTTTATTACGATATCGGTGACTTATCGATTACTGCGGGCTTACGTTATTTCAACTGGGAACAAGAGATCGAGTTCTACCAATCTGGCTTGTTCAACGGCGAAGCCAACAGTGATACTCGTCCTAAAGGCAGCGTCGATGGGTTTAATCCTAAATTGAATGTGTCCTATCACTTAAACCGCGATAACTTAGTGTATGCTCAGGCAGCTAAAGGCTTTCGTTACGGCGGTATCAACGGAGCCATACCTGCATCAGTATGTGCCGATGAGCTAGCCGAGGTTGAACGTGATGGCGGTGATACTCGCTTCTTTGACCCAGATGAAATCTGGAACTACGAAATAGGTGTAAAAGGTAGTGATTCACAAGGTACGGTTAGTTATAACGCCACTTATTTTCATATTGACTGGAGCGATATGCAAACCAGCCGTAGCTTTGAATGTGGATTTGGTTTTAAAGAAAACGTTGGTGACGCAACCAGCAAGGGTGTTGAACTTGAAGTTACGGTAAAACCCATTGAAGGCTTAGTCCTTTCTGCAGGCGGTGCCTATATCAATACTACTTTGGATGCTGATGTACCAAACCTTGATGCTCTAAAAGGCGATGCGGCGCCGTTCGTACCCGAGGTATCATTCACCACATCAGCTGAATACTCCATGCAGCTAAACAAAGATCTTGAAGGCTTTGGTTGGGTAAACGTGCAGTACACCGATGATCGTTCTACTGAGTTCAGTGAGCAAAATTCTAACTACCGCAAAATGGATGCCTACACATTAGCCAATATGCGCGTAGGCCTACGTTTTTCAGGCTACGAAATATCGTTGTTTGCCAATAATATGTTTGATGACGACGGAGTCGTACGCGCAATTGGTCGTCCGCCGTTTGATCCACCAGCCAGTATTCGTGTTACACCACGTACGATTGGCATGACGTTTAGAGGCGGTTTCTAACCCTTAGAATTAAGGTATACCAATGAACTAAAGATACAAGGCAGAAAACACAAACGCCTGCCTTGTTATCTTTTATTAATTTAAATGAATAATTTCAAAAACATATTCACACGCCGTTAATGGAGTTACTGATGAAAAAACTATCTCTGGTCATCATTGCTATCGGGCTTTTTTGCTCGTTTGCCACATTTGCCCAAACAAAGGTTGAAGCGACGCAAGCGGTAAACCAAGTTCTGGATGGCTTACACGAAGCCGCCAGCAAGGCTGATTTAGACGCCTACCTCAGTTCATTTACCGACACCGGCGTATTTATGGGCACCGATGATTGGGAGCGCTGGTCGCGACCTGAGTCGTTGGACAAATATGTAGCGGAACGATTTGCTGGCGGCACTGGCTGGACCTACTCAGCAGTAGAGCGAAACGTCAATTTTTCAACCGAACATGACATCGCTTGGTTTGACGAAATAACCGTATCTAAAAAATGGGGCCGTTTTCGTGGCACAGGCGTACTTATTAATGATAAAGGCAACTGGAAAATCGCCCACTACGCTATGTCAGTGTTAGTGCCCAACGAAGCATGGGAAAAGGTATCGGAAATAAATATTAAGGCCTTCGCACAGCGCGGTGAAAAATAATAGTCCCGACATCAGTTTATAGCGATTTAAAATTTGGTCAGTCATGAAAAATAGCAGGCCCATCCTGCTATTTTACCGCGATACAATATTCTCTACTGACTATATTGCAAATCTAAAGTGTTTAGTATTTACTAAAAAAAGGCAGTAGTACAAACGCGTTAAAACTTAACGAAACCAAACGTTAATAAAAACGCTTCAACAAAAGTAATGTTATTTCTGGTTATCTTATCTTTCAATACGAAAGATTTATTTTCGAACTACCCAGAGTCAGAACTGAAACTCAGATCTCTATCACATAATTTTACTATTTTTTTCTGTGACCGTTTTGTCGCACTTTTACAGGACATTACCCTCCCAAGTATTTAAATACTGGGAGTAACTTTTGTGATGGTTTATTTTTAACCATGTGAAAAACAGCGAGGATTAGAAATGCAAGAAGATGTATTAGGTAAAAAATCTATTCTTTCGGTTTTTTCAGAGTGCAAGTCGTCCTTAGCTAATGTGGTGCGGCGATATGTCAAAAAAGAATACGAATTAGAAGATATTCTTCAAGAAGCGTTCGTAAAAACTTTTGTTGCAGATAAAAAAAATCAAATAAAATTTCCTAAGTTGTATTTATATAAAACAACAAAAAATTTAGCGATCCGTGAAAATAGTAAAATTTCTACCCGAATTACTGAATATATAGAGGATTCTGGCGAGTCATTACTCATTAGTAAAGAACAAGATGCTTTTGCCCATTTATCTGAGCAGCAAGAAAAAGCACTATTGCTGGCTGCTTTAAAATCGCTGCCAAAACAATGTCAGGAGGTAACACGTTTAAGGTTGTTAGAGGGTGTTAGAATCAAGGATATTGCGTTCCAATTGAACATTGCGGTTAGTACAGCAGAGAAGCATATCGCAAAAGGGCTAGAGCGCTGCGATGAATATATTACTAAACAGCAGCAAATAGGATTCACTAAACAAAGTGATATCGAAGCAAATATGAATCATAGAAAGAGTAAATAGGAATGACTCAGGTAGTTAAATTTCCGAATGATAAAGAACGAATAAAGCGTGAAGCAAGTGAATGGATTGCCCGTATGGAGCAAGATGAACTTACAGCCTTAGATAAAACTGAATTAAATACGTGGCTAGCAATAAGTCCCGAACATGAAAAGCAGTTAAAGCGACTTGCACAATTATGGGACAAAATGTCAGAAATAGGGGAGCGTTCCTCGTCTCAAGAACAATCAAGCGAAAAACAAGAAAAACGTACTTTTTTTAGCCATCGATTCGCTCAACTTTCTTATAAAACAGCGGCCTTTGCTGCATTAGTTCTGGCGATTCCAATTATTTTCTATTTACAGGGTTCGCTAGAGAACACCTCAAAAAATGGCCAGTATTTCACGAAAATTGGTGAACAAAAAAATATAATACTCACCGACGGTTCAGAGCTTTTATTAAACACCAATAGTATTGTTGAAGTGAATTACAGTCGCAAGCAGCGAAATATCACTCTTTTTCAGGGAGAAGCTAATTTTGGGGTAGCGCCTGACAAAAGCAGGCCCTTTACTGTAAAAGCAGGAACAGGGGATGTTCGTGCATTGGGCACCAACTTTTCAGTGCGCCTTGATGGTAATTTGGTCAATGTTTTAGTCTCTCACGGAACGGTAAGAGTTAGAGCGAAAGAAAATATTGATGGACCTTTTCAAGCTGACAAAACAGCGTACCAAGACAAAAATGAAGTCATCGTTGGTGCGGGTAATAACGTGGTATTTGATGACGTTAAAGTCGAGTCTGTTGAACAAGAAAGCGATAAATCCATTGCGAAAAAACTGTATTGGAGAAAAGGTTTCCTGTCTTTCGATGATGAGCCATTATCGGATGTGATAGCTGAATTATCGCGTTACACCAACTTAAATATTGTTATTGCAGACAAATCAATACAAGCGATGAAGGTGGGAGGATTTTATCCTATCGATAATCTCGAGACAGTTTTTACTACATTGGAATTGAATCTTGGTTTAAACGTTAACAAAATGAGTGGTGGGTATTACTACATAACCAATCCGAACAGTTAAACATATTCTCAATCACGCTATTTCTAGTTATTTCGAAAAAAAATAGAGGATTTTTCTTTTTCATTACTCTGTATAGGTAGGTTGAGCTACAGCCAATGATTTGCTGTGAATGCGTCGTTGGAAAATGGTGCTGTTCAACCTGAAGTTGGAAAAACATTGATTCGAAAGATACTACACTTTGTTGCATTTACAGTGCTCGTTTACAAATCAGCTTTCGCTTTAGCGACGAATGATTTAATAGAACAAAAAATAACGACTGTGTATTTTAACATTCCTGAAAAATCTGCCGGAGATGGGTTAAGAAATTTTGCGCAAGCGACTAACTTAGCTCTAATTTTTCCTCAAGCACTTGTGACCTCAGTGACTACAAATGAACTACGAGGTCATTTTTCAGTTGAAGCTGGTCTTATCGCTTTACTTGCTGGGACGGGCCTCAAAGGGACCATTTACGCTAACGCTACAATTTTTGTTGAATCAAGCGCTGATGATCCGAGAACTTTCAGTAGCTCTCTCAAAGCAGATAATATGAAAAAAGCAAGATTAACGAGAACGGAAAAACTTGGTACTTCTGATGGGAACGCCCCTAGTATGATGTCATCTTCCACATTAACTCTGGAAGATAAATATGAAAATATAGTGGTAACAGGAGTACGGGGAAACCCTAGAACCGTTATCAAAAGCCCTATTCCCATCGATGTTTTCACCAGTGAACAACTTGAACAACAAGGTCAAGCAGGACTCTTTGAATCTTTACGGTTTCTTGTTCCATCACTAAATTTACCGCAACGTTCCGGAGGAGGAACAGGCACGTTTATAGCCTCCGCAGGCTTAAGAGGCTTAAACCCAGATCAAACACTTGTATTAGTTAACGGCAAGAGGCGCCACAAGACCGCATTAATCAATACCAGCACTGGCTTATTCAGTGGTTCTGCTGGAGTCGACTTAAATATGCTCCCTACCTCCGCCATAAAGCGTATCGAAGTACTGCGAGATGGTGCATCAGCTCAATATGGCTCCGATGCCATCGCTGGGGTGATAAATGTTATTTTGAAAGATAAACCTGAAACGGGCAGAGCTGTTTTTTCCGCTGGAGAAAACTTTGATCGCAGTGACGGCGAAAATCTCAGTGTTGGCATAAGCAATGGAATCGCCCTAGGTGACGATGGTTATATCAATCTATCCTACGATTTTATGGAAAGTAAATTATCCAACCGTGCTCGCACTTTAGCGTTACCCGAAGACGGAGGACGAAACCTATTTGCCCTTTTAGAGGACGGAAGCTTTGACCCTAGAGAAAGCAGCCTTGATCGTATGGTGACCAAGAATTTTGGTAACTTCCCGCAAACGACAAATATTTTTGGTGTTAATGCTAAAGCGAGCCTTCAAGACATCCAGCTTTATGGTTTCGCATCTTACGCTCATCGAATATCAGATCTGACATTTACTTACCGACTTCCTGGCGACATACGTAATATTATCGATATTTTCCCTTTAGGCTTTCGTCCAGAAGAGCAAATAAAAGAAAATGACTTCGAACTGGTCGCTGGTATTACGAGTACCAAGGCTGAGTTTGATTGGGATTTTTCGATGAGCTACGGTTTTGATGATACCACTTGGAATAATACCAACGGTCTGAATGCCAGTTTAGGCTCAAGCAGTCCAACATCGTTTTTTCTGGGTAATATGAACTCAGACGAAATGATAATTCAACTGGATGCCACCCGCCCTCTCATATTAGAAGACAGCGATCTTCAAGTATCATTTGGTCTGCAATATCGACGAGAAGGTTTTGAAATACTCAAAGGAGAGTATTTAAGCTACGCAGATGGGAATAATGGGTTAGAGCCAGGCGCACAAGGCTACCGAGGCTTTTATCCTGAAGCCGAAAGTAACGTTTCTCGTAATAATATAAACGGATACATAGATTTAGCATGGGATGTTTCCGAAAAGCTCTTTTTAGCAGGCGCGCTACGTTACGAAAAATTTAATGACTCTGCTGGTGATGAAATATTGTGGAAAATAAACCTACGCTACGAGATCAGCGACAGCGTCGCATTTCGGACTTCCATAAATACAGGCTTTAGAGCACCAAGTATTCAGCAATTGGGCTTCCGTGGTAGTCGTGGACAATTCACCGATTTGGATAACGACGGTTTCGCTGAAATTATTGTGTTACGTCAGACTTTATCTCCGACCGATCTCGCAGCAAAGGCTTTAGGAGCAGACCCTCTAACTCCTGAGACATCCGTTAACGTTAGCGCTGGGATTACCTACACCCCCTTAGACAATACTTCCTTTACCATAGATTTTTATCAAATTGATGTAGATGACCGTATCGCGCAATCTTCTCAATTTAATCGCGGCGATAAGCGTTTGGCTTTATCTGGCGGTACCATAGGTAGTGAAATTTCAGCCCTTCTTGATGAAGCAGGCTTTGATGCATCATTAGGCGCTGTAAACTATTTTACGAACGCCATTAATACACGAAGTCGTGGCGTCGATATCGTTGCCACCTGGTCGCCGAAAATGGTTATGGGTAATCTAGTCCTAAGTGGTGCGTACAATTACAACAAAGTTGATGTTGTTAATTCGCTCGACAATCCACAGGAGTTATTAGGTTTAGTGTTAGCTGATGGCTCGCAAATAGAGCAGTTCGATCGTGAACGCTTAGGCACCTATACCGATGCAGTACCTGATTCTAAACTTAGCATTTCTACCAACTACGGATTAGATAAATGGCTAATAAATGCTCGCGCCACTCGTTTCGGTCGATGGACAGTCAAAGGTACGACTGAGAATCTCGATACAAAAAACCAAGCAAAATGGATCGTTAACCTAGAAGCCGGTTATCAATTAGAAAATGGACTCGCATTCTTTGCTGGCGCTAACAACATCTTCAATGTTTATCCAAAGGAACGCTTAGCTAATTCTTTAGGGACTAACTTCTATGATACGTATTCGCCCTATGGTTTCACTGGAGGAAGCTGGTACATACGTAGTTCTTATGCATGGTAATCAGAATGATTGCCGGTAACCCAATGATAATAGAGACATTAAATAATGATGAAAAGTGAATTTTTCAAGGCGAATTTAACTACATTTTTTAGCACTTTGCTAAACAACATTTCAGCAACTTTTACGTTGATTCAACGCAAAAAATTTAATACTGCGGGCTTCGTTTCCTGCGCATGGGGTTAATAACATGAGTAAGATTTTAAAGAATGGGATCCTAGGGTTAACGTGTTTGCTTTCACTTAACACCATAGCTGAAACGTACACTATTGGTACTGGTAGCCAAAGCGGTACCTATTATCCACTTGGGGGGATGTTAGCGAAGATCTGGAGCGAAAATATTGAAGACTTTGACATGCGAGCTGAAGTAACGGCTGCTTCAGTTGAAAATACCATTAAAGTTGCTACCAAAAGACAACTCGCAGGGATCGCCATGGGTAATGTGGTATTGCAAGCGCATGAAGGTGTTAAGCCTTTTCCTCGAAAAATGGATGTAGCCGTTTTATTTGCTTTATACCCGAATGTGGTTCAATTCGTTGTATCAGCAGACTCAGATATACAGTCAATTCAAGACTTAAAAGGCAAACGCGTTTCACTAGGTGCGCCAGGCTCTGGTACACGCGTGAGTGCAACTAATATTCTTTCAGCCTTGGGCATAAGTGACAAAGATATCGATGCTCAATCTCTAAATTACACCGCAACAACCGATGCTATTTCAGGAGGTCAGATAGATGCAGGCGTAGTCGTAGGCAGTATCGGTGTTGGGGCAATCACTGAATTAGCATTCACTCATAAAATTAGAATTCTATCGTTTACACCAGAAGAGCTTAAAGCTGTTTCGGATAACAATGCGTCATATCAAGCAATGGAAGTTCCAGATGGCAGCTACAAGGATGTTACCGCGTTTAGCGCACCAGCCGTATGGAATATCCTTATAGTAAACAAGAATCTCGATACCGACCTTGCTTATCAGATGACAAAGGTTGCTTTTGAGAATATGAAAAAAATCAATCAAGTTATTAGCGTCACTAAATATACAACGCTTGAAAATATGAACAAACTAGACGGAATCACCTTACACCCCGGATCGTTAAAATATTTAAAAGAACAAAAATAAGTTGCATACAACTAAACAATCACGCTGATGAAAGGTAATTGAGGCGGATAGTAAATCTTGATTGCAGTAAATAAGCATTCAAACCGCTGCAGTCAAGCATCAGCCTAAATTCGAAATACAATCACAAAAATGAGTGAGTTGGTAGCCATCACGACTACCTTCGGAGAATCGCATGACGGATCAAACAACGACGAGTAATTGGGTAACAAACAAAGTTGTGTTAATTGCAGCGTTGGCGGCAATAGCATTATCTATCTTCCAGATATGGCAGGGTATAACCGCAGATTTATCTGCGCCTGTTTTTAGACCCATCCATTTAAGTTGGGTACTAATCTTAGTCTTTTTAACTATTCCGTTAATTAAGACCCAACATTCCTCAGCGCTATATCTATTTGGTCGTGGTATTGACATAGTTTTTATTATTGCCACTGCGTGGGCTTCGTATCACATTATTTCCTTTGATTACGATGATATTTCTTTTCTACTCGATGGGTTGACGACGCTGGATCAGTTGTCCGGTTTAATTATTATCGTGTTACTGCTTGAAGCAACACGCCGTACAGTTGGTGCAGTAATGGTATTAATTGCGGCACTATTTTTGTTCTATGCAATTTTTGGCGACGCATTGCCTTCAGTCGTGGCCAGCAGAGGGTTTTCAATAGAAGAAATTGTCCGATTCCATGTATTTTCAACCAATGGTATCTACGGTGCTCCACTTGCAATTGCCGCAGGTGTAGTATTTATATTTGTATTATTTGGCGCCTTTTTACAGGTTACGGGGGCAGGAAAGTTTTTTATTGACGCCTCTTTTTCTATCGCCGGAAAGTACAGAGGCGGACCAGCTAAAGCCAGTGTTATTGCTTCAGCAGCTCTCGGCTCAATCTCAGGATCCGCCATTGCCAATACGGTGACAACTGGCGCATTAACAATCCCTATGATGAAAAAGCTTGGCTACAAACCAGAGCAGGCTGCCGGTATTGAAGCCGCTGCATCAACGGGTGGCCAGATCATGCCCCCTGTGATGGGCGCAGGTGCTTTTGTAATGGCACAATTTACCGGCATTCCTTACAGTGAGATATTATTAGTCTCAATTGCACCAGCCATATTATACTTTACCTGTACCTTGTTGTATGTGCATTTAATGGCTTGCAAGCTAGGCTTACAGGGTATGGAAGTAACTGAAAAAATCTCTACTGTACTAAAAGATGGCTGGCATTTTTTAGTGCCATTAATCTTAATAACCACTTTGCTACTGATGAGTTACTCGCCTATATTAGTGGGTATTTCTGGGTGCGTTGCCATATTGGTCGCAGCAATGTGTAGAAAACACAGCCGAATTACGATAGCGGTCTTTTTTGCAGGAATGAAAGAGGGTGCATTACTTGCCCTTCCTATTTCAGTAGCTTGTGGTACTGCAGGCATTGTTGTTGGTGTAGTCGGCCAAACAGGTATTGGCTTACAGTTTACACAATTTTTAATGGCGCTTTCTGGCGGCTATTTATGGTCTGTATTAGGATTGATCGCCATCGCTGCGGTTATTCTGGGTATGGGGTTACCTGTAACGGCTGCATATATCGTATTATCAATTATGGCTGTTCCAAGTTTAACTGAGTTAGGCGTTGGTTTACTCGCTGCGCATATGATTGTATTTTGGTTATCGCAAACCTCTAACGTAACCCCCCCGATTGCTTTAGCTGCTTTCGCTGCCGCCGGTATTGCCAACACGTCACCTATGAAAGCTGCAGTCCAAGCTTTTAAACTTGCTCAAGGATTTTTTATTATACCGATCATGATGGCATTTTCTGGGTTGATCTGGATGGAAGGTCAAAATATTGATTTCGTTAAAGCTGTTATTTTAACGGTTGGATTAATCATCTCCTTTGCAGGTACTATTGAGGGAAGATTAGCAACCAAACTCCCAATAGCCGCTCGTGGCCTATTATTATTAGCAGGGTTTACTATGTTGGTACCTAACCTTTTTATCAATATTTTGGGTATTGCTATTATCATAGTCACGACGATAATCAATTATCGCGCGTCTAAGTCAGAAAGATTACAACCTATTCCTGTACGCTAAAAGTCGCCTAGCTCCGCTATTGGTATGAACAAACCAATAGCGGAAGTATCACACTTTAATAATGATGTTTGACAGGTTGCCAAGCATGAAAATGAAGATAATACATTAGACCACTCAACCTTCAGTGACTTCATTTCTAAGCTGACGTACATAGCAGTCATGCTAAAGATTGATGCTCAATCGCATCCATATTCCTAAACGTACAATAGACGTGATGTCCTTAACATTGACTGTCTCGATTCAGCTGTCGTTGATATTCAAGCATCTGCGCGCTTCTTCTTTTTTAGCTCGTCGTATTCCGGTCGTATTGCCAGTTTAATTTACCGCGTAATTACTAAGCCCTGAGTTATTTTAAAAAAAAGTAGCGGGTTTTGCTTTTTCAATTCTCTGTATAGGTAGATTGAACTGCAGTCATTTTATGCTGACGCTCAACCTGAAGTTGGAAAAAAGTTGATTCGAAAGGTATTAAACTTTGTTGTATTTACATTGCGTATTAGCAAGTCGACGTTCGCTTTTTAGGTAAACGTTCCGACCAGCTAAACAATAATGACAATGTATTTTGACATACCCGAACAATCTGCCGGAAATGAGTTAAGAGACGTTGCGCAGGCTGCTAACTTAACTTCAATTTTTCCTCAAGCACTTGTGACCTCAAAAATATAAAACACACTGAGAGGTCACTTTTCAGTTGAAGCCGGTTTCTCGTTTTGCTTGTCGAGAGGGGTCTGAAAGACCATTGACTCGAATTCTACCATTTATATTGGAAGAACAAGCTGCGATAACCCGAGTGCTTCCTAGGACTAACAAAGAGCAGAGAATATGAAAAATAAAAATGTAAAGGGTAAAGTGAAAATTGGCACTTATGGTGTTATCGCGTCGATTATGGCCGCCTCGTCGGCTGTAGCTCAAGAAGGAGACCTACCCTCAAAGAGCAATGATAAAGCAAGCAATCTAGAAAATATCGTAGTTACTGGGGTGCGAGGCAATCCCAGAACAGTTATTGAAAGCCCAACTCCTATTGACGTCTTCTCCAGTGAACAACTTGAGCAACAGGGACAAACAGGGCTATTCGAGTCACTACGATTCCTTGTTCCATCTCTTAATCTTCCACAACGCTCTGGCGGCGGCACCGGAACCTTTATTGCCTCTGCAGGCCTGCGTGGATTAAATCCTGATCAAACTCTCGTTTTGGTGAATGGCAAAAGACGTCATAAAACGGCTTTAATCAATACCAGTACCGGTTTATTTAGCGGCTCCGCTGGCGTAGATCTAAATATGATCCCCTCCTCTGCCATTGAGCGCATTGAAGTGCTACGAGATGGAGCATCAGCTCAATACGGTTCTGACGCCATAGCAGGGGTTGTCAACATCATTTTAAAAGATGATGCTGAAGGCGGCCGTGCTGTCGTGAGTACAGGACAGAATTTCGACCGTGGTGACGGTGAAAATTTCAGTGTTGGCATAAACAATGGCTTCGCGTTCGGTGAAGATGGTTTCGTCAATTTATCTTATGACTATAAAGACAGTAAATTATCAAATCGCGCTCGCACGTTAGCTCTACCAGAAGACGGAGGACGAAACCTATTTGCTCTTTTGGACGACGGTAGCTTTGATCCCAGAGAAGCAAGCCTTGATCGCCAAGTAACCAAAAATTTTGGTAATTTTCCGCAAACAACCAACGTTTTTGGTATTAACGCGGGCACTAATGTAGGTGAAATTCAACTTTATAGCTTTGCGACTTATGCTCGCCGTGCATCTGATTTGATATTTACTTATCGCCTTCCAGGAGATGCGCGTAATATTACCGACATTTTTCCTCGAGGTTTTCGCCCAGAAGAGCAAATTAAAGAAGATGACTTTGAAATAGTCGCTGGTGTTAAAGGTACCAGTATGGAATTTGATTGGGACTTTTCAATGAGCTATGGCTCCGATGAGACCTCTTGGTATAACACTAACGGTCTGAATTCCAGTCTCGGCTCCGCTAGCCCGACCTCTTTCTTTCTAGGTGATATGAACTCGGATGAAATGATTGCTCAATTAGATGCAACCCGTGCCATTGCTTTAGATGGCAGCGACCTTCAAGTGTCCTTTGGGATGCAATTTCGAAAAGAGTCTTTTGAAATTGTTAAAGGCGAGCCACTTAGTTATGCCGATGGTAATAACGGATTGGCACCCGGTGCACAAGGGTTCCCAGGCTTTGCCCCCGAAGCCGAAAACGATATTTCACGTAACAATATTAATGCCTATATCGATTTGGCATGGGATGTATCAGACAAACTGTTCTTGGCTGGCGCTCTGCGTTATGAGGATTTCAACGACTCCTCTGGTGAAGAGGTGCTAGGGAAAATCAACATGCGTTATGAAATCACTGATGATGTTGCATTTAGAACCTCTGTGAGCACTGGTTTTCGAGCACCCAGCATCCAACAACTGGGATTTCGTGGCAGCCGCGGTCAATTTGTGGATCTAGACAATGACGGTATCGCAGAAACCATTGTCTTGCGCCAAACCCTTCCTTCTACCGATCCTGCGGCCTTGGCTTTAGGTGCTAATCCACTGACACCCGAAACATCGGTAAACTACAGTGCAGGGATAAGCTATACGCCTGCCAGTAATCTATCTGTCACAATGGATATCTATCAAATTGATGTGGATGACCGAATTGCACTTTCAACACAGTTTAATAGAGGAGATACGCGCCTAGCATTGTCCGGTGGCACCATCGGTGATGAGATATCAACTCTGCTCGACAATGCGGGTTTTGATGCCTCATTAGGTGCAGTTAACTACTTCACCAATGCCATTGATACACGAAGCAAGGGTGTTGATTTAGTGGCGACCTGGACACCCAATACTAGCTTTGGAGATCTCACACTGAGCGCTGCATACAACTATAACAAAGTAGATGTGGTTCATGTCGACGAAAACCCAGATGAGTTATCAGGCTTAGTGCTTGATGATGGCTCACAAGTAGAACAGTTTGACCGCACTCGATTGGGAACCTACACAGATGCGGTACCAGACTCCAAAACAAGCCTATCCGCTAATTTTCGCAAAAATGGTTGGGTACTAAATGTTCGTGGTACTCGCTTTGGTGAGTGGACAGTGGTGCGTAATAATGCAGCATTAGATACAACCAATGAGGCGAAGTGGATCGTCAACATGGAAGCGGGATATCAAATGGAAAATGGCCTTGAGTTCTTTGCAGGTGCGAATAATGTTTTCAACACCTATCCCGAAGAGCGTTCAGCTAACTCGTTGGGCGGAAACTTTTACGATACGTACGCTCCTTACGGCTTTACAGGTGGTAGCTGGTACGCGCGCACTTCCTACGCTTGGTAGTTTTTAAAATTTGAAATGGATGAGACAGGTTATGTCGTCTCATTCAAATTTAACCAAGTCTTACAGTTAAAAGTAACAATGAAAAAAAAGTTCGTCCAGATTCCTTAAGATATTTTACCTAAACATCGCGGAAGCTGGCAAAAGTTAAATAGTCTTTAGGAGGAATATAATGTCGAAAACTAGATATTTTAAGATGCATGCAATTGCTGCGGTATGCTCTGTCTTATGTGTTAGTGCAATAGCATCACCGACAACGTTTACATCAATTCAAACTGAGACTTTTAATACTCCAGGCTCAGTTTCTAATGCCTGGGGCGATTATGACAAAGACGGGGATCTCGATTTATTAGTCTCGATAAAGGGCGGAGAAGTTCGCCTTTATCGTAATGATGACGGCGTTTTTGTAAGTGTCGGCAAAGAATTAGGCCTCCCGATTAAAGGTGATCAAATACGCGGTGTTTCATGGGGGGATTACGATAACGATGGTGACTTGGATATATTAGGAGGCTCAAATGAGATGCCAATACCAAGTCGGAGCTATGTTTTTAGAAACGATGATGGAAAAGCGTTTGTAGAAGTCGCTGAATCCATAGGGCTAGCAATACCTGGCCGTATTAGCCGTCAGTCAAACTGGATTGATTACGATAATGACGGAGACTCTGACCTTTATGCAGCAAACCGTACTGGGGCAAACCAGCTTTTGCAAAACGAAAATGGCGTATTTAAACCGCTAGGGTATGCATCAGGTGTATATGATTCTAGAAGAACAGTAGGAGCGTGTTGGTTTGATATTGATAACGATGGTGATTTAGACTTTTTCTTAGCCAATCAATCAGGTGACAGCGATACTGTTGGTAGAAACGATTTAGATAAATTTGTTGATATAGCCCCTGAACTTGGCATGGATGAAACCCAACGTCTTTATTCAGAAGGCGGCGTGGGTTGTGCTGTAGGCGACTACAATAACGACGGTTTTATTGACCTGTATGTCACCACCTATGGAGATAATCTACTGTATAAAAATAACGGCGATGGTAGTTTTGAAGAAGTAGGAAAAAAGCTGGGCGTTGTTGATCCAGACCATTCCGTCGCAGCGGCATGGGGAGATTACGACAATGATGGTTATCTGGATTTAATGGTCGTTGGATATCACAAGGTTAATGGCCAATCAGAGCCGCTTGGTAAGCTCTACAAGAATACAGGTTCCAAGTTTGAAGTAGACAATAGTCATCCAGAATTAACCTCTGCTGGTGATCATGGAGTGGAATGGATTGATTATGATAATGACGGCGACTTAGATCTGTCTGTCACTGATGGCTACGGGGCTACGGGTGGACACTTTGTTTTTAGAAATGAAATGGACGAAGCCGCGCGCGCTAAATCTATTGCAGTCCTTGTATTAGACACTCAAGGAAACTATACCCAACAAGGTGCAGTTGTGAAATTCTTTGATGCTGACGGTAAAATACTCGGTTCAAGGATAGTATCGACAGGAGGCGGATATAATGCACAAAGCGCTCGACCTGTCTATTTTACCTTGCCAAGTTTACAACCCATAACGGTAGAAGTGAACTTTATGGGAAGTGAAAAACTAAGCGTAGAAGTCAAAGATATTACAACCTTAGCCAATAAACCGCTAATGGTGCATAGGCCTGCTACGTCTAAATAACCTAGGTGCAAACTTCATAAATACGTTGTGAAGTTTGCTATTTTTTGATCACAAATACCGCCCGTTCATTTAAAATAATTTGTACATTTGTGGCGCCCATATCGAAACAACATTTTTCACTCCCCAGCAGTAATAGCTTTTGTCGACAATAATATTTATCGCTAGAAGTTTTAAGCAGCCACCGATACACATGTTGTTTAATCGTAACTGTCTTGTAAAAGACGTCTAGCCTAACTTAACATTCCATGGCAGCACCGATTCAATATCAGGTTCAGGCTGG
>NZ_WTPY01000022.1 GCF_011378905.1 Paraglaciecola sp. 20A4 | reverse complement strand
AGGCGGTTGGCTAAACCTTGCCTGACAGGGACTTGCACCCTGCAAGATGCATCAAGCTTCGCTTGACGCACTAACGCCTTACTAAGCGGCGCGAAATAGTTTGCTAAAATTGCGAGGAACGAGCGCTAGCAAACTGTTTAGCGTCCGTTTGAGTAACTTGTTAGCACTATGAACCAAAGAATACATAGCGATAATCTGCATTTTTTAAATTTGTAGTTACCCCACAATCATTTCTTAAAGAGATAACACAAGCAGCATATGAATCTTTTAAAATTAATTGATCTGAGACTTGCCCACTAGCTGCTTTAATTTGTATATCTACAAATTTATTTACAACTTGTATCACGTCGTCTGGAGCCCAAAGCCATAAGGCGGCATAGCAATCCAGAAAAATTTGCTTATGCTCTGCATTATTTCTCCCACCAATAAAAAGCCCTAAACTTTTAATAAAATCGTTATACACTTCTCTTTTTCGTTCTTGGGCTTCAAGATTTGATTGTATTTGTCCTTTGAATAATTCGATATCTGACTTATGAGTTTTTCGAATACTTTCTACTTTATCCGTTATTTCTTGAATATCTTCTTTTTTTGCAAGATTTTTAGCTTTTTCTTTTAGATAGGAAGGTAGATAAGTTTTTAACCCCAAACCTATCAATAATAAAACTACTAAATTTGTCCATAATAGAATTTCTGACACTGAAACTATCCTTATAGTGCTAACGCTTATTATCGAGCATGTCGTATATGTAACTTCTCGATATGATTGTTTTTTTCGTCATTTTAAGTTCTTACCTTCTGATTTTATTCAGTATTTTTTACTATCGTGCGAGTAAAACCACTCGGAGTTGCAAAAGCAAAAGGAGACCTAGGTTTAACGAGACTTTTCTGCTTCCTATTAAAAACTATGTGAAAAATATTTTCTATAGTTAAATTAATAACTTAGCATATTTTTGATAAACAAAACGAGACTTAAAAAATGTATATAATAGGAAGGGATTGTGCTTATTTATCGAAATTCCCATTATACCTGTATATATACACAGTGCATATTAAGCTTAGAACTTGGCCTATAAAAAGTCGATCGCGGTGAGCTAACGGAAGGGTTTATTAATCTGTTATTAAACACACCAATCGGCGCCATTGAGCCTGAGATTATGCGACTTGTTTTTTCTCGTTGACCATTATTAATAATTCAGCCGCGGCTTGTGCATCGCACAAGGCTCTGTGATGGTTGTCCAATGACAGGCCGTACTCTTTCGTTAAGTTACCCAATGAATACGACTTCGAGCCTGGGTAATACTTACGCATCTCGCGCACGGTGCAAAGCTTAGGCATTGAGAGTGTGCGTTCTAAGCGGGCGTATTCTAATTTAAAAAAGCCATAGTCAAAATTAACATTATGCGCCACGAAAATACTGTTTAGCATAAAACGTTCTAGCTCATCTACCACTTCACAAAAAAGTGGCGCGTCGCGCACCATATCGTTACTGATACCCGTTAACCGCGTAATAAAATGCGGAATGCGTCGCTCAGGATTAATTAGGCTGCTCCAGCTATCAACGACCTCACCGTTAACCACTTTGACTGCACCTATTTCAGTAATGCGATGGCCGGGGTTGCAGCCGCCAGTGGTTTCAACGTCTACAACCACGTAAGCTTGCTGTGGGTTATAGCACCATTCCACTTGGCATACCCCAACGTTAAATCCTGCATTTTGCAACGCATCGATACTGACCAATTGATTAGCCCGTAGCTGATCCCCTGGTGCTTTGACTTCTTCAAAACGTAACTGGGTACCATCGACAACCATCAAATCTGGGTAACCGTCTTTTAAGCCCTGATAATTTTGCGCCATCGCGCGTAAATGATGCGCCACACATTCACCGTCTGCATGACGCAAAAACATGGTGAGCACTTCCAGCATCTTGCTATTCCAGCGAAATATCCCATTGGGTTGTCCATAATGTCGGGTAGCGATATGGGTTAAGTATTTTATGGCTTCTTTTGGATCAGATTGCCCTTTGTTTTTTTGCGTAAAGATAGTTAGGCATGCTTCAACCTGTTCACCGAGCTCTGCGTATAAACCGTTTTCGCGCACTAAGCGTGGTCGTCTATCAAATTCAGAGCCCGTCGCCCGCTCGGCCTCGTTAAACAATAACGTCCAAAACGTTAAACCAAAAAGTGCGCGAAATAAGCGATTTTCAGTGCGATAAGCCGTAATTGACTGGTTAGGCGCATCTTGAATGCTGTTAATATCTTTTAACGCATCGATTTCATTTTGCGACTCATAAAAACGTTTTACCCCCACTTCAACCCGATCTTTGTACACTTCATCAATCAAGATTTTATGGCTATTTTCGCGAAGCCGCTGAGTACGAACACTTAATTTTACTTGATTAAATTTACGCTGGTAAAAGTCAAAAGCAAATAGGCTCAGTTCATCATCTTGAGGATCCGCTATTATTTTCTCTAACGCTTTTTTTGCCGTGGGTTTATCTACCTTATAGGTTTCGCGTATCCAGCGCTCTTGGGCTTTTTGGTGAGACGAAATTTTCCAAAATGACAACGCTTTTTGGTGATTTAGTGGCAATAAAGCCGTGCCCAGCGAATACCAAAGATTAGCCGCATATTCTTTCGCAAGAATACCTTCAGGAGCTTGCAATATCTCAGGGCTATCAGCCAGTGTCAGCAATTGTTCACCGTTCATGTTACCAACTATTAGTAACGTGTTCGCAAAGAAATAGGCACTTTGCGCCTCTTCTAATTGACTAAAACGCGCACCTTCTTGCTGGGTTTTATTACGAGTTTTGAGGACCCCTAAATCGCGCATAGAAAATTTGTCGAGAGCACTGGAAACATTACCGAAAAATAAAAAAAGTAAATATTGCCAGTCTTGGGTAAACGTTTTTACTTTTATCTCAGCCAGCATAGGGTCAGTTGCAATGATCTGTGTATCAAGGGATTGACTAAGACTGAGTAGTTCGCCCTTCGGAGCACTTTTTTTAAAGACGATATTTTGTGCTTGAAGCAGAGTAATAAGCTGCGCTTTATTAAGGGTGAAAATAAATTCAGGCACATCTGTTTCAGTTACAGGGCGTAAAAAACCGAGCTCAGTTAAGTGCGTTAATTGCTCTTGGCTATTCGCTATCTCGGTATAATTTAATTTACTGGGCGTAACAAACACACCTCGCCGATTGATAACCCGCACCAGCATGCATTGTGCATTATGCTCTAGTTGCTTGAACCCATTAATAAATTGCACGTGTTGGGTTAATAATAATGCGCGGCAATGCTGTTCGATATAGGCGATAAATTCATTGAAATGATCGAGATAGTACTTCTCAGGTAACACTAACACTGCATTAACCTTGATTATCTTCTAATGATATTGCATCAATCAACAAACAGAAATCTCCTGATTGGCGATCGCTTATCAAAAAACCGAGCTGTACAATGTCAGACCAAATAAGCGAGTCAGCATCAGGTACCCGCTTACCTCTTAACGTTGCTTTAAAATCACCCAGCTTAAATTTAAAGGTTTGCCACACATTGGCCTGTGTACTAAACCCAGCACCATAAGACGGACTATTCTTTTGGGTATTTTGTTTAAGCCGCAACTGGTAACGTTTACCATCGCCCATAACACGAATAGACAGTTCGCTCTCTTGAACCACATTTGAAACGAACACGCGTCTATTTACAGAAGCAAAACCTCCATTGTTATCAAGGGAAACATGCCCGCTAAATACCGCAAGCTTATTAACATGGGTAAGCTGACTTTTTGATACTCCCCCCATGACGACGTCATTGACCGAGTCCCATGTGTCACTGTCGTTAATTTTAAATAGATTAATCATTTGTGCCTAAATCCCTACAATTTGAACTCAACCTTATACAGTGGTTCATACAGTATTTTAACCAGATTTATTATCTCGACGCAAGAAGTGTATTGTGAATATTGAAATACCTGACTCTTCTTATCTGTTTGAAATAGCCCTGCGTGCTGAATACCCCTCGAAAATCATCACTCGTTGCATAGGGTGGGCATAGCGTTTACTCTTGTTCTTATTCCACCAAGCCTATTTACTGAAATATTAATGATTAAAATCAATACTATATCCATACTGCTTACGCTGTATTGCGGGTATTTGTCCGCTGAGCCAGTGATAGAAACATCAGAACCTACCCATGCTGAAGTGATTGACCGGTTTGCTCAACTTGCGCTCGAATGTGTACATAAGGAGTACCCGAATATTGTTAAACACATGATGACAAGTGATAAGGATGTTAGACCTCCTGGGCAACTTTACCCTGCTTTTTACGGTTGTTTTGATTGGCACTCATCAGTCCATGGGCATTGGCTGCTAACTCGAATAGCCAGTCAGTACCCAGACTCAACCCACTATCAGCAAATAATGGCCAGTCTTGATCAAAGCTTTACCGAGACCAATATTGCTGGTGAGCTTGCCTACTTTAACCGGGAAAATACCGGCACCAGTTTCGAACGTCCCTACGGTCTTGGCTGGTTTTTACAACTGACCACTGAGTTGCGCGAATGGGATAACCCCCAAGCGAAACATTGGTTAAGCATTTTAACCCCGCTAGAAGATAAAATAGTTGCCAACATCAGCGATTGGTTACCAAAACTGTCGTTTCCGATCCGTGTTGGTGAGCATAGCCAAACGGCATTTGCTTTCGGCTTAATGTTGGACTGGAGTAAAACAGCCAATAACCAAGCGTTTAACGATTTACTAACCAACACCATTAGCCGTTTATACCTAAAGGACGTGAATTGCCCACTGGCTTATGAACCATCAGGACAAGACTTTTTATCTCCCTGTATTGCTGAAGCAGATTTAATGCGCCGAATTCTGCCCCCAGTAAAATATGCTAAATGGTTAGCTGATTTCTTGCCCACCTTACCTACAAATGGCAATAGCAATTGGTTAGATGTTGCCAATGTCGTTGATAAAAGTGATGGTAAACTCGCCCATTTAGATGGTTTAAATTTGAGTCGAGCTTGGATGCTTGAAGGTATCGCGGCAGGCCTTAGCAGCAAAGACCCAAGAAGGCCGGCTATTATCAATGCCGCTAATGTCCATAAACAAGCTGGTATAAACTCAGTTATTCATGATATGCATTATATGGGCAGCCATTGGTTAGGCAGTTTTGCCACCTACTTAGAAACGCAACGAGGTTTATCTGAAAACTAACCGTGAGGCTCAGTCTTATCGCTTAGTTTAGTAAAATAGCGCCGGTTAACAATATATCGCCATTTATTTCCGGGGCCAGCTGTTCAAAGCTGGCCCCTAATCGACGCTTATTACTCAAGTGCTATCTTTAAGCGATAAAAAGCCCCGCGACGATAGCACTGTTAAACAGTCTACTGTTAAATCTTAGACTTTGTCGTACTCTTCAACTTTTACCCATTGTTGGTTATGTTTTTCAACTTCAAAACGCGCCCAATTGTGAAATTCACTACGCAAACACATGTGCGTCTCGTACCCCCCATCACCCGCTAACACTTTGTAAATCACCTTATCTTTGCTCTTTGGGGTATTAACAGGTGCGGCATCAACGACCTGGCGGATACTCCAAAGCTTACCCAACTTGCCATTGCTGTATATATGCCCGGCAACAATTTTTGCTGGATGCGTAATGTTCTTTTCTGCGTGTTTTTTTGCAAGCTCTAATAAGTCTGTTAATCCGTCAGGGGTAATATCAACATAGGAATCAAGTTCTTGCATTGCAGCGGCAAAATCTTCTTGAGTGAGTTCGTGCTCTCGTTCGCTGGATTGTGGGCTCATGGGTTTCTTTAATTTGTGCGCCAAATGTACAGGATAACGACGCCATCCAAAACACCAATTAAAGACAACGGTGATGGTCATAATAACCAGAATATTGATGGCTAAAGGTATTAACAGAAATTGGTAACCTAGGGCGTTAATATCTGCACCGCCAATAACAATCGTTAATGCTGTCGCGCCACCAGGGGGATGCACACACCGTAAGTAATACATTGCACCAATAGCACCACCCACAGCCAAGGCTGCTACCCAAGGACCATTACCTAACAACTTTACGCACGTTATTCCCAATATTGCAGAAATGAAATGCCCGCCAATAACAGCCCAAGGCTGAGAGAGCGCCCCATGGGGCACAGCAAAAAGCAACACAGCGGTAGCGCCCATAGAAGCGATAATCAGTACGCTGGAATTGGCGGTTAAGACCTGAGTCTGCACAAGCACATGCATTGCCCACATAATGCCGGCTATACCTAAAGCGCCGCCTAAGGCAGAAATAAGCTTTTCGTTATGACTGGTGGTGTTAACTGAGAATCCAAAGAGCTGTTTAAATTCGTGAAAAGTGGCGCGTAGCTTCATCAAGTAAATGGCAGGTAAGGAAAACAAGCGCAGATCCTAATGAAAAAACATGCTTATATGCAAGCGCTTCTCTATATTGCCTAAGCGTAACTTAGCTAATTAAAGTCTATATTACCGAATGATATGTTTAACATGTGGCAAAAACTAGCACGATACTCTGCCGTTAACGGCAAATAGATTCCTTTTATAAAAGGCAGGCGTTGTGCCTAATATGCTAGGCTAATTATCCTCTGTACTTTCTAGCCCTAAGGTTTTTTTAACTTCTTCAAATAAACCTTCTGATTCTCCCCGAGACGCAATCGACATACCTCGGTCAGATAAATAAAAGCTGTCCAAAGAGAACAAATATTCGCGACTTTGAGTTAAGTAGGTCACCACATCATCTTCATGTACATCGGCTGTTTGCAATTCTTTGGCATATTCTTGAGATTGTCCCAACTCATAAAATTCAGAAAGCGCATTAAGGTCATCCAGCTTAGATTGCAACCTCGTATTTTTGTCTAAATATTGCTGCAATTGCGCAAGACCTTTATGTTCGGGGTTTTGTTCGCTACTAACTTGCCATTCACCTTCTTCCTGCTTTAACTGAACATCGAAGTTTAAGCCCAAATCTTTTGCGGTTTGCGTCAGATCCTCAGCCACAGGACGTAAATTAAAACTCAGCATATTGTCCAACGTTTGCAAGTTTAAGCCATTTTCGCCGGATTTTAATCGTTGCAATGCATCATCTATGTTCCCTGACGCTAAGTTACTTTGCACTGCCGTAATTCCAGCAGAGATGTTGTTTTTTTGACTGCTGACAGCGCTTTGTAAAGCGCTGTCAGCAGCAGATGGGTTTGCAATATAGTCGAATAATGTTAGGGCTGACTGCTGTATTTGCATCGAAAACGTCCTTCTTGTTGCCGCATAATCATTATCAAATACGCTTATTTAACGGCTAAATCAGCGCTGAAAAAAATGTCTGTACTTTGAGGATTAGCAAACTGTAGGCCAATATTAAACTAAGGTTTAAAAACAAACCGATTCATGACACCAGCCAAAATAAATTTACACTTAGTTAGTGGTTCTGCCTATTCGCAAGCTACGGACATCATGCTAAAGTCATTGATCTCTGAGCAATTAAATACAGCATTTAAAAAGGAGTTGACGTGGGTTATTTTGTTGGCGCATACGCCACCTCACCAGCAGGCGTAGAATGGCATCCTGAAGCAGAACAAGCGTATTACCAGAAATTGAAAGCGTTGAGCAATATTCAAGGTTTAGAGCACCCCTTTACAGGCTCACTGCATCAATATGATGATGATTGGTTTATTGCTAACATCGACCCAAACTGGCAATTCGTTTTTACCTGTGTGCCAGGTATCATGGGGGCACTGGCGCAAAACCCACACTTTGGTATCGCCTCAGACAATGAAACTGGTCGACAAGCAGCGCTGGTTTTTATGCAAAAGGCGTGTGATGCCATAGGCAAACTGAATAAAGCGAAAGGCAAACAGTGCGTCAAAGCGATAGAAATTCAAACCGCCCCAGATAGAAGCAAAGCACAGGGATCGGCGAAGGCACTTAAAGCGTCGTTACAGACTATGCTTAGCTGGGACTGGCAAGGTGCTGAAATAATTATTGAGCATTGCGATGCGTTAGTGCCTGAGCATGAGCATGCCAAAGGCTTTTTATCCTTGGAAGATGAGATTAGTGTCATTCAAGAATTAAATAATGCCCACCAAGCTAACCTAGGTATTTTAATTAATTGGGGGCGCTCTGCCATTGAAAGCCACAGCACTGATGGCGTACTAGAGCATATAAAGCGCGTGAAAGATGCAGGCTTATTTAAAGGCTTAATGTTTTCGGGTGTTTCCGATACACAAACCGAATACGGAATTTGGAAAGACACTCATATGCCCGCTGCAAAAGATGCAGACAGTGCATTCGGTGCAGAACATTCTTTATTAACCAGAGAAGAAATCCACCGCTCGTTAGCCGCTTGTGGCGACGCTATTACCAGCGATACGATAGTTGGTATCAAACTAGGCATTCGACCCAAAGAAGCATCGCTAGCACCCCGTGTTGGCTATAACCAATCAGCGCTAGCGATGATTGATAGTTTTTTCAGCAAATAATGTCTTGGTTAGGGTTACAAATCAGCGCTCTAAAGTCTTTGACGAAAAATACTATTAGCCCGCGTAACGCTGACACACGGCCCGAAATCTAAAGTCTGTATGTATGTCTGTATGTTAGTAGTTAGTCAGTATAGATTTGCAATCCTTCTAACTACAGCCTCAACAACTCGATCATCTGAGTCTTAGTAAGGTGTTTAAAAAAAGTACAGAGTTCAAGTAACGAAAGTACTCTGGGCTTTATCAAATAAAGCCATAAAGACACAATAAATTACCACCAGGCAATATATTGTGATTTATCTTTTTTGAATCGCCAATAGAAATAAAATGAACGCTGAATAACGTTCACCTGTTTTTCTGTTTACGGGGCTTTATTTACGTCTCGATCTAAATGCCAATACTCCCCCCAATAACATAAAACCTAAATTTACCGGTTCAGGTACTGGCAACGCCGTAGGCACTGGCCCTCTGCCACTTGCGGTTCCACTTGAATTATTAATGGCATATATGCCACCAGGACCGGAAGGAGCTTGGCTTGTCTGCCAAAAAAAGGTAATTTCCTCAGTACTATCCCATTCATCGGACGTTGTGGACCATACCAGTTCCCCTGCATCATTAAGATCTATATCAAAACTGACGTTGGCCGTCGCAGCATTTGAAAAGCTATAGCCTGCAATCCCGTTAAAGCCTACTGCTTCATATCCCAAACTGAAAGTTTGAACATCATCAAACGGCAGTACAACTGGCGGATTAGGAAAAGGTGCGTCATTTTCCTTATCAACCCCAGGGATTACGGTATGGGCGTAGGTGTAAATAATGCCGGCTGAATTATTGGCCGGAATACACACAGTATAACCCTGTGGGCAGCTTACACTGCTTAGTAAATCTCCGACGCTATCACCGGCACTGTTAATTAATGAAACTTCAACTTCTGGGCCTACAGGGCCGGTTATTTTAGCGCCTAAATCAAATACATCATAATCGTAGGACAAAATGGGACTAGCTGAAACGGACGTGGCGATTAAGATAGGTACAATAAAAAAAGGCCGAACATTAAAAGACATTTATATTCTCCAAAAGTAGATTGATACGATTGGCAGTCATTATAGGTGGAAAATAAATTACCATACAATGTATATCAAAAATTTCTACTCATCTGTGGTTGAGCAGCTTATTAATCTCTAAAAACTCAGTGCTAAAGTTAAAATAATGGGCGTTTAAAGCGCCCTATTCAAAACAGTATTACCAGCTTAAATCATCAGGAATATCATAATCCGCGTACCAGTCTTCATCTTGACTATTCTTAGCTTTTTCTTCTGGCAAAATATCAGCACGATATAACACGTAGCTTTCGTCTCGTTCTGCTATTTTATCTGCTACCGGCATGGGAATTAATTCATAGGCATCGTTGAGCTTTACGATGGCCAGTTGACCTTGGGTGATTTGTGCGTGTATTTTTTTATCTACAAAAATACGTTTAATCACATTGTTATCACTGAAATTACAGGCAATATCGCCGACTCTACGAGATTGCTTGTTAACGTTAATCATCTGTATTATTTGCGCCTGAACAGCTTTTCTTTCAGCTTCAGCCTTGGCTTTTTTATTAAGCTCTCGATCTCGGGCTTTTTTCTGCTCGACCGCTTGTTCTGCGGCTATCTTGCTTTCATTTGTTTGTTCAATATTGTGATTCTGCTTGGCTTTCGCCTGCTTATGTTTTTGTTGGCGCACTTGCTTCGCTTTTTTCTTATTTGCGAGGCCTGCTTGTAAAAGTTGTTCTTGAAGTGACAATGCCATGCTCAAACCTATTTCTATTAAATGCATAAAGCCGGCAAGGATAAGTTACCGGCTTTGAATTATGAATAATGACCAAAAATACTATTTGGCTTTTTTGCGCTTATCTTCAACGACCCATTTATTATCAGTATACCAAGCAGACCAGCCTGTGGCTTTCCCTTCTTCGTTCTCACTCATAACATACTGCTGCTTAGTTTTACGACTATAACGGACTAAGGCGTCGTTACCGTCTGGATCTTTAGCAGGTGCGTCAGCTAAGTAATAAAACTTAGATGAGATACGGTCCCTAAATCGCGCTAATTCAGCCACCAATGGCGCACGTGTTTCTCTAGATTTAGGGAAGTTATGCGCAGCCATAAATATACCTGACGCGCCATCACGTAATACAAAGTGGGCGTCAGATTTCACACATTCAAGCTCAGGCAAATCAACCGGGTCTTCTTTAGGCGGAGCAGCTTCGCCACTTCTTAATAACTTACGGGTGTTCTTGCACTCCTCGTTAGTACAACCGAAGTACTTACCAAAACGCCCTGTTTTAAGCTCCATATTCGAACCGCACTTGTCGCATTCGATAATCGGGCCGTCATATCCTTTAATCTTAAAGGTGCCAATTTCAACTTCAACACCTGGACAGGTAGGGGTATTGCCACAAACATGTAGTTTACGGGTTTCATCCACTAAGTAGCTGTCCATGGCCGTTGAGCAGATGGGACATCGACGCTTGGCTCTGAGTATTTCAGTTTCCAGCTCTTCTTCGTCTTCTACTTTGATGACTTCATCCCCGAAGGTTAAATTCATCGTGCCAGTACAACGCTCTTTAGGCGGTAAGTTGTAGCCAGAACATCCCAAGAATACCCCCGTACTCGCAGTACGGACATTCATGGGTCGACCACATTTTTTACATTCGATGTCCGTTGGCACGGCTTGATTTAAGCGCATACCCCCTTCATCGGGATCTTTTTCAGCGAGAATAAGCTTCTTCTCAAAATCACCATAAAAATCCGTTAGCACGTCTTTCCACGACACTTTACCGTTGGCGATTTCATCTAACTCTTGCTCCATTTTCGCGGTGAAATCGAAGCTCATTAAATTATCGAAATTTTCAAGCAGTCTATCGGTAACGATTTCACCCATTTTTTCAGCATAAAAACGCTTACTCTCAAGGCGCACATAACCGCGATCTTGAATGGTTGAAATGATACTGGCGTAGGTTGAAGGTCGACCGATACCACGTTTTTCTAGCTCTTTAACCAAAGACGCTTCGTTAAAACGCGCCACAGGTTTGGTAAAATGCTGCTTAGGTTCAAGCTGTTTAAGAGTAAGCGTTTCGCCTTCTTTTACATCAGGCAATAAAAAGTCTTCTTCACCTTTTTTACGCTGCGGATTTTGTACCTTGGTCCAACCATCAAACTTAAGTACTCGTCCTTTAGCGGTTAATTCGTAGCCAACGGCACCAACACGAATGGTACTTGCGTCATACTTCGCTGGTGTCATCTGACACGCTACAAACTGACGCCAAATAAGTTCGTACAATCGCTGTGCGTCTCGTTCCATTTCCGATAACGATTCAGATTTTAACAACACATTTGACGGACGAACGGCTTCATGAGCTTCTTGCGCACCGTCTTTGCTACCATATTTAAGCGGATTTTCTGGTAAGTAATTGGCGCCGAAATTATCGCCGATATACTCGCGACAGGCTTCCACTGCTTCTTTACTTAAGTTAGTAGAATCGGTACGCATATAAGTGATGTGACCGGCTTCGTATAAGCGCTGAGCCATCATCATGGTTTTCTTCACGCCAAACCCTAAACGGGTACTTGCTGCTTGTTGTAACGTTGAGGTAATAAAAGGGGCTGAAGGGCGACTCTGGGTCGGTTTAGAGTCTCGACTGATTACCTTATAGTCAGCATCCTTTAAATCAGCTAGCGCAGCATCAGCCTGAGTTTTATTAATCGGTTTAAAGGCTTTGCCGTCATGCTTAGCAACCTGCATACGCAAGTCACTCTCTTTTACGGTCAACAAGTCCGCATGTACGTCCCAAAACTCCTCTGGAACAAAGGCTTTTATTTCACGTTCACGTTCAACAACCAAACGCACCGCGACAGATTGAACACGACCGGCTGATAAGCCTCTGGCGACTTTTTTCCACAGTAGTGGCGATACCATAAAGCCTACAATGCGGTCTAAAAATCGACGTGCTTGCTGAGCATTTACCCGTTCAATATTGACTTTTCCGGGTTCAGAGAAAGCTTCTTGTATCGCGTTTTTGGTGATTTCATTAAACACCACACGCTGAAAATCTTTGCTTGGATCGTCGATTAATTCTTGCAGATGCCAAGCAATCGCTTCACCTTCTCTATCCAAATCCGTTGCGAGATAAATGGTATCGGCATTTTTAGCCAATTTTTTGAGTTCGTTGACCACTTTTTCTTTGCCACTTAGCACTTCATAATGGGCCGCCCAATCGTCTTTTGGATCGACGCCCATACGGTCAACTAATTTCTTATATTCGTACTCACGTAAATACGCTTCACGTTTATTTTCAGATAATAACTTCAGCTCTTTTGCTGGTTTTTTAGGCGCAACTTTGCCCAAAGCTTTCGTTGGAAGGTCTCGAACGTGGCCTACACTAGATTTAACAATAAAATCTTTGCCGAGATATTTATTAATTGTTTTCGCCTTTGCCGGTGATTCAACAATGACCAGAGACTTTGCCATATAATTAGTCTTAACCTTTGAATTTAATAGAGTTTTTAGGTGAACCGATGAAGATAAGTGCGTTCACCTCTTTAAAATGCTTTTTAACATATATCGACAAAGTGAATAGAAAACAAGTTCTTCTTCATACTTATCCGATAATCATCATGATCACGCTCCTTAATCTGTTCGAATATCAACCACCTCGATTGGCAGCAACCCGAAAACCAGTATAATGATCAGCAAGACACACCTTAATGAAGATGGATTTATCATTTTCAAGATAAATTTTTCGCCGTTTTTGAGCGGATATTGATGCGCAGATGAGGATAAGATGAAGCAGTTTGAAGTAAATTTTGACGGACTCGTTGGACCAACCCACAATTATGCGGGTTTATCTTATGGTAATGTGGCCTCGTTAAATAATGCGAGTGCCGTAAGCAGCCCTAAACAGGCCGCTAAGCAGGGTTTAAAGAAAATGAAAGCCCTAGCTGACCTTGGCATGATTCAAGGTGTGCTAGCCCCTCAGGCGCGTCCTGACGTGGATGCAATGAGACGCTTAGGGTTTTCAGGCACCGATGCAAATGTTTTACACCAGGCGGCCAAGCAAGCCCCTGCCATCTTTCAAGCCTGTTGTTCAGCATCTAGCATGTGGACAGCCAATGCGGCAACTGTGTCACCCAGCCCAGACACCGCGGATGGTAAAGTGCACTTCACGCCCGCGAATCTGACTAATAAGTATCATCGCTCACTTGAGCCCCTCGTCACCGGAAATATTCTTAAAGCAACCTTTGCTAACGAAAAATATTTTAGTCATCACAATCATCTGCCGGATAACGAGCATTTTGGTGATGAAGGCGCTGCAAACCACACACGGTTGTGTCAGCAATACGGCGAGAAAGGGGTAGAATTGTTTGTTTACGGCCGCTACGCATTTGATAACAGCAAACCGGCGCCTGTTAAGTTTCCTGCTCGGCAAACCTTTGAAGCCAGTCAAGCCATCGCCCGCTTGCATGGTTTGAGTGATGAGAACGTCGTTTTTATCCAGCAAAATCCAGACCTGATTGATCAGGGTGTTTTCCACAACGACGTGATTTCTGTAGGTAACCAAAATGTACTTTTTTATCACGAGCAAGCCTTCCTCGATACTGACAAAGCGTTGGCCGAAATTAAGCAAAAATACGGTCAAGGGGAGTTGCACTTTATTAAAGTCAGTAGCGAACAAGTCAGCGTACAAGAAGCCATAAAAAGTTACTTGTTTAACACTCAGGTGATTACCCTACCCAACGGTGAAATGGCAATAATTGCCCCTACGGATTGTGAAGAAAACCCAGCAGTTTCAGCATACTTAAATGAACTTGTCACCCTCAACACACCCATTAAACATATACGTTACTATGATGTTAAGCAAAGCATGCGAAATGGCGGTGGGCCTGCATGTCTGAGGTTACGCGTAGCCATGAATGAGACTGAATTGGCTGCTGTGAATCAAAGTACCATGATGAACGATGTACAATTTGAACGACTTAATAACTGGGTCGATAAACATTATCGTGATCGCTTAGCAGTGGATGATTTACGTGATGTGGCGTTGTTAAATGAGTCACGCACAGCCCTTGACGAGCTGACGCAATTATTAAAACTAGGGTCGGTTTACCCTTTCCAAAAAGGTTAGTATTTCGGTCAATCCCCCGAGTCGTTTTACTGACATATTTGCGTTCTAAAAGAGGTAAAAAAGGCCGGAATCATATATTTGATACCGGGCTTTTTGTTACTTGCTATATTTTCGCGCGCTTTCAAATACTCTAATGTGATGATTCAACGCGACAAGGTAGCGTTATAATGTATCGTTACAGTTGAATGACTCACCATAAGGGTTAGCAGGTGGGCCTGATACGGGGTTGGTTAAATCACTTGCTGCAACCTCTAAATCATAATCGCGTTGCTCAGAGGATTCGCTGCCTTGAGATTCGCCATTGGTAGTAATTGACACTGTGGTCCATTCGCCAAAAGCCTTAGGGTAACTTAACGTAAAGATCACTTGGCCATTTTCATCGGTTACACCTTCAGACTGGACAGCCACGACATTGCCCGGTGTTAATTGCTCATCCCCATTAATGTCTTCATCCGCATCTAAGATACCATTGCCATTGATGTCCTCGTTATCACAAACAACTGTGACGTATTTGTTCCAACGGTTCAGTGTGGTGTCAAAAAGCCAATACCCCTTTTTGTACGTGCCACCAACGTTGAATGCTTTTGGTGGAGCAGAAAACGTAATATCAGCATTTTCAACTGGATTCGAGTCAGGGTCAGTCACGAAAGCAGAGAACTGTTTGGTATAAGATGACTCGGTAGGTGACTGAATTATATTCCCCGTTCCAAACACGATATCAAAAGGTTTATCGTCAACAGTAAGCAAAGTAAATGCTGATACGCTTTGGGTGTCATCCACCGTGCCGTATACCTTGACCCCTTCAAAGGTGCTTAAGGCATTTGATGTGTACACGGTTTTGGCTATGCCACTTCTATCTGTGGTGGCCTGATTAGGGGATATCTGTCCGCCGCTCACATCATCCAATAAAAAATTAATGGTTTTGCCTTTGACTAAGTTCCCCTGGGCATCACGCACGACTGCGCTTATGGTGCTGATTTCTCCTGTTGGGCCAATTGAGTCTGGTGTAGCATCAACAATAATATCGTCAGCGATGGTTGCCACAAATTCAACTTGTACCCTCGCTGTCACTTCATTGCTGTTGCTGTCGACACCGGTAGCCGACACAGTGGCAAAACCAGCGTTATCTGATGAAATTAAAAAGCTTACCAGCCCGTCACCGTCAGTAGTTTTAGTCGTTGTGGCTACTGTGCCCCGAGAAGTCGTAAGCGTGACTTGTCCGCCAGTGACGCTTTGGTTATTCGATAACCAGGTTAGCCCTAATGATGCTGATGTATTTAGCGCAATTTCTTCATCAGGCGCTTCAGTGAAACTAAAATTATCCGGTTGCACAGTAACACTGAATTCACCTTGGTCATTTAAGGCGCTAGCGCTAATTGTGTCGATACCAGGGCTGTTGCCAGTATAAATAACAGTAACTTGCCCATTGCTTGCAGTCGTCGGTGTTGTATTACTCAACCCCCCATTCGCCGCAGATAAATTAATCTGTTGATTAGCAATGCCATTACCATCTGAATCGAGCAAACTTAAGGTTAACTCAACCGGATCATTCAATATCACTGAGCTGGGGCCATCAATATTGACCGTGGTGCCCACAACGGAAATCAATAACGTTTGAGTCAGTGTCCCTGTTGTTGCTGTTACCTGAATAGCGCGGTTCTGTCGGTTATTTTGGGTCGTTAACGTTGCTCTTGCCTGCCCGTCAGTGCCAGTAGTACCTTGCGTAATCATCAATGCAGCATCGGCATCCGCTGAAAACACCACATCAATCCCTTCCATTAAAACATTTTGCGCGTTCTTAACAAGGGCGACCAGCTCAACACTATCGGTGCCACTTGAGGGCAATTGCACAGCGCCCGCGAATAAGGCGAGAGCTTGGGGCTGCACATTCGTCTGGGTAGTGCCAGTTGATGTAAACGTTGTACTGGCTGTTTCACCGTTACTTAGCGTTGCAATAACCTCACCTGCTCCTGAATTATCGCCAACCAGCAGGGTAATTTGAGCTTCACCTGATGTACCAGTTGATGCGGTACCGGCATTATTATTGAACACCGCTAAACCTTCAGGATTGAAAGTAAACGTCACGAGCTTATCTGTCGCTAGTGCCCCATTATTATCTGTCACTCGGGCAGTCAATGTTAAAGGGGTGGACGCGCTTAATTGAGTCGCAGTTTGTTGATTGGCATTTTTGAGTGCCATCGATATGGTATAGGTGAGTGTTTCATTTGGACTACCTCCGCCCCCCGAAGCATTGTCGTCTCTAGAAAGACTATTCTCTGAGCCTCCGCCACAAGCAAGTAATGCACATAACACAAAGCCGCTCAATAACAAATTTGCGCGTCGAAACATATAAATAGTCCTTTTTATCCGTCGGTTAGCAAACACTCGATGTCACATATGCGCACATTTTATTTGTTCAGCTTATTGAGCAAACTTGCTAACCTATGGGCAATAATAATAAATTCAGGAAAATCATGAGCCAATCACTCCCCTCCACCCCCGAAAAGTTTAGTTTAACTGCCAGAATATTTCTCGGCATGCTAGCTGGCATAGTAATAGGTAGCCTTCTCCAGCAACTGTTTGATGATAGCGGAGATTTTTCGTTTAGTGTATTTGGGTTTGAGGTTTCTACGTATGGACTTTTAGTCGATGGTATATTTAACGTCGTTGGGCAAATATTCATCGCGAGTCTAAAAATGCTAGTTGTGCCACTGGTCTTTGTTTCTTTGGTCTGTGGAACTGCTAGCTTGTCTGACCCAAGTAAACTTGGACGCTTGGGCGGTAAGTCAATATTGCTATACATAGGTACTACCGCAGTAGCTATCTCTTTAGCGGTAGGCTTTGCGTTACTGGTCTCACCTGGTGATTCAATTAGCATGACAACCGATGCGGCTTATCAAGCCAAGGAAGCGCCTAGTTTAGGTCAAGTGATTATCAATATGATGCCGTCTAATCCGGTCAATGCCATGGCTCAAGGCAATATGTTGCAGATCATTGTATTTTCGGTGCTTTTCGGTGTGGCAATGTCGATGGCAGGTGCAGCTGGTAAACGTTTAACCGCGATGTTCGAAGATTTAAGCGAAGTCGTCATGAAACTCGTGACTATTTTGATGAACTTAGCCCCTTATGGCGTTTTTGTACTGATGGCGAAACTCTTTGCCACTATCGGCTTTGATACCATTGCAGGCCTACTGAAATACTTCTTGCTGGTGATGTTTGTATTGGTTATCCACGCGTTTGTATCATACCCGATCATTCTGAAGTTATTCAGTGGTTTGAGTCCGGTCATTTTACTTCGAAAAATGCGCGACGCCGCTATTTTTGCCTTTAGTACATCAAGCAGCAGTGCAACGCTACCAGTGACCCTTGAAACAGCAACCAATAAACTTGGTGTTAAATCGTCGGTAGCCTCATTTACGATCCCGTTAGGGGCCACAATCAACATGGATGGCACTGCGATTATGCAGGGTGTTGCGACTGTTTTTATTGCGCAAGTTTACGGCATTGACTTGTCGCTGGGTGATTACATGATGGTCATACTTACTGCGACATTAGCGTCAGTTGGAACTGCTGGTGTACCCGGTGTGGGCTTGATAATGTTAGCCATGGTGTTGCAACAAGTTAATTTACCGGTAGAAGGTATTGCCCTTATTATCGGAGTTGACCGTTTGCTTGATATGACACGCACCGCAGTTAACGTGACAGGAGACTGTATGGTGGCTTGTATTGTAGCGAAAAGCGAAGGTGAGTTTGATATTGACCGCTACAATGACCCTGATGCAGGCGTAGAAGAAGAAACATTACATGCTCCGCCTAAGCCAAATTAATCTAGCTAAGAAAATGGAAAACAAAAAGGCAGTGCGCTAGCGCACTGCCTTTTTTATATCTGCTGTCCCATCCTGAAATAATCAGTGCCTACGTGGCATGAATCCATTTAATAAATGTCTTAAGCTGCCAAGCTGCCTATATGCATTAATCTGTCTGTTATAAGCCTTAGAGCGACCATTAATGACCTAATACCGTGGCTGGATTAACGTTGGCTGCTTTTCGGGCGGGATACACTGTGGCAAGCAACGTCAGTGTTAACGCGATCAAAGCGGTAATGTATACCTCATGCCATTTCAGTGCTGAGGGTAAAAAGTCGATAAAGTAGATATCACCAGATAAAAACTGCACCCCGGTCAAATGCTCAAATCCTCTGGCGACAGTAGTTAGGTTTAACGCCATCAACACACCACAAATAACGCCAATCAGAGTACCAATAACGCCATTAATAAGGCCTTGCAGCATAAATATTAGAATGATAGTTCGCTCAGTAGCGCCCATGGTTTTTAACATCGCAATTTCCGACTGTTTTTCATTTACCGCCATCACTAACGTCGACACAATATTAAAACAGGCAACACCTATCACCAATATAAGGGTGATATACACCACAACCCTTACCAATTGTATGTCTTGGTATAAATGACCTTGGGTACGCGTCCAATCAGACATATACACTTCTTGCGCAAATCCATAACCTATTTCTCGTGTGATCATCGGCGCCAGAAATGGGTCGTGGTAGCGAAATCGCAGACCTTGCACACCGTTTGTCACGCCTAGTGTTTGTGAAGCAAGCGGCAAGTGCATATAGCCAATGTGATTATCGAGTTCACCGCCAATATTCACCACTGCAACTACATTTAACCAAAGTGTTTTAGGTGCACGAATAGATAAATCGTTACTTAATTGAGGCAATAGTAGTTTGACTTTATCTCCTAGCTCAATACCAAGTTTTCGCATCGCACCCGCGCCTAACATAACGCCTTGTTCATCATGGCTAAACGCTTGCCATTGTGCGGTTGGTACGCTACTTAACATACCGTCATGCTCGGCATATTTTGTATCAATACCGACCAATTCGATGGCCTTCATCTTTTTGCCTTTTTGCAACATGCCGGTAGCTTTAGTGTAAGGCTGAATGGATTCGATTCGAGGATCGACCTGCAACGATTTTATTTCGTTTTGCCAGTCTGAAATGCCAGCACTGCTAACAGCGTATAATTCACCATGGGGAATAATCGAAAGTAAACGGTCTTTTAACTCTTTTTCGAAGCCATTCATAACAGATAGCAGCAATATTAGCACGAAACAACCTAATGCGATGCCCACCGTAGATGACGCTGAAATAAAGGAAATGTAGCCATTTTGCTGCTTACTGCTGCGAAAACGCCAGGCGAGTTGAAAAATTAACTTCATCTAATCGACTCTTTATTAATCATGTTGTGGACTTAATTGGCCATTAACCAGACTAAGAGAGCGGTCAAGACGACTCGCTAACTGAATATCATGTGTCACCACAATAAAGCTCGTTTGACTGAGCTCGCGTAGTTCATTGAGTAACTGATAAATGCCCTCACCTGTTTTTGCATCGAGATTACCAGTGGGTTCATCAGCTAACACCAGTTTCGGTTTATTGACCAATGCCCGAGCGATTGCTACGCGCTGCCGCTCGCCGCCAGATAACATACTGGGGCGGTGAGATAGTCGATGCTCAAGGCCAACTTTTTTAAGCATTATTTCTGCGTGATGCAAAGCTAGTTCACGTTTTTCATTGGCGATTAAGCGCGGCATAGCAACATTTTCAAGGGCACTAAATTCCGGTAGTAAATGGTGAGCCTGATAGACAAACCCTAAGGATTGATTACGAAATTTGGCCTGTTGGGCACTGGAAAAGGCAAATATATCTTGCTGTTCAAACAACACATAACCTGACGTTGGCTGATCAAGGGCGCCTAGTAAATGTAATAAGGTGCTCTTACCTGAACCTGACGTGCCTACAATGGCTATTTGTTCCGATGTATTGACTGTTAAATTAACGTCACTAAGAATGTGTACGCTATTTTTACCATCGTCATATTGCTTGGATAAATGAACACAGTTCAACAGTTCATGCATATTGCTATTTGTCCCTTAATTCGGATTGCTAGTGTAGCGTTAGGTCTTTTTTTGCGTTGATTTTCTAAGAGCTTCTCGTTCTCGGCGTTTCCACATCAACCGGGCAAGTTTTTTCATACTCACATTTTTATCATTTTCATCTACTATCTCTACCCCAAGCAAGGCTTCGGTAAGATCTTCGTCAGTCAAAATACCTTCTAACCCACCATACTCGTCCACCACAAGTAACATATTGGCGCGCTTTGTATGCAGAGGATGTAATGCTGCAGAAAGAGGCATACTGCTCAACAGAGTCACCATATCTTTGCGATACACACTTAATGGGTTTTTTTCATTATTGCGGATCATGGCTAGCAGAATATCTTTCTTTAATACATAACCGGTTATTTTTTCTGGCTCTGATTGCTCGTAAATAGGAATACGCGAAAACTCAATGGTGCCGTGCTTATGATAAAAAGCTTCAACCGTCATATCCTGAGGCACCGAAAATATTACCGTTCGGTGCGTCATAGCATTTTTTATTTTTAACACATCCAATGACAACAGGTTTTGCAGAATATTGGCTTCCTGCTTAGCAATTTGCCCCTCTTTGTAAGATTCATCCGTCAATACAGACAACTCGGCTTTACTTAACCCTTTTAAAGGTGAGTCGTCACTAAAGCCAGCCGTTAACTTGTTTGCCAAGATCACAAAAGGATAAAGCACTAAAATAAGGTATTTTAGAAAATAAGCGGTCGGCGGAGCTAATTTACGCCAAAACGTGGCACCTAATGTTTTGGGAATAATTTCTGAGAAGACCAAAATAAATAATGTCAAAATACCAGAGATAACGCCCATATAAACTTCACCAAATACAGCAACGGCTTGGGCTCCTGCTCCAGCGGCGCCCATCGTATGGGCAACGGTGTTTAAAGTAAGAATAGCGGCTAGCGGATTATTAATATTTTGCACTTGCTTGCGCAATAGAAAACCACTTTTATGATTTTGCTTTTCCAGAACAGAAATATAAGCAGAAGAAACGCTTAAGATAACCGCTTCAGCAATGGAACATACAAACGACACACCCAGAGCTAAGGCAATATAAAACAATAATAAAATCAAGTTAACTCACCAATATTACGCGATGTGATTATGCATCACAGCACGGCAAAATTTAGAGCAAGCAGTTTACCTGAAGCATATATTAATGACATGAATTTTAATGATGGAACGACAAGATATAAAGAGGATTTTGTTGCAAATTTTTGCCAAGAACTGACACAAGTATATTAGAATATCACTATAAGAAAAATTTAATGGCGGAACGGACGAGACTCGAACTCGCGACCCCCGGCGTGACAGGCCGGTATTCTAACCAACTGAACTACCGCTCCCCATATAAATTTTTTGTTTTGAAATTGGCGGAACGGACGAGACTCGAACTCGCGACCCCCGGCGTGACAGGCCGGTATTCTAACCAACTGAACTACCGCTCCGCTGTTTCAAAACCGAAAGTACTAAAAGAAATTGGCGGAACGGACGAGACTCGAACTCGCGACCCCCGGCGTGACAGGCCGGTATTCTAACCAACTGAACTACCGCTCCAGTTTCTTTAATACTTTCAACGGGTTAAGAAGTTAATCTAAGACCTTCCCCTCAACCGCGGCGCAGATAATACGGTTAACCCTACATTGAGTCAACTGCTTTTTCTGAATTTTATCGGTTAATTTCAATATTTATGTTTGTTTGCCTATCCATTGAGCAATTTGACCAAAATGCGCACAACATTAGCCTTTACTGGCAGGCTTATCTGATTTCTCTTTGGCTTTTTTATCTTTGCTTTCTTTAGCAGAGTCATCATCATCGTCGGTTTTATTGCGTGAAAAACGTAATTTAAGGCGCGCGATAAAACTTAGCTTAGCTTTTTCATCATTATCAGTCGTGGGCTTATCATTTAATATTTCATCAACCGTGGCCGGTTTCTCTTTGGTCACAAACCATATCAGTGCCCCACCCACAATGAGCAAGAATAGATTAATACCAATAATCAGTGACACTAAAGTCGACGTTGCCATTTCCGGTTCAACATTAGGCTCGATAATAGGTGCTGATACCGTGCCATCTTCATTTAATACTTGGCCTGGCTGTAACGCTAAAGCGTTTTCATCAATCGCAGCAACGACAACGGGCTCTTCAGTTAAAAAACTAAATTCAGGTACATCCAGTATTACCTCACGTCCATCGAGTGTATTGCCAAAAGCAGTAATCTTTATTCTATACACGCCAAATTCATAATTTACGATTGAATATTCACGCACATCCGCAGACATATCGGTAATCGAAAAATTTTGTATATCACCATTGGGGAATTGAACTTTACCGTCAATTAACAGCGAGGATATATCCATGTGCTCACGGTCAGCATCAATCAGTAATTTATGGTATCCCCCAACGCCTGTAGTTTTTTCCACCGAGATATGGATTGGATTAGGATAGAGCATCACGGGGGCATCAACTTGCTCTCGTGAAAACATCGGCGTACTCACCCTGAAGGTTGGGATCCATTCGCCAGCAGCAACAGACAAGTTAAACTGCCCAGTGAACGTTCCATCTAAGGGCGTCTCATCCATCCCTTGACCATTGTCTTCAAAAGTCGCTATGGTTTCAGTGTCAGCGCCAAAGTTATTAAAATCTGGATTGTTGGTACTGGAGAATTGCATATTTAAGGTGACGACATCCCTAAATTCAGCGTAATTTATTGGCTCGCCGCCATTGGTCAAGTAAGCCGTCTGTTTAATAATTTCGCCAGAAAATATGACGCTTGGTAAGGGTTCTGCGTGTAGCATTAAATCACTGATAACCATTACACGACTATTGGGTGTGATATTGCCTATGGCTTGCCAAGGTCCGGGCATGGGCTTTTTAATACTGACCATATCGTATGTAGCAGTATCAAACCAAAAAACGTCTTCACCATCGGCTTGAGATTGATAGATTTTACTACCGTCTGGCCGCACCAACACTACCGGAACGCTGCCATAATCATGGAAAAAGACCATGGTTATCTCATCAACTTCGTAGTCTATTCGAAAACGATTTTGCAACAACTCGATACTATTTTGAAACGCGGTGCCAAGTGATTCAAGAGGCGGTTGCGCATCTTGTTCTGTTGGAGGTGTTTGTGCGCTGGCAATAACAGAGAATAATAGCGCACTAAATAACAGAGGTTTTATCATAGCGTCTCAAATAGTTAATAGGTTGGCGTTTATTCACGCCATAAACAGGAACCGCCTTCTTTGTTGACGAGGTCCAAGCGCTTTTCGTGCTCAGCTAATTCATCGGCTGTAGCGCGCAAAACCTTTAACTGATTCGCATTTGGATCAAGTCTGCGAATACGTTCTACTTGCCCTCCGCCATCAGAATTAGATTTACCGGACAAGTTAAGATCAGTCTGCCCACCGGTCATCATCAAATAGACATCGGCAAGTATTTCAGAATCTAATAAGGCGCCGTGTTTTTCTCGATGTGAGTTATCTATCCCATACCGTTTGCACAGAGCATCAAGATTATTTTTTTGACCTGGATGTATCTGTCGGGCCATGCTCAGGGTATCTAATACCGTACACATATCAGCGGTTTTTTTACCCTGCATGGACGCTAACCGCGCAAACTCGTGATCCATGAATCCCACATCGAACGGCGCATTATGAATAACCAACTGAGCGCCGGTGATGAACTTGACGAAATCCGCGGAAATATCAGCAAATACAGGTTTATCCAACAAATATTCGTTGGTGATCCCATGTATCTCTATCGCTTCTTGTTCTATTAAACGCTGAGGATTAACGTACACATGGAAGGTATTTCCCGTCAAACGGCGATTAAGTAATTCCACACACCCTATTTCAATAATCCTGTGGCCTTGTCTTGGGTCGATACCGGTGGTTTCTGTATCAAGTACTATTTGTCTCATGAGCTCTCAATTTGTTTCAGGGTGGCGTTAAGTTGCTATTACATTATACTGCGAAAAATTTTAAATGATTGATAAATGAAATGAAACACTTAGAAATTTATACTGATGGTTCTTGTTTAGGTAATCCTGGGCCTGGTGGCTATGGCGCTGTATTAGTATTTGGTCAACATAGCAAAGAGTTAAGCCAAGGATTTGTTCATACGACTAATAACCGTATGGAGCTGCTCGCTACTATAGAAGCACTTGCTAGCTTAACTGAAACCTGCAAAGTTGATTTGACGACAGATAGTCAATACGTAAAAAACGGCATCAACCAATGGATTAAAAACTGGCGTAAAAATGGCTGGCGTACATCTGACAAAAAACCGGTTAAAAACGTTGATCTTTGGAAGCGCCTCGATGAACAAGTTAAGCTGCACCAGGTAGATTGGCACTGGGTCAAAGGTCACTCTGGCCACCCTATGAACGAGCGTTGTGATGTGCTTGCACGCGATGCAGCGTCAGGCAAAGATCTATTACCAGATTCTGGCTTCCAGCCTTAGACAAATGATAAGTAGTTAAAATAACTACTTATCATTCCATACTGCATATTCGTTGCCGTTGGGATCTGTGAAGTGAAAACGTCGACCGCCAGGAAACGCGAAAATAGTTTGCACAATTTTACCGTTGTGGCTTTCAATTTTTGCTTGCGTAGCGGTTAAGTTATCACTGTATATAACCACTAAGACACTTCCCTTGTTTTGTGAGACCACCTGTTGTGAATAAAAAAATCCACCGTCAATACCAGAATCGGTTATTGCCACATATTCAGGCCCATAGTCGATAAACTGCCAGCCAAATACTTGGCCAAAAAATTCTTTCGTTGTCGTTAAATTCTTTGATGGGATTTCGATATAGTTAATTTTGTGATGAATTGACATACTTTTCCTTTTTTATCTTGTTCGCGAACAATTAATCAGCTTCCGCCTCAGCATATAGTTCGCAATTAGTGGCTGAATTAGCACAATCATTCCCTAGATTAGTTAACCTCGATGCATAATTTAACCAACAATAGTGCTTATGTGAGGTGTACTGTCTATGAAATAGTGAATTTCACTAAAATGCAGCTATCGTTTGATTTTACGCGGAAAAATGCAGCATAAGTTACATTAATTTACACTTGTGGATTCTAACATAGTCATATTTTGGTTAGGATGCAGCATCGTTTTTAAGTAAGTGAACCAATATAAATATGTCTACCGATAAAAGTTGGACCAAATCATTCTTTAGCGGAATTTGGTCAGTACTCAATTTTAGCCGTAAGCTATTCTTTAACATTATCTTTTTAATTATATTCATTGGAATTATCTCTTTGTTCTTTAGAGATAATGGCCAAATAGGCGTGCAGCAAGATTCTGCTCTAGTCCTGAATTTAAAGGGTGATATTGTTATCCAAAAAAATGCAATTGATCCCTTCGAAGAATTTATGCAGCAAGCGATGGGTCAAGCAAATGAAAAACCCGAAGTATTGTTACAAGATATATTATTGACAATAGATAACGCTAAACAAGATCAGCGCATCAAAACCCTAGTACTCGATTTGCAGGAACTTAATGGCGCAGGCTTAGATAAACTCGAGCAGATTGCTCAAGCAGTAGATGACTTCAAACTTAGCAACAAACCTGTTTACGCCATTGGCGACTATTACACCCAAGAACAATATTACATAGCCAGTCATGCTGACCATGTGTATATGAATCCTATGGGCTGGATGCTATTTGAAGGTTACGGCCGATTCGGTATGTATTACAAATCTGCCTTAGAAAAAATAAAAGCCACGACACACGTATTCAAAGTCGGCACGTATAAATCAGCGGTAGAACCTATACTACGCGATGATATGTCACAACCCGCAAAAGAAGCCAATAAAGCGTGGTTAAATGCGATGTGGTCACAGTATAAAGACGGTGTTGCTAAAGCTAGAGGAATGTCGCCCAACAATTTCGATGAAAAAGTCGAAGACTTTATGGTCAAATTTGAAAACGCTAATGGTAATTTTGCTCAGTACGCAGTTGATAACGGTTGGGTAGATGGCTTAAAGACCCGCGAGCAAGTGTTACAAGAGCTTGTTTCGCTTGTGGGAGAAGATGACTCAAAACGTGGCTACAAACATATTGCCTTTAAAAATTATCTGCGCATTGTAAATCCACCCTTGCCACACCTGAGTTCTAATATGGATAAAGTCGGTATCGTTGTGGCCAAAGGCACCATTTTAAATGGTGAACAAAAGCCAGGTACAGTGGGTGGCGACAGCACCGCTGAATTACTTCGAAAAGCACGACTTGACGACAGCATTAAATCTGTTGTGTTGTATGTAGATTCGCCCGGTGGTAGTGCATTTGCATCAGAGATCATTCGTCAAGAAGTAGAAAATCTTAAAGCGGCCGGTAAACCCGTTGTTGCTCTAATGAGTACCTACGCTGCGTCCGGAGGATATTGGATATCCGCCAGCGCTGATGAAATTTGGGCAGCCCCCAGTACTATCACAGGTTCAATTGGCATTTTTGGTATGTTCGTCAGCTTTGAGAACACTCTAGACTATTTAGGCGTTCATACAGATGGAGTGGGTACCACAGACTTCGCTGGTATGGGGATTACACGTGGTATTGATCCTAAGATGGGTCAAGTGTTGCAGCGTGGTATTGAACATGGTTACGATCAATTTATCAGCTTAGTGGCAAACGAACGCCATATGAGTAAAGCAGACGTTGATAGCATCGCCCAAGGGCGTGTTTGGATAGGCGAAACCGCGTTAGAATTAAACTTAGTTGATCATCTTGGTTATATTGATGACGCTATCTCTGCAGCCGCACAGCGCGCGAATCTGACGGAATACGATGTTACCTATGTCGAAAGAACGTTAAACAGTAGTGAGTTGTTTTGGAACGAACTATTCGCAAATGCATCAGCTGTGTTAGCAAAAACTCAATTCGCGCAAAGTGACGGCAAACTCATGAGTCTAATAAGCAAAGTAACCGCTGATTTTGACAATGTGGTCAAATTAAATGATCCACGCGGTGTTTACGCTTTCTGCCTAACCTGCGATATTTAACGTTAGTAATATTTACACCGTGCCTAACGCAATTGCGTTAGGCACGGTGGATCCGGTTAAATTGACGTAGCAGTATCTAACAATGACTTTTCCTCCCCCCTCGCCAACAACACTTGAAGACATGCAATTGAATATTATTGCGCGCGTTAATACCTGCGTAACACATGCTAACAATCGGTTAGCAATCAATCTTGCACAACCAACTATTAGCTTTGATCAACGTGGAAAGATCGCAGGATGCGCCCGCTTACAAAACAATACGCTTAAATTTAATCCCGTTTTATTGGTGGATAATTACGCGACATTTATGTCTGAAGTCGTACCTCATGAAGTATGTCATCTATTGACTTATACCCTGTTCGGTCGCGTTAGGCCCCATGGCAAAGAATGGCGTAGTCTGATGAGTCAATTGTTTCGATTAACGGGGCACACCTACCATAAAATGGATGTCACTAAAGTAAGTGGTAAAACATTTCCGTATGTTTGCGAATGTGGCCAAATCGAACTGAGTATTCGCCGCCACAATAAAGTCCAAAGGCAACAACAACGATATATTTGTCGCCAATGCAGTGAAATTTTACAGCCGCTTTAAGGCGTAAGGTCAGAACCAACGTTGTGTAAATGCCTTATCCAATTCATCAAACGCGGTTTTAAGTAAATCAGCTAATTCTTTATATTTCGGACGGGATTTAACTTGTGCCACACTACATCCCTGTTGTTGCATCTTATGATGAATGTCACGGTACCAAATCAAGGTAGACGGGGGTAGCCATTGATTAGCGCGGTGCCCAAGCCATAATAATCCTTGAACAGGAATAGACAGAAAGAAAATAGCCATCGCCACAGCGTTCGGCAGTGTTTCTAAACCTGTCACTGAATAGGCCATAGCAACCGTCAATACCGCTAATGGTGGCATGGTTTTGATGGCTAACTTTGTCGCAGCAATCACTCTGCACTCTGGGAACATTGGGTACAGTTCTTTCTTTAGTGGCCAAGTTTGCATGTATTGCTGACCATCTTTGAACAAGGTAAAAACGGATTGTGCCATGAGTAACCTACTTTTGTCGGATCGCCCCTTAGGGCATGGTAACGATGTTAGCTAAAAGTTGTTCTTTTAGAAAGTAGCCAATGGCATTAGTTCACGCCAAATACGATAGCAATCTTAGATATAGCAATTTTTTTATCTTAAAAAGATTGAAAGTTTGCTGTCTAGACGCATTTATAGAGGTAATGAGGGGGGAACCTCTTTACCTAATTGGCGCTATTGCATAAAATCGCCCACAAATTCATTTTGGAGACATTAATGTCTGAATCAAGGCACGTAAAATTACTTATTCTAGGCTCAGGCCCTGCGGGTTATTCAGCAGCAGTTTATGCAGCTCGAGCAAACTTAAACCCAGTACTGCTTACCGGCATTCAGCAAGGTGGACAGCTTACGACCACAACTGAAGTCGAAAACTGGCCGGGCGACGCCGAAGGTTTAACGGGTCCTGATCTGATGGTTCGCATGCAACAGCATGCTGAAAAATTTGATACTGAAATTATTTTTGATCACATTAGTAAAACGGACTTTTCCAAACGTCCATTTACCTTAGTTGGTGACCAAGCGACTTATACCTGTGATGCTTTAATTATCTGTACTGGAGCATCGGCTAAGTATTTAGGCATGGAATCAGAAACCGCATTTATGGGTAAAGGTGTATCAGCCTGTGCGACATGTGACGGATTCTTCTATCGCAATCAAAAAGTCGCTGTTATTGGTGGCGGCAACACTGCTGTTGAAGAAGCGCTTTATCTTTCAAATATCGCCTCGGAAGTGCATGTTATTCACAGACGTGAAACATTCAGAAGTGAAAAAATTCTAGCTCAGCGTCTATTAGACAAAGCCGAAAACGGTAATGTTACATTGCATTTAAATAGTACGCTAGATGAAGTCCTTGGCGACCAGATGGGCGTAACAGGCGTACGGATAAAATCGACCACCTCTGAAGAAACCCAAGAATTAGACGTTATGGGGCTTTTCGTAGCGATCGGTCATCAGCCCAATACGGCTATTTTCGAAGGTCAACTCGAAATGAAAGATGGCTATATTAAAGTCAATAGCGGTACGGCCGGTAATGCCACCCAAACAAGTGTTGAAGGGGTATTTGCTGCGGGTGATGTGAGTGATCATGTTTATCGCCAAGCGATCACTTCAGCAGGAACAGGCTGTATGGCCGCCCTCGATGCTGAAAAATATTTAGACGCACTTTAAAAACGCTTTCTTTGGGCCTCCTTTGAGGCCTTTTTCATTTTATATCCACTGAGCCTGTATGATTGAACTCTTTCAATTAGATAAATCCCTGGACTTTCCATCGCCAGTAAACGCCTTAAATGATCCCCCTGGTTTACTTGCTTTTGGAGGGGATTTGTCGATAGCCCGATTATTACATGCCTACCAACACGGTATATTTCCCTGGTTTAGTACCAATGAACCCATATTATGGTGGTCGCCCGATCCAAGAGGTATCCTGCCATTAGACAATTTTATAGTATCAAAAAGCCTAGCCAAATTTATTCGCAAAACATCCTATAAAGTGACAGTAAACCTGAACTTTGAAAAGGTTATCCGAGCCTGCGCTGAAGTACGCCGGCAAGTTTCAGGTACCTGGATCACCCAAGATATGATAAATGCCTATATCGATTTACATCATTATGGAAGCGCCCACTCTATCGAGGTTTGGGATAACGATACGTTAGTCGGCGGCTTATATGGTGTTACGCCTGGTAATCTTTTTTGTGGCGAATCTATGTTTCATTACGCGACGAATGCTTCTAAGCTTGCTATGTTTTATTTAGTTACGTTACTACGGGAAAGTGGCTGCAAATTTATTGATTGTCAGTTGCAGAATGATCACTTAGCGAGTTTGGGTTGTATCGAAATTCCTAGAAATGATTTTCTAAGTCAACTTAAGCTTGCGGTTCAACAACCCACTCCCACTTCACTGTGGCAATCTAGGGAATTAACTAAATCGCAATGAAGTTTGGTATCAGTCAAAGCTTTACCTGCAGTTATCTGCCGAACGAGCAAGAAACCTTATTAGTCTATGCTGAACAAAATGGGCATAACAGCTATTACGAAATGCTAATGGGCGCAGGCTTTCGCCGTAGCGGAGCGCAAATTTATCGACCTCATTGTGAAGCCTGTCACGCTTGTCAGGCTATTCGGGTTCCGGTGAATGACTTTGTAGCTTCTCGAAGCCAAAAACGTATCTTAGCCCGTAACAGCGACATTACAGTGGTACTCAGCGAAGAAGACAAGCCTGGTTACTATCCGCTTTACGAAAATTACATTAATTCTCGTCATCAAGATGGAAGCATGTACCCTGCCACGCCAGAACAATACGCCAGTTTTGCCCATGGCGAATGGTTGGCTCCCCTCTACATAGAATTGCACCTTGAGGGTAAATTGGTTGGGATAGCCGTCACCGATCCACTCGAAAAGGCATTATCGGCTGTTTACACGTTTTTTAAGCCGTCACTTGCTCAACGGTCACTCGGTACGTTCGCAGTGTTGCAACAAATTGCGATTGCGAAGCGTCTGAATAAGCAGCATTTATATTTGGGTTACCAAATAGATAGCTGTCAAAAAATGCATTACAAGCGCAATTTTTTACCCCATGAGCGTTTTATTGAGCAAAAATGGCAGTTAATTTCAAAAAAAGACTGGTAAAGCTTTACACGACCGCCTTTATTGGGCAAAATCTGCGCGGCATTTTTGACACTTATTATTTTATAGAGGTAACAGAGCTACATGGCGAAAGAAGATTGTATTGAAATGGAAGGTACAGTGTTGGATACCCTTCCAAATACTATGTTTCGTGTCGAATTAGAAAACGGTCACGTTGTTACTGCACATATTTCAGGAAAGATGCGTAAGAACTATATCCGCATCTTAACGGGCGACAAAGTAACATGTGAAATGACGCCATATGATTTATCGAAGGGCCGTATTATTTACCGCGCTCGTTAATATCTAAAGCAAACGAAAAGGCCCAGTGTTTTACAACACTGGGCCTTTTTCTATATCTAAAATTTAGTATTTGACGTATTTTACGCGCCAAATACCTTATTTTCTATTTAAGCTTCAGACTTAGCTTCTTTTAGTGCCTTAAAGGTAAACACCAATTTTTTGTTTTTCAGGGAAATCTTCACACTGCCGCCCTGGCTTAACTCACCGAACAACAATTCACTGGCCAGTTCTTTCTTAACATGCTGTTGAATAACACGCGCCATCGGCCGTGCGCCCATGTTGCGATCGTAACCTTGTTCAGCCAACCACTGTCTCGCATCGTTTGTGACGTCTAACGACACACCTTTGTTATCCAGCTGAACTTGCAACTCAACAATAAACTTATCGACAACCTGCAATATCACGTCTTGTTCTAGATGGTTAAACCATACTATAGCGTCCAAGCGATTCCTAAACTCAGGTGTAAACGTCTTGTTGATTTCCGACATCGCATCGTGACTATGATCCTGCTCTTTAAAGCCAATCGATTTACGAATGGTTTCTTGCACCCCAGCATTGGTCGTCATAACTAATACGACATTGCGGAAGTCGACCTTGCGGCCGTTATTATCTGTGAGCGTGCCGTGATCCATCACTTGCAACAGAAGATTGAATACATCTGGATGCGCTTTCTCAATCTCATCCAATAACACAACTGAATGAGGGTTTTTAATCACTGCATCGGTTAGTAAACCACCTTGATCAAAGCCCACATAACCTGGGGGCGCGCCTATCAATCGACTAACAGCATGACGCTCCATGTATTCAGACATATCAAAGCGTAATAATTCCACACCCATAATTTTCGACAGCTGTTGGGTTATTTCCGTTTTACCAACCCCTGTGGGTCCTGCAAACAAGAAGCTACCAATGGGTTTCGTTTCAGCGCCTAGACCGGCTCGAGATAAACGAATGGCATCAGTCAATGTATCAATAGCTTGATCTTGGCCAAACACCACTAGTTTTAAATCTCGATCAAGATTCTTCAACGACTCTTTATCGCTAGACGACACAGATTTTTCAGGGATACGTGCAATCTTCGAAATGATGTGTTCAATGTCGGTCACCCCAATCGTTTTCTTACGCTTTGAAGGCGGCAATAAACGTTGACTGGCACCCGCTTCATCCATTACGTCTATCGCCTTGTCTGGTAAATGGCGTTCATTGATATACTTAGCAGAAAGCTCGGCCGCGGCTCGCAGCGCTTTATGGGTAAAGCGCACACTGTGGTGTTCTTCGTAACGAGACTTCAATCCCATCAAAATTTTTGTGGTATCAGATACTGACGGTTCAATTACATCGATTTTTTGAAAACGGCGCGCTAATGCGCGATCTTTCTCAAAAATACCTTGGTATTCCTGATAAGTTGTTGAGCCCATGCAGCGCAATTCGCCGCTACTTAACTTCGGTTTTAGCAAATTAGAAGCGTCCATCACCCCACCCGACGCCGCACCCGCACCAATAATGGTATGGATTTCATCAATAAATAATATCGCGTCAGGATCCTTAGCCAACTCTTTCAATATACCTTTAAGACGCTTCTCGAAGTCACCACGGTATTTAGTCCCCGCGAGAAGAGTTCCCATATCCAATGAGTAAATTATGGCGTTAGCGATAACCTCAGGCACGTCATTATGAATAATTCGAAATGCTAAACCTTCTGCAATGGCCGTTTTACCGACCCCCGCTTCACCGACTAGCAATGGGTTGTTTTTACGACGGCGACACAATATTTGAATACTGCGTTCAACCTCAAAATCTCGCCCAATAAGAGGGTCTATTTTACCCGCTTTCGCCAACTCATTTAAATTAGTGGTGTATTGATCGAGCATAGAAGAGCCAGCTTCTTGGGTCGCCCCCTCTTCATCCTGCTCAATAGAGTGAGGTGTACTGTCATCACTTTTTGATACACCGTGTGAAATAAAATTAACGACATCAAGACGTGTGACATCTGCTTTTTTCAAAATGTACACAGCTTGAGACTCTTGCTCACTGAAAATAGCAACCAATACATTTGCCCCAGTCACTTCTTCTTTACCGGAGGACTGCACGTGGAAGACCGCTCGCTGCAATACACGCTGGAAACCTAACGTTGGTTGAGTTTCGCGTTCATTATTTGCATCTTCAAGCAATAAAGGCGTGGTGTCTTTAACGAAGTCGGTTAATTCCTTTTTAATCACATCTACGTTCGCGCCACAGGCTTTAAGCGCTTCGGTTGCGGAGCCATTGTCGAGCAAGGCTAATAAAAGGTGCTCGACGGTCATGAATTCATGTCTATGCTCTCTGGCAAAGATAAACGCTTCATTTAACGTTTGTTCTAATTCTTTATTTAACATTTTTAGACCCTCTTACTGCGCTAAACCTGTTCCATAGTACACATCAACGGATGCTGATGCTTCTTGGCATACTGGGTGACTTGCATAACTTTAGTCTCAGCTATCTCGGCGGTATATACACCACAAACGGCTCGACCACGATAATGCACAGTCAACATAATTTGATGGGCTTTTTCTGAGTCCAAGTTGAAAAACCTAACCAATACTTCAATCACGAAATCCATCGGCGTGTAATCATCGTTATTCAGCAAAACTTTATACATGGGTGGCGGTGCTAATTTCTGCTTAACCGTATCTAGCTGCTTTTCGCGCTCAATATTAATAGTGTTGTCTTTGCTCATAATAAGAAGAATAGTGCCCTTAGTGCAAATTTTGCAGTTTTATTAACATTTACTTATTTATCAATTTATCCTTGACAAAAACAGGTTAAAAAATCTACATTTTCTAGTGCGACGATTGTTATTTTAACATTTTCGCCTTCCCCATACTTCATTGTGGGGATAAATATGCGTCAGTTCAAGGGATTAAAAGGAAGCAGAAGTATGGCTGTTGGCAAAGTAAAATGGTTTAACAATGCGAAAGGGTTTGGTTTTATTGTTCCAGAGGACGGTGGTGATGACATTTTTGCGCATTACTCAACCATTCAAATGGAAGGATATCGCTCCTTAAAAGCAGGGCAAGAAGTGAAGTATGATGTACAGCAAGGACCGAAAGGACTACATGCTGAAAACATTGATTTCAACGGTGAGCCCGAACAGTAACGATTGGTCATAAAAAAAGCAGACCCGAGGGTCTGCTTTTTTATGCCTAATTAAAATTTATTATTTAAATTCTTTTAGGATGTTATTTAACGTATCACTTGGGCACATGGCTTTAGTAATCTTTTTCTCATCAGGGAAGTAATAACCACCAATATCTTCTGGCGCGCCTTGAGTCGAATCAATTTCAGACATAATTTTCGTTTCATTTTTGCTTAACTTATCAAACAATGACGAAAATTTGCTCGCTAATTCAGCATCATCACTCTGATTTGCTAACGCTTCAGCCCAATACATTGCTAAGTAAAAATGGCTGCCGCGGTTATCGAGTTGGCCCGCTTTACGTTGAGGTGACTTACCTTCATTCAGTAATTTTTCAGTCGCTTTATCTAACGTTTTAGCCAAAATTTTTGCTTTCGCGTTCTCATTTTTAATGGCTAAATCTTCAATAGATACCGCGATGGCTAAAAATTCACCTAGGGAATCCCAACGTAAATGACCTTCTTCAACAAATTGTTGAACATGTTTAGGTGCACTGCCGCCCGCTCCAGTCTCAAACAAGCCACCACCGGCCATTAATGGCACAATAGACAACATTTTAGCACTGGTGCCCAACTCAAGGATCGGGAATAAATCAGTTAGATAATCGCGTAATACGTTACCTGATACTGAAATAGTGTCTAAACCGCGAATTACACGCTCCATCGAATATCTAATGGCACGAACTGGCGCCATAATTTCGATGTGTAAACCGTCGGTATCGTGATCTTTAAGATACTTGTTCACTTTAAGAATAAGCTGAGCGTCATGAGCACGTTCATCATCTAACCAGAAAATCGCTGGGTCTCCTGATTGACGAGCACGATTAACCGCAAGTTTTACCCAATCACGAATAGGCTCATCTTTTGCCTGACACATACGCCAGATATCGCCATCTTCGACATTGTGCTCAATAAGTACATTTTCATCTTGGTCAATAATACGTACAACGCCTTCACCCGCGATTTCAAACGTTTTGTCATGTGAACCATATTCTTCCGCTTTTTGCGCCATCAAACCCACATTGGACACAGAGCCCATGGTGGTAGGATCGAATGCACCGTGAGTTTTACAGAAGTTAATCATTTCTTGATAAATGGTTGCATAAGTACTTTCAGGAATAACCGCTTTAGTATCATGCAATTTTCCATCAGGACCCCACATTTGCCCAGAAGAACGAATCATCGCTGGCATCGACGCATCAACAATGACATCGCTTGGTACGTGTAGGTTTGAAATACCTTTATCAGAGTTCACCATAGCAATCGGAGGACGATCAGCATAACAAGCATTAATATCAGATTGAATTTCGGCACGCTGTGATTCAGGCAAAGTAGATATTTTGTCGTAAACGCTGCCCAAGCCGTTATTCGCATCAACCCCTAGCTCTTCGAATAAATCAGCGTATTTTTCAAATAATTTTTTATAGAAAACTTTAACACAGTGACCAAATACAATGGGGTGAGACACCTTCATCATGGTTGCTTTGACGTGCAGTGAGAAAAGGATACCGGTCTTTTTTGCGTCTTCAATTTGTTCTTCAAAGAATTCACAAAGGGCTTTCTTACTCATAAACATGCCGTCAATAACTTCACCGGCTAACAAATCCACACGTGGCTTTAATATCTTGACTGTGCCATCTTTGTCAGTAAATTCGATGCGTACGTGTCCCGCTTTTTCAACGGTGACTGATTTTTCGCCTGAATAGAAGTCACCACCACGCATATGAGCAACATGAGTTTGTGATGCTTGGCTCCAAGGTCCCATTGAATGTGGGTTTTTGCGTGCGTAGCTTTTTACTGCTTTCGGGGCACGGCGATCAGAGTTGCCTTCACGTAGAACCGGGTTAACAGCACTGCCCAATATTTTAGAGTAACGCGCTTCAATTGCTTTTTCTTCGTCGGTAGACGGGTCTTCAGGATACGCTGGAACTTTATACCCCTTGTCGTTTAACTCTTTGATTGCAGCCTTTAACTGAGGCTTAGAAGCACTGACGTTAGGTAACTTAATGATATTTGTTGCTGGGTCTTGTGTGAGCTCGCCTAGTTCAGCTAAGGCGTCGGGTACTTTCTGCTCGTCACTCAAATAATCAGCAAAATTGGCCAAGATACGAGCAGCCAAAGAAATGTCACTAAGTTCAATTTCGATGTCGGCAGATGAAGCGAATGACTCTATTATTGGCAGCAAAGAATAAGTTGCTAGTAACGGGGCTTCATCGGTTTTCGTATAGATAATCTTTGACTTCTGAGTTGTCATTATATACCTCAAATGTTGCGGTAGAGAGCTACCGGATTAGTGTAGACTGATAAATAAGCGCAAAAACTGCCGCGAAATACCCGTCATTTAGTAAATTTATCAGGAATTAACACATCCGATCCTGACATCAGGATAAAGTTACAATGAAAAATTCGCTGGAAGATAATAAACAATTCGCCGCAGAGTGCAAAATAACTCAGCTATTTTATTCATAATAAGTTACAAGAAATGAACATTAATCAATATAAAAAGCCAAAAGCCACATCTGGTCGTACAAAAATCGTACTGTTTAACAAGCCATTTAATGTCCTCACTCAATTTACTGATGAAGCAGGCCGTCAAACTCTGAAAGATTATATTCCAATTGCCAATATATATGCAGCCGGTCGTTTAGACAAAGATAGCGAAGGGCTGTTGATATTAACCAACGATGGCAAGTTACAAAATCAGTTGACGGATCCGAAAAAGAAAACTAGCAAAACCTATTGGGTTCAAGTCGAAGGAAATCCTTCTGACGAAGACCTACAAGCTTTACGTGATGGTGTAAAACTAAAAGATGGCGTGACTCGTCCGGCTAAGGTCGAGTTAATAGATGAACCCGTTGTTTGGCCGCGTAATCCCCCCGTTCGTTTTCGTCAATCAATCCCAACATGTTGGTTATCAATCACCATCAGTGAAGGCAAAAATAGGCAAGTCAGGCGAATGACCGCCCATATAGGGTTTCCAACCCTAAGATTGATACGGTATCGAGTAGGCAACTGGACCTTAGATGGTATTCAAAACGGACACTATGTAGAATTAAATTAGTATCCGGGGTCACTCAACATATTGTGACATTTTACGTGCAGAATCCGGATGACCTTATGTCTGTTATTTGCTAGAATTCGCCACCATTTTTATTGAGACTTTGTTATTTATCATGCCTTATACCCACACTCTTAGTGCCACCGAGTTAGCCAACAATAACCAAAAAAAGGTCATTGTTGGTATGTCGGGTGGTGTCGATTCTTCCGTTTCAGCCTATATTTTGCTGCAACAAGGCTATCAAGTTGAAGGCCTGTTTATGAAGAATTGGGAAGAGGACGATAATGACGAATATTGCGCAGCCGCAGATGATTTAAGAGACGCACAAGCAGTAGCAGATAAACTCGGTATTGAATTACACCAAATTAATTTCGCTGCTGAATATTGGGATAACGTATTCGAATATTTCTTAAAGGAATACAAATCTGGGCGTACGCCTAATCCTGATATTATGTGCAATAAAGAAATTAAATTTAAAGCATTTCTTGAGTTTGCTGCAGAAGAACTTGAGGCAGATTATATTGCTACAGGGCATTACGTACGTCGCCGTAAAGTCAATGGCCATTGGCAGATGTTACGTGGCATGGACGATAACAAAGATCAAAGCTACTTCTTATATACTTTAGGTGAGCAACACGTCGCGCAAACGTTATTCCCCATTGGCGATATTGAAAAACCTCACGTGCGAGAAATTGCTCAAGAACAAGGTTTAATTACCCACGATAAAAAAGACAGCACCGGTATATGCTTTATCGGTGAACGGAAATTCACGGATTTCTTATCTCAGTACTTGCCCGCACAACCAGGTGTTATCGAAACACCTGAAGGTCAAGAGATTGGTCAACACCAAGGGCTGATGTACCATACTTTAGGTCAGCGAAAAGGTTTAATGATTGGCGGACTAAAGGAATTCGGCGAAGAGCCATGGTACGTTGTTGATAAAGATATGCAGCGTAATGTGTTGATAGTAGGACAAGGGGCAAATCACCCTCGCCTCTATTCTAACGGACTCGTGGCGAATCAGCTGCATTGGGTAGATAGAGAAGGCCCTTTATCAGCTCTAAAATGCAGCGTAAAAACCCGTTATCGCCAACATGATATCCCTTGTACAGTTACCCCTAAAGCTGATGGTAGCGTTACTGTCATATTTGATGAACCGCAAAAAGCGGTCACGCCAGGGCAGTCAGCCGTATTTTACGCTGATGAAGTCTGTTTAGGTGGCGGAATAATAGAGAGCTATATTCGTTAATGCAAAATTCTACTAAAAAAGACCTGAATACCGTCGACTTTGAAAAGTGCATCGCGCTTGCGGGTGTGTGTCAGGCCGCCGCATTGGTTAAACAAGTGTCTAAACACGGAAGCTGCGACGAGCAGGCGTTTAAAGCGACCATTGAAAGTATTGTTATCACAGAGTCCGACAACACCGAACAGGTATATGGGCAGTTAAGCAACTTAAAGATCGGTTTCGATACCCTTTATGCACAACTTGGCAATAGCACTAAGCCTAAAGACACAGAGATTACGCGTTATATTGCAAATCTGCTAAGTATTGAGCGTAAATTGAATCGCTCTAGCAAGCGCATGAATGAGTTAGGTGACAGAATTAATCACACTAAACGCCAACAACTTCACTTAGATTTATTTGCCAGTCAAATGTTGTCTAATCTTGCCAGTATTTACAGTGATATTGTGAGCCCAATAACAGCCAAAATTCAGGTTTCGGGTGATCCACAACTTCTCAAGCAAAGTGATAATCAGCATAAAGTCCGTGCATTACTTTTAGCCGGCGTTCGTTCAGCAGTACTGTGGCGACAACTAGGCGGAAAACGCCGACAAATATTATTTAATAGGCAGCGCACTCTCGTATGCGCTGAACAAGCATTAGCGCAAATCAACCAATCACGTTAGGAGCAAACATTCCATGCAGTTATCCGCATTAACCGCCGTATCCCCCATCGATGGACGTTACGCAGAGAAAACCGCTGAGTTACGAAGCATCTTTAGTGAATTCGGTTTACTAAAATATCGGGTACAAGTTGAAGTTCGTTGGTTGCAAAAGTTATCAGCCACGGCCCAAATTAAACAAGTCCCTGCTTTTAGCGCTGAAGCGAATGCACTATTGGATAACATTGTGGCTTCGTTCGACGAAAGTCATGCTGGTCGTATCAAAGAAATTGAACGCACCACTAATCATGATGTTAAAGCGGTTGAGTACTTTCTAAAAGAGCAAGTCGCCGACAACGAAGAACTAAATGCAGTCAATGAATTCATTCATTTTGCTTGTACATCTGAAGACATCAACAATATGTCTCATGCATTAATGCTGTTAGAAGCCCGTGAAAGCGTTGTTTTACCTTACTGTGATAAGTTAGTCAGTGAACTTAAGCGACTTGCCAAGGAATACCAGAGTATGCCTATGATGGCTCGTACTCATGGCCAACCTGCTTCTCCTACGACGTTGGGTAAAGAAATGGCGAATGTGATGTATCGTCTGCAGCGCCAACGTAATCAAATCGCTAATGTTGAAGTTCTTGGAAAAGTAAACGGGGCGGTAGGAAACTACAATGCACACTTATCTGCCTATCCTGATTTAGATTGGGCTCAATTCGCACAAGAATTTGTATCCAGTCTAGGCGTAACATTGAACCCATTCACCACCCAAATTGAACCTCATGATTATATCGCTGAGCTTTTTGATGCAATGGCGCGTTTCAACACCATATTGATCGATTTTAATCGTGATATTTGGGGCTATATTGCACTCGGTCACTTCAAGCAAAGAACGATAGCCGGTGAAATTGGTTCATCTACAATGCCGCATAAAGTTAATCCAATCGACTTTGAAAACTCAGAAGGTAATTTAGGTTTAGCCAATGCACTATTCGGTCATCTAGCCACTAAATTGCCGGTGTCTCGTTGGCAACGTGACTTGACCGATTCAACCGTTCTGCGCAACCTAGGCGTAGGCGTCGGTTATGCCATTATTGCTTATCAGGCCGCGCTTAAAGGGATCAGCAAGCTACAAGTGAATGAACAAAGTCTCCTCGATGAATTGAATAATAACTGGGAGCTGCTCGCAGAACCAATTCAAACGGTAATGCGTCGTTATGGTATCGAAAAACCTTATGAAAAATTAAAAGAACTCACCCGTGGCAAAAAAGTAAATCAGCAAATTATGGCTGAATTTATTGACGGTCTCGATTTACCAGACAATGCTAAAGAGCAACTTAAAGCCCTTACGCCTGCAAATTACATTGGTCAAGCAGTAGGTTTGGTAGACCAACTATAAGCATTTACTCGATAAGCTATTAACTGACGATACCTGAATCATCAGTATTGCATATAACCGTAAGCACCCTTTTACGGTTATATGCGACATAACTAATCTCACTTTATTCACCACTGTCCCTCAGGCTTTTTATCTTTTTACTTACTCGTCTTTTGTTAGAGTAAATTTATATCCATTTTTTGACCTATACTAATTAACCTACGGTCAACAGGAAGACCTCATGGTCACTCGTTTATTGCACATATGGATTTGGTGTGGAATTTCCCCTTCAGCCACCAACGACATTAATCCCACGCGTATAAGCAATATTTTAAGCTTGATGATCATCTTTGTGCTTTTGCTGCAAGTGCCCACCGCAATCTACTATTGGAATTTTGGCGGCTTATCAAAAATCAGCTTGTTACTTTGCCACTGTGTTCTCTTAATGCTCGTGCCATTATTCAATTGGGCGCAATATCAGCGGTTAGCTAAATTTACGCTAATATTTATTTTTATCAGCTATATTTTTTGGTCCAGTTTTATATGGCAAGCGAACCTCAATGTACATTACTACTTGCTGCTTGGGATCTTTGTTTGCCCATTCATCTTTGGCGCTAAAGGCGCAACTATGTGGATCTGCCTCAACTGCCATGTTGGCGTATTTCTGGCCATTGAAGCTTATTTTATTCTAGTTATTAATCCTCAAAACCTATCTGAATATCATCAGATAGCGAGTCTTTCTAGTGCCGTCTTTCTCACGTTATCTTGTGCGTTAACTAGCTTTCATGTAGGCAGAAATGTCAATCGAACCCAAAACAAATTGGTCAGTGCGCAACAACGTTCAGAACGATTATTATTAAATATATTGCCAGCTGCTATCGCTCATCGCTTAAAGCAACATCAGGGTAAAATTGCTGATCATTACGAACAGGCTTCGATTTGCTTTCTTGATTTAGAAAATTTTACGCAGTTGGCAAAATCACTGACACCGGAAGCTTTGGTGGATATGCTAGATGATATATTCAGTCAATTCGACAAACTCACCAAAATACATGGTTTAGAAAAAATTAAGACCATTGGGGACGGCTACATGGCGGCCGCTGGGATCCCTGCTGAAAGTCGATGTCATGCAATTCAGTGCTGCGAGTTTGCATTGGCTGCCCGTGAAGCATTTGATTTGCTCAAAACAAAGTACCAATTGAACTCCGGATTACGGATTGGTATTGGTTCAGGGGAAGTGATTGCTGGTGTTATTGGCCAAACTAAATTCTGTTACGATTTATGGGGTGAAGCTGTTACCCTTGCCGCACGTATGGAAAGTCATAGTATTAGCAAGCACATTCAAGTGAGTCAATTTACTTACGAGATGGCAAAAAATAAATTTCATTTCAGTCCTCGGGGTGAAATCCCGGTAAAGGGATTAGGTCAAACGCGCACCTATTGGTTGATCGGCCAGAAGCTGTGATCCCATCCAAAATAGCTTTGCCAATGCAAAAACAAAAGTAACCATTTTCAGCAAAAGGGCTGTATCGACGATGTATATATTTGATAATTTTGATCCCCACACTTTTCTCGCATCTTATTGGCAAAAACGCCCAGGTGTTTTTAAACATGCTTTTGCAGACTTTATCAATCCGTTAGACGAGCACGAACTGGCTGGGTTAGCACAAGATCCGAGAATTGATTCACGCGTTGTTTCCCTCAACCCACCTGCTTGGCAGGTTACACACGGCCCTATAGACGACTTTGAAAGTGTATGCCAAGGTAAATGGAGCCTGTTGGTTCAAAGCGTAGACCAGCATATCAGTGAAGCTGATACGCTTATTCGGATGTTTGACTTTATTCCCTACTGGCGTTTAGATGACTTGATGGTTAGTTTTTCGAACGAAGGTGCAGGTGTGGGTCCTCATCTTGATCAATACGACGTGTTTATCATTCAAGGCAAAGGTAGCCGACGTTGGCAAGTAGGGGAAAAAGGCGAATTTACCCCTTACCTTCCCCATCCAGATCTAAGCCAAATTAGTGACTTCGAGCCCGTGATAGACGAGGTGTTGCAGTGCGGAGATATGATTTATATTCCCGCAGGTTGTCCTCATAACGGTGTGGCGCTAGAAGATTGTATGAATTACTCAGTGGGCTTTAGAGCCCCATCCCAGCAGGATTTACTGTCTTCTTTGGCAGATTACAGTCTTGACTTAGGACTATTTAAAAAACGTTATCAAGACCAAGGCCTAACGCCCCGAAAAAACCCGAGTGAATTAGCGTCAACAGAAATAAACAGCTTCAGAGCAATGCTGCACGACGTAATCGACTCTGAGCAATTCGAGCGGTGGTTAAGTTGTCACTTTAGCGATACCCAATTAAATCAAGGCTACGACCCACAGCATAATCCAGATTATTCACTAAAAGAGATAGCCGAATTATTTGAGCAGGGAGCCCTATTTGAACGCCAACCTGGTATTCGACCAATATATTTAGCCAAAGAATATACCAGCGAACCATTAGAATTTTTTATTGAAGGCCAAGCCTATTTCGCCCCAGTAAACTACGTCGACGCTGTTTGCGGTATGTTATCGTCCCCTTCCTGGCAATACGACTTGACCAATAATAATCTTACTTCTTTATCCCTTGAGGATTTTTGGGTACAGCTTATGTGTGAACTCGTTAACGCCGGGGCATGGTTACCGCAAGAAGAAACCGACTTTTAAGCACAATTAAAAACGGCTCGTTTAGCAGGCGTTGTACTCAATACACTTAGTTTTATTTTATACGATATTGAGTGCGGCCTGATAACGTCTACTTTTCGCATCATTTTGTGTCCAATGTAAACCAGCAGGTCTACCCTGTTCATAAAGAAATGCGCTAGCAACCTTATTACCGGGAACAGCATAGCCTTAAACTGGTGAAGATAGGTGCCCGTAAATCGAAACGGTTACTTAAAACACCCCCTGTCCGACAACTCAGCGAATATTAACGACTGTCTATAAACCCTAGCAATGCCTATAGGGCGTGGATTTGCTTTTAGTCTTCTTGCAAATCCGTAATATCATCGATGATATCTTGCAATTCTTTCATGGCTTTACGCTGCTGCTTAGGGGTTAACGACGTTGATAACGCTGCTAGCATAGATGCGTAAACCTGATTATTGTGGGTCGATATTTGCGCTAGTTTTTCATCTTGATAGGTCTCTGGCTGTGATAGCAAGGTCAAAAAACTTTGTTTGAAGTGGGCTTCTTTGCGCTCATTAAGTAACATATCATGCGCCGCACTTTGTATGCGCTGGCGGTACGCCATCCATAAATCGAAGCTGCTTTGAAAATCCTCAGCAAAATTCATAATGATATTTTTTTGCTCAACGCTTAGCTTACCTATAAATTCCCGAGCGTTTTCTTGGGTATTTTTAATATTCTTTTTTAAGCGTTTTTCAACGTTGCTATCCTGTCGCTCTTCGATTCGCTTTTGATTTTCCTTATCCAACTCAGCAAACAAGGCATTAACTTGTTCATCACTTAAACTTGGTGCAAGTCGCACTAATTCAGGACTAATGTGATCGCGAAAACGTACCCAGTGCTGTTTTGCATTATTGAAATGTTGTTCCCATTGTTGAGCGCTAACATTGTTCTGAGATATCTGTAACTTAATCTGCTCAAGCTGCGCTTGATATTCGGTTAATTCGTCTTCGCGATGCCATTTCATCCACTGGGATACGTGGCCATCAAGTAATTTTTTTTGCGTTTTATCTAGCTCGACATAATCATCGATATACCAATACATCAACCAATCAATATTGTTATAAGCAAATTTGGAGCTGCACCCCGTGATAAATAAGCTTAGAGCGCAAAACAGCAGTAGGTATTTTTTCATTATGATCTCGCTAACGTTCACCATAAAACCCAGTAAGCGGCTTTAACTGGCTATTAAAATATCACGCGCCAAAAAGGGTAAATCGTTAATTTTATTTGCATTGGTAAAAAACATCGTTAGCCATTAATCATAGCTTTGACATTATCTCGATGGCTTCTGCTTACTTTTAGCTCGGTACCGTTGGTCAGGATCAGGTGATACTCGCCACTGATATGACTAACAAGTTTCTGCACAAACTTAATATTCACAATGGCTGAACGGTGAATACGTACAAATAATCTGGGGTCTAATTCTTCTTCAAGCTCTTTCATTGTGCGACGCATAATATGAGTTTGCTCTAATGCATGCACGCACATGTAATCTCCAGCGGCATCTATCCACTGTATTTCAGCCAACTCCACTCTCGTCACTTCGGTTCCGTCTTTAATGGCTAATACATCATCGTATTGGGTTGTGCTGATTTCTTCGCCTATCGCTAAGCGGCGTAATATATCTTCGCAATCATCACCCGTAAAATCAGCAACCAACTGCGCAAGTGTTTGTTTATGATCAGACTCGCTGTGTAACGTTACATGGTTAATCACTTTGTCCACAGCGACGCGCAATCGACGCTCATCAACAGGCTTTAATACATAGTCAAGCGCGTGTGCATCAAAGGCTTTAATCGCATAAGTGTCGTATGCCGTAACAAAGATGACCATAGGGACAGGTTGGTTTAATTCCCTTAGCTTATTAATCACCTGAAACCCATTTAAACCCGGCATTTGAATATCCAAGAAAATCAAATCGGGTCGCAATTGAGGAATTAAGGTGACAGCCTCCAAACCATTCTTACATTGGGCAACCACATTTAGCTCTTTAAATTCAGCTAGGCGAATCGCAAGCCCCTTTCGGGCCAAGGGTTCATCATCAATTATGACAGTGTTAATCTTCATGCAGGGCTTCTTTAGTCTCAAATGGAATACGAATACATACTTTTATACCAGAAGGTTGACTATTAGAAATACTAAACGAGAAATCATTTTTGTATAAAGACGCCAAACGTTCCTGAATATTTTGTAAACCGACACCATTAGCGCGGTACATTTGGCCGTTATCTAAATCTGCCCCAGGGCCGTTATCGGTCACCTCAAGCATCATATCTCGGCCGAATACTTTAGCTGATACCGCAATGCATCCGCCATCTTCTAATTTAGAAATAGCGTACTTAATGGCATTTTCAATCAGCGGTTGAAGTATTAAACTAGGAACTAACGCGTCGTTAGCATTGGGTTGAATATCCCAAATAATTGTTAACCGGTCTTCAAAACGTACTTTTTCGATTTCTAAATAGAGCTTAAGCGCTTCTATTTCTTGCCTAAGCGGGACTTTTTTAATGGGATCTTTGTCCAGAGAATAGCGCAAAAAGTCACTTAACCGACTGACCATATCTTCTGCGGTTTTATTTTCTTTCATTAAAATAAGCGTCGATATAGCGTTTAAGGTATTAAACAAAAAGTGCGGGTTTAACTGGTAACGCAGCATTTTTATATGGGCTTGATGCGCCATAGTTGTAGCACGCAAACTATTTTGTTTTTCCTTAAGCAACATTTGATAATTTTTAATGCCGAAATATAATCCGGTCCAGCAGCCAATCATGATTAATGAATTCACCGTATTGGTAAAATACATATACCATTCTTCAGGGCGATAGCCTTTTTTGTATATCTCCCAGTAGTTAACGTTTTTGACCAACGCCCATAGCAAAGCCACAATATAAACACTCGCCACCACGATCATAAGCATTTTCATCGGGCTTAGCTTCATCGCACGGGCATATATATAACGCAAAGGTATCGTCAGTAGCCAACCAGCATAGGCATTTAAAATGATAACGAACAGCCAAACACTGCGCATATCATGCAAAAATGAGCCAATATAATAGATCACCGCAAACCCACCCCAACCAAGTGTATGGAGGGTCCAAAACATACGTTCACGGGTGTCAAATAAAGCTTGCCACTTCATTACAAAAAATACCATTAGAATTCAATGAAATAACGATTATACGAGAAAGGTCAACCAAGGTCTTACAGTTGAGCGTATGCCCTTCCCCGTTTATCGCATATTAGCGCGAAACTTGGCAAAAAACGGGGAGGATTATACTAATAAGGAATGTTCATGCGCTTTAACCAGTGAACCCACCACCAGGCAGGCCCAACTAATAAAAACTGCAAATCTTTAAAAAACGATGGGCTTTTGCCTTCTATTTTGTGACCTATAAATTGTAAAATCCACATAAATACAAACAAGGCTAAACAGACTTCCCACACTTCGTAAATTGTCCCTTCAAGCAACATGATGCCATACAGTGCGATTACACTTAACAATGTCATAGCGGCGCCTATGGGGCCTGACAATCGAAAATAATAATATAGCATTGGCACAACGGCGATATGTGCCCACGTCACATCAAAATGTAGCATTATCTCAGGCCGAGGAATCGACCACAGCAACCCAAGGGTCACAAAATAGATTGCAGGCACAGCAATCGCATGAATTAATATATTGAGTTTGTTGGTATGACTATGACCATATTCATTTAACAACAATTCTATTCGGCGCATGAACACCCTCGCTCTTATTTACATTTTATTAACAGGCTTAAATCTGAGCATACCTAAAAGGCTAGCCCGCGTCTATTGGCCTTTTGCTGCGATTAAGGGTTATCAGTGTTGATTAGGAGTTGAGATAATAATTTAGCCACATCATTTTCTTCGGCACAAAACTGGATCCCGTAATAATGTCGGGTATCGTCTTCCTTTTTATTACGTACATGGCCAGACAAACTAATGTCATCACCTTGAGAGTTTGGAATAAGCAACTCAAGCTCCTGATCAATAGCAGGGCGAATGCCTTTAGCATCACGACCAATACTGATCATGCAACCTTGATTCGAAATATCACGGACTAAGCAAGGTATGATATCGCTTCGCTCTTGGGTATCAATTAAAAGTGCGGCAATACGCGTTTGCGCTCGCTGCTCAGCACGCAAACCGTGACTTTGAATACTTTCTGGGAACGCAGCAAAAATCAACTTAGACGGTTTGGTGATAACAATCGTGATCTTAACCTTGAAAGCCACAATTACCCCGGTTTCATCTTCAAGAATACAGCGTACAATCATGGTGTTATTCATGTAAATCGAACCATCAAGGCCTGCCCACTTATTATCATCCGGAAAGCGAAAAATCAGATTACGGTTGCCGTCTATGCCAACAAATTCAGTTTTAACCCGTCTTTTTAACGTGGGTGACTGAACCTGCAAGTCAACAACCATCCCTGGACGCATTGAGCGCAGTTTAAATAAATCATCACTTGATAACCCAGTGTTGTGTGGCAAGAGTTAAATATCCTGTAAAGTAGTCAACAAAGTTAGGTGCAATCCAGCCATTTAACGTAAAATTTACCCGAATATAAAGTGTTTTCGCAAAGGTTTATCGTAAAGATGATTATTTCCGAGCACTTCACCTAATTACACTGCGTCTTTATTTAAGGTTTTTTTCCATGTCCCAAATCTCACCTGCTATTCATTACACCCTTGGTATAGATTCCATTGCTGGTCATACCCTAGCGGTATCCTTATATATTAGTATTCCATCTGCGAAGGGCCACATATTATCTTTGCCCGCTTGGATACCCGGCAGTTACATGATCCGCGACTTTGCGAAAAATATCGTGCAAATGAGGGCTGAAGATGAGCATGGCTCACAGTTGGCGATTGAAAAGCATGACAAGCAAACCTGGATTTTACCCCCAAATAACGGTCCGATAACCGTTCATTATACTATTTATGCCTTTGACCTCTCGGTACGCAGCGCTTATGTATTCGACGACTTCGCATTCTTCAACGGCACCAGCACCTTTTTAGCCGTTGAAGGTCATCGCAACGAATCGTTAGGTGTAACGTTAATCAAACCCAAGCAACCTACATGTGCTAATTGGCGCGTAGCAACCACGTTACCATTAACGCAAGACACGCAGCATCATGCTTTTGGTCATTACTTGGCGAATGATTACAATGATCTTATCGATCATCCTATATTATTGGGTGACTACGATATTGTTCCCTTTGACGTAGTAACGCCTCTTCATCAACCACATGAAACAGTCACAACGCACGACCATACCTGCCATTTCGAACTCATTCTGGCAGGCGGACATCGCAGTGATGTACAACGTATATCCAAAGATTTGCGCGAACTTTGTGCCCACCATTTTGCCTTATTCGCTGACACGCCTCCGGTGGAACGTTATTTATTCATTACCATGCTGACAGGCAAAGATTTTGGCGGTCTTGAGCACATTTCGTCGACCGCGTTATTGTACAGTCGAGATGATTTACCGAGTATTGCGCAAGCGGACCATATGCCTGATGGCTACCGAACTTTTTTAAGTTTATGCAGCCATGAATTTTTACATACCTGGCATATAAAACGCACTAAACCCGCGGTGCTACAAGCAAGCGCACTGGCGCATGAAGCTTACACACCCCAACTGTGGATATACGAAGGCTTCACCAGTTATTACGATGACATTAGCTTAGCGCGCAGTTACGTTACCTCCATCGAAAGCTATTTGGAGGTGCTAGGACAAACACTCACACGCTTAGAGCGAAACGCTGGGCGGTTGAAACAAACCGTTACCGATTCGAGTTTTGATGCCTGGACCAAGTTTTACCAACAAGACGCCAGCGCCATCAACAATATTGTCAGTTATTACGTCAAGGGCGCAGTAATAGCGCTGTGCCTTGATTTACACATCCGTATACAGAGTAAACATACCTTAAGTTTAGATGACGTAATGCGCTATTTATGGCTGCACCACGGCAAGTTAGGAGTAGGCACTTCTGACGATATAATTCACCATATCGTACTCGACGTATTCAAACTGCCCCTCGAGCAATTTCTGCAAGATGCACTTTGTTCAACAAAGGAATTACCTGTTCAGCCCTTATTAGCTGACTTCGGAATAAGCCTGCAGCGCCGCGCACGCAGTGATGCTAACGATTTGGGTGGTAAACCCGCCAATCGAGTGCAAAGCAACCAGTTTGGCGCAGCTTTTAAAGCATCAGAGACTGGCGTCAGTATTACCCAAGTCAGTGAAAATACCCCTGCCTACCATGCAGGTTTACAGGTGGGCGATCAGCTTATTAGCCTCGATGACTGGCAAGTAACCACTGGAAATTTACTCAATATTTATGGCCAGTACGCCAAGGATGCACAGGTAAATCTGTTTGTTCTTCGTCATCAGCGACTTAAACAACTTACCCTTAAAATTGAAGAAGCCGAGCTGGACACGCTTTATTTAACTATCAGCGACCAACAAAAATTGAATCTATGGTTACCAAATAATGACCAGAATCGATAAAACAAGGCTTGAGCAATGGCCTAACATTCGCTCTTAAAAAATCGCACCAGTTTAGTGCAATTAGACTAAATGCGTATTCAACTGGTGCAGCTATCTCCATATCCCCCCCTACATAAAGCATAAGTGCCTTTTAACGCCCCTTCATTCCTTACTTAGCGTGGGCACGAACCTTGCTCTATTAAACCAGTATTGATTGTAAATAAACCATCCGGCACGCCTAAAGCGGCCCTTTGCGTTTGTGAATATTCGAACATAAAAAAAGGACTATCCATTGCACACTCAACCGTTAGATATGCAAAGTTTCATCAGTAATATGCCAAAAGCAGAACTTCACGTGCACCTTGAGGGCACCCTTGAACCTGAATTAAGTTTTGCCCTGGCAGCAAAAAATAATATTCCCCTAGAATTCGATACTCCTGAGCAATTAATTGCGGCCTACGATTTTCACGATTTACCATCTTTCCTAAAAATTTATTATGCGGGTATGAATGTTCTCATCAAGCAAGAAGACTTTTATCAACTCACGTTCAATTATTTAACCAAAGCCGCCAGCGAAAATATCGTTTATGTGGAGCTATTCTTCGACCCCCAAGCTCATACCAGCCGTGGGGTGAGCTTTGAAACAATCATCACTGGCATCCACAAAGCCCAACTGGATGCCGAGGAGACCCTTGGTATACGCAGTCAATTAATTATGTGCTTTCTTCGAGAGTTAAGCGCTGAATCGGCAATGGAACATCTTAAGCTAGCCATGCCTTATTTACCGTGGTTAGTGGGCGTTGGACTCGATTCTAATGAAAAGGATAATCCTCCAGCAAAGTTTGCTGAGGTATTTGCTCGCGCCCGCGCTTTGGATCTAAAACTCACCATGCATTGTGATGTAAATCAATTAGACACCCTAACCAATATCAAACAATGTTTAGATGATATACAAGTGGACAGAATCGACCACGGCGTTAATGCGTTACAAGACCCGGCACTGCTTAAAAAAATTCAACAACAGAAAATCGGATTAACCGTCTGTCCTGTATCAAATCGCTTTGTGGTGCAATCCTTAACATCAAAAGAAGTACGCCAGATGCTAGAGCAAAATATTTTGGTCACCATCAATTCCGATGATCCCGCATATTTTCGAGCCTACTTGAATGAGAACTATATTGAGTTACAACGAGAAGGACAGTTCAGTACTCAAGACATCGTTACCATGGTAGAAAATGCATTTAAGGTCTCATGGTTAAGAGACAGTGAAATTAATCATTATTTGGCGCAGGTAAGCCAATATACCAAGCATGCACTGATGCCGGGCCAAAATGCCCTCGCATAACGTCATGTGCTAGTGAGTAACTTACGGGCGGGATATAAGCCAGTCCGCTTTTTGACTATCAATGGTTATGATACAAATTTTGATTGTGATCAGTGTGCCTGCCTGCACAATGTTCAACCTAGATCAGATTTGTTAATTAACCATTGATAAGGAATGCTCCATGATAAAGGCTTACGCAGCACATGAACCGAGCGGCAAGCTCACAACCTTCGAATATGATCCTGGCGAACTTAAGCCAAACGAAGTGGAACTTGATGTTATGTATTGCGGCGTTTGCCACAGTGATTTGAGCGTAATCGATAACGAATGGGGGATCAGCAAATATCCGGTCGTCGGCGGACACGAAGTTGTGGGCACAATCCGTCAGGTCGGTAGCGCAGTCAAAGGGCTTAAAATTGGCCAAGTTGCAGGTTTAGGTTGGCATGCGGGTTATTGCAATCACTGTCGTTTATGCGACACGGGAGATCACAACTTATGCGCTAAGGCCCGCCCGACGATAGTTGGTCATCATGGGGGCTTTGCCGACAAAGTGCGCGCACAAGAAAATGCTGTTGTGGTTATTCCCGATGGAATTGATCTTGCCTCTGCTGGCCCGCTATTTTGTGGTGGTATCACGGTATTTAATCCACTAAGCGAATTTGATATCAAACCCACAGATAAAGTGGCTGTAATTGGTATTGGTGGCTTAGGACACCTAGCCTTGCAGTTTCTAAATGCATGGGGATGTGAGGTCACAGCATTCACTTCAAGTGAAGCAAAAAAACGAGAAGCAAAATCGTTAGGTGCCCATCATGTAATTAATTCCCGTGATAAAGAGGAAATAAAACAAGCCGCCGGCGAGTTTGATCTGATCATATCCACGGTAGCCGTCACCCTTGATTGGGAAGCATACATTAGTACACTCGCCCCTAAGGGCCGATTACATTTTGTTGGGGCGATAACCGAACCGCTAAAAATCAGTGTGTTTTCGTTAATGTCGCAGCAGCGAAGCGTGTCTAGTTCGCCTGTTGGCAGCCCAGCAACCATCGCGAAAATGCTTGAATTCGCCAAGCTGCATAATATTAAACCGGTTATCGAAACCTATTCTTTTGATGACATTAATGAGGCACTCGAAAGGCTTCGAGTCGGTGACGTGAAATACCGTATAGTGTTAAAACGCTAATAATCTGACGCGGCAAAAGAACTGTTAACGCCCCAAAAAAACACTGAGCGTAATTTGGGGCGCTTTTTACTATCAGATAAATCTACGCGGTAAGACCACGCTTGCGCCATAAAAAATATACTACCGGCACAACCAGTAAACTGAGTATCAAGGCGCTTGCCATACCCCCAACCATAGGCGCAGCAATACGCCTCATTACTTCCCCGCCTGTTCCACTGCCATACATAACAGGCAGTAAGCCGATGATGACGGTGGCAACAGTCATCATAACGGGCCGTACTCTAAGCCCTGCCCCTCGCATCACGCTGTGGCGTAGCTTTTCCACTGAAATACGACCACCAACGTTTCGTTCATCTAGGCACAGTTGTGCGTAAGCCTGATTCAAATACACCAGCATGATCACGCCAATTTCAACGGCCACACCAGCTAACGCAATAAAACCTACGCCTACGGCAACAGATAAATTAAAGCCAGCAAGGTACACTAGCCATATGCCGCCAATCATCGCTAAAGGCAGTGTTCCAAGGATAATAGCCACTTCTGCAAACCGTTTAAAGTTAAGATACAAAAGCAAAACGATAATGGCTAAGGTCAATGGGATGACGTAATTAAGCTTTTCTTTGGCTCGCTCAATATACTCATACTGCCCAGCCCACGTCACACTATAACCCGCAGGCAATTCCAGTTTTTCTTTCAGCAGCGCTCGTCCTTTTTCTACATAGTGGCTCACATCGATATTGTCTATATCAATAAATATCCAGCCATTTAAGCGGGCGTTTTCGCTTTTAATCGCCGCTGGCCCATCATCAATATAAACTCTGGCTACCTCACCTAAAGTTAACTGTTGACCCGTTTTAGTAATGATAGGCAAGCGCTGCAATTGCTCAGGAGAATCGCGGTATGCCTGGGGATAACGCACGTTTATCGGATAGCGTGCAAGGCCTTCTACTGACTGCCCTACGTCCACTCCGCCAATGGCCATCGTTATCACGTTTTGAATAGCGCCAACGCTAAGGCCATATCGAGCCGCGGCTTCTCGGTCTATATCCAACTTAATATATCGCCCGCCGACCGCACGTTCAGCATAAACTGAAGCCGAGCCCTGCATAGGCGTTAGGAGCCGCTCTATGTCTTGACCAATTTGCTGAATGATCGCTAAATCTTCCCCAGCCACTTTAATACCCACAGGGGTTTTAATACCCGTTGCCAACATATCAATGCGTGTTTTTATGGGCATAACCCAGGAATTTGTTACGCCTGGTAGATTAACCACCCGCTCTAATGCTTTACGCACATCAGTTTTAGTCATACCCACACGCCATTCATCTTCTGGCTTAAATTGTATAAAGGTTTCAATCATCGTTAATGGCGCAGGATCGGTCGCGGTATCCGCTCGACCTATTTTACCAAATACATTTTTAACCTCTGGCACAGTGCGGATCAGCTTATCAGTTTGCTGTAAAATTTCCCGAGCTTTACCGACTGATATCCCTGCATATGTGGTTGGCATATACATTAAATCGCCCTCATCCAGTGGCGGCATAAATTCGCTACCAATTTCCTTGAGTGGATAAAAGCCAATCAACGCAATGATAAAAGCAACACATAACGTGGATTTAGGGTAGCTCAGTACCGTTTTTAACGCCGGCATATACAGAGCTACCAACGCACGATTAAGCGGGTTCTTATGTTCACTTATCACCTTACCGCGAATGGCATACCCCATCAGTACAGGCACGACACTGATGGCTAGCCCAGCCGAAGCGGCCATGGCATAGGTTTTGGTAAATGCTAGGGGCGCGAACATTCGCCCTTCTTGGGCTTCAAGCATAAATACCGGTAAAAAGCTGACCGTAATAATAAGCAAACTAAAGAACAGCGCGGGCCCCACTTCTGAGGCCGACTTAATGACGATGTCCCAACGGTTCTGTTCGGTTAATTCAACATCTTGCATATGTTTATGCATATTTTCAATCATCACAATTGCCCCGTCGGTCATGGCACCAATGGCAATTGCTATTCCCCCTAGAGACATAATATTGGCATTAATACCCTGCCAATACATGATGATAAACGCGATTAAAATGCCCAACGGTAAGCTAACAATAGCGACCAAAGATGAGCGCACATGAAATAAGAACACTGCGCACACAACGCCCACTATCAGTAATTCTTCTAGCAACTTCGACCACAAATGATCAACCGCGCTCTCAATTAGTTCAGAGCGGTCATAAACCGCGACAATTTCAACCCCGTCAGGTAAACCTTGTTTTAAAACCTCAAGTTTTTCTTTAAATGCTTCAATGGTTTTTTGTGCATTTTCACCAAAACGCATCACCGCAATGCCGCCTACCACTTCACCTTCCCCATTTAGCTCAGCGATGCCACGGCGCATCTGCGGCCCAAGATGAATATTTGCCACATCGCGCAACAACACCGGCACTCCATTGTCGTTAAAGCCTAAAGGGATCAATGCTAAATCGGCTTTGCTCTGTATGTACCCATTGCTCGAGACCAAATATTCGGCCTCTGCCATTTCAATAACGGATGCCCCAACCTCTTGATTCCCAGCTTGAATCGCAGTTTGAATCAGACTTAAGGGAATGTTGTAAGCACGCAATTTATTTGGCTCAACCACCACCTGATATTGCTTAACCATACCGCCTATCGTAGCTACTTCTGAGATACCGGGTACAGATTGCAATTCAAATTTTAAAAACCAGTCCTGCAATGAGCGCAGCTCACTTAAATCATGACCTCCGGTTTCATCCTTAAGTGCATACATATAGACCCAGCCAACACCTGTAGCGTCAGGTCCTAATTGTGGTCTTGCTTGTGCAGGCAAGTTTGGGCTGACTTGCGATAAGTATTCTAATACCCGAGAACGCGCCCAATAAGGGTCGGTATCGTCATCAAAAATGATGTACACATATGAGTCGCCAAAAAATGAAAAGCCACGAACCGTTGTTGCCCCAGGCACAGATAACATCGCGCTGGTTAGCGGATACGTCACCTGATCTTCAACCACTTGCGGGGTTTGCCCGGGGTAGCTGGTTTTAATGATCACCTGCACGTCAGATAAATCAGGTATGGCGTCCACAGGAGTATGTTTAATACTAAATAACCCTAATCCCACGACCATGGCCGTGAGCAATAACACCAATAGACGATTGTTCACCGACCAGCGGATAATATGCACAATCATAGCGCGGCCTCATCGGCGAGTGACAATGCCGTTATAACGAATTCTCCGTCATGTAGTTCGAAGGTAAAAGTAATATCACTACCTGCTTTAAGCTTCTTAATTTCTTGACTACTAAGCTGTTCGCTGAAGATAAAGTCCATGGTGGCAGGTCCTCGCTGCCATTTTTCTATTGGCCCACGGCTAATATTGACCGTTCTTGCAATTGCATTAATTTCGTTAATGATGCCGCTGACCGTCGCTTGCTGGTGCAGGGTATTTTCTGTGTCTGCCCTCGCTGGCACTTCCATCACCGTCATGGTGTTCATCTGCGACATAGTCAAATTACTGCTGTGATCCATGCGCACAAAATCAGATGAAATACTGCTTTGCGAATCTAATAAAAACTGAGCCGAGGTAACGACGTCATCATCTTCTTTGAGACCATCCGCAATCTCAATGAAGTCACTGTCCATTCGACCTAGTTTCACCTCGACCGATTTAAAATACCCATCACCGAGGGCCAAAACCACCCGGTCTTGACGACCCGTTCGGATCACAGCTTCGCGGGGTACAAGTAACACCTTATTGCTGGCTTCTCCTTCAATCGTAATATCAGCAAACATATTAGGTTTTAATTGACGGTGGGGATTATCGAAACGCAAGCGCACTCTTAAAGCACGGGTCGTTTTATCAAGCGACGGATAAATATAATCTAGTTGGCCACGCCATTGTTGCTCAGGTAAATAACCCACATTCATGGTCACAAGCAGCCCACGTTTAAGTAACCCGGCTTGCTGCTGGAATACCTCAGCTTCAACCCACACTTCATCCAAACTGGCAATCGACATCAGCGTATCCCCAGGCTTAACATAATAGCCATGGCGAATTTTCAATTGCTCCAATACCCCTGATTGAGGCGCATAGAAAGTGACGCTTTGCAGCACTTTATTGCTGCTATTAAGTTGATCCATAGCTTGCTTAGGCATATGCAATGCCCGTAAACGCTGGCGGGCGGCATCAACCAGCACGGCACTGTTACGCTTTTTCGCCAGCAAATACTCTTCTTGGGCACTGACTAATTGTGGTGAATAAATCCCGTAAATTTTTTGCCCCTTGGTGACCGCTTCTCCCGCAGTACTGACGTAAAGCGCGTCGACCCAACCTTCCACTCTAGGATGCATATGCACTATGGTATCTTCGTTATAACCAATATAACCCACGGTATGAATGGTGTTCTCAAGCTTCGCCATGCGCGCATGTGCAGTGCGCACACCCAAGTTATTAACCACATCAGGTGATACCTTAATTGCCCCTGCTTGCGCTGCCATATCACTGTCGCCACTTTTTTCACCATAAAAGGGAATAAGATCCATGCCCATGGGTGACTTCCCCGGTTTGTCCTGACGAAAATTTGGATCCATCGGTGCAACCCAATAAAGAGGCTTATTTTGTTCACCAGCATCAAGCTGGCTATGATTACTTGCTTTATCGTCAGTTATAAAATGATTGCCGAACTGCGCATATAGTCCTATGGCAATAATACCGCCCAAGATAAAAGCGACGACGACACTAATGATTGTTTTCATGGCTGACTTTCCTGATGAGACACGGTGTGGGGTAAACCACCTAATGTGTTTGATGACAAATATTGGCGAGCAGAAAGCGCTTGATTGGTTAATGTCTGCACAGGTAAAAAATACGCAATCTGGGCCTGAATTTTATATTGTTGGTTTAGCAATTTAAGTTGCTCAAGTTGAGCATCAAGCTCAATAACGGCTATCTCTGAGGCCTGTGACAGACTGCTATAGTCGTGACTAAAATTGGCGATACTGACCTCTTTTTGTTCGGCAATATTAGTAAGGATAACCTTGTCGTAACGCTCAATACGCTTTGTCACCTGAGTATATTGGCCATGTAAACTATCAACTTCAGCCAACATTTCACGCAGTAACAGACGATAATCTGTGCGCAGTGACTCTTTTTGATGATGGGACACGGCCAACAGGCTGTCTTGTTTCGTAGTCGAAAAAATAGGTAAATCAACACTGACCCCAACAGACCAGAAATCTGCTCGGCTACGATTAAAATCATCATCTTGTCGATAGGCATAACTGGCATTCACGCCCCACTTCGGGTCGTATTGCGCTTTCGCTAATCGCACGCCGCTGTTACTCGCGGCTATCGCTTGGTAAAGGGCTTTCACTCTGGGGTGCGCAATTAAAATTTGAGTAATGGCATGGCGGTTAAGCTTTTCAGCCTTGAGTATCTCAGGCAAGGGCGTCAACACAGGCAAAACAGACCCAGCGGCTTCATCTATCTCGCATGTTTGAATAGCTGTGCGAGCCTCAATCGAACGATAATCATCGTTATTGTTCGGCTCTAAGGCTAACCACTGACATAAATTGGCTTGGGCTGTGCGTTGTAATGTGTGTAAAGCGCTAATCCGGTCATCTAATTTCGCAACGCTGAACTGCGCTTCCAGAACATCACTTTGTGTACCGCGCTTTGGGCCGCTGGCATAAACCGCTGCGTAGTTTGTTTGAGCTATATCGATAAGCTGTAAGAGCACCTCCCGCTGCTTCATAGAGAGTGCGATACTGTGCTTGGCGCTGTATAAGTCAATCCATAAACTCGTCACATTTCGCTTTACTTGGGCTAAGCGGTCTTGACGTAGTAAGGGCTGCTGCGCGGCCAACTCATCAAAGCGCTGACGGGATATGGTTCGGCTGTTACCCCGTGTTAGCGTTTGCTTAATACCGACCTTAAACTGTGTCATTGGCTCTTGGTTAAGGGCGAAACCGTCACTGGGTACGCTTAGCAAACCAAGTGAAAATTCCGGATTAGGCAGGGTATCAGCGGCCACGCCTTGCGCTTTCAACGCTTGTTCCTTTTGCGTACTGCCTGCTAACCAGGGGTCATTTTGCTGAGCGTGTAACACCGCTTGTTGTAAATTCACGGCCCCAGCTTGGATGCTGATCACCAATACACCACATGTCAGCAAAGTACCCGCGATACAACGTGCAGTACTTTGCTTGCGGCTTAATACGTTAGCCAATTTCATTTTTACTCTCGACAAAATATTTTTACTATTCATTCGTAACAACAGATAACGCTACGAAAATAGTGCTGTAAGAAACGAAAAGAGCTTTGCTTGAACGAAGCTTTTTCGGTTAAACATTAACAACTGAGTCTTAAAAAAAGACCCAACTAGACTGGTTTAACCGTGTATTGGAGGGCGTTTTGACTTGGAATGAAAAGGGCTTTGAATAGACGATAAACGACTGAAAATTTTATCATCGGAGAGATAAATTGGGGACACAGATTGCGCAGACATCAATGCTAGCAGACCACATGCAGCGACAGGGCAATGGCACGACCCGGCAGAATTATCGCCACAGCATTCGCTTTCTATAGCATTGTTTGCATCACCATTTGTTGATAACACATTATCGCCCATTTGCATCATGCAAGGCGCTTCAGTAGCGTGAGTGTCGTAAGAGCCACCGGACAATTGTGTGGACAACATATCGCCTTGGCTGCCTTGCATGGCAAAGCAACTCATACCATTAACCGCCAACGAATGACTAGCAAAAAGCAGTGCTATCAATAGGTAAGTGGTTAATCTAAAGGTCATATTATTACGGTTCTCTATTATTGGTGCTGGTATTATTGATGTTGTTATTATTGGTACTGGAAACGCCCAAAAAAGCGCTTTTATACCTGAAAAAGCGACCTGAATAATAATCAAAAACATATCACATCAATCGCTTTCTAAAAGTAGTTTATCGTTTGTATGCCCGTGGTGCACGAAATTAATTGCCACCCCTATTTTAGGGCTTTTTTGCAACCTATGCTTCAGTAATATCAGACGGCACTTTAGAGACATGCTCTGCAGGTAAAATCTTTCGGGCTAATGCCACCCAAAAAGGGCTGGCGAACAAACTTAATGCTATAACCGCTACCGTTACATGATAACCATAATCAGTAATCAGTTTTGATTGGCGACCCAGTGTAGCGAGAATAAAACTGAACTCCCCTACTTGCGCAAGCATGGCCGCGGTGTAGAGACTCTTAGACCAACTTAATTTCAGTAATCGCAGTGTTACCGTGGCTATAATAGTATTACCCACCAGCACCATCACGAGTAACGTCCCCAGCAATGTGCTGTTTTGTACAATAAATTCCATATTGAGTAACATGCCAATGGACATAAAAAACAATGCAATAAACACCACATGAAATGCTTCTAAACTACTTCGGATCCATATTGAGTCTTTCATTTTAGCCACCAGCATACCGCCTACAAACGCGCCAAGTGCGGTCGATAAATGCATAAATCCAGATAACAGGGCTAAACCAAAACAGCACAATAGTGCCCCAAACACCTGTAGTTCATGGTTAACCTTTAGCTTGTTTAACCAACGAAATTCAATATGTTCTTGATTGAGCAGCCAGCGCACCAGTAACAATACACCTATGCCAGCGCCCACCTGCATAGCAACAACATCAGATTGAACCCCAGACTCGTCCATTATGCCAATAACTATGACCATGGGAATAACAGCTAAGTCTTGTACTAATAAGATACCCAGAACATGCTGCCCTTGTTCGCTGTGCAACTCATTTTTATCTTGCATCAGCTTTAATACCACTGCGGTGCTGCTGAGACTCATAACAAACCCTAACAAGACGATACGTTGCGCTGACCAGTCTAGTAAACTGCCAATAACAAACATACTGGCCACGCTTAAAATGATCTGTAATCCCGTACTACCAATAGACACTCGCCAACTGCGGCGCAGTTTATCAGGGCTAACCTCCATTCCTATAAAAAATAATAACAGTATGACCCCGAGTGAGCCCATGGTTTCTATCACATCAATATCATTAATTAAGCTTAAACATTGTGGGCCAACAATAAGCCCGGTCAGAATATAGGCCAGCACCAGAGGTAATTTGAAATGTCTAAAGATTAACGAGAGCAATAAGCCAATAAACGTTGTGCCCACAACAGCGGGTAAAATAGGGTCAAAATGCATAGATTCCAAATGACGAGTTTTTTATTATCTATTACAAAGACCACCATAGATTTAAAGGTTCCCATCTGAAAAGCTTTGTCACACTTTCCCCGTGTTATATCTTAATAAAAATTCAGATAGCAGTAGAAAGTGAAAGGCAGTATCACTGACAAACCAGTCAGTTTGTTTTACAACTAACAAACGCAAGGGTTGCTGGTTGTTAAAGTTAATAACGCCATGCTTAAAAGTTCGATTTTTATTATTTTAACGTAAGCTTTTATGCTGAAATTTCACAGCGTATTTTGATATTTTCTATGGCTTTTTATAGTGAGTTCTTTTTAGTATTCGCAGCTTCAAACTGAGCTTTCACCTTTTGCATAAATTCGGTCTTGTTAGCCAGACGATCGGCCTCTACTTTTTGACTAATGACAGATTGACTCATGGCGTCGTTCCACGCTTTCATTCCAGGTACCGCTGCAAGTATATCCCATTCAAGTTGGCTCGAGCCAAAAGTGCTGACAATAGTGTTTACGTGATAAACGTAGATATCAGCCATCGTTAATTGTTCACCCACGATCCAAGGTGAAAACCGACACAAACGACTTAAAGCCTTCACGCCACGGTTTAATACCTGGCGCACTTCAACTTTGACTGATTCAGGAATCTCAGCGCCTGAAAATACATAAGGTATAAATCGCCTGCTTGGAAGTTCAAAATAAAGCTCTGCAATTTTCATAATTTGACGGACAACCGCACGTTCCCCAGCATTATCCGGATACAGTGGCATTGCAGGGTAAGTCTCTTCGATAAAATCACAAATGACACTCGACTCTGAAATATGAAGGCCTTCGTCTGTTGTGATAACAGGTACTTTGCCCGCAGGACTGATTGCGAGTAACTCGGCACTACCCCCGTAAAGAAGGTTTTCTTCAAATGGCAGTTCTTTGTATATAAGTACATGTTTGACTAGGTTGTAATAGTTGCTAGCCGCAAAACCGTGCAAAGTAATCATAAATCAGTTTTCCAATATTTATGGTGAAGGTTATTTTTAATTGCCGAAAAAGCAATTTAAGCCATTCCTGCTTGTTTTAATCGGGCTAAACATGGCACATAACCAGACACCCAATCTAGTAAAGTACCTATCAGAAATACAATTAACAAGTTTTAAGCGGTTAGGCGTGCAACCTAGCTCACATTATAGGCAGCGTCACGTTAGGTGATGTATTCAAAGGCTCTGACGATATGCTTCGTTATACACGCTTCTTGCAGTAAAGCCCTTGCTTTCGGCATCCTTCGTATGGGTGGTGATCCGTATGTTGTTATGATTGTCGTAACATATGTTCATCGCCTATCGCAGTACTTAAATGTCGTTCGAACTCGGTAGCCAGAATTAATCATTGCCCGCCGTTGATGTTGAAGTCCTTAATTATACAGTTATGGTGATGCGCAATATGATCTGCTTTATCGTCTCGTATACATCGGCCTGTGCACATGACAAGTTCGCTGTAATCAATCACGCCGTAAGCAATGCCTTTGAGCATGTTTGACCTGTGACTGCTCACAAAGCGCGCACGCTTTTTGGGTGTATAAATAGGCATTTTATATTTCAACGACTTAACATTTTAACGACAACAAACTGAGAATAGTGATAAAAGAATACCGAGCACTGATTAGCCATAAGATGTGATTATTATGCCAAAATTTCTCTCTATTAACGCACTATGAAAATTTTTCCATCTCTGTTGTAAGCGATACTGAAACGTAAGGTAAAAAACCTTATTTAGCGCTGAGCCGTTAAACCCAACCCCCTTACGCCATCGTCACTAAGCGCGTTTTTCGAATGTCGGTACTTTTCTTGCTCCCTTATAACTTGTGTACCTCCGACTTAGCTGCTGCATATTCAGTTGCTCTTCATGGGGTCGCTTCAAAAGCGTGATGCAAAATTTAATATTAAAGTGAATATTGACGAGGAGGTAATATGGCTGGCGGTTGGGCAAAAGACGGTGCTGTACAAGAACAAATTGACGCGAGCATTGATGAAGCGGTAGCGCGGGCGAAAAGTCAGATCCTTAAAGGAGAAAGTGCCCAGTACTGTGAAGAGTGTGATGAACCCATTTCCCAACGTAGGCGTATTGCTGTGCCAGGCGTTCAGTTATGCATCAACTGTCAAACAGAAATAGAGAAGCACGCCAGTGTTAAATCTTCTATCAATCGCCGTGGAAGTAAAGACAGTCAATTGAGATAATATATTGTGCCGATTTGGAATGGATTAATATGCTGACCACTTAAGAACTGCATGGTTCTTCACAGCAAGCGGCCATAACCTGCTGTGAATAACGGATAGCTACGCTAGCCCATATTTTACTCCGCGCTAAAAGGTGGTCTAGCGCGTTCATCTACGGTCAATTTGAAGACATCAGGGCGTGAATAATGACCTGCGGGATCTAAATCATAACGTGCTTTAATTATGTCGTCCAAATCCACTTTGGCACTGATCAATCCTTCTTCATTATACAGCGGACCTGCTAACACCTCTCCCATTGGCGATACAATAACACTGCCTCCGCGAATAAGAGGTTTATCCACCGGCCAATTCGTATCTAGGGCCATTTCTGACGTACCATTTTGTGACGGTGGCCCTTGATATTGGCACGCACTGACTAAAAAATTACGCCCCTCGTAAGCAATATGGCGCATACTCGCTTGCCAAATATCGCGGTCATCTACTGTCGGCGCACACCAAATATCCATTCCTTTGGCGTACATAGTACTGCGTAACAAAGGCATATAATTTTCCCAGCAAATAGCCGCGCCTACTCGCCCTGCGGTGGTGTCTACAATAGGAATGGTTGAGCCATCGCCCATCCCCCATATAAGGCGTTCACTAGCAGTCGGCATCAATTTTCTGTGTTTATTCACCTCACCATTTTGGGTAATAAACAATGCAGTGCAATAAAGCGTACTCCCCCCGCGTTCTATCACCCCTATTACGATGGACGTATTACACGCTACTGCTAACTCAGTAAGCGCCTGAACTTCAGGTCCGTCGATTTCAATCGCTTGCTGGAAATAAGCCAAGTAATCTTCACGTCCCTGCTCAGTTCGATACCCCACTCGCGTGCCAAAATCCGCACCTTTTGGGTACCCACCCAAGAGCGCTTCTGGTAACACCAATAAATCGCACTTGCTGTCTTCAATAGCATGTTTAAAACTTATAATGCGCGCTAACGTCGCGGCGGTTCCGTGTGCAGATGAGCCAAGTTGCAACGCGGCGATTATTTTCTTATTCATTGACTGTCCTGTTTTTCGGTATATTGATTGATGTCTTAAACCTTAACTCAATGTGCAATATTGATATGTACCCTGTCAATATGCTTTGCGATAGCTTACCCCGATAACCGATGGTTCACTTGCGCTTGCTTCGTTAGCACCTTACTCTGAACAAAAAGTATTGATAAGGCTTACATCATGACAACACCAGCCCCTTTCCCTCATCTATTAAGTCCTCTTGAGCTTGGGTTTACCACCATAAAAAACAGAACGCTTATGGGCTCGATGCATTTGGGTTTAGAAGAAGAAAAAGGTGGCTTTGATAAATTAGCTGCGTTCTATGCTGAGCGAGCCAAAGGGGGGGTTGGGTTAATTGTGACAGGTGGTATTAGCCCTAACATTGCAGGTTGGGTTGCGCCTTTCGCAGGCCGCATGAGCTCTAGCCGCCACGCTAAAAAGCATCGCATTATAACCGAAGCGGTACACCGCGAAGGCGGCAAAATCTGTATGCAAATACTGCACTCAGGCCGCTATGGTTATCATCCCTTTAATGTATCGGCTTCTGCAACAAAAGCGCCTATCGCGCCTTTTAAACCTAAAGCGCTTTCTATTCGAGGCATTAAAAAGACCATTGCCGACTATGTGGCCTGTGCCGGGTATGCCCAAGAGGCAGGCTATGACGGTGTCGAGATAATGGGCTCTGAAGGTTACCTGATCAATCAGTTTTTCTGTGAGCGCACCAATCATCGAGATGATGAATGGGGTGGTAGATTAGAAAACCGCGCACGTTTAGCCATTGAAATAGTCCGTCAAACAAGGCAAAAAGTCGGTACTAATTTTATCATTATCTACCGCCTATCGATGCTTGATTTGGTGGAAGGCGGAGCACCATGGGACGAAGTCGTTTATCTTGCCAAAGCTATCGAGAAAGCAGGTGCAACCTTGATTAATACTGGCATCGGTTGGCATGAAGCTCGCATACCCACCATAGTGACATCAGTGCCAAGAGCTGCCTTTACGTGGATCACGCAAAAAATGAAAGCTGAGGTATCAATTCCCCTGATTACCACTAACCGGATCAATACCCCTGAGGTGGCAGAATCAGTATTAGCAAATGGTCACGCGGATATGGTGTCCATGGCGCGGCCTTTTTTGGCAGACTCACAATTTGTGGCAAAAGCCATGCGCAATGAGTCTGACCAAATCAACACCTGTATCGCCTGTATCGCCTGTAATCAAGCATGCTTAGATCACGCCTTTGCCCAAAAACGCGCAAGTTGTTTGGTCAACCCCCAAGCGTGTTATGAAACCGAGTTAATTTTTAAAACCGTCGTCACCCCAAAAAAACTCGCCGTAATCGGCGCAGGGCCAGCAGGTTTAGCCTTTGCTACCTATGCAGCGCAGCGTGGACATCAAGTACATTTGTTTGAGCAAGCCAGTGAAATTGGTGGCCAGTTTAATTACGCCAAGCAAATCCCAGGTAAGGAAGAATTCTATGAGACCTTGCGTTACTACGCCCGTATGATTGAGGTTACGGGGGTAACGTTACATTTGAATACCAGAACTGATGCAGATAGTTTGCGCGAACATGACTTTGATGAAATTGTAATGGCTACGGGGATCAAGCCAAGACAATTAGCTATTCCGGGCATTGAGCACGAAAAAGTACTGAGCTACATTGATGTTCTGCGAGATCATAAACCAGTCGGTAATAAAGTGGCGCTTATTGGAGCCGGTGGCATTGGCTTTGACGTAGCGGAATATCTAGTCGAGCAAGAAGCATTAACCACACACCTTGATAAATGGTTGAGCCATTGGGGTATTGATAAAGATATAAAACACCCTGGTGGGTTAACCCAACCTCAAATATCTGTCACTCAGCGCGAAGTGTATTTGTTGCAACGTAAATCGAGCAAAGTGGGTGCAGGGTTAGGCAAAACGTCCGGTTGGGTTCATCGCGCGTCGCTTAAACAGCATAACGTCAAAATGATCAACTCGGTGGAGTATCTTAAAATTGACGACCAAGGTTTGCACGTCAGTATCAAAGGTGCACCGCGTATTATTGAGGCCGACAATATCATTATTTGTGCTGGTCAAGAGCCACTACGGGAACTGCATGACAGCCTACTTACATTAGGCAAACCCGTGCATATCATCGGTGGAGCCGACGTTGCCGCGGAACTGGATGCCAAGCGAGCGATAAGGCAAGGGGCCGAATTGGCCGCAACAATTTAAATCTAAGTATTAAAGTCACGATGATGGCAGCAAGCAACCAATACGCCCTTGGTTTCTTACTTACTGCCATTCGTTTTCTAACTGTAGAAGTTAGCGCTCAAGCTTAAGAATAATGCTGACGTACGCCTAAACTATTAATAATCACATTGACCTTGACTAATAAGCTCGGCGCGATCAGTAAAGTACCCTTCTAACAACTGTGTTAAAGCGGAATTGGCGGCACTTGCATTTGCTACATCAGTCTTAGAAACCGCCTTTGATATGCGATTGTAGTGATAACCATAAAAATCGATGTTAGCGGTTTTCAGGGCCTTAGCCATATTGTCTAGGTTATGTTGCTTATCATCCACGAATATCACAGATGCATATTCATGCTCGCTGCGCTTAAGCAGATCTAACAGCATTATGCCTTTATCCATGCCTTGAACCATAAACACACCATCCACATAACTTACCTGTGCGGTTCGACCGCCCAAGGTGTAATCATAGTGGTATCCAGTACCAGCAGGCGTCAATGATTTTTGCTTAAAATTTAATTGATTACGCGCAAGTTCGCGCATTGTAGCCGCTCTATAAGCGCCTGAACGGGCAGTTAGAATAACCACATCGTTATTCACACTATCAACTATATCCGCCATATTTGGTTGCGTAGGCTTATTAACCGCCATTTCAAACACCATACCTAATACATCAAACAAGCAGTTAACTTTCTCGCTGTCGGTAGTATCAACCAACACACCTTGTTGGTCGAGCGCTCTGCCCCGTTGCCAGTCATACCACTTATCGCTGCCAAAAAATTCAGTCGCGGTAAGTAATGTATCGTCGATATCAAATACCACCAGTGTCGATTTAGGTTCTAACGTGTTGGCTTTATCAACGGCGTCTTGCAGATCAGTTGACGGATAAATCACGCTAACAGTTTGGCTGGGATTGTCAGTCTTTATAGCATGCGTTATTACCTTAGCAGCATCAGCTTGACCAGTGGCACAACCGGCTAAAAAAACAGTTGAAGTTAGCCCGAATAAAGCGGCACGTAAGATAGGTGTTGGCCGCATGTTTGCTGCCGTCAAAGAGAATAGTTTAAGCATTATTATTAATCGTTCTACGCAAAATTGGAGGCTGATAATACAACATTTAGCGTCTGCGGTGTAGCCGCATTCCTTGAGCCAACGAGTCGAAATCACCGCCATTATTACTTCAAACAGCACATTGCTCTGTCGCTAATACCACAATCAACCGCGTTTACATGTTACTTGAATTGAAAAAAGTTCAACTTTAAATTGTAAATGATAATTATTTTCATTACCATTCTCGCACTTTTTATCGACACCAAATGGATATGTCATGCAGTATGCGTCTTTATCAATTCTTTCCCTTCTAATCAGCACTAGCCTTAACGCGCAGAATAACGCCCACAACGAAAGTAACACCCTCAAAGAAAATAATGATCTGGAAAGAATGATTATTACCGGCAGTCGTATTGTAGAAAGTATTGATGAAGTCCCCGCCTCTATCGTTATTATTACGCAGCAACAGATCCAAGACCAATTAAAAGTCAGCAGCGAGTTGCAGTCGCTTCTATCCACCTTAGTGCCAGGACTTGCTCCTTCTACTGGTACTTCCAGCAATTCCGGACAAACCTTGCGAGGCCGTGCTCCTTTAGTGATGATTGACGGCGTACCGCAATCGACTCCCCTACGAAATGGCTCTTTGGGTGTACGCAGCTTAGATGCCAGTACCATAGAGCGGATAGAAGTAATCAAAGGCGCTACCTCTGTGTATGGTAATGGCGCTGCTGGTGGCATTATTAACTACATTACAAAAAAAGCAGCCACTGATAAAACAATCGCCGGACACGTTACTATGTCGTCTCGTTTTAGTGCTGTTAAGTTTGACGACACCCTAGGCTCACGCATTGATGCAGGTCTAAATGGTAAGCTAGATAAATTCAGTTATGTTCTAAACGCAAGCTATGAGGCAAATGGCGTTCAACGAGATGCACAAGGCGATATTCTTGGCCTGACCTATGGCTTGTCTGATACCAATACACAAAATTATTTCAGCAAATTGGGCTACCAGTTCGATGACGAAAAAGCGTTACAAATCACTTATAACTACTTTAAATCAAAACAAGACACTGACTTGGTCAATGTCGTTGGCAATGTGAATTCAGGCATAAAAACCTATGCAATCGAGTCGCCTGACGGTGCATTGACGGTGGGTGAACCCCAAGGCCCTGAAAATCATAACTTTATGTTGAAATACTCTGATGATGAAATTTTCAGCAACACCCAACTAACCATAGATGCTTATGCGCAAACCATCGAAAATATCTTTTTCTTTTCAACTAATTTAGCCAATCCCGAACAGGGTTATGAAGGTGGCCAGTCTATTATTGAGTCAGAAAAGAAAGGTCTTCGCGCCACCTTTAATAGCCAATTCACGTGGCAAGATATAGAAACCACGTTGATTTATGGCATTGACGCCCTAAATGATGTCACGTCTCAGCCAATGGTCGATGGCCGCGTGTGGGTGCCTGAAATGGACATGGATAACATCGCAGGTTTCGTACAAGCCAAATGGATTCTACATGACGATATTATTCTTAAAGCTGGAGTTCGCCACGAAAATATCGATTTAAAGGTAGATGATTTTAGTACCTTGCGCTTATGTCTCACAGCGGATCAATGTTCTGTTGCCTTCGATGTCGTCGGCGATACCCTAAATTACATAGCGACTACCTACAATGTAGCTGTACGCTACAACATCAGCGATGCCTTTAGTCCCTTTATCAGTTATTCCCAAGGCGCAGATATTTCTGATACTGGCCGCCTTTTACGCACAGCAACCGTAACAGACATAGCACTTATTCGCACTGAAGCGTCCATTATCGACAACTACGAAATCGGTTTTACATCTGAATTCGATGCAACACGTTTCGAATTTGCTGCCTATCGCAGCACTTCTGAACTCGGTACAACAAATTCCTATGACGCCGTCACAGGAGTCTATCTTCCCGTTCGTGCACCACAAGAAGTTTATGGTTACGAAGCATCAATTAACCACCAAGTGCAATCAAATCTTGATGTATCGGCCACCTACTCTTGGGTCGAAGGGAAAAATACCGAACTCGATGTATACCTGGGAGGCAAAGATATTAGCGCGCCAAAAGGCACGTTCAACATCAACTGGCAACCGTCACCTGAAGCGCGATTGGCACTTAACTACTTATACGTTGGTTCTCGAAAGCGCTTTGAGCAAATTGACGGAGAATATGTGGGAGATCAAGGTCCCGTCAACAGCTACCATTTAGTCAACATCAATGGCAGCTATGACTTTGGCAAGCAATGGCAAGCGTTTATGGGCGTGGAAAATCTGCTTAACAATGACTATTACCCAGCACGCTCACAAGTATACACATACGGCGGTTACAACCACAAAGGCGTGGGTATAACGATCAATGTGGGTGTCACTTATCAGTTTTAAGCTTGGCTTGTTAATCAACACCACGCCCATTTCGGTCAAACTAGATGACGGGAATGGGCCGTATCACAAAACAGAATTAGCATTATCGGTAAAGGAATGATGTGAAAGCTTGGCTTAGACGAACCCATCTTATCCTAGCGCTAGCAAGCGCTATTTTCTTGATTAACCTGAGCATCACAGGCGCATTTTTGGTGTTTGCTAAAGACATTCAAGCTTGGCTTAATCCCCAGTATTGGTCTGTACCTGATCCCAATAACCCTATTGTGTCGCCTGCCACTTTACCAGTCAGTGAAATAGCTAAACGAATTCGGCAAATATCCTCCTCTGCTATTGTTTTTATCGAACACAGCGCGTCACCATCACGAGCATGGCAGGTACGTCTTGCTGACAAAAGCTATGTAAGCATTAATCAATATAGCGGTGATGTTCTGTTGCACTACCAATATGATGAGACTTTCTATGGTTTCACGATGGCTTGGCACCGTTGGTTACTTTACAGTGACGGCGACGCGCACCCCTTAGCATTACTTCCTCCCCTTGCCTCATTAATCTTATGCATAGAACTGCTGCTAGGATTTTATCTTTGGGTCAGGCCTAAAAATCGCTTAAAACGACTCAAGGTTAAATGGAAAGCCAAGAATAAAATTAGATTTATGCAACTGCATAATGTGTTGGGTGTATATAGCTTAATACCCCTATTTCTTATTGCATTTAGTGGGTTAGCTTTTTACTTTAAGGACGCTACCCAACAAATAGTTGAGGCGATTACGTTGTCTCGTATACAAACACCACGGACCGTAATTCTGCCCCAAACCACTGATGTCAAAAGCCTACAAACTAGAGCTAAAATGCATTATTCAGCCAACTACCAATTAGACAAAGCTGTTGCATCAGCACAAGACCGACTTAAAGACGCGACAATATATCGCGTGTATTTACCTCAATCGTCTCAGGACCCCCTTAAGATTAGAATGCGCATGCCGAATGAGAGTCATGCATATAGTTACAGTTGGTCAAATCCTTATACTGGCGCTTCAATTGATAGCTTCGATGCTAGCCAGATGTCTCTAGCAACCCGTGTATGGAATTTTAAATATTCATTTCATATAGGTGACTTTATGGCGCCCCCGATTAAATTTTTGTGGCTGTTTTTAAGTTTACTGCCGTTATTTTTTGTAGGCTCAGGTTTTTATCTTTATATCAAACGACAATCAAAGCCAAGAACTAAGCTCGTAATTAAACCTAAAAACAATATGCCCAGCGCCCCCCCCCCTCACTGATTAACCGGTAAAAATTATACCGAGCGTGAAATATTTTCTGCTATTAAGTTAAAAACCTCACGCCGTGGTATTTATTATGCTGTTGACCCCGGACGTATATTCAGCGCAAGCCTGCACCAGCATTGTCCCTCACTACTACCATATTACAATTACCCAGGTTGGCATATCACCTGCTTTACAAATATCACATTGAGCATCTATCAAGCCGTTAGCTGACATCATCGGGTTAGCGGATCGCAATTTACAATAGGAGAACATTATGTCTAAAGAATTACGCGAACAAATGTGGAAAGCCATGGCCGATAGTCCAGTCGTTATGCTTGGCTTAAACGCTTCAAAAGAGCACAGTGAACCTATGTACGCTCAACTGGATAAAGACGCCAACAGTGCATTTTGGTTCTACACGACTAAGACCAATCGTTGTGCCGCTGGTGGTTCAGCAATGGCACAATTTTCCAGTAAAGATCACAAACTCTTCGCCTGCATTTCAGGTAATTTAGTAGAAGAAACTGATCCCAATATAATCGACAAATATTGGTCGAAACACGTTGCAGCTTGGTACAAAGATGGCCGAGAAGATCCATCTCTTAAAATGATGCGCTTAGACTTAAATGACGCCGAAGTATGGCACGCTGACCCTGATTTCAGCGCGATCGTGAACCTCACCTTTGGCGGTAAAGTTAAGCCTGAAAAAATGGGTGAACATCAAAAAGTGCCATTGTAATCGCGCCAAAAATACGCGTACAACCAAGCATCTGGCCGGCTAGTAAGTCGGCCTTTTTATGTTAAGCGGCCAATACAACACATTTACCTTATCCCCTCTTAAAAGCCCCAAAATGCTTGAATAAATACCCATAATGTTTAATCGCAAGGCTCTAAAAGTAGTGAGGAACCTTGAGTATCTATTTAATAGAAAATGCAGATGCAATTATTTTAAAACCGCTTTATCCCTGATTGTAAGTACAATTGCGTCGACTAATTTTAGTTGTAAAGTCAAAGCAGCGATTTAGTAAGTAATCTCTACTCGAACTCCCAACTAACTACAATCGCTTCAATATTGAATTCCTCAGTTGCTTAGTCATCAGGCGCAAGGAAAGATCTAAATAGGTACGTTTTCAAAGCTAGTTTGAGTATTTCGACACGTTGATTTTTATACAAATATTGCAATTAAAGCTGGCAAAATTATTACACTTGATCTTAAATAGAAGCAACGAAACAGGACCTAACGTTACCCATTAGGTAACGCTTTAAACTTAATATCTATATTTGGTGGCTGCTTTTATGGATTTTAACGATGCATTCAATACGACGGAACTTATTTAATGATTAAAGATAAGCACTTTGCTAGATGGTTATTCTACGGAGTATGTAGCATCATAATATTGGCAAGTACCTTTTCAAATACAGTGCAGTCTGCGGAGCTTGCAGGTTCGAGTTTACGTATCAGTGGTTTTGGCACTCTTGGATTGACCAATACCGATGCACCAGATGGTTGGGGGTTTCGACGACATATTGAACAACCCGCCAACGAAGGAAGCTTGCGGGCAGACATTGATTCACGTATTGGTGTTCAACTAAATTATTCAATCACCCCTCAATTCGAATTAGTTAGCCAATTAGTTGCCAAACGCCGTTCGAGTTATGCACCTTCGAGCGACATTATTGAATGGGCATTTGCTGCCTATCGGCCAGTACCCGATTTGACCATACGAGTTGGCAGACTCAACATAGATTCATTCTTGCTTGCAGATTATCGTAATGTAGGTTTCGCTTATCGCTATGCTAGGCCTCCAGTCGAGTTTTATGGATCGTTACCAACTACATTGGACGGCGTTGACATAAATAAAGACTTACAATTTGATGACAGCCGATGGCGCATAAAGGTTTTCGCTGGCCGATCTTATGCTGGCGATCTGGCTTTTGATTCTCGCATTGTCGTTAGCCCCGTATATGGTCTTACCACTACCCGTGAATCGGGTGGTTTAACGTTGCGAGCAGGGCTTTCATGGGTGGGACTTTCAGAAAACCCAAATGTATTAAAGCCGCTAATCGCTGCCTTAGAAGGCATACAGGCTATTCCAGTGCCATCTGTGGTAGCTCAGGCGCACGAATTGCAAGATTTAATGGATGGTGAAGATGATCACTCACTCTACATGGCGATAGGTGTAAACTACGAAATTCAGGACTGGGTGATGAACATGGAAGTCACTAACGTTACAGGCCATCCCTCTGGGAATCTGCGAGCTGGGTACGCAGGAATTGGCAGACGAATTGGGCCTTACACTATATTTGCTGGTATTAGCCATATTACGACGCCCGATATACCAATTGAAACACCAGACTGGGCGACCCCTTTAACGCCCATACTGGGCTCAGCCGGAGCTTTTCAAGCGCAAATACTTGCAGCGTCAGCGGCAATCGCTCGCAATAATTATGGCGCTAAACAAACCAGTTATTCATTAGGTACGCGCTGGGATTTTCGCTCCGATATGGCACTCAAAGTGCAATGGGAACATTTTAAAATCGAAGCTAATGGCGCCAGATTATGGGCGAACTCAACATTAGAACCCGGCGGTCGTGCCGATGTCACCAGCCTTCTACTGGACTTTGTATTTTGAGCCGGCTTATGAGTAAGGGTTTGCGAACCTTAATGTTTTCCGTGGCGGCTATGTTCGCATGTCAGGTACAGGCCGATTTTTATGTTGTCGTGCAGTCCGATAACCCTCAAGCGTTTATCACTAAAAAAGAAGCAGTTAACCTCTTTATGGGTCGCAGCCGGGCATTTTCAAACGGCGATTTTGCGCTAATTTTTGATCTTCCCCGTGATGATCCTAAACGTGCCGCTTTTTACCTGTCCTTAACTGGCTGGGCTCCAGCTAAGGTAAACAGCTACTGGTCGCGCCTAATGTTTTCTGGACAGAGCATGCCACCACAACCTTTGCCAGATGAACTAGCGATGATTAATATCGTAGAACGCAATCCCAGTGCTCTTGGCTGGCTTAGTCAGCCCCCGACTAACCCGTCATTACGCACGATACTGGTAATAAAGGAGTAGCCTTGACCGAACCCACTAGACGTTTCAGAGGGCTTCAAGGTCGACTTCTGTTAATAATCATTTTGGGGGCAACATTTTTTTCTATTGCTGCTGGCGGTTTAGCTTATCACCTAGGGCAAGACCAAGCGGTGAGGACTAGCCGCGCAACATTGAAAGATCTTGCGCAAGCAGTAGAAAAGACCGTAGCCATAGGGGCTTACGCTGTCGATCCAGTTTTACTTCGTGAAGTCGTTGACGGTCTGGTTCGCAATTCATTAGTTGCCATGGTACAAGTTCAGTTAGCTAACGGTGAAACCTTAGCGCAAAACCCGCGGGTAGAGGCATCTAGCGCTTCAAATATAAGTGTTAGTGAAAATATGCAAATCGAACAACCGTTAGTTTCCCCTTTTGATGAAACTGAGCAGTTGGGAGTGCTGCGTATTTATGCTGATGAAGCACGCATTGCCACCATTGCAAAAGCAGAGGCAAAGACCTTAGCTGCAATGATGATAGGGCAAGCGGCGCTAGTAGCTATGCTACTTTATGGTGTTGTAGCCCTGCTGGTTTCAAGTCCTATTATACAACTGGCTACACAACTTAAAGCACTGCCCCCTGGCAGCACTGGACTCCTGGACACGCCAAGGTTTAACCACAATGATGAAATTAGTACACTGATTAATGTTACCAATACCCTACTCGACTCCAACGCAATGATCTTAAATAGAGAACGAGAATTACGTGAAGAAATAGAAAAGATGGAAGCACAATACCGACAAATTTTTGATTCAAGTAGCGCCGGTATTTTTGTACTTAACGAGAAAGGCTGGTTGATTAACAGTAATCCGACGGTATCGAAGGTACTCGGTTTGCCTCTTTCAAATATGCGTCAATTTTCTCGCGATAATTTTATTGAACGCGTGTTTGGGCAGCCTGAACAAGTCCGCGCCATGATCCGAGAGTCGGCACGCACGTCAGAAACCGTATCGGGCGATTTAGAGCTGTTACAAAAAGATGATAAACGGCGCTGGGTTCACTGCTTAATATCAGTGCACGATGTAACTGATACTACCGCTAGCCAAAAGTTATTACATGAGGGCACAACAGAGGGAGTCATGTATGATATTACCGAGCGCAAAAGTGCAGAAACAGCGGTACGATATCAGGCTGAACACGATGCGCTAACGGGTCTAAAAAACCGCGCATCAAGCGATGCTTCCATAGATCACTTCATCAACGAAAGCGTTGCAAACTCATCAAGCTTAAGTGTATTTTGTATCGATCTAGATGGTTTCAAGCAAATCAATGACCGACATGGTCATGATGCAGGAGATCAGGTTCTCGTGGTTTGTGCCCAGCGTATGAAAAAAGCAGTGCGAAGATCCACCGATTTAATCGGACGCCGTGGTGGCGATGAGTTTATCGTCGCTCTACGTAATATAGGACCAGCAGACCCTGCTTTAAGTGAAACAGCCGACGCCTTGCTAGCCTCGCTATGCGAAGTTATCCCCATCAGCAACGGCAAAACGGTACAAATAGGTGCGAGCATTGGTATCGCATGCGCGCCTTTACACAGTATCGATCGTGAAGAGTTACTACGAATGGCAGATGCCAGCATGTATGAAGTGAAAAGGACGGGTAAGAACAACTACGCAATGGCATTTCCTGAGGGACAATAACGCGTAATTGGCACTTCCCTTTTAACTTAACAACGCTAACATCGCTATAATGCCCTTGGCGATCTCATTTTAATCTTCAGTTAACACATATTCATGGTGCCCAGTGCTTATCTAAGTTAATACCCAGCCGTACTAGCTCCCCTATATTTGCACGCTAGCTTTACCTATAGTTAATGACCAATTTGTCGATTTTTGGTGCTACGCCTTAAATTAAATCTACCTAATTTAAACCTTTCCCGTTATCCCTTCGACTTATTCCCTGATAAACACTTATTCAATCGGGAACGAAAATGGACACGCCAATCACTGGGCACACGACCACTAACGGTATAGCAGATACCAGCGCACAAGATATAACGATAAATAGAAAGCCATCCCATAAACCCTATTGGATCGTAGCAACCGGTATCGCCGGTATGATTGCCCTGTATTGTGTATTGGCACCTACGATAAACAGTTGGCAAGCATCTGATATAAGCGTATCAGCACAACGTATACATTTAGGCAAAGTGCTACGCGGCGATCTTGTTCGTGACTTGACGGTACAAGGTCGCGTGGTTGCGGCCGTTAGCCCCCGCTTATACAGTCCGGCGCAAGGCACTATAAACCTACTGGTGGATGCTGGCGACAATGTGCGTAAAGATCAGGTGTTGGCCAGTGTCGATAGCCCAGAACTTACCAATGAATTACAGCAAGAAGAATCAAGCTTACAAAAATTAAAAATGGAGCTTGACCGCCAACGAATTCAATCGAAAAAACAAGCTTTAGAAAACCAAAAAGCGGCGGATCTCGCCCAAGTATCATTAATCGCAGCACAACGTGAAAAACGCCGAGCAGATAAAGCGATTAACACCCAATCCATCAGCCAGATAGACTTTGAAGAAGCCCAGGATAATTTAGAAAACGCAAAATTAGTATTTAGGCATGCCCAACAAGATGCCGATTTGAGCAAAGAAAGCCTGTCTTTCGAAGTGCAATCAAAGCAACTGTTAGTAAAACGCCAAGCACTCTTGGTCAGTGATTTGTCACGCAAGGTAGACGAGCTCGATATTCGCTCGCCGGTCAGCGGCGTTGTCGGTAATCTGGCTGTCGCGCAGAAAAACCAAGTGGCAAAAAATCAAGCGATCCTGAGCGTAGTGGACTTGTCTGAGTTTGAGCTTGAAGTCGATATACCCGAGAGTTATGCAGATGATTTAGCCATCAATATGCCAGCCATTGTCAATATTAATGGCAGTGAACATCAGGCTACCTTAGTGACCATTTCACCTGAAATTGCGAACAACCAAGTGATAGGTCGAGTACGTTTTATCGATAAGAACGAACGAGGTGAATTGCTAACGCAACCTGAAGGGTTGCGTCAGAATCAGCGCCTTAGCACGCGTATTTTGATGGAAAAACACTCTGATGTGCTAATGCTGTCCCGTGGGCAATTCTTAGAAAGTGGCGCCGGCCGCATCGCTTATGTAATTGAAGGGAACATGGCCAAGCGCACCGATATTATTACCGGCGCACGCAGCCTTGCAAATGTTGAGGTCATCTCTGGTTTATCTGCGGATCAGCAGGTGATTATATCAAGCATTGAACAGTTCAATGGCGCCCAAACAGTACTCATTACCCAGTAGTACACAGGAATAAATACGCCCCAGCGCAGATGCGCCATATGACCACACTCCATGCTGATGAATTAAGACGTTACGCATCGCAGCTAATTTTAGGGAAATATCATGCTAAATATGACCGACATTAAGAAAATATATCGCACCGATTCAATTGAAACCCACGCACTACGTGAATTTAATTTACAGGTTAATGAGGGCGATTTTGTGGCAGTAACAGGTCCGTCTGGCTCGGGGAAAACCACCTTTTTAAATATCGCGGGGCTACTGGAAACGTTCGAAGAAGGTCGATATGAACTTGACGGTGTAGACATTAGCAATCAAAACGATGCCGCCAGAAGTCGTTTACGTAATCAAAAAATTGGCTTTATTTTTCAAAGCTTTAATTTGATACCAGACTTAAATTTATTCGACAATGTGGATGTGCCTCTACGTTATCGCGGCTTTAATCGCCAAGAACGTAAGAAACGCATTGAACAAAGCCTTGAAATGGTCGGGCTCGCTAAACGCATAAAGCATCTACCCGCGCAGTTATCCGGCGGTCAACAACAGCGCGTAGCCATTGCACGTGCATTGGCGGGTGAGCCACGTTTTCTGCTGGCAGATGAGCCAACTGGCAATCTAGACAGCAACATGGCGCAAAGCGTGATGACGTTACTCAAAGAAATCAATGCCAGGGGCACGACCATCATCATGGTGACGCACGACACCGAGCTGGCCGCGCAAGCCAAACGCAATATTCACGTACGCGATGGCAGAGTCAGTGAAAACGTTGGGTGCAAAACGATGTCGACCTCAAATAGCGATGTTACGCCCTTGTCATCGTTAAACGCGGTTTCAGCGCAAGGTTGTTAAGGAAAGCATATGTTTCATTATTATCTCAAATTAGCGTTTAAGAGCTATAAACGTAATCCCATTTTAACGGGGTTGATGGTGGCTGCTATTGCGTTAGGAATTGGTGCAAGTATGACCACAATCACCGTCAATTACTTGATGTCAGCGGATCCCATACCCACTAAAAGCGGGCAGTTATTTTATGTCCAAGTGGATAGTTGGGATCCAAACAGGGGGTTTAACGATGAGCCAAACACCCCCCCTAATCAACTAACGTGGACAGAAGCCACAAATCTGATGTCCGCGAACAAAGCCTATCGCCAGAGCGCCATGGCGAAATCTGGGGCCATTATTGAGCCAAGCAATGGCGATATCAGCCCTTTTGAAGCATCAATACGCTTAGCGTTTAAGGATTTTTTCCCCATGTTTAACGTACCGTTTAAATACGGTAACGCCTGGGATCAAAAAGCAGACGATGATAGACAGATGGTGGTCGTACTCAGTAAAGACATTAACGACAAGGTGTTTGCCGGGCAAAACTCCGTTGGCAAGAGCATTATCATAGACGGAAAATCATTTCGGGTCATCGGCGTATTGGCGAGCTGGCAACCCTTACCCAAATTTTATGATGTGAACAATGGCGCATTTGACGAACCAGAAGCGCTCTTTATGCCATTTTATTTAAAACAAGAATTGGAACTGCCTAACTGGGGCAACACGAATTGCTGGAAAACCCCTGACGGTGAGGGATTTTCCGCCTTCTTACAATCCGAATGTATTAACTTTCAAATGTGGGTCGAGCTGCCAACGCTGCAAGACAAACGGGCGTATATGGCGTTTTTGAATAACTACGTGAACGACCAAAAAGAACTGGGCCGCTTCCCTCGCCCCTTAAACAATCAATTGCTCAATGTTATGCAATGGATGGACGATCAAAAAGTCGTTGCCGACGATGCGCAGATCATGATGTGGCTGTCATTTATGTTTTTACTCGTTTGCTTACTTAACACGATTGGCCTACAAATGGCTAAATTTAGTGCAAAATCCGCTGAAATTGGCCTGCGCAGAGCCGTTGGTGCAACCAAGGGTGATCTCTTTTTTCAATACACGATTGAAACCGCCGCGGTGGGTATTGCGGGAGGGATCCTGGGATTAGGCTTGGCGTTTCTAGGATTAGTGGGAATACGCCAGTTGTATGGCGACGTAATGAACGATCTCGCCAGTTTAGACACCACCATGATTACGCTCGCACTGTTATTGTCATTGCTCGCCAGTGTGTGTGCCGGTTTATACCCAACGTGGCGCGCATGTAATATTGCCCCTGCTAGTCAGCTTAAAAGCCAATAAGGATAGCCCTGTGACACATTCAAGCACTCCCTCATTTTTTGCTGAAAACTGGGAAATAGGTCCTATTTTTAGAACATTGCTGCGCAACAAGGTCGGCGCTATGCTTATTGCCCTGCAAATTGCATTTACCATGACTATTGTGGTTAACGCGATTTATATCATTGTCCAGCGCAGTGAAAAAATGCAACGTCCGAGCGGGATTGACGAAGCAAACAGTTTTTTCATATCCAGCGTCGGCTTTAGTCATGATTTCAATGGTCTTGTGAGCACACAACAAGATTTAAACCTCATTCGCTCCCTAAACGGTGTGGTTGACGCTATACAGATCAATGCAGTGCCACTGAGTGGAAGTGGTTGGTCGATGGGACTGCAAACCGAGCCAGGCGCAGAGTTTGATGGTACAGGTACTGCCGTGTATATGGTGGATGAACACGCTTTGAACGCGCTGGATGTAGCGCTAGTGGCAGGTGAAAACTTCTCGCCAACTGATATTCAAGTGCGCACGTCTAGCCAAACCCATTGGCCAGATAAAACCATTATTACGCTGGCGATGGCAAATAGGTTATTTCCCAATGATGGCTTAGCGGCTGTGGGTAAAACGGTATACATCAATGATATCGAGCCCATGATTATCACTGGTATTATTGATAAACTACAGGCACCTTGGGTGGGCTGGGATAACGTGGAAAACGTGATGTTAACCCCTGAGATACGCGATGCAAAATCCAGTCGTTATTTCATTCGTACTGAGCCTGGTGAGCGCGATCGCATCATGACCCAAGTCGAGAGCGTCTTGGCAAAAAGTAACCCAGGGCGGATCGTTAAAGACCTGCGCAGTATTGACGAAACCCGCCTGCGCGCCTATCGCGACAACAGCGCCATGATCCGTATTCTTATTACCGTCATGGTGATCTTAATAATTGTCACTGGTTTGGGCATTGTCGGACTGGTTAGTTTCAGTGTCAATCAGCGTAAAAAACAGATTGGTACACGTCGGGCACTCGGGGCAAGTCAACACGCCATTGTGCGCTATTTCATGCTTGAAAACTTATTGATCAGCACCGCAGGGGTGTTACTAGGGGCTCTATTAACGGTGGGGTTGAACATAGTGCTGGTCGACGCATTTAGTCTTACCCCTATCGCCTGGTATTATATTCCTCTTGGCATGTTAGCGCTTTGGTTAGTGGGCCAGGTAGCTGTTTATGGCCCCGCCAAGAAGGCCGCAAATATTCCCCCCGCGCTTGCCACTAGGAGCGCGTAAAGCCATATTTATACCGACGCACCTCCCGTAGCAACATTGCGACCAGTGTCACCTTAAAAAAGGGTGCCACTGGCTTAATATCTAGCCCAGGATTAGACGCCCCGGCCTTCCAAATTACCTTGCTTTTGAAACAACAAGTACGCGATTATGTGCCTGTTCAACTATTATATTCGTTATTTTTTCTGCCATCAGTGCCAAGCCTAACGTCTACAGGATAAATATGCTTTTTCCATGTGTTTTAAGCTCGATCCTAGATGGAAATATTTTTATCACGGAGATCGTTGGTACGATTGATAAAGTGACATCGAGAAAGTATTCAATAGTCTAAAAACGCAAATACGCAAACTCGACGGCGCGCCCTGGGCGAATATTATTCTTGCCCAGGAATGGGAACTGAGTGCGCTTGAGATTGACGAAACATTGATAGAAATTGAAAAATGGGTAAGAGCCAATAATCGCTCTCATCTTGTATTTGTTGTGGGTAAGGAACACGCCCAAATTAAACGCTTTACCCTTGAGCAATAGCGACTATCGCCGTATTTCCTCGTCCAAAATAAGCCATGCACTGGCTGCATCAACAGGGTTTTTCATTAGGATCAAAAAACAGCGTTTTTGCGTCATTAATGCTTGAATAATTTATCTTGTTTCGGTACATTGCTTTCGTCTTAGGGGAGTAGCCCGCTCAAGTATTATGAGTGAGACTGTCAACATACTTGAGCCCTCACGGCTTATGGCAGTTTCGTACTAACGCAATCATTTATGAGTGTGCATTAGTATCGGCAAGACCTAAGGTAAATAGCGCCCCAAATGCGGGAGGCGGCTATTTGCCTTTGGTTAAGTATCCCGCTCGAGAATCTAAATGGACGCCTTTTTTACCTCAACACTTACCGTTACCCTCGCCGAAATGGGCGATAAAACCCAGCTGCTCTCGTTGCTACTTGTGACGCGTTTACAGAAACCTTGGCAAATTATTGCAGGGATTTTATTGGCAACCATTTTAAATCATGGTGTATCAGCTTGGTTTGGTGATTGGCTCAGCCAATTTCTAACCAGCGAATTAGGCATTGTTCTTATCAATGTTAGTTTTATCACGGTAGGCTTGTGGTTATTGATCCCAGATAAAGATGACGCTCCTAATACCACCTTAGACAAATACGGTGCGTTTGTGGTGTCTTTAGTTCTATTCTTCATTGCCGAAATTGGTGATAAAACCCAAATCGCCACTGTGTTGTTAGCCGCTCAGTATCAATCTTTGTTGTGGGTTACCTTAGGCACCACTTTGGGTATGTTGTTGGCCAATGTACCTGTGGTATTTGCGGGTAATTACTTAATGCAGCGGATCCCATTTGCTCTAACACGCGCCTTAGCGGCGTTAGTTTTTGTGGCAATCGGTGCCTACGGCCTGTTGACGATATTCAATATAATTTAGCTGGCTTGCCAGCATAAAAATTAAGAAATGTTTTGTTATCATTATTGCCTCACATTCAAAGCAGATAATGATTATAATGCCCTCATTGTTCAACGAGGTTAAGTGCTAGAAATGAAGTTTATTGTTAAGTTTATCCGTGAAGCGTTAGGTCGATTGATTATTTTAGTGGATTTAATCACCCGCCCCCGTAAGCAAAAACGTAGTCCCCAAGAGCAAGCAAAGGTAGAAGCAGAAATAAGTCACTATGCGCTTTACCAATTTTATGCGTGTCCATTTTGCGTGAAAACACGCCGAGCTTTACATCGTTTAAACTTACCCATGCAAAAGCGCAATGCAAAAGAAGGGTCAGAGCATCGTGCTGCTTTATTAAGCGGCGGTGGTGCAGTAAAAGTGCCTTGTTTACGTATTCAAAAAGACGGCCAAGACACCTGGATGTACGAATCCTCTGAGATCATAAAATTCCTTGAGCAGAAGTTCGCTTAAAAGTAGCAAAATGAAAATCCGAGAAAAAAGCCGGGGCTAATAGTTGAAGTAAAGTGACCCCATAAAGTTGGACTCATTTCTAAGCGGCAACCAAGGCCTGATGTCGATATTGTATCGGACTCAGGCCT
>NZ_WTPY01000021.1 GCF_011378905.1 Paraglaciecola sp. 20A4 | reverse complement strand
TGCGTCATGTTCACACCTTAATATTTGACGGTTAATTGTCTCTTATTAAAGTGTCCGGTGCCATTTAACCAGAACATTTATCGTTCAAGCACAGAAGAGGAAGCCTTACTTGAACTAGAGCGGTTCGGCGAAACCTGGGACGAGCAATACCCTCAAATCAGCAAGTCATGGCGAGCACATTGGCAGAACTTAAACACCATATTTAATTACCCTGCGGACATACGCAAAGCGATTTATACGACCAACGCCATTGAGTCACTCAACAGCGTTATCCGTAAGGCACTTAAGAAACGGAAGATATTTCCAAGTGACGATTCAGCTAAGAAAATGGTGTACTTAGCCATCACCGAAGCATCAAAAAAATGGAATATGCCAATTCATAACTGGCGGCCTGCGATGGTTCGTTTTATTATCGAGTTCGGGGACCGCCTCGAGAAGCATATTAAATAATGGCAGTTACACAGAATCTGTTACAGGCTCTCTATTATTCAACAACAAAGCCGCTTAAGAGTTACCTTAAGCGGCTTTGTTATTTTAGATGCTTTACATTAAAGGTTACGTTGGTATTACCTTGAGAACGGTGAACGTTCCTCAGTCGTATTGTAAAGCGTAATAGGGCGAATCAGTGGTTGCCCGCCATCGCGTGCGATAGGGATCCACGGGAGTTGCCCGCGACCTTTTGATGATTTAAGCGAGAATAAATCAAAGGGTATGGATAAGTAAAAGCCTTTGGTGAAGCTGCCTTCACCATATTCATCCGCACTGACATTTGTAAATGAAGCGAATGCGCCTACTACTATGCCGCTGTCAAAGCGTTTTGCTAAGTCTACGGTTACGCCTTTATCTTTCGCTAAATATTGCCCGATATTAAACGTTACTTGAGTGTCAGGTAAAAAACTTGGCTTCCAATAAATATTAGCGTGACCTGTCAGCACTTTGTAATCGAAAAACTCAAAGTCATTTTCATAGGAGCGTTGCTGTACATAGTTAATATCAAATCCGAAAGCTATACTGCTATCGACAGGTCGATAAAGTAGTTCACCCCCTACACCGCCGTACATGGCCTCAAGGTACCCACCGTATACTTGCGCGTATAAATTTGGAGCGACCCTATCATTCCAATGTAAATATAGGTTTTCCATGGTGATGTTTCTATCAGAAACATATTCCCGTACATTGGTACGCACTCTTGGCAGAGTGCTATTAGCTTGGTCTTGGGTGAAATTGAATTTGTCGAAGTTTTCGAACAAGTTCACTTTCAATGTACCTGCTACGCTGGTTTTACCATTAAAGCTGTACCCGCCATTTAACAAAACACCCGCTTGGTATAAATAAAAATCTTCAGGGTTGCCAAAGGTCTGGATCCAGAATGTTTCGATGCCGGTAAAGAAGCCTGATGTGTTAACTGGGTCGTAACTGGCTAAGGTTTCTGCTTGTAAGTCCTGCCTTTTATAACTGCCTTTAAGGTTAGGCTCTGTGGTTTCGTAACGGGCTTGCCTTTTAAACTCACTCGCATCAACAACTGTCTCCACAATTGGGACACTACCGTTAGTATTGACTACTTTGTAGTCTTTGACCGACTCAGGCAGTTCAGACGCCATAATCCGACCCATTCGGTCTATGGCTTCATCGTTGTCGCGATAACTGATTTGCTGACCATACAGCGTTACCTGCTCATCTGTTATATCACTAGACGTGGTGATAAACCCAGCTTCAGTGTAAAGGTATAGATTCATACGCGCTAAGTTAACATCGTCGATAGATGACACATTCGATTTTGCTGCTAGCTCACGCTTAGGTTTATCGAATTTTAGCTGGCTTAATTTATGCAGGTTGAAATTGTAATTGATACCAAAACCAATCGTATTTCCACGTTGATAATTTACGCTGAAATCGAAATTGTTCCATCTATAAGCAGCGCCGAAGTTCCAGTTGCTGTCTTGTTCGAGAGCGCCAGCGCGATCATTTACATAGTTGTTACCTTCGTACTCTACTTTTAAACGCAGTGGCTCCCACGGGGTTTGGTATTCAATACCACCAAATAATGAAGCAGAGCCTTTAAAAAATCGTTGATAATCTATTTTACCGCCATTGCCGGTGAAGCCGCCTGGGCGGTCACAGAAACTGTCTGATGCATCACAAAAGGGGTTTGAAACATTGCCTGATGTCCCAAGGTAGCCCCAACCCATATTAACGTGAACGTTTACGGGGCCAACTTGTTTGCTTAAACCAATAAATTCACTTTCGAAAAAGCCGGTACCACCAAAATCCCGAAAACCAACTGATAATTCTGGCATGTAATAGCTTTCTTTGAATAGTCTAAATTTGGCATCAATACCTTTGTCTTTTAGGGTTTGGTCACCACTAAAACCGGGGTAAGGGCTATATAAGCGCGTGCGCGTATCGGTGTAACGCACGGTGGCTTGCATCCACGGGAACAGTTGCAAAGTTGCAGACCAAAAGCGGTATTCGTCGTTATCGGTGTAACTAACACGTAAATCACCTTCTGCTAACATGCGTGAAGTGGGGGTTTGAATTAGCCCAGTACCGCCATGTACCATGAGTGAACTACCTACGGGTGAAATATTCCACTCGTCTATATTATTGTAATTGTCTTCTTGCCCGTAAGCGAGTGTGCAGGTGAAAACATATGCGGCTATTAGCCATTTTATGGGCATTTTTTGATTGCTTTTTAAACTAGTTGATAGCGACATTACAGAACCCTATTGTTGGCCAAAGATACAAGTAGGCTGTTAATTTTTTCAAATTCAGGGTGAAATAAAGATTCTGTAAACGGCACGAATAACATGCTACCTGGCATGACTTCTTGATGATGTTTATTCCAATACGCTGAAGGTGCCAATATTACGCGCCCATCCGCTTGAACGATGTAAATGTAATCTTGATTTGCGGCATCGATTCTTAATACGTTGCTCCGGTAGTCTGCTACATCGCTGTAAGGGCGATGTGCAACGACTAAGGTTTGCTTTACTGCACCAAAAACGAATACTGTTTTACTGCGAGGAGCTGCACTTAATATGTAATGTCCGGCCGTTAAAAGTGGGTTTTTCGACGGTTGGACGCGGGCCAAATCGATATCTATTTCGATAGGTGAGCGTTTTGCTATTTGCCAACTAGATACAACTTTAACAAGCTGATTGGTGGCGCTGAGAAGCTCTGTGTCTTGTGATGCAAAGCGCTTATGGATTATGTTCAGGTTTTCAAGCAACGCTTGCCGAGTTCTATTCAATTCGTCATTTGGCTGATAAAGCGCGGCCGTTGGCCAATAGATATTGTTTTGTTCGGCCAACGATGTTAATGCTTCAGATAAATGCACTGAGTTAGGGTAGGTGAATGACTTATCTGCCCAAGTTAAGGTGACCTCTGCATGCAATTTTCCGCTTAGGGCGCATATCGCAAAGAGCGCGATTTTTAAATAGCTTTTCATGGTTTGATACTTCACTTATCAGTTGAGTCTGGCGATGCGACTAAGGTAAATAAACTCTATTGGCTCGCTAATCGGCGAAAGCGTTTGAATACTTTTAACTAAGGTACCGGTTTGTTTATCGAACCAATATAAATTCTGCCATTCTCTATTGAGCCTTATGTAGTCAGATGGGGCATCGTAGACTAACGATTCTGCATATAACGTTGTTTCGATATCTTTGTTTAAGATACGCAAGGTTTGCGACGTTGGTTGACTGAAAGACGAGTGAATAGGATAGCCATATTCATCACCAGACCAATCTGCACTGCGCAGCCAAGATGACACCGCTGATGTGTTTGTGATTGTCTTTAGGGGATCAGATTCGGTATTTGATAGGTAAAGTAGGTTTTTATCTAGACCTACGGTGCGTACCACTCGGCCTTTTTCCATTATCATTATGGCATTATCACCAGAGACCCATTTATGTTGCCCATTTTCGAGATAGGCGAGTGCCATAATGGCTATGGGGCGCTCACCACGTTTGACTGACATAACGTCGGTTTTTGACGCGGAGACTTCCTCTTGTGTCATGTTTGCGTCTTGCGGGGCAGAGAACGCAATTTTCAAGGTGTCGTAATATGCGTGGTAGGTACCACTGCAACCGGCAGTGCCAGCTAACACAAATATGGCAAACGCTAGAGTTTTGATGTTCATGGGTGGGCGTGTGTCCGAGTTATTCTAATAAGCGAATTGTACAGAATGAATAGTAATGCTTTAGCAATAAAAAAGCCGCCAAAAGGCGGCTTTCGAAAACAACATTAACTTATAAAGAAGTTGTTGTAGCAGTAACCGTTACTGGAGTAGAAACCGTGCTAGTTACTGAAGTTGATACTGTTGAAGTAACAGTCGTTGTAGTTGAAGGTACACATTCACCGTCAACTAACGTTTCGCCGTCACCACATGTTGGATCAATTGGATCAACAACAGTGTTAGAGTTACCACGGTTGTTAGACACAACTGCACCAGCGATAGCCAGGCCAACAACACCTGCAGCGATAGTACCAACTGATACACCACCAATTGCTGCTGAAGAAGATTCACTTCCACCAGCATTTTCTTGTGCCATTACTGTGTTACCAGCAAGTGCTAAAACTGCTGTTGCAGCCATAAGAATTTTTTTCATAATATAATCCCTTCGAGTTAAGTGAAATCAAGACTGGTTCGATTCTAATGGAATAATTTACTGACCTCAATAGCTGCCGATAAAACAATCATTAAAATAACGTCTTGCGGGGTGATATTTGATGGGCAAGCAGAATACTAAAACATTTACTATGGTCTTGTAACGCATGTTATCTGTAGATAAATGCACTTTTTGCTGCTTGATTCCACTATTCTGAATGATTCTTTACTATAACCATTCCCAATGGGGTTAAATAAAGGGTAAAATATAAAGTTAGTCGCGAAAAAAAGACATGTGCTATCTAAAACGCCCTTGAGACTCTTGAATGCCGTTTAGGCACTATTTTTGCTTTTGCTGCTAAGATCAAGAGTTTGTCATAATTGGGCGGTAAGATTTGCCCTGAATTACAGTTAAGGAATATTTCTTCGATGAAAGTTACAGTATTTGGAATTGGTTATGTAGGTTTGGTACAGGCAGCAGTTATGGCTGAAGTGGGCCACGATGTTGTTTGTGTAGATGTGGATCAAAATAAAGTCGACAAGCTTAAACAGGGACACATACCCATTTTTGAACCTGGTTTGACTCCTTTAGTTAAAAGTAATTACGAAGCAGGGCGTGTAGATTTTACCATCGATGCCGCACGCGGCGTTGCGCATGGCGAAGTAATATTTATTGCAGTGGGTACGCCTCCTGATGAAGATGGCTCTGCTGACTTAAAATATGTCCTTTCAGTAGCTAATACTGTCGCTGAGCATATGGACAGCCACAAAATTATCATTAACAAGTCTACAGTGCCTGTTGGTACAGCTGACAAAGTGAGTGCAAAGGTTTCTGAAACACTTGCGTCACTGGGTAAAAATCTTACGTTTGATGTGGTTTCTAACCCAGAGTTCTTAAAAGAAGGGGCTGCGGTAAACGATTGCATGCGCCCAGACCGAATTATTATCGGCACTGACAGTGAACTAGCTGAGAAAACGTTACGCGAGTTGTATTCACCTTTTAACCGTAACCATGACAAAATTATCATCATGGATATCCGTAGCGCAGAGTTAACTAAATATGCAGCTAACTGTATGTTAGCCACAAAAATTAGCTTTATGAACGAAATGGCCAACTTGGCCGAGCTAATGGGCGCAGACATTGAAAACGTGCGCCGTGGTATTGGTTCTGACCCGCGTATTGGCTATCAATTTATCTACCCTGGCTGTGGTTACGGCGGCTCATGTTTCCCTAAAGACGTACAAGCCCTTGTTCGCAGTGCGACAGGCGTCGGATACAGTGCCAAGGTTCTTGAGGCGGTTGAAGCAGTTAACTACGCGCAGAAAGAGAAATTATTTGAGTACATCATGCGTCACTTCGGTGATGACGTGAAAGGCAAGACAGTTGCCATTTGGGGGCTTTCATTTAAGCCTAATACCGATGACATGCGTGAAGCATCGAGCCGCGTATTAATGGAAAATTTATGGAAGGCAGGTGCGAAAGTACGAGCTTATGATCCAGAAGCGATGGAAGAAACTCAACGTATATACGGTAGTCGTGATGATTTAAGTTTGGTTGGCACCAAGGAAGCGGCGCTTGATGGAGCTGACTTTATGGTTATTTGTACTGAATGGCAGGCTTTCCGTGCCCCTGATTTTGAGCTAATTAAAGAAAAACTTGCCATACCGTTAATCTTTGATGGTCGTAATTTATTTGAACCCAGCACGATGTTGGAACATGGCTTGCATTACTATGCAATTGGTCGTGGATTATCAGTAAAAGGACAATAAAATGAGTCAAGTAAAGAAAGCCGTTATCCCTGTTGCAGGGCTGGGAACACGTATGCTGCCAGCAACCAAAGCCATTCCAAAGGAAATGCTACCGGTTGTTGATAAACCTCTTATTCAATACGTGGTTTCTGAGTGTGTTAATGCTGGGATAAAAGAAATCATCTTGGTTACCCATGCGAGTAAAAACAGCATCGAAAACCATTTTGATACTAGCTTTGAACTTGAAGCAACTTTAGAAAAACGCGTTAAACGTCAGTTACTTGAAGCTGTACAGGCTATTTGTCCAAAAGATGTGACGATTATGCATGTACGTCAAGGTGTGGCAAAAGGTTTAGGTCATGCAGTCTTGTGTGCTCGTCCTATGGTAGGTGATGCACCATTTGCTGTTGTATTGCCTGATGTCATCATTGATGACGGCACATGTAATCCGAAAAAGGACAACCTAGCCGCCATGGTCGCTAAGTTTAACACTAGCCAAGTTAGCCAGATTATGGTTGAAAGTGTTCCTGAAGAGGACGTAAGTAAATACGGTATCGTCGACTTAGACGGAGTATCACTTACCCCTGGCGAATCTGCAAAAATGCATGGTATGGTTGAGAAACCAAATCTTGCTGATGCACCATCAGATTTAGCAGTTGTAGGCCGCTATGTATTGTCTGAGAAAGTTTGGGACTTGCTAGCGAAAACGGTTCCTGGCGCTGGTGATGAGATTCAGCTTACCGACGCTATCGATTCTTTGATGCATACAGAGCAAGTAGATGCATATTACATGAAGGGCAAAAGCCACGACTGTGGTAGCAAGCTTGGCTATATGAAAGCAAACGTTGAATTCGCTATGCGTCATCCAGAATTAGGTGCTGAATTTACAGAGTTTTTACACACCATGGTGAAATAAACTCTGCTTGATTTAAGAAAAGCCGCGTAATGTTTTCCATCACGCGGCTTTTTTGTGCCTTGTTTTTAATAAAAGGTTATTTGACCTGAACGTGGTCTGCTAATTTCGCCACCATTTTTTTGCCGATCCCTTTAACATTTGTGAGATCGTTCACGCTGGTAAACTTACCACTTTTCTTACGATACGTGATGATGGCATCTGCCTTTTTCTTACCTATACCTGGCAATGTGACTAACTGTTCGGCTGTAGCCGTATTCAGATTGATTTTTTGCGACTTCATTTGAGACACACTGCTTTTGTCTACTTTAGCTTCAGCAGCAACATTGCCGACAAACCCCGCTAATAAAACACCTGCAAAAAATAAGGTAGTGATAAACTTTTTCATAAAGAATTTCCTTGTCTTTTTGATCCATTTCGGTGCAAATGCACAAAAGTAAGACTAGTCGTGCTTTTAGATTTGGTAAAGAAAAGTTACATTATTTTAATGCAGAGCAAAAAAAAAGTGGCTCCAATGAGCCACTTTCAAAACTTCATAGAATGATATTTTATAGACGTTCTAACATGGCTTGAGTAAAGTCACTTGTACCATGTTCACCGCCTAAATCTCGGGTGGTTCTATCACCTGTTTCGATAACCTGCTTCAAGGCATAACGAATTTTTTCAGCCTTTTCACCCATATTTAAGTATTCAAGCATCTGGATTGAAGCCAATATAACAGAAGTAGGATTCGCTAGGTTCTTACCTGCGATATCAGGTGCTGAGCCATGAACAGCTTCGAAAATTGCACAGTTTTCACCAATATTAGCACCTGGTGCCATACCTAAACCGCCAACTAAACCAGCACACAGATCAGATAAAATATCTCCGAATAGGTTAGTCGTAACGATAACGTCAAACTGGTGTGGGTTCATTACTAGTTGCATACAGCAGTTGTCTACAATCATTTCAGTCGATTCGATTTGTGGATAGCGCTGGGCAACTTCCCGAGCCACTTTCAGAAATAAACCCGAAGTCGACTTAAGAATATTGGCTTTATGTACTGCGGTTACTTTTTTGCGACCGTCACGGATAGCCATTTCATATGCATAAGTCAGAATACGTTCGCAACCACTGCGCGTGATCTTACTCATCGCTTCTGCTTCACTGCCATCTTCAGACACCACTTGGCCTAAACCTGAATACATACCTTCGGTATTTTCACGAACAGTGACGATATCAATGTCTTCGTAACGTGCTTTCGTACCTTTAAATGACAATACTGGACGTAAATTAGCGTAGAGCTGGAATTTTTTACGCAGGCTAACGTTAATCGACGTGAAACCTTCACCCACTGGTGTTGTAAGAGGGCCTTTTAGCGTCACTTTATTCTTTGCAATTAAGTCTAAGGTTTCTTGCGGTAACAGTTCGCCGTGGTTTTCAAGTGCAACTAAACCTGCATCAGCGAAGTCGTAATCAAAATCGCAGCCTACCTTGTCTAAAATCTGTAGTGCCGAATCAATGATATCCGGACCAATACCGTCTCCGCGAATTACTGTAATGCGTTGTTTAGTCATAAACCATTCCTTAATGTTGATGTGGACGAATGAACGTCAAATAATGCTTGTCAGTCGTTACTATAGGTCGATAAGCCTATATTTTTAGGGCGCGATTTATATCATAAATTAGTGATAAAAGCCAGTTGCCATGCGCTATAACACGTTATTATACGGGCGAAAATGTGTGGCAAACGGAAAAGGCATCTTGCGCTATTAACTTTAATTCTTGTTCACTTACTCCGAGTACCTTCGATGCACTTTGCCAATAAGCTAGAGTTTGTACGCAGCGCTGTGATTCTACAAAGTACAGTTCCCTGCTGATGATTAAACTTATACCCAGTAATGCAGCCAATTTGACTGAAACAGTCTGTTTTTGGCTTTTTAAATAATGCAGTTCATGATAATTGCTCAAGGCTACAATCTCATGACGAGGTTGATGCCATGCTTCGGCTAATGATAATGAATGGCTACGTAACTGCTCCGAATTTACACAGCTTATTAATGAGCGCATGTCATAGAAGCAAGAGGTCGGACGTTGCCACTTTAGTTGGATTTTTAATTGGGGATGGGTAAATAAGCCAACGCAAGCAAAATGCGACAGAGTACACGCTTGTTCAGGGATACCAATATCTGCAACCTTTGCTAAGCTCGCAGCGATATGGCCGCGAAGCTGAGCAAAGTTAACGAAGTACTTCTGCAAGGGAAAGTAATGTTGATTCAAACGGCTAAGCAGTGCTTGTTGCATAATAATACTGCCTGAGCGCTCTAATCCGTGCATCATTAAGCCGTGTTGTATATCTTTCATGGGCAGTTTTTGACGGCTACTTTGTGACGCTGTTCGTTGTAAATGCTGAGCAAATGCAGGCTCTCGCGCTATAGCTTTACTTAGCGCTTTAATATCTTGTACGGGTTTATTCAGTTGTTCTTGGATTGCAATTAACGTGGCTGGTGGGCGACTCATTTTGTAACTCGGCGTAAATGCGGAAACCGTCTTTAGTTGATTTTCACGTTTAAACTCTTGCCAATTATCTCCCCACAAATTATTAAGTTTATTGAACTGCTTAAATTTTTGAGCGCAATAAACCTGCTTAACGCGGGACAACGACACGATAAAGTGCGACGTATATGCGGATTTTTGACGGGCTGTACTCTCTGGGAAGCAAGCAACGCCGCTGTCGAAAATACCAGTTACTATCCCAAGAGAACCATCATCTAGCATGACGTACGCCCCTGGCGGAGTGACACTGGGAAATACCATAAGCGGTTCTAATAGCTTTGTCGCAGTGCTAGGTGAGTGCTGAACTAAATAGCTTAATGCTGATTGAAAGCTCATTTTTTTGATTTGTGTTGTGCCATGCATCATTAGGGAAAGTCGTGACGCTAACGCCAAACAGACAACATCCTCACTGGCCCCGAGTAGGCTGGATAAATGTTTTTTTACCTCTTTTTGCAGCCACTGTATTTGTCGATAGCCGCGCAACCATACTGCCTGTTGGTACTGGGTTAAAATTCGGCAAAAAGGTTTGTTAAGCGTGCCTATAGACGTATTGGAATTGAGTTGTATTTCCTCATTTTGAGGTTTATCTAAATAGGATTGGTTAAGGGAAAATAGGCTGATAGCCGCGCACATTAATTGCTGTGTTGTGGTCTCATTGAATCGGTTGCGTACGCAAATTAGTGCGGTTATCAAGCACGTGTTAAAGGCAAGTTGGTAGCTAACTGGCAACGATGTTTTGTGAAGATGAATTTGGCCAAACGTAAGATTAGGGTGCTGTTTGGCCAGCACAAGTACCTTATTGCTAAAATCCAGAGATTGCTGAACAAGGTCATTACCTACTTCAGGTCGACGGTAAAGCGCCAAAAGTTTATGAAGGCTCTGATACTGCTGTTTAATCAAACTGTCAGGCACAGAACAAATAAACCTTATTGTGTTAAATAATCTTGGTAAGCACTATCGCCCCATGCAATGAGTTCATCATTTTTCAATAATAATGCGGTGCATTCATCTTGTGTAGTGATGCCGTCTGATTTGACATGTTGCGTGCGAAAAAACATTACTTGAAACGTATCTTCAGCGGTCTTCTTGGCTTCGCTAATATCTGGACCACCAAGCAGATCTAATATTTGTTGTTTGTTTTGGCCTAATTCGAGTTTGGCGACTTGGACTTTGTTGTATTCCTCTCGATCTTTCCAATCCATGTCTTGAGCACTATCAGGATAAAACAGCAGTACTGCAGCTACAAATATGCCATAAAGGGCTACGCCGATACCTATTCGCGTTACTATTTTTTTATTCATCAGTTGTTATTTCTGTCGTTTAAATTAGTTGTAAGGTTTGAGCGTAGATTTCACTTTATGCTTAAAAATAACACGCTCAAACGCATTTTATTACATTATTTCGTAACAAGGGACATATTCACTGCCTGGCAATTTCATACGTTGTTGGACAACAAAAGACTGAAGTAACTCGTCCATTAATGCCATCAGCTCGGTGTCTCCATTTAACTGAAAAGGTCCTTTTTCACGGATAAGCTTAACGCCCTCAGCCTTTACATTTCCCGTTACAATCCCCGAGAAAGCTTTACGCAGGTTTGCAGCTAGCTCTGCTTTTGGTTGATCAAAGTGCAGGTTTAGCTTTGCCATGCTGTCGTGGGTAGGCACGAATGGTATTTGAAATTCTGGCTCAATGGTCATTGACCAATTGAAATCAAAAGAATCCCCCTTGGCTTTACGATAGGCCCGCACGTCTGCACGTTTATTGTTAATGGTTTGAGCGACCAATTTAGGGTCGTCTACAATGATTTGATAAAGCGACTGTGCTTCAGTACCTAACGTGGCGCCAATAAACTTATCAATCGCGATAAAATAGCCTTCGCATACTTTTGGACCAGTAAGAATAATGGGTAGGACTTGTTCTTTATTTTGGTCGTTGAGCATTAAACCCAGCAGGTAGAGTAGCTCTTCTGCTGTACCAGCACCGCCAGGAAATACAATAATAGCATGAGACATACGCACAAATGCCTCGAGACGTTTTTCAATATCTGGCATGATGACGAGCTCGTTTACGATAGCATTTGGTGGTTCCGCTGCGATAATGCTCGGCTCAGTGATCCCTAGGTATCTTCGCTTGTCATAACGTTGCTTTGCATGTCCTATGGTTGCCCCCTTCATTGGACCTTTCATTGCTCCAGGCCCGCAACCCGTACATATATTTAGCTCTCGTAGACCTAACTGATAACCGACTTCCTTCGTGTACTGGTATTCTGTCTCACCGATAGAATGCCCCCCCCAACAGACAACTAAGTTCAATTCAGCCGTGTTTTTAAGGGTTTGCGCGTTGCGCATCATATCGAATACTTTATGGGTAATATAAGCGGACTGGGCCACTCCTGGGAATTCGCAGCCGTTAAAGCTTTCGCCCATGTGAAGCAGGTCTCTGAGCACCGAAAACAAGTGCTCTTGCACGCCTCTAATTAATTTCTCGTCGACAAATGCGATCTCTGGTGGATTAATCAATTCTATTTTAACACCACGCTCTCGACTGATTAAGCGCACGTCAAATTTCTCATTCTTATCGAATAAGTCTTCGCAATTGTCGGTTTCAGCGCCACTGTTCAATACAGCTAAACAGCAGCTTCGAAATAAATGATATAGCTGGCTATCAGCTGATTGATTGAGTTTATCTACTTCTAATTTGGATAACTGGCTCATGGCCCCGATAGGATTTAGCTGAATACTGTTCATTGATTTCCTTAAATTGGTAACACCGTCGACCCATGCTTAAGCAGGACAAATACTTAACGATAGCTTATTGTCGAGCTAAACGTCGCTCAGAGTAAATACTCTCAAAATTACTTCTAAATGGATTAATGTCTAATCCGCCCCGTCGCGTGTATCGCGCATAGACGGTTAATTTTTGTGGTTTGCAAAAACGCATAATGTCACTGAATATGCGCTCAACACACTGTTCATGAAATTCATTATGTTGGCGAAAAGATATTAAGTAACGTAATAAATTTTCAGAGTCAATTTGATGACCATGATAACGGATCATAACACTGCCCCAATCCGGTTGGTTGGTAATCAAACAATTAGATTTAAGCAGGTGGCTACAAAGGGTTTCTTGCACTTCAGTTTTATTAGCGGTCAGAATCGAAGGTTCTAAATCGTAATTGTCGATGCTGATATCCAAATCATCAATGCATTGAGCGTCCAAAGTACCAAGCTGCAAGCTGGGGAACTCATCTCTCGCAAATAAGCGCACGTTGACGGGTAACCCTGCGCATGCAGACAAGTCTTTACTAATCATCTTTCGTACATGGTTAATGGATTCAACTTTACTTTGGTTGAAGCTGTTCAAATACAGTTTAAAGGACTTTGATTCAATTAAATTAACCGAATTACAAGGAACCTCGCAACGTAAAATGGCCACTTGTGGTTTTCCGCTTAAGTTTAACCAAGATAATTCGTAGCCATTCCAGCGGTCGACCCCATCAAAAGGTAACGTATCACCGAAATTAAGTTCTTGGCGGTTTATGCTGCGGGGCACGCCTTGCAGTAACTCAGGGCTATAATATTCTTTATACTGAGTGGGCTTGCCTAACGTTAAGGTACTTAAAATGTCAGAGGGAAGTGTTTTATCTTGCATGGAAATACCTCAGGTGATGAATAGGTTAGCTATATTTTACATTAGGTTAGCTGCATTTTATCAGAAGATTACTCTAATTTAATGCTACATTATCTGGCATTTATAACTAAGTAAGAGCGCACATTATGTCTTTAAGGGTAAATCAAGCGTTAGATGAGTTTATGCAGCGCTTTATACGTTTTTCAACGACTCACCCTGAAGTTACGGCCATGGAGTACGACGATGAATGGCCATCAACATGTTACCGAACTAACGGAAATGAAACGCCAGGAAATCTTATCTCATGGGAACCGGTTCTACGTGACCAAATTACTGATTTTTCAGAGTTATCTTCCGCTTTGGAACTGACTATCCATCCTGATGTAGCGATGTTTTACACCCGTTACTGGAGTGATAATATATTTGCACAGCATCCAAGCGGTGCGTTACAGCTGCTACAGGCATGGAATGAGGATGATTTTGCGCGATTACAGCAAAATATTGTTGGTCATATATTAATGAAGCGTCGGTTACGTCAACCGGAAACAATTTTTATCGCGTTGACAGATCAAGATGACTTTATTTTAAGTGTGGATAACCAAACAGGTGAGGTCATGCTAGAACAAGTCGGTTTGCTTCCAAAGGAACAAGTTTCTGTTGATCTTGCTACGTTTTTAACTGAAATAGAACCTACATTAGCGCATTGTTAAAGGGGGTATTTACCCCCCTGATAGTATCGCCTCTAATTGCTGTTTTAGGTGAGTAACTTGTTTTTCGAGTGTGTCGACTCTGGCTTCTAACGAATCAGTTGGTGCGTGTTCTGGCAGGGGGATTTCATTTCTTTTAATGACTTGCTCCGGTTGCGCTTTCCAACTTTGAATACCTTTAATGGCCTCGGGAATAGACACGTTCCCGCCTGCGCGGCTTCTGACTAACCCTACACTGGGTTTTTTACCTTCTCTTACTAAGGTTTGGCATACAGAAATTAGATCTGATAGACGATCATTCATTGTTTAGTCAATTCCGCTAAAATTTAGTTGTAAAGACTATTACACCTGAATGAAATTCGTTTGTAAATCTAAAATGTTCTTTTAAATCATACAGATAAATAATTGGCCTTTTTATTGTATATATGGATGTATGTGAATATCGCAAACCGCTATTTTCGCTTAAACCTAAAAATAATATAAAAGGAGTTGAATATGAAGCCAACATTATTTGTCGGTGCGCTGGGGTTATCGTTGTTGTTGTCTGGATGTGTAATTTCAGTAGATGGGGACGGATACGACGGCTATCACTCTGACTGGCAAAAACAGGAAAAGGACAACCGCAAAGAAGTTGCACAACTTCAACCTAATTTGACCGCTGGGCAAATAATGGAGCGAATGGGCATTGCTGATTTTAGTGAGTTAGTCAAAAAGGGCGATGATCAATTTCATGTGCTGTACTATCGCACTCAGCGAAAAGATGATGATGGTGTAACGACTAAAGATGAATGTACGCCGTTAGTGTTGAAAAATGACAAGCTGATTGGTTGGGGAGATTCGGCTTTAAGCATGCTCAATCAGTAAAATATGAACAACATCATGCTCTATCAGAGCATGATGTTATTTCCGTTAAACTTTGCTTTAACGAATTCGGGTGTTTAGTTGATCGATTAACTCTGCCCACTCTGCATCTTCTAGCAATGCATTTCTAATAAATTCAGCTTGAGATTTTGACCAAAATTCTGCGTCCTCTATATGTACGCCTTGGCGTAGTCCCTTATGCTCGTCAATGAAAGCTACAATATCACGTTCTTGACCACCCAGACCCAGTTGTTCGAAAAGGTCGCTCATTGTTGTGTGATAATTTTCCATTGAATACTCCTGATATTTTAATGGTTTATGATTGACTTATATGTCGTTTTACAAAATATTAACATGTATTATGAATATATTATGCGAATTTAAACCTCCTAGGAGAAAGCAGCATGCCATTATCTCAAACCATTGTCGCCCCTGATATGGATAACATCAAAGCGGTATATTTAGCAGCGGATGACTTAAAGATAGCCGCCTCCATTTTATATCAGGCCTATCATGACGATCCTCTGTTTATGGATATTTTTCAATTTAACAAAGAAGGCTATGAATCTCGTTTACGCTCGGCGATCCGTGAAGAGTTGAACGCCTTTTGGCAAGCACGGCAACCTATGATTGGATTGTTTGATGATGGTCGTTTATTAGCCGTTGCCTGTTTAATTGGCCCTGATGCCGAGTTTGGACCTAGTCGTTTTTGGCATTGGCGATTGAAAATGTTATTAACCGCTGGATACTTCGGTACCAAGCAAATGGTTGATAAAGAACAAAAGGTGCGAGAACACATCCCTGCTAAGCGTTATCACATGCTGTCGTTTATTGGTGTTCACCCTGATTATCAACATTGTGGATTAGGGCATATATTAATGAACGCTATAGATAGCGTGATGAAAGAGGATGCCGGTAGTGAAGGAATTGGTGTGTACGTGACGCTACCCAAATGCCTTTCTTTCTTTGAGGATGGTCAATACAAGATGCTTGAAGCGTTAGAAACGGGACATATCACAGGTCATTTAATGTTTTGTGAGCGCCAATAATCGTTAATTTTGTCATGTTTATTTACATTTAAAGTGGTTTGTAAATGAACTTTTTGCAAAGTCGCCTAATTTAGTTACCTAGGCTAAATTTTATTTGTAGGTTATCTCCCTACAACCTTGTACGAGATCTCGTACAAGGTTGTAGGATAAAGTCATTTTATCCCGTCCGTATTCTCCCTATTAATAAAGCAAGTCATTGTAAATAAACAGTTTAGTTGGATTTATTATACTTTTGTCTAATGAATGTAGCTGAAGTGTCACAAAAGCATGTCGAATATATTTTTGATTGTTATATAGTTTGTCTTGTCACAAGGAAACACGACGAGTCAGGATGACACAAGGAAGGCTTAGGACAGGCTCAAGAAGAGCAACACGGTTCAATGATTAAACCGTAACATGGATTAACAGGAAAGGCTCAGTGCGAGCAACCCATTTGGAAATGGGAAAAAGGAAAAGGACACACTCAGGACGAGTGCTCATTCTGGACGAATGATACAAGGATGACAAGGATACTTCAGGAAGAAGTTGCTCAATAAAGAGCCCAAGGAAATGGACATACTCAGGACGAGTTGCTTAAACGGAATTGAGCGCATTGGAAGCAAATAGGACCGCTGTCAGGAAGATAGCACTCACTTTGGAAGGTGACGAATAAGGAAAAGGACCCACTTAGGATAAGTGCAACATTCGGGATGAATGTTAGAAGGACGATACAAGGAGACTTACGGACGAAGTCGCTCAGTATTGAGCACAAGGAAATGGACATACTCAGGACGAGTTGCTTAAACGGAATTGGGCGCATTGGAAGCAACTAGGACGGCGGTCGGGAAGACGGCATTCACTTTGGAAAGTGATCAACAAGGAAAAGGACCCACTTAGGATAAGTGCAGCATTCGGGATGAATGACAGAAGGATAAGACACGGATTGTGTGAGTTAGCTGTTGCGATGGAGCGCGCAGAAGGACCTTCAGCTTTTTATGCAAAGCCGCGGCCTGAATTTATTCAGTCCGCGGCTTTGCTGTATGTGAGGTAAGGATATTTTATTAATATAAGGTTTAAATTTTGGCGTTAGTCATTAGCTTACCTAGTCGGCTCGGTAAGCGGGTGTTTCTACTTGCAAAATATGCTGACCAGCCATCGTGAGTGTGCCCTGATAACTGTTTTCGCCATTTCCCGAAAACTCGAAAATAAAGCAGCTTTGCCAATCTAGTTTGCCACGATAACTGCCGATCCGTGTCTTGTGCCGTGCCACACTGATAAGCTGTAAGCCATGCTTTTCACAATATTGCTGTATATGCTGATTGGCTTTTTCAGTGATAGCACGCATACGCCAAAATTGAAAAATGACTAATAGAATAATGAGGAATAGCGTCAGATCGAATAAATTCATTGCTGTTGCCCACTAAATAAATGTCCGATTACTTGCGTCAATGCAGGGGTTCTATCCGGCCAGCGGATCACAGCAAGCATTTGCGAGCGGATAGCCGGTAGTTGAACTAAATCACTATATAAATTGGCACATAACTCGGTATCGATTACAGCAAGTTGATTGATGTATTGCCTAAGCGTATTTTCGTTATTCAATAACGGCCAATGTCGCGCTGCAATTAACAACATGATATCTGCATTTGAACCGTGTTCTGAATCAAGTACACGTTGGATGAATTGTTGTACTACCGTTTTAGCTACACTTTGGCTTAGAGCACGTATTGTCCATTGGACGGTTAAAGAACGATTAAAGTCCTGATCCGCCCAATTTACTAGATATTGGCTCAAATGTTTGTCAATGGCATGATTCTCTAATGACGACAACAGCGTTTGTTGAACTTGAGGAGCCACCGCCAATAAATTATCCATGATGAGTTGAGTTGTATCTTTGCGACGCACGCTGGCCGCTAGATCGGCAATGCCTTGTAAAGCGACATCCTGCCAGTTATACATTTTGGGTTGAGTAAAATAACGTATTGCTCCAGCGTAATATTCACTAGGCGGTAAATTAAGTGCCGTTCGGCTAATGCTGTTAAAATCCGCCAATTGCTGCTGGTTGGGCACAAAGGTATACGGATTTTCTGGTAAACGTCCTTGTGCTTCTTTGTTACGCTCTAATTGGGCTCCCAGGGCATCGGTAATAATCTGTAAAAAGTGATCTCGGGTAGCCGTTATCACTAAGCCTTTTTCATCTAAGGGTAACTTCACGAACCAAATGTAATGTTCGCGACTTAGTTGACGACTATAAAAAATAATGCCAAACCAAGCGTGTTGTTGACGGGGGTATGGCGCCGCAATACTGGCATTTTCTATATCTAAAAATGTTTGGCTATCGATATTACGAATGGTTCTGCCCATATCAAATACCCGATATTCTGTTCCCGCATGGAGAAGAAATTCACTGATGGAGCTGATTTGATTCATGTTTACCTATAAACTGCCGCGAAATATGCGGAAATACCCTGAATGTGGTGAACTAACACCCAATTTGAGAAGAACAAATATGTACCAAAGCATGCCATGTAGCGAGTCAGAAGTCCAAATACAGCGCTTATTAAATCGTTTAGAATCGGCGCTAAAAACCACGGAACACTGGTCGTTAACGCCACCTTCATTATGGGCGATGCAAAGCGATGCTCCCTTCGCCTGTGATCGAATGGACTTTGCGCAATGGCTACAGTTTATATTTATTCCCAAGTTAACCGAAATGCTCAAACATCAGCGGCCTCTGCCCACCACCATGGCTTTGTTGCCTATGGCTGAAGAATGGTACAAAGGATTACAAAAAAGTGAACCTGTGCGTATTCACGTACTTGTCGTCATAGCGCAGATTGACGATTTATTTAGCGGTAAGTTCTTATGATGTTGAAAATTCTGTATCAAGATAATTATGTGGTTGCTATACATAAGCCAGCTGGCTTATTGGTACATAGAAGTATGATTGATCGCCATGAAACACAGTTTGCTATGCAAATGTTACGCGATCAAATAGGTCAGCATGTTTTCCCAGTACATCGTTTGGATAGGCCTACCTCTGGTGTGCTTATTTTTGCTTTATCGGCAGATGTCGCTCGATTGCTAGGGGAGCAATTTGCTGGACATGACGTCGCTAAAACGTATTTCGCTATTGTCCGAGGGCATATCAATGAGGCGGGGACTATTGATTACGCCCTCAAGGAGAAGCTTGATAAAATAGCTGATAAACGTGCGAGGAAAGACAAAGAGGCGCAAGAAGCGCAAACGGAATACGTCCCCTTGCAGCATTTTGAATTACCTTTTGCTGTAAGTCGTTATCCTTCAGCTCGTTACACGCTTGTTCGGCTGCATCCCAAGACTGGCCGCAAGCATCAACTGCGCAGGCATATGTGCCATATCAATCACCCCATTCTCGGAGATACTACCCATGGTGATGGCAAGCATAATAAATTTGTTCGTGAACAATTTGAATTTAATAGTTTGGCGCTTACATGCCAACAAATGACTATTAAGCATCCAATTAGCCATGAAAGGTTGTCAATAGTGAATGATTTTGACCCATTGATGTCTACCCTTATGTCACAATGGGGTTGGCAGTTGCCGGCAACTGATGGGTTAGATTTAGTGTTTAATAATGGGTAAACTGGTTTTGTTTTAGTAATGGAAGAGCAGAGTATGAGTAAAGTAGGTATTTTCGTTGGTTCGGTTTACGGTAACGCCCAACATGTGGCTGAGCAAGTGCAGGAGTTGCTGACCAGTAAGCAATTGGTTAGTGAGATTTATGATGACCCAAGCATAGATGATTTTAAACGTTGCGATAGTTATATTTTTGTTTCTTCCTCAACGGGGCAGGGAGACATACCACCTAATTTAGAGTTTTTTGTTTCTGATTTAAAAGATATGTTTCCGTTAATGGATCAAAAACCATTTGCCGTCATCGGATTAGGAGACAGCAGTTATTGTGATTCATACTGCGGCGCGGGGGAGCAATTACAAGCCTTGTTACTTGAGTTACAGGGTAAGCCGGTTGCCGACATGTTGAAAATTGACGCCTGTGAAACCTTAGAGCCTGAAAAAGAAGCGCTTGAATGGATTGAATCTCTGGTTGGCGAATTTGCCTAATCAGTAATTCTTTAAAAAGAATCAAAAAACAGCGTGATATCCACGATATCGCGCCGTTTTTATGTAAACCGCTCACGTTTGTACAGCTAACAGATTTATTGTGTAGACATTACAGACACAAAAAAAGCGCCTAAGCGCTTTTTGACAATAAACCTTCTGAACAAATATTAAGCTAAAGCTTTAATCTGTGCAGACAAACGGCTCTTATGACGAGCAGCTTTATTTTTATGGATTAAACCTTTAGTTGCCATACGGTCAATTAGAGGTGTTGCAGCTGCTAGTGCAGCTTGAGCAGATGCTTTATCGCCAGAAGCGATTGCAGCAAGTACTTTCTTCAAAGATGTACGTGTCATAGAACGACGGCTAGCGTTGTGCTGGCGGCGTCTTTCTGATTGTAGTGCACGTTTCTTAGCAGACTTAATGTTAGCCAAGTGGAACTCCCAAAAAATTCTAGTCAAAATTCAAGGGTGCGGATTTTGCCTATCAGACCTGCGTTTGTCAAATGCTTTCGCGTATTTATTGCGCAAAGAGCATTTACATTATCAGGGTATCGAAATGCTGGATCTGAATTGAATTCACAATCAGCGAAATGGGCGACGTTAATAGGCATTCGCACCTGCCAATGCATAGTCTACCTGAGTTCGCCCACAGAGCGAAGACTGAATCCGAGAAGATTGCAAAATTAACTGAGTTACTTGTCTTTTAGACTTTATAAATAACCTATGTTGCAAAGCGGTTACTGTTTTTTGCTTGAGTGCTTCTAACTATTTGAGGCTTGGCGCATAATAGCGCGTCTCGTTATTCGGATTAGTCGTTTTGTAAGGAAGTAGTGTGTCGAATCGTTTATTAAAATCCGGATTGATTGTCAGTTGTATGACTTTTTTGTCGCGTGTATTAGGTTTAGTCAGAGATGTGGTTGTCGCCAACCTTATGGGCGCTGGTGCAGCAGCCGATGTATTTTTCTTTGCTAATAAAATTCCCAATTTTTTGCGTCGCCTATTCGCGGAAGGGGCATTTGCACAAGCTTTTATTCCGGTACTAACCGAAGTCAATAACGAAGGCGATAAAGACGCAATGAAGCAATTCGTTGCAAAGGTATCGGGCACACTTGGGGTAATTGTGACCGTCGTGACCTTTTTTGGGGTCATCGGCTCACCTGTGGTCACTGCGCTTTTTGGTGCGGGTTGGTTTATGGAATATTTGAACGACGAACCCCAAGGTGCGAAGTTTGAACTTGCCTCACTGATGTTAAAAATAACCTTTCCATATTTAATGTTTATTTCTCTCGCTGGTTTAACGGGAGCGATACTCAATACTATGAATCAATTTGCAGTATCGGCATTCACGCCTGTGTTGTTGAATGTAGCGATAATCAGTTGTGCAATATTCATGGCTGACACGTTTGATGAACCGGGTTTTGCTCTGGCATGGGGGGTATTTATTGGTGGCATAGTGCAGTTTGCTTTTCAGCTGCCCTTTTTGTATCGCGCTGGCTTACTGGTTAAGCCTCAATGGGGTTGGTCAGATCCTAAAGTGACTAAAGTGCGCAAGCTGATGATCCCCGCATTATTTGGGGTTTCAGTTGGTCAAATTAACTTATTATTTGACACCTTTATCGCCAGTTTTTTAGTGACAGGTTCGATTAGTTGGCTTTACTACTCTGACCGTTTACTTGAATTTCCCTTGGGATTGTTCGGTATTGCGATTGCAACCGTAATACTACCGACATTATCACGCAACCACGTGACCAATGACTTAAAGGCGTTCAGTGCCAATATCGACTGGGCATTGCGCATTGTGTGTTTACTGGGCATTCCTGCGGCAGCGGGTTTAATGATTCTAGCGGAGCCTATGTTAATTGTGCTGTTTAAACGTGGTGAATTTACTGCATTGGACGCGACTTTGGCTTCATACAGTCTTATTGCATACGCCACCGGTTTACTTAGTTTTATGCTGATTAAAGTGCTCGCTCCCGGATTTTTTTCACGCCAAGATACTAAAACACCGGTTAAGTACGGCATTTGGTGTATGGGGGCAAATATGGTGTTTAACTTAATATTCGCCATCCCCTTCGGTTATTTAGGTTTGGCCATTGCAACTAGTTTGTCTGCTACCATGAATGCTGGCTTACTTTATAGCAAGTTGCATCGTTTAGGTGTGTATCAGGTGTCGCCTAGTACATTGTTTTTCTTAGCAAAAGTGAGTATATCCTCACTCATCATGGCCGCTGGATTACTTTATTACCGCCCTGCTATTGCAAACTGGCTAGCTTGGGCCCCGTCGATGCAAATGACGCAATTAGCTATTATGATCGCTGGGGCAGGGGGCGTCTTTTTAGTCAGCGCTTTATTGCTGGGGATTCGACCTAGACAGCTGTTGTCAAAAGCAATTTAAGTAAATTAATGCTAACTCAGCTATAACGGGCTGTATCTCTGCGTTTAGTTCGTTATAATCCGACGCTTTAATTTTAGCCAAACAGTACCAGCTCGGGATAACGTCTTGAAATAGCTGCTGCGAATGAGGAACAAAGTGGAATTAGTCCGTGGTTTACATAATCTTCGTGACAAGCACCGAGGATGTGTACTGACAATTGGTAAGTTCGACGGTGTTCATCTTGGTCATCAAGCTGTATTGAGCCAAGTGGTTGTAAAGGCTCGAGAGCTTGGCCTCCCAGCTACGGTCATGGTATTTGAACCACAACCTGAAGAACTATTTACCCCTGACGATGCCCCCGCTCGTCTAAGTTTACTACGTGATAAATATGTGCAGCTTAAAGCGTTAGGTGTTGATCGCTTGCTGTGCCTAAAGTTTGATAAGCGTTTTGCCTCTTTTACCGCTGAACAATTCGTTGAGCAGCTATTGGTCGGCGACCTAGGTGTAAAGTTTTTAGTGGTAGGTGACGACTTTCGTTTTGGAAAAGGCCGAGTGGGGGATTTTTCTATGTTACAAAAAGAAGGTCAAAAATGTGGTTTTAATGTGGTAAGTACTCAGAGTTTTCGTTTTGAAGATTTTCGGGTTAGTTCCACTGAAGTTCGCACAGCCTTAAGTGACAATAACTTTGAGCTAGCTGAAAAAATGCTCGGACGCCCATTCACTATCTCAGGCAAAGTACTGCATGGAGATAAAAAAGGTCGCACAATTGGTTTTCCCACCGCCAACCTATTGTTGAAACGCTGTAACGCCCCCATTAATGGTGTGTTTGCGGTGCAGGTTGATATAGCGGGTATAATGTATGACGGCGTGGCGAACATCGGCACGCGGCCGACTGTTAATGGTCAGCGCTCTCAGTTAGAAGTGCATATATTTCATTTCGCTGGCAATCTATATGGTCACTTTATTTCGGTGGCTATAAAAGCGAAATTACGCAACGAAGTGAAGTTCGATTCATTCGAACAGTTGAAGCAACAAATACAACGTGACGCCGAGCAAGCAAAGCAATTGCTTGGGGTTAACTGAAATTTAATGACAAATAACGACGATTTTGGATTTAGCAATCAATGAGTGATTATAAACATACTTTGAATTTGCCTGAGACTGAGTTCCCCATGCGTGGGAACTTAGCTCAGCGCGAGCCTAAAATGCTGCAAGACTGGACTAATAAAGCGTTATATTACAAGATCCGCGACGCTAAAAAAGGCAAAACACCTTTTATCTTGCATGATGGCCCTCCCTACGCAAATGGCGATATTCATATCGGCCACGCAGTGAATAAGATTCTTAAAGATGTGATTGTTAAGTCAAAGACATTATCTGACTTTGATGCGCCCTATATCCCTGGTTGGGATTGTCACGGTTTGCCTATCGAACTAATGGTTGAAAAGAAAGTTGGTAAACCAGGCAAGAAGGTGACTGCGGCCGAGTTTAGACAGAAATGTCGTGAATATGCGGAAAAGCAGATCGCTGGTCAAAAGGCCGACTTTATCCGTCTTGGTGTATTGGGCGAGTGGGATAATCCCTACAAAACCATGGACTTCAGTTCTGAAGCCAACATCATTCGGGAGTTAGGTAATATCGTACGCTCTGGTCACCTCGAAAAAGGCTTTAAGCCCGTTCATTGGTGTACAGATTGCGGCTCAGCTTTAGCGGAAGCTGAAGTGGAGTATCAGGATAAAGTATCACCGTCGATTGATGTGCGTTTTAATGTTGCCGATGAAGCCAACTTTAGCGCTAAATTTGATGCTATTGGCGCTGATTTGGGTGAAGGTACTATTTCGGTGGTAATTTGGACTACGACACCGTGGACGCTACCCGCAAACCGTGCAATAGCCTTGAATCCCGAACTAGAATACAGTTTAGTGCAAGTTCAGTCTGATAACGGCTCTGAGCGCCTGGTGATAGCGACCGATTTGCTTGAAGAATGCCTTAAACGTTTTGGCTTTGAAAACAGTAAGGTGCTAGGCGTTACGTTAGGCCAAGCCCTTGAAAATATGCAAGTAAAGCATCCGTTTTATGACTTTAGCGTCCCGCTTATCCTAGGTGATCATGTGACCACTGAATCAGGTACTGGTTGTGTGCATACAGCACCAGGGCACGGCGTCGAAGATTTTAATGTGGGTCGTCAATATAACCTTGAAGTGGCTAACCCTGTTGGCGCTAATGGTGTGTATTTAGAGGGCACTGAAATATTTGCTGGTGAGCATGTATTTAAAGCCAACGACCATGTCGTTGAGGTGCTCAGAGAGAGCGGTGCGTTGGTACATTATTATAAGTATAGTCATAGCTATCCTCATTGCTGGCGACATAAAACGCCGTTAATTTTCCGCGCGACGCCTCAATGGTTTATCAGCATGGACAAAAATGGCTTGCGTAAAGCGTCGATTGAAGAAATTCACAAGACACAATGGATCCCTGAATGGGGCGAAAACCGCATTGAAAGCATGGTGGCAGGCCGTCCTGATTGGTGTATTTCACGTCAGCGTACTTGGGGCGTACCGATTGCGTTGTTTGTTCACAAAGACACAGGCGAGTTACATCCGAATACCAATGTTCTTATTGAACAAGTTGCCAAGCTTGTTGAAAGCAAAGGAATCCAAGCATGGTGGGATATTGATACCCACGAGATGCTGGGCGATGATGCTGATACCTTCGTTAAAGTACTTGATACCTTAGATGTATGGTTCGACTCCGGCGTTAGCCACTACTTTGTGGTTGATAAACGAGATGATATTCCTGCTGCTGCAGACTTATACTTAGAAGGCTCAGATCAGCATCGTGGTTGGTTTATGTCTTCGTTAATTACCTCTGTCGCCACCAAAGGTCATGCACCTTACAAACAGGTGCTTACTCACGGTTTTACCGTTGATGGTAAAGGCAAAAAGATGTCCAAGTCTTTGGGTAATACAGTTGCACCCCAACAGGTTACTAACAAGCTTGGCGCAGATATTTTACGTTTATGGGTAGCATCAACGGATTATCGAAGTGAAATTGCAGTATCTGATGAAATCCTTAAGCGTTCCGCAGATGCTTATCGCCGGATACGCAACACATCTCGTTTCTTGCTAGCAAATTTAACGGGCTTTGATCCTAAAACAGATTTAGTGCCGTTTTCTGACATGGTTGAGTTAGACAAATGGGCGGTGAGTCGGGCACATACGATCCAAGCAGAAATAATAAAAGCTTATGAAGACTACGACATGCTTGTTGTAACGCAGAAACTCATGCAGTTTTGTTCCATTGAAATGGGCAGTTTCTACCTTGATATCATCAAGGATCGTCAGTACACGGCTAAAAGTGATAGTCATGCGCGTCGTTCCTGTCAATCAGCTTTGTATCATATTGTTGAAGCCCTCGTTCGCTGGATGGCGCCTATAACGAGTTTTACTGCTCAAGAGATTTGGCAGGAAATGCCATGGCAAGAAGATGAATTCGTGTTCACTGGTTCATGGTATACAGGGCTAAGCGCTCAGGCTGATACCACTGAGTTTAGTGATGCCTTCTGGCAGCAAGTTTTAGCGGTTAAAGACGAAGTTAACCGTACTATAGAGCTAGCGCGTAAAGAGGGAACGATAGGTGGTTCTTTAGAAGCTGAAGTCAAAATTTATGCGACGGCAGAACTGGCTAACTTACTGGCCAAATTAAAAGATGAAGCGCGATTTGTTTTTATTACCTCGTCAGCTTCAGTTGAGCAAGTCGATAGCAAACCTGCGGATGCAACAGAAACCGAAGTACCTGGTTTATGGTTGCATATTAGCGCCTCAGAGGGCAAAAAATGTGCTCGTTGTTGGCATCATCGTGAAGATGTTGGTTCTGATGAAACCCACCCTGAGTTATGCAAACGCTGCGTGACCAATGTCGATGGTGAAGGTGAAACGCGCGCTTATGCTTAATCTATTTAAACAAAGTGGCCTGCGCTTTATATGGTTATCGGTGGTGGTATTTATCATCGATCAGGTAACCAAACATTGGATTGTGGCGAATTTAGAGCCTTATCAGGCAATCCAGTACACTTCGTTCTTTAATTTGACTCACGTTTATAACTACGGAGCGGCGTTTAGCTTTCTAAGTGACGCTGGTGGTTGGCAGCGATGGTTATTTACAGGTATCGCGATTGCCGTGTGCGGGTTAGTGACATGGTGGTTGAAAGAAACTACGCGTCAGCAAGTATTATTGCCCGTCGCTTTTTGTTTGATCATCGGCGGTGCGCTTGGTAATGTTTTTGATCGTTTGTTACATGGTTTCGTCATTGATTTCTTGGTTCTTTACTACGAAGACTGGTATTGGCCTGCGTTTAATGTCGCTGATAGTGCGATATGTTTAGGCGCAATGTTATTAGTGGTAGATATGTTCAAAAATAAGGGTAACGAAAATGAGTGATTCATCTGTGGTCATAACAGACAACAGTGAAGTGGTACTACACTTTGATTTGAAATTGTCAGATGGTTCTGCTGCCGATAGTACGCGGGTAAACAATAAACCTGCTAAGTTAGTTATTGGTGACGGTAATTTAACGGCAGGTTTTGAGGGCTGTTTATTGGGGCTGGTCGCCGGAGACAAGAAAACATTTACACTTGAACCTGAGGACGCTTTTGGTTTTCCTAATCCGGATAATATCTATCATTTAGATCGCACTAAATTCGATGGCGATACGCCAGCAGAAGAGGGAATGATCATGACCTTTTCTCAACCAGATGGTAGTGAGTTGCCTGGTATTATTCGTTCGGTAGCAGGGGCTTCAGTTACGGTTGATTTTAATCATCCGCTGGCTGGGCAAACCATTACCTTTGACGTGGAAATTATTTCGGTCGCTTGATTACCTAAAACACGTTGATCTTTGACCATAGTAAAAACTAGGAAACATTATGCAAATTCATTTGGCTAACCCTCGAGGCTTTTGTGCTGGCGTTGACCGAGCCATCACTATTGTTGAGCGAGCTCTGGAAATTTTTTCACCGCCCATTTTTGTGCGTCATGAAGTGGTACACAATAAATTTGTAGTTGATGGTCTTAAAGAGCGCGGCGCTGTATTTGTTGATGAGTTAAATGAGGTGCCCGACGATAGCATAGTGATTTTCTCTGCTCATGGTGTATCTCAAGCGGTACGTAATGAAGCTAGCGCACGTGGTTTAAAGGTGTTTGATGCCACTTGCCCATTAGTCACCAAAGTACATATGGAAGTTATGCGTGCTAGTTCAAAGGGGACGGAATGCGTGCTGATTGGTCACCAAGGTCACCCTGAAGTCGAGGGTACGATGGGCCAATATGACAATCCTAATGGCGGAATTTATCTTGTTGAATCAGTAGATGATGTTGCAAGTTTGGTGGTGAAAAACGCCACAGCCTTATATTACTGCAGCCAGACGACCTTGTCGGTGGATGACACTGCCGATGTTATTGATGCACTGAGGGCTAAATTTCCGGCTATTCAAGGCCCGCGTAAAGATGATATCTGTTATGCCACACAAAACCGTCAAGATTCGGTTCGCGAGCTTGCAGCTGATTGCGATGTGCTGCTAGTGGTTGGGGCACAAAATAGTTCAAACTCAAACCGATTACGTGAGCTAGCGCAGAAAATTGGTGCTAAAGCTCACCTAATTGCCGATGCTGATTGTATTCAAAAAGAATGGTTGAACGAGGCGAAGAATATTGGTGTGACTGCAGGAGCATCTGCACCTGAAGTGTTGGTGCAAGGTGTGGTTGAACGCTTGAAGCTTTGGGGAGCAACAGATGCTCATGAGCGCGCAGGACGTCCAGAAAATATTGAGTTTGCGGTCCCTAAAGAGCTACGGGTAAAACAAGTTAGCTAACCTCGTAAATTATGCACGCTAATGAAGAGAGTCTAATTCTTCGTTAGCGTCGTTATGTCTCAGTCATTCACATCTCTCATTTTAGTATCACGTTAGCCCCGTGCATTTATACCTTTAGCCTAAAGTCGATAACCAAAGTTGCGTATTAGTGCGCTAAGCTTCAGCATGACCAATACGCCAGTGGCGAGCTGCTATCGAATCTGACATCCTGCATTTTAATTTGAGACCGACATTGCCTTCATTGCAGCATATGCAAGGTGTGGGTATGGTCGAGATTTTAGTGACACTCTTTATCTTATCTGTAGGTTTGTTGGGCGTCGCGTCCCTGCAGTTTGTTAGTGCGTTTTCTAATGCCGATGCACTGCATCGTAGCCAAGCGGTACAAGTTGTTCAGCAATTCAGTGAGCGCTTGCGCGCCGTTGCCGCTCCCTCTCTAAATGGGACAGGCTTAGTGGTAGATAATCAATATTTTATCGATGACGTTTACAATTTTGCCACCTTGACTTGTGATTCGGGAGCGTTACCGCATGCGTGTTTTTGCCTAGCAATGCCTGCCAGCATTCCAAATTGCCAACAAAATCAATGTACGGCAACACAGTTTGCACTATTTGATGGCTACGAAGTATCTTGCGCAGTAACTTCTGCAGCGCCCAATCTATCGATCTCATTAACCTGCGATGACAATAACTTACTTGATGGGGACAGCTGCAGCGCAGGTTCTAGACAGCAAATTATGGTGGCTTGGCCAGTTGTAAATTGGCAAAACCAACAGCGAGTCCTTAATACTGAATGCAACGCCAACAAAGATACTCCACATGATTGCGTGACACTGGACTTAACCTTGTGATCGTGACTCATGCGTCTAGCCAATCACAGTGCCAATATCAGTCTGGCTTTACGTTAATTGAGTTGATGATCGCATTAGCGTTAGGGCTAGTGATATCTGGTGCCGTTATCCAGGTGATGGTCAGCTCACGGGTTACTCAAGGAATAAATCAAGCCGTCACATCGGTACAAGAGAACGGTCGTTTCGCTATTAGTCGACTGCGCCAAGATACATTGATGACTGGACGTTATGATTTACTTGAGCCTAAGCTAAATACCGCCGTTGATGTGGTTGAAGAGGCTAGCTTTGTACGAAATCATCCTATCGTATTAGCCGGCGATTTTATCTCTATGCCTGAATTGGGCACATCCCAAGGTATTGCAGGCGCTAATGATTCTCTTGTTGTGGGTTTGCAAGCGAGTGCTGATTGTCGCGGCAATCATTTAGGCTACGCCCAAGGGGATGAGTTTTACGTGGTGAATCATTATTTTGTGCAAAATAATGCACTACGTTGTCGAGGCTTTGATGGGCGTGTACTAAGGGGTAAATTACCGAGCAACGATCTTATCGATAATAACGCTGAGATTATTCTGGATGATGTTTATAGCTTCCAGGCATTGTACGGCATCACAAGTCCTTTATTAGCGAACAACTCAGGCAGACCAGTACGCTATGTTCGAGCTGATGAGTTGGGCGTATTTTTAACCAACGGCAGTCAAGTGGTTGCACTTCGATTTGCATTACTATTACGCGGAGATGGTCAAGTAAAGTTGACCACGAATCGCGCACATAGATTATTAAATGAAGCAGCTGTCACCCCCATTGGTAACGGATTGTTTAAATCGTTTGAAACCACAATAACCTTGCGCAATATGAAAAACACTATGCGAAATAGAAAGTTATGAGCAAGGTGTATTTTAATAAAAATCCTGCGGGGCTAACCAAGCAAGGCGGGTTGGTCATGGTTTTTGCCCTTTTAGTACTTGTTAGCTTGACGGTGCTAGGGATTGCATCTGTATCAAGTGGACTATTACAAAATAAGATGGCGGTTTCATTACAAACTCAAACACTCGCCTTTGACGCCGCAGAAGCGGCAATAGCAGGAGTCGTTTTTGAATCAGAAGATAGTACAGTGATAAGCGATATCGCCATGACTGATCCTTTGTCACAGGCCCGTCAAAAGGCAGCATTAGATATTCAGAATCAAACCCTGCGATGCCAAGACGATGAAAGTTGGACTAACAGACGCGTTACGAGTAGCGGTCTTATACCAGGTACGCAGCATCAAGCTGAGGGGCATTACGATACGAGTCCGCCGATTGATAGTTGGTCTCGCACAGCTTATGTTCGAGAGCAGGCGTGTTTAGGCTCAAGTAACGTGATCAGTGGTAGTCACATTACTTGCCATATTTTTATCGTTAAAGGGTGCGGCCAGATGCAAGGTAGTCGCGCTATTGTGGCGAATAGTCTTACAGCCGCCGTACTTGCACCAGCATCACAATAATAGGAGGGGCGAGATGAAATTTAAGCTGTTATTCCTACTATTTTGCTTAAGTTTACCTTTGCGGGTATTGGCAGATGATTTAGAAATTTACTTCGGCGCCAGTACTGAACAAGTAAAATACGATCCTAACGTACTGTTTATTATGGATACATCCGGGAGTATGACCGCTACTGATGATACCAACGAATCACGTATGCTGCGGGTACAAAATGCCTTAAAAGAAACCTTGCGGTCAGTAACAAACGTCAATGCGGGCTTGATGCGTTTTTCAGACTATGGCGGCCCGATATTATATCCAGTGCGCCCTATCGATGACACTGTTTCACCGGAACTTATTACGCCCATTGTGCAAGGCTCCGATGACGCGGTCGAGCGTTCTGGCTCGGTGAGCGTGTCAGAAAGTATGTTGCCCTTGTCATTAGGTAGCGAACAAATTTATATGGGGTTGCGGTATCAAGCTTTGCATATTCCCCAGGGGGCTACTGTGACTAGCGCGTACCTACGGTTTAGTTCGCTGGGTTATGATGCGTCAGCCACACGTATTCAGATAGGGGCTGAACGGACTCCGGATGCGACAACCTTCAATAACACTCAGCAGAATATTAGTCATCGTGTTACTACTTCTAACCAGGTTATATGGGAGCAAGATAATGATTGGCCATCGGTTGGTGATACGGTTGCCTCTACTGATATAAGCTCGGTCATTCAAGAGGTGGTTGACCAAGCCGATTGGTGTGGGGGGAATGATCTCAACATTATATTGACGACACAAGGCTTGAGTACGCAAAGTAATCGAGTCGCAGACAGTTTTGAGCAAGGGGGGGGATTATCGCCCCAGTTAATTGTGGTCTATGACGAAACAACTGCCACTGGGTGTATTACTGGTGATTTAACATATCAAATTGATAGTCAGTCTAATAATGCCGAAGAACGTGAAAATGGTTATCAGTCCACAGGAAGCGAACTGTCGTTCTATCCCAACAGTAACGATTATGTGGGCTTACGATTTCGCAATATTGCCTTGCCTCAAGGCGCAGTAGTCAGTAACGCTTATCTCGAATTTACCGCCTATCAAAACAGTGAAAATAATAATGCCGCAATGACCATTCAAGCGGCGAATGAGGCAGATCCTAGTAGTTTCAGAAATTATCCCCGCTATTTGCTAAAAAACAAATCTAAGACCGCGGCTATAACTTGGAGTGGAATACCGCGCTGGTATCGAAATCGAAATTACCAAAGTCCGTCGGTGGCGAACATCGTAAATCAACTGGTTAATCGGGGGGATTGGCAGTCAGGTAATGACATGATGTTTATTTTGTCAGACTTCAGTCAATATCGCGGCACTTATACGTACTCAGAACGACCATCTGGTGCTGTAAAGTTGGTGGTTGAATTTCAAGGCCAAGCGACACCGGGTCAAACCTCTACCGTGCGCGAACATCTTGTTAGCAAAGTAGATGAATTAAGTGCAAGTGGTTACACGCCTATTGTTGATACATTATATGAAGGGGTGTTGTATTACGGTGGTTTGGGCGTTGATTATGGTTTAACCCGTGGTAATAGTTCTGTTTCCAATACCGTGCGCCGTAATACTCGGGTTAGCCATCGTTTGTCATACGTAGGGCAAGACGTCTCTTTGCCTTCAGGTTGTGAGGAAGACAATTTAAACTCTTCAAATTGTATCACGCAACAAATTCCGCAAGGGGCGAGTTATATATCACCTGTTACTGACCGCCAATGTCAGGTCAATAACCACATCGTTTTGCTCTCTGATGGTGAAGCCAATAATAACCACAGTGTTGATCAAATCGAGACTCTGTTAAATACAACCTGCACAGGAAGTGGTGGCGAAAAATGCGGATTGAGTCTTGTCAGAAATGTAGCTGATTCTGAAGAGTCAGCGATTGGCAGCCGGATTATTACGCATACGATTGGCTTTGCCGCAAATGTTCAAGCGAATAGCTTTTTAAATCAAATGGCGTTGCAAGGCGGCGGAGGATTCTACCAAGCGGATGACAGCAACGAATTACTCGGTGCATTTCAGTCTATTTTGAAAACGGTGAAAGACGTTAACGCTACATTTGTTTCCCCCGGCGTGGCCGTGAATCAATTAAACCGATTGACGCATAAAGATGAACTGTATTTTGCATTGTTCAAACCTTCTGAAGGGAGTAACTGGCCCGGCAACCTGAAAAAATATAAGATTGATGGAGACACTATTCTTGATAAGAATGGCCTTTCTGCAATAGATGATGGTAATGGTTTTTTCTCAGAGCAGGCACATAGTTATTGGTCTGTACTGACCGATGGTAATGATGTGCGTCAGGGCGGGTCAGCGAGCAAAATGAGTCTGTCGCGTAACGTGTTTACTTTTACTACTTCAGGGGCAATAGCAAATACCGACAACCGAGTTCATGAAAATAACAGTAATATCACTGCTCAAGCCTTAGGCATTGATATGCTTGACGATGTCAGTACGGTGCGTAGTAATCTTCTTAAATGGGTCAGAGGTGTAGATTTAAAAGATGACGATGGTGATGGCGATACCGCCGATGTGCGCTTGCAAATGGGGGACCCTATTCATTCCCAGCCAGTGATCGTTAATTATTCTGCATCGGATAGCGCTGTTTTTGTGGCGACAAACCAAGGTTTTTTACATTCATTTGATGCGCAAACCGGCAGTGAAAATTTTGCCGTCATTCCTCAAGCGCTACTGACTAATTTACATGAGTTCTATCGAGAGAACACCACGTCAAACCATATTTATGGTTTAGATGGTGATTTGGTTCTACGTTATTTTGATGAAAAAATCTACCTGTATGTAGGCATGAGAAGAGGTGGCAGAAATTACTACATATTTGATATTACGAGTAAAACAAACCCAATCTTGGTGGATCAAATTATTGGTGGCAGCAGCGGATTTGAAAAGCTTGGTCAGTCTTGGTCTAGACCGACAGTGACTAAAATAAAACTCGGAGAAATAGTACGCAACGTGCTGATTTTCGGTGGGGGTTATGATGTTGAACAAGATAATAAAATCGCGCGCAGCGCAGACAATGTAGGTAATGCTGTTTTCATCGTAGACGCGGATAACGGTGACTTAATATGGTCAGCTAGCAATAGCGAGGCAGATTTGCTGTTAAGTAATATGCAATACAGTATCCCTGCGCGTATTTCGGTGATAGACAGAGATAACGACGGGTTGGCCGATCATATGTATGTGGGGGATCTTGGCGGCCAACTGTTTCGACTTGATATACATAACGGCGCGGAACGAAGTGAGCTGGTTAGCGGAGGATTACTTGCCGATTTTGGCGGCGACCTAGCACAAGACAATCGTCGCTTTTATTACGCGCCCGATGTTGCGCAGATAAGCAATACGGAGAACAACTTTTATGCGGTGGCAATAGGTTCTGGATATCGAGCACACCCTTTGAATTCGCAGATCCAAGACAGTTTTTTTATGCTTAAAGACTTCGGTATTTTTACGGTTGATGAACAGGGGGAATATGTTTTACCTGAAAGTGCCTTTACGCGAAGCAGTTTGTACGATGCTAGCGATCATTTACTTACGTCAACTGATGAGACAGTGAAAGCAGCCCAAGCAGAACTTTTTGCCAGTCAAGCCGGATGGTTGGTGGATCTTGGCAGTGGTGGAGAGAAGGTCTTGGCATCTCCTTTAATATTGAATTATCAGGTGTTTTTTACCACATATCTACCTGCAACCGCCAACGACAGTCTGTGCGCACCGCCAAGTGGTAATAGCCGAGCGTACTTAGTGACATTGGTTAATGGTAATGCGGTGGTTGATTCAAATAATGATGATCAAACGACCCATCAAGATCGATATGCAGACCTGAAGCAAACAGGTATCGCCCCAGATACTAAGATCTTGATTGAAGATATTCTGCAACCAGTTGTGTGCTTAGGTACAGAATGTGCGTCGGCTGTAATCAAAGTGGACGAGCAGGGAAATGAAATGGCGTGTACATCAGCGCTGGGGTGCCTTGCACAAAATATTTACGGCCGTTTTGAGCGGATCCAAAAAAGTACTTGGAAAACTGAAACTGAAAGGCAAGAAGATGAATAAGAGACATTTCAAACATCAGTTTGAGCCGCGTACCTGTAGCGGTTTTTCGTTAATGGAGCTGATGATTGCCGTCGCTATAGTCGGGATCGTTAGCATGATCGCGTATCCAAGTTACCAGAGCTATTTAGTAGACAGCAAGCGCAGTGTTGCGCAATCTGATCTAATGGCCTTTGCAGCGCAGTTTGAACGGCATAAATTGGCCAACTTTAGCTACGCTGGGGCGGGTATCAATGCTAATGATACTGGTTCGCCTGCTGTATTCGCTAACCATTCACCATCGAGTGAGCCAGCCGGCAGCAAAGCATATAACCTGACGATTGATTCACTCTCTTTAGGAGGGACAGCTTATCGAATCAAAGCACAGCCTGTGCTCGAAAGTCAGGGCGCTCTCTATTACTACAGTGACGGACGTAAGGCGTGGGATCAAAATGCTGATGGCAGTCTATCCCCAGGTGAGTTCTGTTGGCGCTGCTGAGCATTGCGACTACTTTACAACGACTTTGATTTAATGTGACTACAACTCCTAAGAGCAGCTCAGCGCATCGCCATTTCTATCTTCGTGAAAGCTATTGTTATCAATGTCTTGGCTGATTTTGACTCGACCTTGCAGGCTAATTATCAAAGCTCGGTACGAAGATGCCTCATTACCGCAGAACAAAATGTCAGCATTGTTATTGGCGCCTCCATTGGCTAAAAAACGAATTGAAACCTGCGGACCCTGTACGTCATGGCTACTTTTTTCTATACCGATTGACGCCAGCAGTGGCTCGTCGGCATTGCGTTGCTGATCTCCATTAATATCGACAAATACTATTTTTGCCTGATTCCAATCATTAGAACATGCTAAATAATCAGAACTGGCACAAAAGGTTGTTTCACTTTGATTATCAATCGCATAACTACGAGCAAATTGCGCTAAAGCACTGATCTGATTCATTTGCGCAGCGATCGCATTTTGTGAAATAGTTGCTTGGATACTAGGGGCCACACTTGCGGCTAGGGCAATAGCAATACTGAGGCTGACCATTAATTCAATAAGCGTCACGCCCTGTTGAGTAAATTCTTGTTTCATTTTGTACCGATTAGCATTTTTCATCTTGCTAGTTTATCGCTGAAATAGCTCACATAACGTATGTGCTAATCGCCTAAGGTATGAATCAGATGAGTGTTAAGGGCATTCTTCCTCCTTAAAACGTTATATTTCTTTCGTTAAGTGCGCCTAAGGTTATTTATCGAGGCCAACAACCTTGCGGTTGTTGAGCCATCGATTGGTCGAGACTCAGTTCAGTGCAGCCGCTATCACCTTCTTGGCGACCTGTCGCTTGAGCTTGCAGTGTGAAAGTCGTGGCTGAAATATCTGACACGCTGTAATCATAAAAATTACTTACTGGTGCAGGCAGGACTGCGTTACTGGCATAGGTGCTATGTGATAAGCGGTAGCGTTCTTGCTGTATTTGCCATTTTAACAAAGCGGTTTGCGCGTCAAAACGATGACTATGAGTGATATGACGTTGGTAGCTTGGCAAGGCGACTAATAACAACATTCCTGCAATGGCGATCACTATCATAAGCTCTAATAATGAAAATCCATGAGGACGATATAAAATGTAGGGTGGTTGCATGACCTCTCCTTTTGAACGCGTTCTCTTCACTGAGAGTTTGTATTATGTGTAATAATTTTCTCAAACTTGACTATATTTATAAACGTAAACACTATTTTCCGCCACGCAAAATGCAGTCATAGCATTATGTAATCATCGATATAAGCATACGTTGAATACATTGCACTTCGCTTAAATTCTCGCGTAACTCTTTATCTTTTAACAAATTTTAAGCACATGGATTGTCATGAAACTTTATCAGGGAATGTCATTGTTAGAGCTGATGGTGGTTATATCCATTAGCATGATCCTTATGGCAACCGGTGTGCCTTCAATGCTAGGTTCAAAGCAACAGTTACATCTAAAGCAGGCTGCTCAAGCTAGCTATTTTTTATTACAACATGCTCGCGCAAGTGCGATTGCCTCAGGACAAAATATGTTCGTGAGTATTAATAGCTCACAATCCTGGTGCTTAGGAATAAATACATCTGCGCCTTGTGACTGTCAAATCGAAGACAGCTGTACATTATTCGGTGTGGGAGCTCGCATCCAACACACAGATTTCTCGGTCGTTAGACTATCTCAATTACGTTTCGGTGAAAATGAGAGCGCTGTATTTGACGGAGCACGAGGCCTAGCTATGGGAAATTCTGGATCGCTCGTATTTACTAGTGGCGTGGACGAACTCAAGTTGATTGTCAGCAACATGGGAAGAGTGCGTTTATGTGTTCAAGCTGGCGAAATGCAGGCGTATGCGCAATGTTGAAAATGCGCATAAACCAGCTAGGTAGTTCGTTACTAGAACTAATGATTGCGATGTCGTTGGGTGTATCTGCATTAACGGCATTTTCAGCGTTTATTGGCTTTGGGCTAGGTATGGACGCAAATTTATTAACGTCTTCCCGGCTAAATGAAGAATTTACTGTGGTTAGCCATCTTATGGCCCGTGATATTGCTAGAGCAGGCTATAACGGCCATGCGTCATTGCAGATTACAGCTCCTGTAGCTGCAGCACATCCCTTTGCTAACTCTCTTCTTGTGGGAAGGTATTCTGATGAAATAGCGCAAAGTTGTATTCTATTTGCCTACGATCGTAACGCAAATGGTGTACTTGATACCCAAAATAGCAACGAAAATTACGGTTACCGTTTACGTGATAAAGCAATAGAGATGCGTATGGCTGGTGCGGGATGTGATGAAGGGGGATGGCATGATTTAACGGACCCGAATGTGGTGGAAGTCACCCGCCTATATTTTACTATAAACCCGTTAGCACTTGGCGAGCGCGTGTTAACGCAAATTGAAATAAATATTATCGCCAACTTAAAGAATCAACCTGAGGTTTCACGCCAGAGCACGCTAAAGTTTACGGTAAATAACCATGCACAATAGAATTGTCAAGCAACAAGGGGCAATTATGCTCGTAACCGTATCCCTGTTATTAATTATTGCCAGTCTTGCAACCGTTCACACTGGACGCGTTAAATCTCTCGAACACAAAATTTTACTCAACAGTCAGAATCAGGCATTAGCAGGTGCAGCGGCAGAGGGTGGGTTGGCTCACGGTATAAGCCGCATGCGAGCTGAACCAAATTGGCAAGGGCAAGTGCACACGGTTATGTTGAATGGCAATAGCCGAGCGGTAGTACACGCTGATTTTGAGCAAGTACAACGCAATGGGGTTAATGTAAGTTGGGCTGAAATTCAATCGATGGGTTTCTCCTCTGATGAACTAGGCAGCCAAAGCGTGAGAGAGCAAGTACTGCGCTTCCCATTGCTGAATATTGTTCCAAAGGCACCTCTGATTAGTTCTGTACCGCTATCGTCCGCTGTGACATTTTTATTAGGAGCGAATCCTAATGGAGGAGGTAACGGTGTACCTGTTTCTCTTTGGGCTGATGAGGATATTGCCCCGTTAGGATTAAACAGTCGCACATGTGCACTGCAGTCTTTTGATGAAAATCGATGTGCGAGAGATGTGTATTCCAATCGTTCCAACGCTGGTGATGACGTTTTACAAAACCATGAACAGTTTCCCGTCGATGTGCTTGATTACTTTTTCCATATCCGCGAATTTGATTGGCGCCTTCTAAAAAGCGAGGCTTCAATTATTGAACAAGACTGCGGCGCAGCAACGCTCGGCGCCAATCGAGTCATTTGGATTGAAGGGGAGTGTGCATTGGAGGTCAATCAACGTATTGGGAGCGAGAGTACGCCTGTTATTTTAATTTTAGTTGATTCCGCATTATTAATGCCTAGCGACAGTCACATCTTTGGCGTCGTAATACAACTAAGCACGACTTTTCCTTCTGTACCTAAGCGTATTGCGATGGCTGTTAATTCACAGCTAACTGGCTCGTTGATCTTACTTTCGCCAATAAATGAGTCAGTGAGTCAATTTGCTATTCGCTATAACAAGTCTGTATTAGATAAGCTGCAGCAAGACGCAGATATGCAACGACTGAGTCGAGTCAGTGGTAGTTGGCGAGATTTTTGATGAAAGCTCAGTCAGGATTCAGTTTACTAGAGGTCTTAATTGCAACCGCTATTATGTTGTTTGGCATAGTAGGATATGTGCGCCTTCAATCACATTATATCAAACTGGATCATACCCTTAACCTACGACAGCAGGCGCTTTCATTAGCTGCTAGCAAGCTGGATGATTTGCAAAGTTTTAGTATGCTGCAGCCCAGTATGGGGCAAACCAGTTACCAAAATATTAGTTCTGATACAGGAGGCGAAATAGCTGCAGGCGAAGTGTTATTAAAATTGTGGCAATCAGAGTCTCAAATGACACCATTTGATTTACATTGGCGCGTAAAGAATATGTATTTTGTCGACACCGATAACGATGACGTCGCTGATAGTTGGTTACCGGATGATGATGTCAACTTGCCAGCAACATTGCCGGTTATCGCCCCTAAAAAAGCGTTGCAAATTGTTGTAAGTTGGCGAGACCAATTCGATGAGTTGCTTAACGTTACGTTAAATAGTGAGTTAACGCCGGTGCCTTTTACCCGCAGCGCACAAGTGCGAAATACAGTTTTGGGCAATGTTTTACCTTTGCGGGTTATGCGTCAGCTTCCTATAGATAACTTAAGCCCAATGCACAGATTAAGCCTGACTCAAGCTGTGCAAGGGATAGCGCCCTCAATTGAGGTTTTGGACAGCAATAAAGTAGTCGAAATATCGCAAACAAAGTTAAAGCCAGTATTACCTGAATACGAAGCAGAACATATAGAAATGCAGCAGATGATAAGTTGCGACTGCCGCTTAGCTGAAAATGGTCGAGGAAAGACGCCATCGATTACAAGGATAGAAGGCTCAACGTTAGTGACCCAATTGGGGCAAGATATCGTAAAAGCGCGAGGAATAGCCGCAGATGACCAACATACGCGTTGTGAACAGTGCTGTAACGATCATCATGATACAAGTGATATGGTCGATACCCAAAATTACTATCGTTTAGAAGATGGTTTAAGGCATCGGCATTATAATAGATTGGGGGATAATAGTTTTCAAGAAGCCCAATTTAGGGGTGATGCGTATCAGGAGGTATGTCGTTTTAAGCGGATAGACGGCTTTTACCATCTTGTGCCCGACTGGGAGCTTTTAGCCATAACCGAGTTCGATGTTCGTCATCTAAGCCTTGAAAATAATCGAAATGCCTACACTGATTTTATTAGACAAAGATTAAAAGCACATATTCAAAACAGTACCGCAACAGCAGGACTGGATGGCCGAGATATTAATTTACCTCTAGGGCGTTTTCAATTAGCCGCTTACGCTCTGTATGTGGAACGGCTGTATCATGAGGACAAAGCTTATCTAAATGAACTTATGGTCGATGGAGATGAACGTTGGTTAGCACTAACACCATTTTATGATATTAACGTAACGTTATTGGCGAATTGGCATTCAAGTGATGACCAAATTGTAAATATCCTTCAACAGGCGATACAAACGGTTGAGAATGTTGACCAAGATTATTATGCTAGCTACCAAAGAGGGCTTATAGAGACGTTAATAGCAGGTCGAAGTAGGGTACATGCTTTAATGAGTAGTTCAAATAGCGGCTTAGTAGGACATCATCCATTATCGCCGTTTGAGGCCTTGTATGTTTTAGAAGGCAGTGGCATTGAGATCGATGTTCAACCTTGAGTCGTTCTGGCTATATCGGAATTGGTTTACTAATTAGTCATCATTAATATCAAGTTTATCAGCAGAGCGAGAAAAAAATGCACAAGCAAGCGGTTATTGACGAGATGCGTGTGAAACCGCAAATAGATGTTGAGTTTGAAATAGCGAGACGAGTGGACTTTATTAAGAGCCATTTGATTGCTTCAGGATTGAAAACATTAGTGCTTGGGATCAGTGGGGGGATAGATTCATGCACGCTTGGTAGGTTGGCGCAGATTGCAGTTAATCAATTGAACACGCAGCCGAATAAGGAATATCAATTTGTGGCAGTGCGTTTGCCCTATAACGTACAGGCAGATGAAGTAGATGCTCAATTGTCGATTGATTTTATTCAACCTACCCAGTCACTTTCGGTAAATATTCAACCTGGGGCCGATGCAATTGATCATCAAACCACTCAAGCGTTACAGGCTGCTGGATTGCTGCCCACGAATGACAATAAGTGTGATTTTGTCAAAGGTAATGTTAAAGCAAGAACACGAATGATTGTTCAATATGAAATCGCGGGTATGTTAGACGGTTTAGTGCTGGGCACGGATCATTCTGCGGAAAATATTACTGGTTTTTATACTAAGTACGGAGATGGAGCTTGCGATTTAGCGCCGCTTTTTGGACTGAATAAACGTCAAGTTCGACAAGTTGCTAGCTATCTTGGTGCGCCTGACAATGTGGTAAATAAACCGCCTACTGCTGATTTAGAAAGTTTGAGTCCACAGAAATCGGACGAGCAAGCGCTCGGGATGAGTTATGATGATATCGACGATTTTCTCGAAGGAAAGCCGGTGTCACAACAAGTAACGGAGCGCCTATTGGAAATTTACAAAAAGACGCAACATAAACGTATACCCATTCCAACAATATATGATTAAGCACACCATCTGGAGAATAATAAAGTGAAGAAAATCGAAGCGATTATAAAGCCGTTTAAAATGGATGATGTGCGTGAAGCACTTGCAGAAGTGGGTGTTAGTGGTATGACGGTAACCGAAGTAAAAGGCTTCGGGCGTCAAAAGGGCCATACCGAGTTATACCGTGGGGCTGAATATAACGTAGACTTCCTGCCTAAAATGAAGCTCGAAGTCGTGCTACCGGATAACCAAGTAGAGTTAGCAATTGAAGCGATTATGAAAACCGCCCAAACTGGGAAAATCGGTGATGGGAAGATTTTTGTCTACGAAGTTGAACGAGTTATTCGTATTCGAACAGGTGAGGAAAACGAGGACGCAGTTTAACGCTCTGAAATAATAATAAAAAAACGAGGCCATTTGACCTCGTTTTTTTATGGATGGGTAATAAATACGTTATTCTTATTTAAGTCATTTGGCCCAAAAGTGTTAATGGGTGTGACCACATCCTTCGCCTGAGTGAGGGTGACCGTGGGATATTTCTTCTTCTGTCGCTTCACGTACTTCTAATATTTCTACATCAAATGTTAATGTCAAACCTGATAAAGGGTGGTTACCATCAACCACAACGATCTCATCATCAACGTCTAGAATCATTACCGACTGCTCACCTTCATCAGTAGTTGCTCTAAAAGTCATGCCAGGCTCAATTTCCATACCTTCGAACATTGAGCGTGGTACCTCTTGTACCAATGTATCAAGGCGCTCTCCATATGCTTGCTCTGGTTCAACATCGATAATAAATTTCTCACCAACCTGTTTGCCTTCCAAGTGATCTTCTAATCCTTGGATTAGGTAGTGACTACCTTGCAAAAATACCATCGGCTCAGCTTCTTTTGACGAGTCAATTTGTGTGCCGTCAGGGGCACTTACGGTGAAATGCATGGTAACGACTGTATTGGTGGTTATATTCATAAGGTATCCATAATGATTGGTGGCGAGTACATGAAATACTCGCCGATTAAAATTTAGTATTGGCGCATTATTCTAATGAATATGGCAGTGATTGCACGGTAAAAACAGTTTCCGGTTGTTCTTTCAAGCGCATTGATGAGCCAATTTCTGTGTCGTTTGCCACTACCGCTAGTAACCACGTTTCTTTACTTAAGGTCGCTGCACGCAAAACAGTACCGCCCCTTCGCCAATTTTCGCCAGCAGGTGCTTCAAGGATCTCGCCAGGGGTAACATCCATACCGTGAGGTGCTTTAAGTATAAAAGCTGCACGCTTGTTCTTTCCCAAAAACTTAGTCCGTGCGACAACTTCTTGCCCCATGTAGCAACCTTTACTGAAGTTAATGCCATCAATCGCTTGAAGGTTCATCATCTGTGGCACAAATTCATTGCTGGTAGTGGTATTGAGTTGCGCTATCCCAGCTTGAATATCGAGTAATTCCCATAACACATTGCTTGATAAAGGTAAGTTTGGGTGCGCAGTGAGTTTCTCTTTCCCCTTTGCCGTTAGAACTAGCATAAACCTTGGCCCAGGGGAACTTAACGCCATGACCACACCGTTCTCATTACTAAACGTTTGTAGGTGTTCAAATGGTACATCGGCAAACAATTCACTGATAAGGGTTTCTAACTGGGGTCCTTGCCCACCAAAACATACCCACTGCTGAGTGTCTTGTGAAAAATCTACTTTAGCAAACACTCCGTATTTTTTAAGCTCAGGTAGTGATGTAGCAGCACTTTCTTTATTGCTGATTAACAACACTGAATCTTTATGTTCTAGGGCATAAAATATATTCCATGCTTTACCTTTGAAGTCACAGTGGCATCCTAGTAGGCCTTCGTGAGCAGTGAGCTTTGTCATATCAGCAGTCACTTGGCCTTGTAAGTACTTAATGCGCTCTTCGCCGGTTACGTTTAAGACGTTCAAGTCATCTAATCGGCAAATAAAATCAGCGGGGATATTATCCGCAGAATCGATAGGATTTATCACAAGTTCTCATCTCTTTTACAAAGCTTAATTGTTCAATAATATGTGGCTTAACTATTAATAAGCAAGGGTAATTATCAAGAAAACAATCGTACTATGCCCTCTACGTATAAGGTGTCTAGTGATAAATTTATGGTAAACTGATGATGAATTCTCATAATAGGACGATCCATGTTTACCAAACAAAGATATGCGCGCTTGAAATGGGCTTGTCGGCGCGGAATGTTAGAATTAGATGTTATCTTTATGCCATTCGTTGACGAAGGTTTTAATGACTTAACTGAAGCAGATAAAGTTATTTTTGAGAGTCTGCTAACCTCTGATGATCCAGACTTATACGCCTGGTTAATGGGGCATCAGCCCTGCGATAATGCTGATTATAAGCGCTTGATCGATCACATTCTTAGTCGTGTCAAAGTATAGAATTGAAATAAGCCCTTCGCGATTACAGAGCAAATTGTTCTGCGTTGCATATGGTGTCTTGGTTGCCAGTGTGTTCGTTTGGCAACCAAACGTTTTTGCCTATCAAAAATTTTTTCAAGGTATTACGATCCTGTTAATAACTATTTATTTTCTCAAGCTATGGCGCGAGCGAGAAAGTAAAGACATGATTGTGCAGGTTAGCTATTTAGGTGAATGGAATTATCTTGATCAGCGGCTTGACGCTAATTGGTCGATCGGTGAACAATCCAAAATGCTTAGTGGCTTGTTATTGATCCAGCTTATCCCTTTCTTGCAGAGCCATCAGTATAAGGCTGATTCATCGGCACGTTGGTGCTGGGTATTTCGAGATCGAGTCAGCGAACAAGATTATCGTCGCTTGTGCCGTTGTATTTTGGCCAGCCAGCAACGCAATAAAAATTAGAAACGAATGCAAAATTATAAATATCCAGTCATAAAGCACACGTTGCTTATGGTGCTAAATTGGCACATAGGTCGATTTTTATGACGTTATTGACCAAGTTGCCAAGCTCAGGACGTTTATTATTACAAGCTGCGTTCAAACGCGATGGTCGGGGACTTCTTGAGGCTAACATTGGCGCCCTTCCTACAACAATATTACGATACGCTGCGCCCCGCGTTGAAGAAAAAAAATTTAATCAGTTTCATCAAGTAACAAACTGGCAAGGGCAAGCCTTACACCCCTGTTACTTGCATGTAATGAGTTTTCCATTACACCTAATGCTAATGCTGCAAAAACAATTTCCTTTTGCTCTATTAGGAATCGTACATATAGCTAATGAAATTACGCAATATAGACCCCTATATGCCACTGATGCCTGTGTTTTTAGTTGTTATTTTAGGGATATAAAGTCTCACTCTAAAGGGATAGTGTTTTCAATCGTTACCGATATAAAGGTCAATGGTGAGCTGTGTTGGTCATCTGCGAGTACGAATTTATATCGTAGCGCTGCGTATTCGTATACTCAAGACAACAGCAGTGAAATAAAAAAGAGAAGTACTACGCATGATCAAGTGCAGATGGGGTTCAGTTTACAAAATGATTCATTAGGGCAACGAGTGCGTGACATAAAGCAAACTTGGGAATTAGGCACGGATTTAGGACGTCGGTATGCTCGGACCTCTGGGGACTATAATCCAATTCATTTATCCAAATTAAGTGCGCAATTATTTGGTTTTAAGCAGGCTATCGCCCATGGTATGTGGACAAAATCCCGTTGTATTTCTGCACTTGAGCAACTGACACCTGAGCTATTTACCAAAGGCTTCAGGACGCACGTACAGTTTATTAAACCGATATTACTACCAAATAGCGTGCGTTTTTCTGCATCACTGAGTGAAAACTTGGCGCTTGAAGAGAGAAGGGCAGATGAAGAAGCAGTTAATTTTTCTGTTGATAGCGAAAAAGGTGACACCCCCCACCTAAATGGGGAGTTGAAAGCTATTTAGTGATTTTCCCAGCAATAACGGATGGAGTCGGGTTCTCAACCAAGTCGGGATAATCTAGATTATAATGCAGGCCTCGACTCTCTTTACGTTGCTGGGCGCACTTAACGATCAGTTCTGCTACGGTTAACAAGTTTCGCAGTTCCAAAAGATTGTTACTGACTTTAAAATACGAGTAATACTCATCAACTTCTTGCTTTAATAATTCAATACGGTGTTGAGCCCGAGCCAAACGTTTGTTGGTGCGCACAATCCCGACATAATCCCACATGAAAAGGCGTAACTCATGCCAATTATGTTGGATAATTACTTCTTCATCTGAATCTCCGACTTGAGATTCATCCCAAGGCTGAATTTCTTCACTCGAGTCTTTTTCAGCAAGACGTTGAATAATATTTTCAGCTGCCGAATGAGCAAATACAATGCATTCAAGCAGCGAGTTGCTGGCCATGCGGTTTGCACCATGTAGGCCGGTGTAAGCAACCTCGCCCAACGCGTATAAATTGTTTAGATCGGTTTTTGCGTTAAAATCAGTGACTACACCACCACAGCTATAATGCGCTGCGGGCACAACTGGAATTGGTTGACGTGTAATGTCTATACCCAAAGCACGACATTTACGATAGATATTAGGAAAATGCTTTTTAATGAAGTCAGCAGGTTTGTGGCTGATGTCTAAATACATACAGTCGGCGCCAAGGCGTTTCATCTCGAAGTCGATGGCCCGAGCAACAATATCTCTGGGGGCCAAATCACCACGTTCATCAAACTTTTGCATAAAAGGGGTGCCATCGGCATGGCATAAAAATGCGCCTTCGCCTCGCAGCGCCTCACTTATAAGGAAATTACGCGCTTCAGGGTGAAACAAACACGTTGGATGAAATTGATTAAATTCCATATTTGCCACGCTGCAACCTGCGCGCCACGCCATTGCGATACCATCGCCACTGGATACATCGGGATTTGATGTGTACTGATAGACTTTACTCGCACCGCCAGTCGCTAAAGCCGTAAATTTACTGCGTATAACCTCGACATGTTCTTGTTTACGATTCCACACATAAGCGCCTAGCAATTGATTAGGTGACGCTTTACTTTTAATTAGATCGACTGCGTTATAACGCTCAAAAATGTGAATATTTGGGTGTTGCTTTACGGCTTCAATAAGTGTTACCTGAACGGCTTCACCCGTCGCATCGGCAGCGTGCAATATGCGCCTGTGACTGTGGCCACCTTCTCTGGTTAAGTGATAGCGCTGCTCACCGCCAGCACTATCGGCCATTTGATCGAACGGCATGCCGAAGTCTATCAGCCATTGCATGCAAGCTTTAGCGCGAGAAGCAGTAAAGTGTACAACTTGCTCATCACATAAACCTGCGCCAGCCATAAGCGTATCTTTAACGTGGGATTCAATCGAGTCGTCTTCATCAAAAACGGCCGCTATACCACCTTGCGCGTAACGGGTTGATCCTTCGGCTAAACTACTTTTACTTAATACGATAATCTGGCAATGCTCGGCAAGTTTCAACGCTAGGCTAAGGCCCGCAGCGCCGCTGCCTATAATTAGTACGTCACAACGATGTTCAACAGTGGAGTGCATAGGGTAAACTACACCAATAATGCTAATAGAGTGCAGCAATACTAATTAATGTTGTAAGAAATACAATGATATTAATGGCAAGATGCACCGCTTAGCGGTATTTAGGGAAATATTTCGAATTTATTTTGAAAAAAATTCTTACAAAACGAACTTATTGCAAATGGCATGGTCAATTATAGTGCTTGCATGAGCCAGAATAGTATTTGTATCAGGAGTATTGGCTCGAATGAGCGAGCAGTTAACAGATCAGCAAATTGTTGAAAAAGTGCAACGCGGAGATAAAGACGCATTTGGTTTGTTGGTCGTTAAGTACCAACACAAAGTGGCTTATTTAGTATCACGATATGTGAAGAATTCCGGTGACGTTGCTGACGTAGCACAAGAAGCATTTATTAAAGCTTACCGTGCATTACCTAATTTTAGGGGCGATAGTGCTTTTTACACATGGTTATATCGTATAGCCGTAAATAGCGCTAAAAACTATTTAGTCTCGCAAGGCAGAAAGCCCCCAGCGAGCGACGTAGATGCAGAAGATGCGGATTTTTATGATGGCAGTGATGCCCTGAAAGAAAATAATTCGCCAGAAAAGAATTTAATGTCGGTTCAAATGGAAAAATTACTGTTTGATACGATGGATAAGTTACCCGAAGATTTACGTATGGCAATTAGCCTACGAGAGTTAGAAGGGTTAAGTTACGAAGAAATTGCCAACGTGATGGATTGTCCAGTTGGGACTGTTCGTTCACGTATATTCAGAGCTCGAGAAGCATTGGATAAGGTCATTCAGCCTTTGTTGCAACGCTAGCAAAGGCTATAGCGGTAACGCATCGTCAAAATTTTAACGATGACGTTGCAGTTACCACAGTAATTTGAGATAGATTTTTATTTCAAGTGACAGTTTATTTAAGCGTATATTCAGGAAGCTTGTTATATGACGCAAAAGATTGAAAATTTATCTGCTCTAGTTGATGGTGAACTACACGATGAACAGCTATTAGATGCAATAAAGAGTGATGCTGAACTGGCTGACAAATGGCAAAGTTATCACCTGATCCGTGATGGGCTTCGCAAAGAGATGGCAGCGCAAATTAACTTCGATATTGCTGCAAACGTAGCTGCGGCATTAGTGTCTGAACCAGCGATTCTCGCTCCGAAAAAATCATGGCGCGATCTACCATTGATTAGTTCTGTGGTACCCTTTGCCAAGCAAGGTGGGCAAATGGCTGTTGCGGCTTCAGTAGCGGTGGCGATGATCATTGGTGTGCAGCAATTTAATCAACCTGAAGTTGAGCAACCGTTTAATTCAGCTCCAGCGTTATTAGGTATACAAGGTGGGTTATCACCCGTTAGCTTAGAGCAAACGCGTACACTACCAAGAGCTGATGCATCTGAACAACGTAGAGTCATTAACGCCTATTTAAACGACCATAAGCAGCAATTACGTTTTAAAGCCGCACCGGATGAATCTGAAGTAGAGTTATATGACACTGAACAGTCAAGCAACGTTGAAAACATACCGCAAAGATAGATCCTCTAAATTCATTAGGCAGATTTCGCTTGTCTGCCTAACGTTTTTATCCTTCTCTAGTATTGGGCAATCTGACGATATCGCTCAAGCTGATATAAACGCTCAAGCTGATAATGATGTCCACGAGAGTATTTCTGTTAGTACACCGCCGGATTCATATACTCAGCAGATTAAAGCTTTTCCTTCCGACAGTGCTCACGGTTGGCTTGAAAAAATGGCTTATGCGCACCGCAATTTAAATTACAGTATTTCATTTGTATTACTTAAACCCGGCGTGGACTCTCAACCATACCTATGGCGTCATGGCGTCAGTGAGCAGGGTGTCAAAATGGAACAGCTTAACTTGCTTAACGGGCCGGGTAGAGAAGTGGTACGTATTGGCAATAAAGTCAGCTACTTTGAACCTAACGTTCCTCCCTATAGTTTGCAATCGAACGTTATTAATGGTCCTTTTCCCAGCGAGTTTTTTCAACAGCCTGATGAAATCAAAGCAAGTTATGATTTTGTCATGGTAGGGCGCAGCCGCGTATCAGGTAGAGCGGCGCAACAAATTCGCGTTGTTAGCAAAGACAAATCACGTTTTGGTATGAATGTTTGGCTTGATCAAGAAACAGGTTTAATGCTTAAAATGAACCTTGTGGATTTGAATGGACAGTTACTCGAACAAATTCAGGTGACCGCGTGTCATGTGACAGAACAACCAGATGATTTTTTTGAGAAAATTGAACCTGCGATGTTACCTGAAGTGCTAGAACTAAGGCCTCAAGCGCATACTAAAGCTATATGGGATATCGCATACATGCCAGTGGGTATGGTTGAAGTTAAACGTGATATTCATCGTCTGCCCATTACTGGCTTATCGGTTGAGTACGTTATGCTAAGTGATGGTTTAGTTGATGTGTCTATCTATATGCGAGAAAGCCAAAACGACGGTATTAATCAAGATATCCTTTTACGTCATGAGTCTGACACCTTGTTAACCCTTAATAAGGGTAAACTCAATGTCACCGTGGTGGGTAAGCTTCCTCCTGAAACAGCCAATCATATAGCAAATTCAATTCACCTAGCGACAACACCTTAGTATGATTGAAGAAGTAGGGACAGTTGTTGAAGTTCGAAATAACCAAGGCCAGCAATACATTAAAATTGCCACGCAAGTGAAGTCTACTTGTGGCAGCTGTCACGCCAAAGATAATTGCGGTACGGGGGTCATTGCTCGCGCGCTTGCAAATAAACGAGATGCGTTGTGGTTACCTTGCCAAGAAAGTGTATCTATTGGTCAGGACGTAAAGCTAGGTATTCCTGAAGCCATGTTATTGAGTGCTTCACTACTTGTTTATATGTTGCCGCTTTTAACTATGATAACAGCGGCTGTGGTAAGTTCTTTATTACTCGCCAATTTTTCAATTCACAGTGAAGGTTGGGTTATATTGTGTTCACTCTTGGCGGCGATAGCTAGCTTCTTAGGTGTAAAACGTTATATCGCTCAACATAGTAAAAGTCGATTCGAGCCTCACTTATTAGCCGTTTTACCTACCTTGAAAACTCAGGTAGATTGCATTGATGTGACGAACATCTAGGGTTAAATCATATTTCGTGCATTAATTATGCATATCTTCTGAGTTCTTTATCGCAAATTGGCTGATAAAATTGTAAAATCCGCGTCTAATTAATTTTATTTGTTCCCCTAATTTCCTTGAGCACATATCTGCTGCTTGCAAAATTACGCTTAGGGCAGGCAAAACGTACTAGGTACATTTCAAAAGTCTATGCAACACAAGCACATACGTAACTTCTCTATCATCGCCCACATTGACCACGGTAAATCGACACTTTCAGATCGGTTAATCCAACACTGTGGTGGTTTAACAGAACGAGAAATGTCAGCTCAGGTTCTCGATTCAATGGATATTGAACGCGAGCGCGGCATTACTATCAAAGCGCAGAGTGTGACGCTCAATTATAAAGCAAAAGACGGTGAGACCTATCAACTTAACTTTATCGATACGCCTGGGCATGTGGACTTTTCTTATGAAGTATCTCGTTCATTAGCTGCTTGCGAAGGCGCACTTTTGGTAGTTGATGCAGGCCAAGGCGTTGAAGCTCAGACCTTAGCAAACTGCTATACAGCCATAGATTTAAATATGGAGGTGGTGCCGATTTTGAATAAAATCGATTTACCTCAAGCTGAACCAGACCGTGTAGCTGAAGAAATCGAAGATATAGTCGGGATTGACGCTCTAGACGCAGTGCGTTGTTCCGCAAAAACGGGTGTGGGTATCGAAGATGTACTTGAAGTCATCGTACGCCAAATTCCGCCTCCTGAAGGTGACATCGATGCGCCACTCAAAGCTCTAATTGTTGATTCGTGGTTTGATAACTATCAAGGTGTTGTGTCGTTGGTGCGTATTGTTCAAGGTGAACTGCGTAAAAACGACAAGATTAAAATTATGTCGACGGGTGTAGTTCATCAAGCTGACAAAGTGGGGATTTTCACTCCCAAAGCAACAGACACAGGGTGTTTACGTGCCGGTGAAGTTGGCTTTATTGTTGCGGGTATTAAGGAAATTCACGGCGCGCCAGTAGGTGATACTATTACGCTAGCGCGCAATCCAGCGGATAAAGCCTTACCTGGCTTCAAGAAAGTTCAACCACAGGTTTACGCGGGGCTTTTCCCTATCAGTTCGGATGACTACGAAGATTTTCGTGATGCACTCGCTAAACTTAGTTTAAATGATGCGTCGTTGTTCTATGAACCAGAAAGTTCTTCTGCACTTGGTTTTGGTTTCCGTATTGGATTCTTAGGCATGTTGCATATGGAAATTATTCAAGAACGGTTAGAGCGCGAATACGATTTAGACCTGATTACCACCGCACCCACCGTGGTATACGAAGTGATCACCACTGACGGAGAAACTTTGTATGTGGATAATCCATCTAAATTGCCTGCGGTAAATGCAATTGAAGAAATTCATGAGCCTATCGTAGAAGCGCATATTCTTGTGCCACAAGAATATCTAGGCAGTGTTATTACCTTATGTGTCGACAAGCGTGGCGTACAGACAAGTATGACTTACCACGGTAAGCAAGTAGCGGTGACCTATGAATTGCCTATGGCTGAAGTAGTTATGGACTTTTTCGATAGGTTGAAATCAACAAGCCGTGGTTTTGCATCACTTGATTACAATTTCAAACACTTCCAAACAGCAGAAATGTCTAGACTCGATATTCTGATCAACGGTGAACGTGTGGATGCACTTGCGATGATTACCCACAAAGACAACGCACAATCTCGTGGTCGAGAGTTAGTAGAAAAGTTACGTGAGTTAATTCCTCGACAAATGTTCGATATCGCTATTCAAGCTGCTATCGGTAACCAAATAGTGGCCCGAAGCACGATTAAGCAATTGCGTAAAAACGTGATAGCTAAGTGTTATGGCGGTGATGTAAGTCGTAAGAAGAAGCTTCTCCAAAAGCAAAAAGATGGTAAGAAGCGCATGAAGTCAGTCGGTAACGTTGAGCTTCCTCAAGAAGCGTTCCTTGCATTACTCAAGGTAGGTAAGTAAATGGCAAACTATTTTTCATTGTTCTTAGTGGTTCTGACAGTTGCGTCAGGACTTATTTGGTTAGCTGACTCGCTAATGTTTGCTCCAAAACGAAAAGAGCGAACAGTGGTTGCCGAAGATGGCTCCAATGTAACAGGTGACCCACAAGAACAGACGTTGCCATGGTTAGTGGATACCGCGCAGCAAATATTTCCCGTTATTGCATTCGTTTTAGTCTTGCGCTCATTCTTATACGAACCTTTTCAAATTCCTTCAGGCTCAATGATGCCTACTCTTTTGGTTGGAGATTTTATCTTAGTTGAAAAGTATGCATATGGTGTAAAAGACCCCGTTTTTAGAAGTAAATTTTGGGATACTGGTGTGCCAGAACGTGGCGATGTCGCGGTTTTTAAATACCCTAAAAATCCTAGCCAAGATTATATTAAGCGTGTTATTGGCCTGCCGGGTGATACCGTTATATATCGTAACAAGCAATTATTTATTAAGCCTGCTTGTGATACCAGTCAAAACTGTCCGGCTATCGAACCGGTAGAACTTAACTTTATCGACCGCGGCGAAGCGTACCAAAACTTTGTTCCTCTTGAGAAGTATCAGGAGAAACTAGGGGAGGTTACCCATAACATTTTCCGCTTACCGAATAATTTAAATCGCACGCAAGATTACTATCAACAGCCCGGTACACAAGCCGACGAGTGGATCGTGCCTGAAGGTCAGTACTTTATGATGGGCGATAACCGAGATAACAGTTTAGATGGTCGTTTTTGGGGTTTTGTACCTGACGATAATTTGGTCGGTAAGGCTGTGGCTATTTGGATCAGCTTCGAATTTGATCGTGCCCCCAGCAGTTGGGTACCAGGCTGGATCCCAACTGATGTTCGGTTTAATCGAGTCGGTAGCATTATTTAGATGCAGTTGATTGATCCTTACAAGCCCTTATATACCAAACTTGGCTACACCTTTGCCGATAGGCAAAACTTAACGATTGCGCTTACGCACAGAAGTGTGGGTTCAAACCATAATGAGCGTCTCGAATTTTTAGGGGATGCTGTGCTCGGTTTAGTTATCGCAAAAGCACTTTTTGAACGATTCCCTAAGCAGCCGGAAGGCAATTTAACGCGTATGCGCTCAAGTTTGGTTAAGGGCGACACCCTTGCTGAAGTGGCAAGAGAGTTTGCGTTAGGTGATTTATTGCTACTCGGTCCGGGTGAGCTTAAAAGTGGTGGTCATCGACGGGATTCGATTCTTGCTGATGCTGTTGAAGCTATTATCGGCGCAATTTATCAGGAAGTCGGTATGCAAGGCTGTGAACCACTTATTTTAGCGTGGTTTGCGAAACGTATTAATGCGTTAAACCCTGATGAGACCCCTAAAGACCATAAAACGCGTCTTCAAGAATATTTACAAGGTCGACAACTTCCCTTACCGGATTATGAAGTGACCGACATTAGCGGCAAGTCCCACGATCAGACCTTTACTGTGCAATGTACAGTTGCGGGGCTTAATAAGCCCGTTGTCGGCCGTGGAAAAAGTAGACGCCGAGCTGAACAGCTCACGGCAAAGCAAGCACTCGAGAATTTAAAAAATGTCTGATATCACTTATTGTGGAATGATTGCCATCGTTGGCCGTCCTAATGTAGGGAAATCCACCCTACTCAATGCGCTACTTGGGCAAAAAGTGAGTATCACCTCGCGTAAACCGCAAACCACTCGTCATCGCATTATGGGTATCGACACCCACGAAAATCGTCAAGCAGTATACGTTGATACCCCAGGTTTACACATTGAAGAAAAACGCGCTATTAACCGTTTCATGAATCGCGCTGCTTCTAGCTCGATTGCTGATGTTGGCTTGGTTTTATTTGTCGTTGAAGGTACCCGTTGGACCGATGACGACCAAATGGTGTTAACGAAAATCAAGCAGAGTAACGTTGACTGCTGGTTGATTGTGAACAAGTCAGACAATGTGAAAGATAAAGAAATCTTGTTGCCCCATTTAAAGTGGCTAGGTGAGCAACATGCATTTAATAAAATAATGCCTATCTCTGCAAAAAATGGCAAAAACGTTACCCAATTACGGGATATGGTGAATGAAGTCTTACCAGAGAGTGAGTTCTACTTTCCAGAAGATTATATTACCGATCGTTCTAGCCGTTTTATGGCTGCCGAAATTATTCGCGAAAAATTAATGCGCTTTACCGGTGATGAGTTGCCATATTCCGTGACTGTTGAAATCGAACAATTTATGTTGGCAGATAACGGTGTGTATCGCATCAATGGCTTAATTTTAGTGGAGCGCGATAGCCAAAAAAGTATGGTGATAGGCAAGGGGGGGCAACGCCTGAAGACTATTGGTGCTGAAGCGCGAAAAGATATGGAACATTTGTTTGATACTAAGGTCTTTTTAGAGCTATGGGTTAAGGTTAAATCTGGCTGGGCTGACGATGAACGTGCATTGCGCAGTTTAGGATACGGTCAAGACACCTAATTTAAACGGAAATTGCTTGCGTCGTCATATTGATCAATCGTTATCTGTTTTTGAAGGAGTAAATTATGCAGCCTTTGAGTCAAATCAGGCGTGAGTATAGCCAAGGTCGTCTTACTGAAGATACCTTATTGCAAGACCCTTTTGCACAGTTTGCTTTATGGATGGACGACGCTGTTAAAGCTGATTTACCTGATCCTACTGCTATGGTTATCGCGACTGTTGATAGTCGCGGACATCCGTCTCAGCGTATCGTGCTTTTAAAAGGGGTAGTAGATAACTGCTTCGTCTTTTATACCAACCTTGGTAGCCGTAAGGGGCGAGAATTAGCAGAAAACCCAAATATATCGTTGCATTTCCCTTGGCATCCTCTTGAAAGACAAGTTTTGGTGCGAGGTTATGCTTCATTGATAAGCAGAGAAGATGTGCAGCGTTATTTTTCGTCAAGGCCACTGTCAAGCCAGTTAGCAGCATGGACCTCAAAACAGAGCGAGCCTATAGAAAGTCGTGATGCTTTACTGGCACGATTTGAAGCAACCAAAATGAAATTTGCGGATAATGATATTCCTGCGCCAGAGTTTTGGGGAGGCTTTAAAGTAGAACCGCAGAATATTGAGTTTTGGCAAGGGGGCGAGCATCGCCTGCATGACCGTTTTGCTTTTAGTCGTAACGAAAGCAAAGATTGGTCTATCCAACGATTAATGCCTTAGTCGCTCTACATTGTGATTGATAGCCACTGCCACTTAGATTTTTCCGCCTTTGATTGTGACCGAGCAGAGGTACTAGCTAAGTGTGAAGAGCTTGGGGTAAGGCAGATAGTGATCCCCGGCACCCAAGCTAACACGTGGAAACGTTTAATTGCATTATGCGGCCAATATAAACAACTAAAATTTGCCTTAGGTATTCACCCGTATTTTCTGCAAGACTTCAATGACTCTCACTTATGTCTACTTGACGAGAACTTAAGAGACCAGCATGGTGTCGTTGTGGCGGTAGGAGAAATAGGCTTGGATTACAGCCTAACAATCTGTGCTGATATTCAAGAGTTCGCCTTTCGCGAGCAACTAGTCATCGCTCAAAAGCATCAACTCCCAGTGATTATTCATCACCGACGCTCCCACAATGCGTTAATTCGCATGTTAAAGCAGCAAAAATTTAGTAACGCAGGCATTGTTCATGCCTTCTCCGGCAGCTTATATGAAGCTGAGACTTATATTGGGCTAGGTTTTAAGTTAGGGGTTGGCGGCACGATTACTTATCCTCGTGCACAAAAGACACGCAAAGTGCTAAGCCAAGTTCCACTTTCGAGCTTAGTATTGGAAACCGATGCCCCAGACATGCCAATTATCAACAAGCAAGGTGAGCGCAACACCCCAAGTTATTTGCCGTTAATTTTGCAAGAATTGCAGTTGCTTCGCCCTGAATGTGCCGAAGAAATACAGCTGGCCTGTTTGCGGAACACGTTAGACATACTACCAAATATATTAAGTTCGAGGGGTCGTTAACGTTTGGCCGTTTCATTCTTTTGCGCGTTGATAGGTTTGTCACGCGAGTGTATGTAGTGGCGATAGCGTATTTTGTAGAAAATTCTAGTCAACAATAAAGCGGCTAATGCTGCTAATAATGCCAATACTTGGGTTTGTTTACGTAATTGAGCTTGATAAGCGCTGTGCAGGGCCATAACACTCTTCTCATTGAGTAATAGACGCACATAGCCGTATATTTGATTATTAACTCGAATATCTTGCACGAACACCAGTGGAACTGGATGCTGGGCGTTATGATATTGTTCGACAATCGTCGCCAACGTGCCCTGTTGATCCAGTTGTTGACCGTACTGATCATAAACAGCCGCGCCTTCAACATGCGGATCATTAAGCATTATATCGAGGACTTGGGTAATACGTAGTTCATCTTTATCTATTATGGGTTGCGCGAGAATTTTACTGGCAATTAAGCTAAGACTATTGCCCAATTGAGCACTTTGTTTGTTTCGCCAATTCTTTGCTGTATCGTTATCCACAAACCAAAGGTTCACAAACAACAACACCATTACAATCACGATGATGAGGTTTAAAATACGTTTAAATATTGAGTAGCGACTATGTATATGTAAGTCGACTGTATGTAATAGGGATTTTGCCATGCTCATAGCGCAAGACAATAAGGTAACAGGGCAGTTTTGCCAAGAAATTTCGTTCAGCTATAAGCAAAAAGCGTATGTTCTGGCAAAATAGTCCTATACCTTAATTGATGTAAGTAAGGTTATGCTTATATATACAGCATTGATTGCTATTTCACTTGCGCTAAGGCGTTGAAACCGACCCTATAACGCTATATCTTTAGCACGCGATCTTTCTGTCATAATAGGAACACTATGATATCTGTTAAAAACCTGTCGAAATTGTTTGGCCATTTCTCCGCTGTCGAAGATTTGAGCTTCGATATCAAGCCGGGCGACATTGTCGGTTTTTTAGGCCCAAATGGTGCCGGTAAATCTACCACGATGAAAATGCTAACCGGTTTTTTACAGCCCACTAGTGGCACGATTGATATTTTTGATTTATCAATGGCACGCCATGCTAAAACTATTCAGCAGCGCATTGGCTATTTACCTGAAGGCGCCCCAGCTTACGGTGATATGACAACCTATCAATTTCTTAAATTCATCGCTGAAGTTAGAGGGTTTAAAGGCAAAGAAAAAGAACGTCGTATAAACGAAGTAGTAGAGAAAATTGAACTTCAAGAAGTGATGAATCGACCTATCGAGAATCTATCGAAAGGATTTAAACGACGTGTTGGTCTTGCGCAAGCTTTGATCCACGATCCTGATATCCTAATCCTCGATGAACCAACCGATGGTTTAGATCCTAATCAAAAACACCAAGTGCGTGAGTTGATAACACAATTAGCAAAAGACAAAATTGTTATTATTTCTACGCATATATTGGAAGAAGTCACTGCTGTATGTAATCGAGTCATGATCATAGCTAAGGGCAAATTACTTTTTAATGATACCCCTTTAAGTTTACAAAAACGATCTCGGTACTATCAGGCTGTTACCATTCATCTTAGCTACCTTGCTGATATTTCTGGTTTAGCTGAGTTAGAAGGCGTCGCGGAAATGGAGGTGGAGCAAAAAACGGGGCACGTTACCTTATTTCCAGAGCCCGGAAAACATATATTGCATGAAGTCACTGCCCATGTGCAGCGTGCAAAATTACCAGTCGATACTTTGTTTATTGAACAAGGGCGTTTAGATCAAGTCTTCAGAGAATTAACAACAGAGGTAGCATAGCTGTGGCACACATATTTATCTTGTTTAAGCGCGAGTTTGCAGGTTACTTTGCCTCACCTGTGGCGTACGTATTTATCGGCATTTTTCTTGTTCTTTCCGCGGTATTCGCATTTTTTATTGGAGGATTTTTCGAACGAGGGCAAGCAGATCTGCTGGCATTCTTTAATTTTCACCCTTGGCTGTATTTATTTTTGGTTCCAGCGATTGCCATGCGCAGCTGGGCAGAGGAAAGAAAAAGCGGCAATATCGAATTACTAATGACTCTTCCTGTTAGTACATGGCAAGCGACGTTAGGTAAATTTCTTGCTGCATGGAGTGTATTAGGTTTGGCATTGTTGTTGACGTTTCCTATTTGGCTGACAGTGAATTATCTGGGTAAACCAGATAATGGAATTATTGTTGCTGCATATTTAGGTAGTTGGCTGATGGCCGGTGCTTTTCTCGCGATCGGGATGTGCATGTCTGCGTTATCAAAGAATCAAATTATCGCGTTTATTCTTGCGATTGTAGTGTGCTTTCTTTTTGTGGTCAGTGGCAGCTCAATCGTGCTGGACTCATTCAAAGGTTGGGCTCCTTCATTATTACTCGATACGGTAGCATCCTTTAGTTTTCTGACGCATTTTGAAGCAATGGCTAAAGGCGTAATAGCGTTAAATGACGTCGGATATTTTATCTTAGTCACCATGGCTTGGTTATATGCGGGTTTACTCATTATTGAACAAAAGAAGGCTGATTAACCATGAGTAATAGATTAACAACCTGGTTAAGTATGCTGTTTATTGGCATATTATTTTGTGCATTAGTCCTACTCAATAATCAATTGCTTAGTAACTATCGCGTCGATTTAACGGAAGATAATGTGTATTCGCTTTCCCAGGGTAGCCAACAAATATTGACTGAAATTGATGAACCACTGAATTTGTATTTTTTCTTTTCTGACAAAGCATCAAAGAATATGATCACGTTGCGTAATTACGCAATGCGCGTTCAAAGTCTGCTTGAAGAATACGCTGGCAGGTCAAACGGCAAAATTAAATTGCATATTCTAGACCCCGAGGCCTTTTCGGAAAAAGAAGACAGGGCGGATCAATTCGGTTTAACCGCAGCTAACATTGGCACCGCAGGTGAAGCCGTTTACTTAGGACTCGGCGCTACTAATGCGCTGGATGATCAGCAAGTTATTGCTTTTTTCGATCCACAGCAAGAGCGCTTTTTAGAGTATGAAATCAGTAAACTGATTTACCAACTGGTTAACCCTAAACAAGTAAAAGTCACTTTGCTGACTGATTTACCGGTAGGGGGTGGACAAAATCCGATGACTGGTGGGTTCGATCAACCTTGGACGTTCTATACTCAATTACAGCAACTTTACGTGGTCGAGAAAATTGGCAGTGATGCGTCAGAATTACCTAAAGGGACAGATGTATTAATAGTTGCCCACCCTAAGACCCTAAGTGATGAATTATTGTACGCCATTGATCAATACACCATGGATGGCGGTCGGGCATTGATTTTTATTGATCCTCACAATGAGTCAGATCAGATGAGTATGTTGACGGGGGCATCTATGGGCGCTAATGGCTCAAATTTATCCCGTTTGTTTGATACTTGGGGCGTAAATTTCAATGAGCAACAAGTATTGTTAGATGCGTTGGCTGGATTAGATGTAAGAACACAAACAGGGGATGTGACGCGGCATTTTGGTTTTGTGGGTTACGGTGCTAATGAATTAAATGATAAAGATGTGACGACCTCCAGTTTGGATTTAATTAATGGCGCCTCTTTTGGTGTCTTTAGTAAAGAACGCAACTCTTCATTAAGCTGGTCTACGCTACTTCACTCCACGAAAAATTCTGACCTTATCGATAGTGCGCTATATGCGCAAACACGTGATCCACAGGCATTGAGTCAGGAATATGAAAGTGATAACAAGGAATATATTTTAGCGACTAGATTGACTGGCAGCGTTAAGTCAGCTTTTGAGTATGCGCCAGAAGGAATTGACGAACAGGAGCACTTGAGACAGACACGAGATTTTAATGTGATCTTAGTAGGTGACACCGATTTACTATCAGATCGTTTCTGGGTTCAACAATCATCGTTTTTTGGCGAGACAATTACGACACCTTTTGCGAATAATGGCGACTTTGTAACGAATGTTGTTGAAAACCTTGCTGGTAGCAATGCGCTGATCAGCATCCGCAGTAGAGGGACCTTTGCTCGTCCATTTGATAAGGTCGATCAGTTAAAGCTCGTTGCAGAGCAAAAATTCCGAGACCAGGAAAAAATATTACAACAACAACTTGATGAAACTGAATCGCAATTAGCGCAGCTACAAGAGCAACAAGGCGAAGGCGGCGCGTTGGTTATTTCTGCTCAACAACAACAAGCAATTGATGATTTTATGAAGCAAAAAATTGAGATCCGTAAATCTTTGCGAGATGTTCGTCATCAACTTGATAAAGACATAGAGAAATTAGGGAACCTGATTAAGTTTGGCAATATTGTTGTCGCGCCTTTGATTTTGGTCTTATTCCTTATGTTAGGCCGTCGCTTACTTCGTAGCCGCTATAAGCCAACTGTGCATGCACCCGTAAACCCCAAGGAGGGACAATCATGAGTCGTTCATTACTAATACTGGTGATAGCAGCGATACTAGCCTGTGGCGCAGGATATTGGCTATTGCAGGAAACGGGACCTTCTCAAAATGAATCACAGTTGGCGTTACCCTCGTTGGCTGAACACGCGACAGATGTTGACAGAATAACGTTGACCAATGCTAACGGGATTCTACTTAACGCCCGGCGAGAGAATGATCGTTGGCAAACAGATGTTTATACCGACAGTAGTGAATTGGTAGGGCGTTTTCCTGTTGACCACGAAAAATTAGCTTCCTTGCTTCAAGCGCTCGCGCAAGCTGAATTAGTCGAGCCTAAAACGTTAAAAGAAAGTAATTATCACCACTTAGGTTTACAGGATATTTCAGCTAACGATAGTTTGGCTACGTTAGTGACATTAGCGAGCAAAGGTAAAACTTGGCAAGTCTTAGTGGGAAATAACGCTACAATCGGTAATGATCGTTATCTGCGCATTCCTAATCAAGCACAAGCGTGGTTGAGCAATAGTGCGATTAATCTGCCGCTGACGAATAGTGAGTGGTTACAACAACCTATTTTGCCGTTTGATGAATCTGATTTTTCTAGTATCGCGCGAGCAGATGGTGCGTCTTGGCAAATACTTAGAGCGAGCGCGGACGAATCTTTTGTTCTTAAAGACCAGCTTCCAACGCAAGCCCTTAAATACGGTGGAGTATTGGATGCGGTTGCACTGAATTTAGCGGGGATCCACTTTGAACAGCTATTACCCACGACGTCTCTCGACTGGGAAAGTTTAACACCTATGGTGACACTTGACGTTAATACCGCTTACGGTCATGCATTTCGTGTCGAGATTGCGCAGCAGCAAGATAGCGCCTTTTTACGCATCGCCAATGCAACGCCCAGTGATTATTGGGCTGATTGGATTTATCAAATTCCAAAATTTAATGCTGAGCAACTTAATAAAAATATTGATGATTTCTTAGCGATTGAAGCGCAAAAAGAAGCCAAGGAACCAATCCCATCATACCCAATTGACGAAGGCGAGTCCCCTCAATAGCGAGGATTAACATTAGATTTTTGCGCTTCTTAATTTGTGCATAGTACGCAGCCAATAGGCTTGGCCTAATTGCTCGGCCTTGGTGATATTACGCTGGGGAATATTTTCAGGATCGGGATAGGTACGAAGGACTCTGTCTAGGCTACTTTCTCGTAATATATGTAAAATTGGCAATGGCGATCTGTTTGTATAATTCGACAGATCGTCATGTGAATCACCTTCAAAGCAATAATCAGGATGAAAACTAGCTAACTGAAATTTGCCACCGTAACCGCCTCTATCAATCAATGCTTGGGCCATTGAGACTAAATCAAGATATTCATCAAAATCACTAAACCCATGATTGAAAATAAGTAAGCTGGTCTCAATCTGATTATTCTGCTCTAGGTTTTGTAATTCAATTAAAAATTGATTGGTCGCGTCATCTAAGGTTATGCCCTCACAAACAGCATAGGTGATACTGTCTCGTTCGAATTCGCGTTTTGCAAAAGGGCAAAAATTGTGTCCGATGATAATGTCACTCAGCCATGTGCGGATGGACTGAATGACATCATTATGTCGAGTAGATATTTTCACAATAAATTGGCAAGCCTTAACGGGAGTGATACTTGACGTAAGCTTCTAGGGTATTTTCAATTAGGCTGGCTACTGTCATGGGGCCTACGCCTCCTGGGACTGGGGTTATCCAACCGGCGCGCTGTTCTGCCGTGGCATAATCTACATCGCCCACTAATTTTCCGTCTGTTTGACGGTTAATGCCTACATCGATCACAATCGCTCCAGGTTTGATCCATTCTCCTGGAATAAATGCGGAGATTCCTACCGCGACAACAAGTAGGTCTGCTCGCCTTACATGAGACTCTAAATCTTTAGTGAATTTATGACAGCTAGTGACGGTACAACCCGCCAGTAGTAATTCCATAAACATCGGACGTCCAACGATATTGGAAGCCCCGACTATGACCGCATCTAAGCCTTTGATAGGGCGTTTAGTCGATTCTATTAATGTCATTATCCCTTTCGGTGTACAAGGGCGCAGAGCAGGTATCCGTTGCGCTAAACGGCCGATGTTATAAGGATGAAAACCATCAACATCTTTATGCGGCAAAATACGTTCTAATACCTGTTCACTGTCTAAACCTGCGGGCAAGGGTAATTGCACCAGAATACCGTCAATTGTTTGATCCGCATTGAGCTTATCGATTAGCTCCAGTAAGTCTCGCTCTGACGTTGTAGAAGGCAAGTCATAGGATTTTGATACAAAACCCACTTCTTCACAGGCTTTACGTTTATTGGCCACATAAACGTGCGAAGCTGCATCACTGCCTACCAAAATTACCGCTAAGCCAGGGGGCCGTTTGCCCGAGGAAACAATAGATTCAACATGTGAAGCAACGTGCTGACGCACTTGTTGGGCGATTAATTTACCATCGATTTTTTGAGCAGGCATATAAACAATTAACTGAAGGAATAGGGAAGTCTATTGTCACATATCGCGCCAGTTTCAACAATCCACCCTCGGTTTATTTGTAAATAGTATCGAATCTTCTTGCCCTGATGATGCAACTAAACAAATATACGCTTCTATAGTTTGTATCCCATATTGAGGTGTGTAGTTTGGAATTATCCCCTGTTGAAATATTTGGTTATTGTGCATCTGCAGTAATAGCCTATTCGTTAACGCGTAGCTCTATCGTTAGATTGCGTTGGTTTAATTTAGCCGGCGCTTCGTCTTTTTGTTTGTACGGTATTATTATTCAAGCCTATCCCGTCGCCATACTAAATGGCTTTGTCACTCTAACGAATTTGTTTTTCCTACGTAGATTGCTTTTTGATGTTGAGCGCAATTTTTCTGTATTGGCAGTTAGTCGCCCTTCGAATTACGTAGATTTCTTTTTGGAATATCATCAACACGAGATTAAACATTTATTTCCCCGTTTTATGAAAGTGTCGGCGGACACGACGCGAGAATATTTCTTTTTAACTGAACGCACGGAAGTTGTTGGGATGTTATCTGGTTATCCGCAACCCAATGGGGACTTTCTAGTTGATTTTGATTTTGTTATACCGGCCTACCGTGATTGTCATCTTGGTCAATATGTCCTTGGCAAGGGGCAACAACTGTCAAAACAGTTTGGTTTTCAAAATATAATTGCATTAGCGGACAGTTATGAGCACGAAAATTATCTTCACCGCATTGGATTTAGCCCCAAAAAGAATGGTCGATGGACTTTCGATGGGGAATAATTGCGTTATTTAATTATTTGTCGCTCATGATTAGCTAAATGATGACAGCATCTGTGAAGGTATTTATTTAAGAAACAATAAACAAAATGTATGTTTTGTGCACATTTTGTTGCTTTCCTATTCAAATTGCTAAAAAAAACAGCAGTCAGTCATTTTCTTTTAAAAAAGTGTTTGACGGCAGAAATACATCTGTTTACTATGCGCTCCCCGTTGAGAGACAGAGAATAACTCTTCGGGTTGTTAAGTCGGTGAGTAGCGCAGCTTGGTAGCGCACTTGGTTTGGGTCCAAGGGGTCGCAGGTTCGAATCCTGTCTCACCGACCATTTCTCTAAATTGTAAAAGATTCGTAGAGCGCCCGTAGCTCAGCTGGATAGAGCACCCGCCTTCTAAGCGGGTGGTCGCAGGTTCGAGTCCTGCCGGGCGCACCATGTGAACCTGGCAACAATTATCGCTTTGGTGGGCGTAGCTCAGTTGGTAGAGTCCCGGATTGTGATTCCGGTTGTCGTGGGTTCGAGCCCCATCGTCCACCCCACTTGCGGAAGTGGTGAAATTGGTATACACGCTGGATTTAGGTTCCAGTGCCTCACGGCGTGAGAGTTCAAGTCTCTCCTTCCGCACCATCTTTTTTGTTACATCCTCTAGTAATATCTTTTCTTAACTCCATCATAAGTAATCCTTTTAGCTTGTTTAAAGCAAACTATTTCGCATTTCAGCTCGACTTAAAGTCGCTGTGTAGCTATACTGCTGCGTCTTTTTTATCCGGCTAGACGTGATAGGCGAGCGAACAAAAAAGTTTAACTCGTGAATAGGGCAGGGTGGATTAAGTTTACCTTAGTCATATCCCACAGATAAAAAAACCCATCAAATATTTTTATAAATGCGCAGTCGAGCGCAAAGTTGAGGTAGAAGAATGCAAGTTTCCGTTGAGACGACTCAAGGTTTAGAACGCCGTCTTACCATCACTGTTCCTGCTGAATTGATTGATTCAGAGGTTAAGTCTCGCTTACAACAGTTAGGTAAGACCCAACGTATTAATGGTTTTCGTCCAGGCAAAGTACCCGTTAGCGTAATTAAGAAACGTTATGGTCAAGCCGTGCGTCAAGAAATTGCTGGCGAAGCTATGCAGCGCAACTTCTATGAAGCTATTGTGCAAGAAAAAATCACCCCAGCAGGCATGCCTAACTTCGAAATGAAAACTGACGTGGACGGACAAGATTTAGAGTTCGTTGCGGCGTTTGAAGTGTATCCTGAAGTTGAAGTGAAAGATGTTGAAAAAATTGAAGTAGAGAAGCCAGTGGTAGAAATTACCGATGCTGATCTCGAAACTATGATGGAAACATTACGCAAGCAGCACGCTACGTGGAAAGAAGTTAAACGTAAGTCGAAGAAAGACGACCGTGTAACAGTTGATTTCATAGGTACTATCGACGGTGAAGAGTTTGAAGGCGGAAAAGCTGAAAACTTTGAGCTAGAAATGGGTAAAGATCGCATGATCCCAGGCTTTGAAAAGCCAATCGTTGGTGCCAAAGCCGGTGATGAAGTGGTTGCTGATGTAACGTTCCCAGAAGATTACCATGCTGAAGCCCTTAAGGGTAAAGCTGCTCAATTTAAAATTACCGTCAATAAAGTCGAAGGGTTAGACCTTCCAACCGTTGACGAAGAGTTTGCTAAATTGTTCGGTGTTGACGATGGCAATGTTGAGTCACTTCAAGCTGAAGTGCGTAAGAATATGCAACGTGAGCTTGAGCAAACGTTGAAAGCTAATGTGAAAGAGCAAGTGATTGAAGGTTTGTTAGCAAACAACGTAATCGACTTGCCTAAAGCATTAGTTGATCAAGAAATTAACGCCCTTCGTGAGCAAGCGAAGCAACGTTTCAGTCAGCAACAAGGCGGCAATGTTGATAATCTTCCTGAGTTACCAGCTGACTTGTTCCAAGAGAATGCACGTAAGCGTGTCTCTATTGGTTTGTTGCTTGGTGAAGTGATTAAGACTGAAGCGTTAAAAGTTGATACCGCTAAGGTTGATGCATTGATCGAAACAGCTGCGTCTGCGTATGAAGATCCTCAAGAAGTGATTGAGTACTACAAAACTAACGACGAGTTAATGCAGCAAATGCAGAACGTCGCGTTAGAAGAGCAAGCTGTTGAAGTACTTCTAAGCAAAGCAAATGTGAAAGAAGTAAACAAAGCTTTTGATGAGATAATGAATAAACAGGCGTAAATTGCCTTTTGTTAATTGACTTATCTAGTCTGCAACTGCTTAAATGCTCGGTAAATACCGAGCATTTTTATTTGTGAAGAAAATATATGATGAATACACCGTTTGATCCTACAAATGCATTAGTACCTATGGTGGTTGAACAAACTGCTAAAGGTGAGCGCTCTTATGATATTTATTCACGCTTACTGAAAGAGAACGTCATTTTCATGGTTGGCCAAGTTGAAGACCACATGGCCAACCTTATTGTTGCCCAGATGTTATTTTTAGAAGCTGAGAATCCAGAAAAGGATATTTTCCTTTACATCAATTCTCCTGGCGGCTCCGTAACAGCTGGCATGGCTATTTATGATACCATGAACTTTATTAAACCTGATGTTAGCACTGTGTGCATTGGCCAGGCCGCAAGTATGGGCGCATTTTTGTTGTCTGGCGGGACTAAAGGTAAACGTTACTGTCTACCTAATGCACGCGTCATGATTCACCAGCCATTGGGCGGGTTTCAAGGCCAAGCGTCAGATTTTGAAATACATGCAAAAGAAATTCTGTCCATTAAAGAGAAGATGAATCGTTTAATGGCGGCTCACACCGGACAAGATTACGAAAAAGTGTCACGAGACACTGACAGAGACAATTTCTTGGGTGCTCAAGAGTCCGTAGACTATGGTTTAGTTGATCAAGTGTTAACGAGCCGTCCGGACGCTAGCAATAGTGCTACGAAGAAGTAACCAGTTATTGTTGATTTTGTTTAGTGCGTTTGTGCTTTGAATTGGCATCAAAGCGCACTAAGTCAACCAAAAGAGAAGAGATAATAGATGAGTGATAAGCAAAGCGGAGATGGCGATAACAAGCTACTTTATTGTTCTTTCTGTGGAAAAAGCCAGCATGAAGTAAGAAAGCTTATTGCCGGTCCATCAGTTTTTGTATGCGATGAATGCGTCGAATTATGTAATGACATTATTCGCGAAGAAATTAAAGAAATCGCACCTAAACAGAAACAAGATGAACTTCCCACGCCGAAAGAAATTCACAGTCATCTCGATGATTATGTCATTGGTCAAGAACACGCCAAAAAGGTGCTATCTGTAGCGGTGTATAACCACTACAAGCGCCTACGCAATGGTGATGTTCATGATGGCGTGGAACTTGGCAAAAGTAACATCTTGCTTATGGGCCCTACTGGTAGTGGTAAAACGCTGCTGGCAGAAACCTTGGCGCGTTTACTCGATGTTCCGTTTACCATGGCTGATGCTACGACGCTTACCGAAGCGGGTTATGTAGGAGAAGATGTCGAGAATATCATCCAAAAGCTATTGCAGAAATGCGATTACGATGTCGAAAAAGCTCAGCGCGGTATCGTTTATATAGATGAGATTGATAAAATTTCTCGTAAGTCAGACAACCCTTCTATTACCCGTGATGTTTCCGGTGAAGGTGTTCAACAAGCGCTGCTTAAACTGATTGAAGGTACGGTTGCATCGGTCCCACCTCAGGGCGGTCGTAAGCATCCTCAACAAGAATTTTTGCAGGTCGATACATCCAAAATTCTATTTATTTGTGGTGGTGCGTTTGCAGGACTTGATAAAGTCATTGATCAACGTGCGCATACAGGAACGGGTATCGGTTTTGGTACGGCGATTAAAGATGTCAACAATAAAGCCAAAGAAGGTGATTTGTTGAAAATGGTCGAGCCTGAAGATTTGGTTAAATATGGTTTGATTCCAGAATTTATTGGGCGTTTACCTGTTTTGACTAGTTTAGAAGAGTTGAGTGAAGACGCGCTGATCCAAATTTTGCGTGAACCGAAAAACTCCTTAACGAAGCAATATGCTGCATTGTTTGCTCTTGAAGGTACAGAATTGGAATTCAGAGAAGACGCCCTGCAAGCTATTGCTAAAAAGGCTATGTCTCGTAAGACTGGTGCACGCGGACTACGCTCAATCGTTGAAGCTGTTTTACTCGATACTATGTACGAGCTGCCGTCGATGTCTAATGTCAGTAAAGTGGTGGTTGATGAAACGGTTATCCGTGGAGAGTCAAAACCTATCTTGATATACGATAGCGCTGCGGATAAGAAGTCTATCTCCGAATAGAACATTATTTAAAATTGAAAAGGCTCTTAGGAGCCTTTTTTTATAAGACTTTTTTGAGTTTTACTTTCGATTAAGCATAAAGTTTTAGGTTGTATGGGAATATTGGCTTCTTTAGCGATCCAATTTGTGTTTTATTAAGGGTTTCAAGGGATTGTTTGCGTTTTTCGTTTGAACTTTTTGTGCAAAGCCCCATATACAATTTCATTGCGCCATTTTTCCTTTTTTATTACACGAGACACAATATGACCAAAGAGAATGTTGATTACACAGAAATGCCTGTCTTGGCATTACGTGATGTGGTGGTTTATCCACACATGGTTATTCCCTTATTTGTCGGTCGCGAGAAGTCGATACGTTGTTTAGAAGCAGCGATGGACAAAGACAAACAGATTTTTTTAGTAGCCCAAAAAGATGCCAGCACAGATGAGCCGCAGCCTGACGATATATTTACCGTAGGGACCATCGCGACTATTTTGCAGTTATTAAAGTTGCCTGATGGCACGGTAAAAGTATTGGTAGAAGGGAATCAGCGTGCGCAGATTGCAGATTTTGTCAGTACTGATGATTTCTTCATTGCTAATATCGCCATCAAGGAAGACCTTGAGGTAGACGAAAGCGAGCAAGAAGTGATTATCCGCTCGGCAATTTCGCAGTTTGAAGGTTACGTTAAATTAAATAAAAAAATTCCTCCAGAGGTGCTTACCTCGTTGAGTGGTATCGAACAAGCAGCCCGACTAGCTGATACCATGGCAGCACATATGCCTCTTAAGTTAGCTGAAAAGCAGAAAGTATTGGAGATGGATCAAGTTAATGATCGTCTTGAATACTTAATGGCGCTGATGGAAAGCGAAATCGATTTGCTTCAGGTGGAAAAGAAGATCCGCACCCGAGTTAAGAAGCAAATGGAAAAGAGCCAGCGCGAGTATTATTTGAATGAGCAAATGAAGGCTATTCAAAAAGAGCTTGGTGAACTAGATGAAGCGCCTGACGAATTTGAAGCATTAAGCAAAAAAATCGAAGATGCTAAAATGCCTGAAGAAGCTAAGAAAAAAGCAACGACAGAGCTAAGCAAACTGAAAATGATGTCTCCAATGTCTGCTGAGGCGACAGTTGTACGCAGTTACATTGATTGGCTGACCAATGTTCCTTGGACTAAGCGCAGTGCCGTGAAGAAAGATTTGGCAGCAGCAGATAAGTTACTTGATACAGAACATTATGGTTTAGAGAAAGTTAAAGAACGTATTATTGAATATTTAGCGGTTCAACAACGTGTTAAAAAGCTTAAAGGGCCTATTTTATGCTTAGTGGGTCCTCCTGGAGTAGGTAAGACCTCTCTTGGACAGTCAATTGCTAAAGCAACAGGCCGAAAGTATGTGCGCATGGCGTTGGGCGGCGTTCGTGATGAAGCTGAAATTCGAGGGCACAGACGCACCTACATTGGTTCTATGCCGGGCAAGTTGATTCAGAAAATGGCTAAAGTTGGCGTGAAAAATCCGTTATTTTTGCTTGATGAAATCGACAAGATGTCATCCGATATGCGCGGCGATCCTTCATCAGCTTTACTGGAAGTACTGGATCCTGAACAAAACGGTACTTTTAGTGATCATTACCTAGAAGTTGATTACGATCTTTCCGATGTAATGTTTGTGGCAACGTCAAACAGTATGGACATTCCAGGCCCTTTACTGGATCGAATGGAAGTGATCCGTCTATCCGGTTATACAGAAGATGAAAAACTGAATATAGCCATGCGCCATTTACTGGATAAGCAAATCGCTCGCAACGGGCTCAAGGCTAAAGAACTAGTTATTGAAGAATCAGCGATTATGGGGATTATCCGTCATTATACGCGAGAGGCTGGCGTGCGGAATTTAGAGCGTGAAATTTCTAAAATTTGTCGCAAAGCCGTTAAAAATATTCTGCTGAATAAAGACACTAAATGCGTAACTGTTAACCAAGACAACTTGGCCGACTACCTTGGTGTACAACGCTTTGACTACGGAAAAGCAGAAAATAATAATCAAATAGGTCAAGTCACAGGTCTCGCCTGGACTCAAGTCGGTGGTGAATTATTGACCATTGAAACTACATCAGTTGTAGGTAAAGGTAAAATGACATTCACTGGTTCCCTAGGTGATGTTATGCAAGAGTCGATTCAGACAGCTATGACAGTCGTGCGCAGTCGTGCAGAAAAACTGCGTATTAATAGTGATTTCCATGAAAAACGTGATATCCATGTTCACGTACCAGAAGGCGCTACGCCAAAGGATGGACCAAGTGCGGGTATAGCTATGTGTACAGCGCTTGTTTCGACACTTACCGGTAATCCTGTTCGTTGCGATGTCGCAATGACGGGCGAAATTACATTGCGTGGCGAAGTATTGGCAATTGGTGGATTAAAAGAGAAATTACTCGCTGCTCATCGAGGGGGAATAAAAACCGTTATCATTCCAAAAGAGAATGAACGCGATTTACAAGAGATACCAGATAATGTAAAACAAGACCTATCTATTCATCCTGTTAGATGGATAGACGAAGTTTTGGAGTTAGCATTGCAAGAAAATCCCGAGCGTTTTAGCCTTGAAAAGCCGAGCAAGGGTAAAAAATAGCCACTTAGGGCTAGTTTTTTCGTTTTTTTTGGAAATAAGGGCTTCAATCATCAAAAAGTTGTGGTAGCCTTTGTTCCAGTTTCGCTTTAGGCCTTGTCACAAAAGGGATTGCGGCGATATCTATAAAGTTAAAAATTTGTGAATTTATGCTTGAAGTTCAAATTTAAGCTTGGTATAACATTTTCCGCATTCTTGTTTGCGGATAATTAATATAATAACAATTGAAGGGGATCATATTGTGAATAAGTCTCAACTTATCGACCAAATCGCTGCAAGTGCAGATATTTCTAAAGCAGCTTCAGGACGTGCACTAGATGCATTGACTGACGCAATCACTGCAGCACTTAAAGAAGGTGATCAAGTTGCTCTTGTAGGTTTCGGTACATTCTCTGTACGTGAGCGTGCTGCTCGTAGTGGTCGTAATCCACAGACTGGCGAAACTATCCAAATTTCTGCTGCTAAGGTTCCGTCGTTTAAAGCTGGTAAAGCGCTTAAAGACGCTTGTAACTAAGCAAAGTTTTTCAGTTAAAAAGGCGATGATTTATCATCGCCTTTTGTTTATCTGCTGTTAATTAATGATTACGTTTAATATATAATCCTGCCTCCTTAATATTTAGTAAAAATTCAGCTTATCTCAAGCAACTCACTTGGAGTTAAAAACGAACATGTTGGAAAGAATCAGAGAGGGAACCCAAGGCAAGTGGGCCATGGCTATCCTAGGGTTGGTGATTTTAAGTTTTATGTTTGCCGGTGTAGGCAGTTATATCAACTCATCTGCCGAAACTGCGGCAGCTAAAGTCAACGACGACACAATTTCACAAGCGGATCTTGAACGCGCTTATCAAAATGAACGCGGACGTATGGAATCTCAATACGGCGACGCATTCGCGGCATTGACTGCCGATAGCGCTTACTTACAACAATTTAGACAAGGCATATTAGATCGTTTGATCGGAGAAAAATTGCTTGAACAAGCCGCAGTTGACCTAGGTCTTCGCGTTAGTGATGCGCAAATCAAACAAGCTATAGTCGCCATGCCAGAATTTCAGTTTGATGGTAAGTTCGATAACGAAAGATATACTGCTGTTCTACGTCAAGCTGGATTTCAACCAAACGAATTCCGTGATTATATGCGCGTAGATATGACTCGCCGTCAACTTTCAAACGCTTTATTAGGTTCTGAATTTACCTTAGTCGCTGAATCAAAGCAGGCATACAAACTGCAACAACAAACACGTGATGCGCGCTATTTAACCATACCAGCAAAGCCGTTTGGCGAAGAAATTACGATATCTCCTGAGGACATCGAAAATTATTACCAAGCTAACATTACTCAATTTGATACCCAGCAGAAAGTCAGTCTTGCTTATGTAGAACTGTCGGTAGACGATTTGTTGGCAGATATAGTGGTTTCAGATGATGAAGCTGAGCAATACTATGAACAGAATATCCAAGATTTTAGAACACAAGAAGAGCGCAGAGCATCGCATATCCTTGTTGAATTTGGTGATGATGAGCAACAAGCTGCCGATTTAGCCGAAGATATCTTAGCGAAAGTGAATGATGGTGGCGATTTTGCTGAATTAGCAAAAGAATATTCAAGTGATACTTTTAGTGCCGAGAACGGCGGCGACCTAGATTGGTTCAGCCTTGGAATGATGGATCCTGCTTTCGAAGAGGCTGCATTTGGCTTGACTAACGTTGGTGATGTATCAACCGTTGTTAAAAGTGAGTTTGGTTTTCATATTATCAAACTAACCGATATCAAACCTGAGCAAACGAGTCCTTATGCTGATGTGAAAGAAGACGTACTTGCTAAAATAAAAACAGAAAAGGCCGAAGAAGACTTTTATGCTAAGCAACAACGTATGGCTGAAGTCGCATTTGAAGTGCCTGATAGCTTAGATGAAGTTGCCGGTATTGCTGATTTAGACGTACAAACCACAGTTTTATTTAGTCAAGAAAATGTACCACAAGAGGTTAATTTTCCGGACGTTGTAGCTCAAGCCTTTTCTGATGAGTTGATTAATGATCAAGTGAACAGTGATGTTATTGAGTTAGGTGACAATCACATCATGTTTGTCCGTGTGGCCGATTACGAAGCTCAGCGCACCAAAGCGCTTGATGAAGTGACTGCTCAAATTACTGATCTTCTATTAGCTGAAAAAGCGCAACAAGCAGCCAGAACATGGGCGGATTCGCTGTTAGCTGATGTGCAGTCTGAGCAAGATATTAGCGAGAAGCTGAAATCTAAAGGTATTGAATGGCAAGAGCAAGACGCGATAGCCAGAAACGGTTCATCCGCAGCACCCAGTATCGTTGATGCATTATTTAAATTGACGACTAATAAAGATTCTAACGCTCAGGTTGTGGACTTGTTTAATGGTGATGTTGGACTTGTACAATTAATTAAGGTTAATCAAGGCGCAGATATTCCAAGCACTGATGTGGCAGCATTGCAAAATAGATTATCTACTATGCGTGCTCAATTTACATATGGTGAGTTTATTAACGCTCTTCGTGATCAAGCTGACGTCGAAATTTATTAGGTGGTTAGTTAGTGAGAAAAAAGGAGCTGACGCTCCTTTTTTTGTATTTGTTATATCAATTTCAGGTGGCGGTAAGCCATAGCATCAGGGTATAAAATACTGCGATGATGGCAGAGAATGCCAAAATATAGATAAAACCTTGTTTACCTTGGCTGATGTTAAACCCCCTTAGCCTGAGATAGGTAAACCATAGTAAACACAAAATTAACGGTAACAGAAAAAGTAGCCTTAACACCGTCTCTCCTTATTGTTTATTTTTGTTGATGCATCATAACCAGTTTGTAGCATCTAATAAACGCCAATTTTCTGTGTTCATCAATGATGTATACCTGTGTTTGCTAAGTGCGCTACATTAATTTTCCGATTTGTTGGGCTTTTGCTTAGGAAACGCATATAATCCGCGCGAATTTTTAATCATCTATTTTGTTATCGGAGACCAATCATGGCCTTAGAACGTACTTTTTCAATTATTAAACCTGACGCAGTTGCAAAAAATGTAATCGGCGCAATTTACAACCGTTTCGAAAGCGCAGGTCTACGTATCGTTGCTTCTAAAATGCTTCACCTTAGCAAAGAGCAAGCAGAAGGCTTCTATGCTGAGCATAGCGAACGTCCTTTTTTCGGTGCTTTAGTTGAATTTATGACATCTGGTCCAGTTATGGTTCAGGTTTTAGAAGGCGAAAACGCTGTTCTTAAAAATCGTGAAATCATGGGCGCAACTAACCCAGCTGACGCGCTTGCTGGTACTTTACGTGCTGACTATGCTGCTTCAATTGATGAAAATGCTTGTCACGGTTCAGATGCTCCTGAATCAGCAGCACGTGAAATTGCATACTTCTTCTCAGACGAAGAAATTTGCCCACGTACACGTTAATTTTTAACGTTTGTATTTAAGGGAGCTTAGGCTCCCTTTTGCGATCTAAATGCTATGTAACGCCAACAAAATGGCAGTTTTAGTATAAAAAATGTACACTAGTTTCTTTTAAATGAGGTATCCCGTTCCATGTCAGAAGTGATGTCAGCAAAACCGACTAAAATCAATTTACTTAACTTCAACCGTGCAGGTTTGAGAGAGTATTTTAGTTCGATTGGCGAAAAGCCATTTCGTGCCGACCAAATGATGAAATGGATTTATCAACTAGGGATCTCTGATTTTGATCAAATGACTAATTTGAACAAGGCATTGCGAGAAAAACTTACTGCGCAGTGTGAGATAAAAGCACCTGAAATCGCCTATCAACAAGATGCATCTGACGGAACAATTAAATTTGCCCTTCGTTTAGAAGGCGGTCAAGAAGTCGAAACCGTATGGATCCCCGATGGCGATCGCGCAACTCTTTGCGTTTCTTCTCAAGTTGGCTGTGCATTAGAGTGCACTTTTTGTTCTACCGCCCAACAGGGATTTAATCGTAATCTAAGTGTATCTGAAATAATAGGTCAGGTATGGCGTGTAGCCACCACTATTGGCTTGTCAAACGACAGCGCTAAACGCCCGATTAGTAACGTGGTTATGATGGGCATGGGCGAACCGCTATTGAATCTTAAAAATGTGGTACCGGCTATGGATCTTATGCTTGATGATCTAGCCTTTGGTTTATCAAAGCGCCGAGTGACCTTGAGCACATCAGGTGTCGTGCCTGCTCTTGATATGTTAGGTGACCAGATTGATGTAGCATTGGCTATTTCATTACACGCCCCAGACGATGAGCTGCGTGATGTACTTGTGCCAGTTAATAAAAAGTATCCCATTGAAGTATTTTTAGCCAGCGTGCGTCGCTATCTTGCTAAATCTCACGCTAATCAAGGTAAAGTAACCGTTGAATATGTGATGTTAAACGGTATTAACGATAGTACTGACCAAGCACATGCGCTTGCTAAAGTACTTGCTGATACACCGTGTAAGTTAAACCTTATTCCATTTAACCCTTATCCAGGTTCGCCTTACACGCGTTCGAGTAATTCACGAATTGATCGTTTTGCCAAAGTGCTTTCTAGTTATGGTTTAATGGTCGTAGTGCGTAAGACGCGTGGTGATGATATAGACGCCGCCTGTGGCCAATTAGTTGGCGATGTAGTGGATAGAACGAAACGTTTGTTGAAAAAACAGCTGAAGGGTGAAGAAATTTCGGTGAAAGTGGAGCATTGAGTATTATCTGCTTTATTCCTATGAAATTTTTCCGCTTACTTAGCCTACTTATGGTATTGGGTCTTTGTGCGTGCGTCAGCCAAGGTAATTATTCAAGTACCGATGATTTTGATAAACAACGTGCTGCTAAAACTCGGTTATCGTTGGGGTTAACCTATTTAAAAAATGGTAACTATAGCCAAGCGAAGTTCAATCTTGATAAAGCGATTGAGTTTGATCCCCAACTTGCTGACGTTCATTACGGGTTGGCGTACTATTACCAGAAAGTAGAAGAGTACGATTCTGCATCTCAGGCCTATCTGAAAGCTATAAAAATTGCCCCAGAAAATGCTGACATCGCTAATAGCTATGGTGCCTTTCTGTGTGAAAGAGGCGACTATGAACAAGCTAAGGTTTATTTTTTCAAAGCGTTAAATAGTGATGTCTATAATTCATCTGCTGAAACCTATGAGAATTTGGCGCTATGTAGTCAAAGTCAAAATGCGCTTGACGACGCAATTGGTTTTACGCAAGACGCCTTGAATCACCAGCCAGGACGAGCAAAGAGTTTATTCTTACTTACGCAGTTACAATTGCAAGCCCATCGGTTTGCAGCTGCTCGTGACAGTTTAAGACGTTATGAGCGCGTTGCATCAGTATCAGCTGACAGTCTATGGTTAGCTGTACAAATAGAGCAGGGAGCCGGGGCCCCGAAGCGTGCGAGCGATTATGCTAATATGCTGGTCAGCTTGTACCCTGATTTTCAGCCTGCATATAATTATTTGAATGGTACCAGCATTATCAGCGACGCGTTTGAAGCAACGAGACAAGCACCTCTTGTTCAGCCCAAACCTGAAGTATCACCAAAAAAATTAGCACAGAATCAATACCATGTTGTTGCATCGAAAGAGAATCTTTATCGCCTTTCACTGCAATATAACGTTAAGATGAGTCAACTCATGGAATGGAATAATATTTCTGATCCAGCATCGATATATATCGGACAAAAATTAATTATTGTTGAACCCAAATAATCGTCCCAGTAAATTAAGAGTAGCGTTAGTTAAATGAGTGAAGAAGTGCAACACGTAGAAGAAACTCAGGTTAATGGCCCAGGCCCAGTATTAAAAGCTGCGCGCTTAGAAAAGGGCTTTTCGGTTGAGTATATTGCCAGTCAAATCCATTTGAAGTCCGGCTTAATCACAGCCTTGGAAGAAGACAAGTACGACCCAAGTATTTCAATGACCTTTATAAAAGGTTATCTAAAATTATATGCGCGTCAGGTTGGTGTATCTGAGGCACAAGTGCTTGATGGTCTCGATAATTTGAATATGCACAAGAAAGAGCCCGCGAAACTACAAAGTTTCTCTCGTCGCGTTGCGCATCAAGCTAACGACGACAAACTCATGATGGTGACTTATCTCATATTAGCGGTCGTGGTGGCATTGGTTGTCGTGTGGTGGTTTCAACAAAGTGATAACGATAAAGTTGATACGCTTGAGGCTCCAACCGTTCAAACTAAGGCCGTAGATTCAGATAACGCGACTAACTCACAAGCGCTAAATAAAGACGCAGTTGTTGATACGACAGGCTCTAATCAAGTGAATGAACCAACAGAAGGTTCTGCAAATAGCACGCTGCAAACCTCTATCAAAAACACTATTGAAGCCAATGGCCCAGAAACTGTCAATGGTAGCACTGCTCTAGTTGAGCCAAGTTTACAGAGTAAAGTACCGGCAGATAATGCTCAAAAGGTTGAAAATATCATTGCTGCCCAGACTCAAGTTCAAACAACACAAAGTGCAGATATTGAAAATATCGCCCATGACGGCCTTGTTGATATCGTCTTTCAGTTTGCTGATGATTGTTGGGTCAGTGTTGTGGATGCGACGGGAGAAACAATCGCTGTCGGTGTCAAAGTGTCAGGACGAGTGATGAATGTATCCGGTAAGCCGCCCTTCGAAGTTATATTAGGCGCTCCCAGTGAGGTCAGTATCCGTTATGCTGGCGAGGACATCGATATGTCTTTCTTGACACCTAATAGCACAGCAAAATTTACCTTACCTTTGTCACTATAATCTGTTTAATTAATCGATGATAAACCGTTACGATTTATCATCGATTAAATACGTTATCAAATTGAGTTAGGAAACAGCATGTTTGCAGAGTCACCGATTAAACGCCGAGTATCAACCAGAATCAATGTGGGTAAGGTTCCTATTGGTGATGGAGCGCCCATAGCAGTGCAGTCGATGACCAACACCCCCACGACTGACGTAGATGCGACCGTTGCGCAGATTAAACGTATTGTCGCTGTAGGCGGCGAAATTGTTCGTGTATCAGTACCGACTATGGATGCAGCAGAAGCGTTTAAGCTCATCAAGCAACAAGTTGATGTACCGTTAATTGCCGATATCCATTTCGACTACCGTATTGCCTTAAAAGTGGCTGAATATGGGGTAGATTGCCTGCGTATTAATCCAGGTAACATCGGCAGCATGGACCGTGTTCGTTCGGTCGTTGATTGTGCGCGTGATTATGGTATTCCTATACGTATAGGTGTAAATGGTGGTTCATTAGAAAAAGACATTCAAGAAAAGTATGGCGAGCCGACACCAGAAGCGCTTGTTGAGTCCGCTATGCGTCATGTCGATATTTTAGATAAGTTGAATTTTGATCAATTTAAAGTCAGCGTAAAGGCCTCTGATGTATTTTTAGCCGTGGGCGCTTACCGAGCGTTAGCGCAAAAGATTGATCAACCCCTGCATTTGGGTATTACCGAAGCTGGTGGCTTTAGAGCCGGTGCGGTCAAAAGTGCTGTGGGTTTAGGTATGCTGCTTGCTGAGGGGATTGGCGACACTATTCGTATTTCATTAGCCGCTGATCCCGTGGAAGAGATCAAAGTCGGCTTCGATATTCTGAAGTCTTTACGTATCCGCTCACGAGGCATCAATTTTATTGCCTGTCCAAGTTGTTCTCGTCAGGAATTTGATGTAATCAGTACCGTCAATGCATTAGAGACGCGTTTAGAGGACTTATTAACCCCAATGGACGTCTCCATTATTGGCTGTGTTGTAAATGGTCCTGGTGAAGCTGAAGTTTCAGATTTGGGCTTAACAGGGGCACGAAACATGAGTGGTTACTACGTTGATGGCAAGCGTCAAAAAGAACGTTTATCGAATGACGACTTAGTTGACCAACTAGAAAAACGCATACGTGCCAAGGCTGCACTGCTTGATAGCAGCAAGAAAATAGACGTAAAAAACCTCGGTTAAAGGCTGACCTAAGTAAAAAAGTGCGATAAAGCCGCGTCTTCGTTTACGTTTACCGACATCGCCCCTATAATACGGGGCTTTTTAATACTATCTAGTCAAAGAGAATTTCTTTAGTGTCTAAACAAATACAGGCAATACGAGGCATGAATGATTGCCTTCCTGAGCAGTCAGGCTTATGGCAATGGGCAGAGAAAGCAATCCGTGAAGTCGTTGCCAGTTACGGTTATCAAGAGATCCGCACACCCATTGTTGAAAGTACTGATCTTTTTAAACGCTCTATTGGCGAAGTAACCGATATAGTTGAAAAGGAAATGTACACGTTTGCTGATCGTAATGAGGAAAGTTTAACCTTACGTCCAGAAGGCACCGCTAGTGTGGTGCGTGCGGGCAACGAACATGGCTTACTTTACCATCAACAGCAGCGTCTATGGTACCTAGGACCCATGTTTCGTTATGAGCGTCCACAAAAAGGGCGTTATCGTCAGTTTCATCAGTTCGGTGTGGAAGTGTTCGGTTTAGCCGGACCTGATATCGATGCTGAAGTTATTGCGCTGAGCGGACGTTTATGGAAAAAATTTGGAATTGCCGATCAGGTCACATTAGAGCTCAACTCATTGGGCTCTAATGAAGCGCGTGAAACATATCGCCAAGCATTGGTCGAGTACCTTGAGTTAAGAAAAGATCAATTGGACGAAGACTGCCTTCGTCGCTTGGAAAGTAACCCGCTTCGGGTATTGGATAGCAAGAACCCCCAGGTTCAAGCTGCTATTAGTGACGCTCCAAGTTTAATTGATTACTTAGATGCTGAATCTAAAGAACATTTTCAATCATTGTGTGAACGTTTAGACGCCTTAGGTATCCAATACCGAGTTAATCCTCGATTGGTACGTGGGTTAGATTATTATAATCGTACTGTTTTCGAATGGGTAACTGACAGTTTAGGAGCCCAAGGAACGGTTTGTGCTGGCGGTCGCTATGACGGACTCGTAGAACAGTTGGGAGGTAAGCCCACTCAAGGAGTTGGTTTTGCTATCGGTATGGAACGCCTCGTATTGATGCTTCAGGCATGCGGTGCCCAAGAGTTTGTTGCCGACCCGGTTGACGTCTACGTCACGGCGATGGGGGATGAAGTTGAACTTTATGCACTTCAGATTGCAGAAAGTTTGCGTGATGTCATGCCAACCCTTAGAGTACAAACCCATTTTGGTGGCGGTAACTTTAAGAAACAAATGAAGCGCGCAGATAAAAGTGCTGCCCGTGTTGCGTTGGTGCTAGGAGAGACCGAGCAACAAGAAGCGTTAGTTAGTATTAAGTTTTTACGTGAAGATAAGCCACAAATACAGGTTGCTCGCTCAGCGTTAGTATCGACTTTAGCCGAGCTCTTTTCACTTTAATATTTGTTTGAACAGATAATTAGTCACTGCTTGATATAAAGACAGTGCTGCAGTCAGAGGAAGTTGCGATGGAACATTACGAAACAGAAGAACAACAAGTTGAAGCGATAAAACGATTTTGGAAAGAGAACGGCACAGCGATTATTGTTGGCGCGGTACTCGGTTTAGGTGGCTTGTGGGGATGGCGTTATTATAACGATGAACAAATCGCTTCCAAAGAACAAGCATCAGCAGCGTTTGAAGCTCAGACCGCATCTTTACAAGCAAAAGATGCAAGCTTTGGTGACGCCAAGCAGTACATCGATCAAAACAGTGACAGTGGTTATGCGCTATTAATGGCTTTTCAACTTGCTCAGCAAGCCATTGATCGTAAAGACTTAAACGAAGCAGAAAAGCAATTATCTTTTGCCGCTAATAATAGTGATAGTGAAGCAGTCAATGGACTTGCGAATTTACGTTTAGCGCGCGTGCAATTAGCACTAGAACAGCCAGAGAAAGCACTTGCCAGTATTGAAAAGGTGACTGCCATTGCGTTTAGTGCGCAGCAGCAAGAAATTAAAGGTGATATTTACGTTAAGCAGGAAATGTTTGATAAAGCACGTAGCGCTTATAGCGCAGCACTTGCAGCTAACAGTGCCAACAATATCGTAAAAATGAAGCTCGATAACTTGGCTCTTGCGGCCAATGGGTAAGGATCGAAACGTGAAGAAAGCATTACTGCCGTTGCTACTTGTCAGCACCTTTGGTTTATCAGCCTGTAGCACTATTTCAGGTTGGTTTACCGATGACGAAGAATTAGAAATTCGTATTCTCAAGCCAATTGACGTTGAGTTTACCCCCACCACGGTATGGGATACCGAATTAGGTGATGGTATAGACCATTACTTCTCTCGCTTAAAACCTGCGGTCGCTTACGACATGGTGTTTGCTGCTAACCGTCAAGGGAAAGTAGCCGCCTATAGTAAAGAAACAGGCAAAGAAATCTGGCATAAAAATTATGCAGTCTTTAACCACGAAGGGTTTACTTCAAGTATTACTAACTTATGGTCAAATGGCGTTTCTGCTAAAATAGCAGGTGGTTTAGCGGTTGCTTACGAAACACTGTTTTTTGGCACAGAGAACGGCGATGTGACTGCACTTGATGTTCATACTGGTGAACAAAAGTGGTCAGTAAAAGTTAAAGGTGAAGTGCTTGCATCGCCCGCAATTGATGAGAGCGTAGTCGTTATAAATACTGGCTCAGGTTTAATGTTCGGCTTAGATGCAGAATCAGGTGAGCAAATTTGGTCTTATGAGTCAGATGTTCCACCATTATCGCTCCGTGGTATAGCAGCACCTGTTGCTGCAAATGGTGGGGCGATTGTTGGTACTGCGTCTGGTAAATTAGCCGTTAATATTTTAGCGACAGGCCAAACCGCTTGGGAACAACCTATTGGTTCTGCAACGGGCGCAACTGAGCTTGACCGCATCGTCGATATCGATAGTAAACCGTTGGTTTCAGGTGGCGTCATTTATGTGATTTCTTTCGATGGCAGTTTGGCATCGGTCGAACTTCGAAGTGGTCGTGTCATTTGGAAGCGTGAATACAAGTCATATCGTCGTTTAACCCAAGCTGGGAATACCTTGTTTGTTGTTGATGCAAGCAGTAACGTGTATGCGCTCGATGCACGAAATGGTATCGAGTTGTGGAGTCAAGGCGCTTTGAAGCAGCGTTCATTAACGGCCGCCGAACCTGTTGGGGATTACCTCGTAGCAGGTGATAAGTGGGGTTTCTTACATTTCTTCAACCAAACTGACGGTAAGATTGTCGCTCGGGTTGATGTGGGTGGCGATGACGAAGATGAGAGTATTTACAGTGCGCCAGTGGTTGATGGCAAGATGCTGTATACTCAAACTCGTGATGGTAAGTTAGTGGCGATCCAAGTTCCCTAACAGACCTTTAGTTGGCTTACGCCACTGTTATATTATTATCGGCTCAGGCTACTCCTGAGCCGTTTGCGTTTTAAGGATTGAGAAATATGTTACCCGTTGTTGCCTTAGTTGGCCGCCCTAATGTGGGTAAATCCACGTTGTTTAATCGCCTAACGCGTACTCGAGATGCGTTAGTTGCGGATTTCCCTGGATTAACCCGTGACCGTAAATACGGTCAGGCTAATTATGAAGGACTACAGTTTATTGTGGTTGATACTGGCGGCATCAGTGGTGACGAACAAGGTATCGATGTAGCAATGGCTCAGCAATCACTTATGGCGATTGATGAAGCCGATGTTGTCATGTTTTTAGTTGATGCTCGCGCTGGCTTGACGGCAGCCGACCAAGGTATTGCTGAGCATTTACGTAAACAGAACAAATCAGTTTATGTTGTGGCCAATAAAGTAGATGGAATCGATGGTGACAGTGAAAGCGCTGATTTCTTTGCTCTAGGTTTAGGAGATGTTAGTCAAATTGCAGCTGCCCATGGTCGAGGTGTAACACAATTACTGACACTGACCTTGATGCCTCTCTCGGAACAGTTTCCGGATATGCAAGTGCCAGAAGATGATGGCGTCGTTGAAGAGATTGATGCGGAAAAACAACTTGAAAAATTGCTCGCATCACCTATCAAACTTGCCATAGTCGGTAAGCCAAACGTAGGTAAATCTACACTGACTAACCGCATTCTCGGTGAAGAGCGGGTCGTGGTGTATGACGAACCTGGAACAACCCGAGATAGCATATTTATTCCCATGGAGCGCGATGGCAGAGAATATGTTCTTATCGATACTGCAGGTGTACGTAGGCGCCGAAATATATCTGAAGCCGTTGAAAAATTCTCTATTGTTAAAACGTTGCAGGCTATCGAAGAGGCGAACGTTGTATTGTTGGTTATTGATGCGCAAGAAGGTGTGACTGATCAAGATCTTAGTTTATTAGGATTTGTACTCAATTCAGGCCGTTCACTTGTTGTCGCGATAAATAAATGGGACGGTTTAGCCAAAGACGTGAAAGAGGAAATCAAGCGTGAACTAGATAGACGTTTAGGTTTTATCGACTTTGCTCGTTTGCATTTTATATCAGCCTTGCACGGTACCAACGTCGGGCACTTGTTTGAGTCGGTTCAAGAAGCATACAACAGTGCGACTAAGCGTATTAATACCTCGATGCTAACGCGTATTATGGACATGGCCCAAGCTGACCATCAGCCGCCAGTTGTACGTGGTCGCCGGGTTAAAATGAAATACGCTCATGCGGGCGGATATAACCCACCCATCATTGTGATCCACGGTAATCAAGTGAAAGACCTGCCTGATTCTTATAAACGTTACATGATGAATTACTTCCGTAAGTCATTGAAGGTGATGGGCACGCCGATAAAAATTGAGTTTCGTGAAGGAGCCAATCCGTTCGAGAGTAATAAGAATATTATGAATGATTCACAGCGTCGTAAACGTAAATTACTCATGCGTATGCACAAGAACAACAAATAGTTTAAGAATTCGTCATACAAGACCCATTCAATGAAGATAAAAAAGCCCTTTAATTATGAAGTGACCCCCAATAGTTGGACATTCCAATTACTGGGGGTCTTTTTATGTCCAAACATCATAGAGTATTTAAGT
>NZ_WTPY01000020.1:20256-86723 GCF_011378905.1 Paraglaciecola sp. 20A4 | reverse complement strand
AAATGAGTCCAACTTTATGGGGTCACTTCAATTATGCCGTGATTAAAGGGCTTTTTGTTTATTAAGCTTTACACTTTTACACTTTTACACTTTTACACTTTTACACTTTTATACCTTTTTGACTAAATGACAGTGCTTTTGGTTTCGCCATCAATAAAGCGATTGGTAATGACATCGCCTTTGGTTAGCACAGACTGACTTTTGATCACCTCCTTGCCTTTAAAGGTGATGCTGTATCCGCGAGCTAGAGTTGCCAAGGGGCTGACTGTATCAAGTAAATGACTGCTATTTGCCAGCTGTTGCTGGCGTTGCTCGAAAGTACTCTGCCAAGCTTTTTTTAGGCGTTCAGACAATAAATTGTGCTTACCCTGTTGCTCTTTCAATACCTTGACGGGTGAGAATTGCTGTAATTTACTGATCCGAGTTTCACTGCTTTGTTTTGCCCGCATAAGTTGTGTTGCCATGCTATGGGAAATCGCAGTGAGTTGACTATCAACTCGTTGCATATGCTGGCGTAATTGATTACGAGGGTGGTAGCCATTGAGTTCTTGTGCGAGCGATTGTTGTTGGTACTGCAGATCTTTCAGCAGTGTTCGGGTACTTTTGAACAACCTATCGCGTTTGGCGCCTAATGCGCTGAGCATTTCAATTTGAGATTGGCTTACCAGCTCAGCTGCAGCTGAAGGAGTCGGGGCGCGCAAGTCGGCAACAAAATCAGCTATGGTGATGTCTACCTCATGACCCACAGCACTTACGATGGGGAGTTGACTGTGATAAATAGCCCACGCGACGTTCTCTTCATTAAAGCACCACAAGTCTTCTAGGGAGCCTCCACCTCGGCCTACTATCAGTATATCGACTTCCCTACGGTGGTTGGCGAGCTCTATCGCGCGGCATATTTGTTTACTGGCAGTAACACCTTGCACTTGAGTCGGGTAAATGACTACCTCAATGGCAGGATTACGACGTTGTAGCACCGTTAAAATATCGTGCAGGGCCGCGCCAGTAGAGGAGGTCACTATGCCGATGCGATTAATTGATTTGGGTAGCAATTGTTTTTTGTCACTTGCAAACAAGCCTTGTGCCAGTAAATTACGCTTTAGTTCTTCAAACTGACGTTTGAGTTGGCCTTCGCCTTCGGGCTCAAGGTGCTCGACGATAAGTTGATAGTCACCTCTAGGCTCATAAATACTTAAATTTGCCCTAACTAACACTTTGTCTCCTTCTTTTGGGCGGACGATAACTTTTCGGTTTGCGCCCTTGAACATGGCACTTTTAATTTGCGCCTTATTATCTTTTAGCGTGAAATACCAATGCCCTGAACTGGCGGCCACGAAATTTGAGATTTCAGCGCTGAGCCAAACTTGGCCAATTTCTGATTCTAATATAGAGCGAGCCAAGTGATTAAGCTTACTGACGGTGAAGATATTTCGGTTTGCGGGTGACGCACTAAACATAAGGCACAAAATCTTAAATAAATAATAGGAATGGAGTTTACCTGATAAGCTAAAGCGTCTACAATTGCGCCGCAATAAAAACCCATTTTAAAGGTGTTGTTGCATGTTGCGGATCGCAAAAGAAGCTCTTACGTTTGACGACGTGTTGTTAGTGCCTGGGCACTCAACCGTTCTTCCTCATACCGCTAATTTGATTACCAAATTAACGCGCGGTGTTACCTTAAATATCCCACTTGTTTCTGCTGCTATGGACACAGTATCTGAGGCACGCCTTGCTATTGCGTTGGCGCAAGAAGGTGGTATCGGTTTTATTCATAAAAATATGCCTCCTGAAACGCAAGCAGATCATGTTCGTATGGTGAAAAAATACGAAAGTGGCGTGGTATCTGATCCGGTGACGGTTTCCCCTAATGCAACGATCGGCGAAATTAACGCCTTGAGCAAGCACCATGGTTTTTCTGGTTTTCCGGTTGTAGATAAAGACAATGCGCTAGTGGGTATTGTTACCGGCCGAGATTTACGTTTTGAAAAACGTTTTGACCAACCTATTTCGTCAGTGATGACGCGCAAAGAAGATCTGGTTACTGTAAAAGAAGGCGCCCATTCAGACCAAGTATTGGAATTGATGCATGAACATCGAATTGAAAAAATACTGGTAGTCGATGATGCATTCAGATTAACCGGCTTGATCACCGTTAAAGATTTCCAAAAAGCCGAAAGCAAACCCAATGCGTGTAAAGATGAGTTGGGTCGCTTGCGCGTAGGCGCAGCGGTAAGTGTTGGGGCTGGCACTGACGAGCGTATTCAACTGCTTGTGGAAGCAGGCGTAGACGTATTATTGATCGATACCTCTCACGGCCACTCTCAAGGTGTTATCGACAGAGTGAAGAAGGTGCGAGCAGATTTCCCTGATGTACAATTAATTGCTGGCAATGTTGCCACAGGTGAAGGCGCTAAAGCACTTGCTGATGCAGGTGTTGATGCAGTTAAAGTCGGTATAGGCCCAGGTTCTATTTGTACGACGCGTATCGTGACCGGTTGTGGTGTACCTCAGATTACTGCCGTTTCAGATGCCGTTGAAGCGTTAGAAGGTACTGGCATACCCGTTATAGCCGATGGAGGTATTCGATTTTCGGGTGATATTGCCAAAGCGATAGCCGCGGGCGCAAGTTGCGTTATGGTTGGCAGTTTGTTAGCTGGTACCGAAGAAGCTCCTGGTGAAGTTGAACTATATCAAGGTCGTTACTACAAATCTTATCGTGGTATGGGGTCTCTTGGCGCTATGGACCAAAATAATGGTTCATCAGACCGCTACTTCCAAGACAGCAACGACGCTGAAAAATTAGTGCCAGAGGGAATTGAAGGTCGCGTTGCTTATAAAGGGCCTATTTCTACTATTATTCATCAGCAAATGGGTGGTTTACGCTCAGCTATGGGCTTAACTGGCTCTGCTACTATTGACGACCTGCGTACCAAAGCGATGTTCGTCAAGGTTACTGCTGCAGGCATGGGTGAGTCTCATGTACATGACGTGAGCATTACCAAAGAAGCGCCAAACTACCGCTTAGGATAAATATCCACATTGACTATTGGGCTGGTTATTAACCAGCCTTTTTTTATCGCCATTGCGCTTTTAAATACGAGTACCAATATGACCACAAACATTCATGAACAACGCATACTAATTCTCGATTTCGGTTCTCAATATACACAACTTATTGCACGACGCGTGCGTGAAATAGGGGTTTATTGTGAGTTATGGGCATGGGATGTTACCGAAGCGCAAATTCGTGAATTTAATCCTAATGGCATCATTTTATCAGGCGGTCCTGAATCAGTTCACGCGAAAAACTCGCCTCGCGCTCCGCAATATGTATTTGATGCAGGGGTGCCCGTATTTGGAATTTGCTATGGAATGCAAACCATGGCTGAACAGCTAGGCGGTGAGGTTTTAGGTTCAGATATGCGTGAATTTGGTTATGCTCAGGTAGAAGTTGTCGAGAAGATGGCATTGCTGGATAACATTGAAGATCACGTTAGTCCCAATGGCAATGCATTGCTTGATGTATGGATGAGTCATGGTGATAAAGTGGCTGCTGTGCCTGAAGGTTTTATTACAGCGGCCAAGACAGATAGTTGTCCCTTTGCTGCCATTGTGAACCAAGAGAAGCAATTCTATGGTGTGCAGTTTCACCCTGAAGTAACTCATACCCGCCAAGGACATCGAATGTTGTCACACTTTGTCCTCGACATTTGTAAATGTGAAAAGCTTTGGACGCCAGGTGCAATTATCGAAGATGCGATCGCCCGTATGAAAAAGCAAATTGGTGATGATGAAGTGATTTTGGGCCTCTCTGGCGGAGTAGATTCATCAGTCGTTGCTATGTTGCTGCACCGTGCAATTGGTAAACAACTTACCTGCGTATTTGTCGATAATGGTCTACTTCGGTTGAACGAAGGTCAGCAAGTGATGGATATGTTTGGTGACCATTTTGGTCTCAATATCATTAAAATCGAAGCAGAAGAACGCTTTTTATCTGCGCTAGCGGGTACGGATGAGCCAGAGGCTAAACGTAAAATTATTGGCCGCGTGTTCGTTGAAGTCTTTGATGAAGAATCAAAGAAACTGAAAAATGCAAAATGGTTAGCCCAAGGCACGATTTATCCAGATGTAATTGAATCTGCTGGTTCGGCAACAGGTAAAGCCCATGTCATTAAATCTCATCATAATGTTGGGGGCTTACCCGCAGATATGTTGATGGGATTGGTGGAACCTCTTCGTGAGTTGTTTAAAGACGAAGTACGTAAGATTGGACTCGAGTTAGGCTTGCCGTACGACATGCTATACCGCCATCCCTTCCCTGGACCAGGTTTAGGTGTACGTGTGTTAGGTGAAGTAAAAAAAGAGTATTGTGATCTACTGCGCCGAGCAGATGCTATCTTTATCGAAGAGCTGCACAGCCACGATTTGTACAATAAAGTTAGTCAAGCATTCACGGTATTTTTGCCTGTTAAATCAGTAGGCGTGATGGGCGATGCGCGTAAATACGATTGGGTTGTATCATTACGAGCCGTAGAGACAATCGACTTTATGACGGCGCACTGGGCACATTTACCGTATGACTTCCTAGGGAAAGTATCCAACCGCATCATTAATGAAATCGATGGTATTTCTCGCGTTGTTTACGATATTTCAGGCAAGCCTCCAGCGACAATTGAATGGGAGTAAGGGGCAGTAGTTGCCTCGATATTGAGTGTTCGAAGCTTTTTTGGTTAGTAGACGAGTAGTAAAAATACCTTTTCGATAAGATGTAAATCATGCTGCACTCAGAGGCGACTAGGTCGGTCGCCGCTGAGTGTAGTCATATTCATTACTGGCATCATTGTGCAGGATAAATTAGGTTACCGAAAGTTAGCCTATCAACTTGTTGAAACATAGCACTGAGGATATGCATAGCAGTGCCGCGTGATACCGAACAATACCGACGTCCTGTCGTCAATCTTATCAATTCAAAATGCCTTTATTATGTGAACACCTTGCGGATTAAAATTCATTCCATTCCTCGTTCTCATGGCTAACGTATCCGCTTGACGTTGACGGCGATGCCGAACAGCACAGGTATAAGAATAGCGATAGCCAACATCAAGTTTATTGCGCCATCAGGCGTTTCTGAATGCGCCCAGTAGATAGCAATGAGCCATGGCGCAGCCGCGCGAGCAAGTGACATGGGAATTAACATAATGCCGTTGATCTTGCCATAGTTATGGTGAGACAGCAGTTCTGGAACAGCCATGCCGCGTACGATAGTAAATATACCGTTTGCTGCACCATAAAGAGTACACACGATCGCAAGCGTGAAAATGGAGGGAGGTGCTTTAAGCAATACGATGGCAAGTGGAAACGTCATACCGGCAAGTAAACCCAGACGGATTATCGTTATCTCCTTGAATAAAAGTATTAGCATGCGCGCAGCAACCTGTGCTGGCCCAATAAGGGCAATTGCAAATACCACCGAGTGTGTGTCCCAAGACAGAGCAATAAGCAAGGGATAGATGTGGTAAGTAAAACCAGAAAAAAGTGCCATATAAGCACAGAAAGATGCAGTGAGGAGATAAAATCTAAGACTACACAAAATTGGCCGAATCCGGCTTTTTTCTATGCTTGATGTTTGGTGTATTTCTTCACTTGCTAAATCCACAGGTCGAATTGCCCATAGATAAAGTGGGGCAGCGATGACGGTATTGATGACGGCTAATCCTAGAAGTGCATCGCGCCATCCCAAGCTATCTAACATAAATTGCAGCAGTGGCACAAACAAGGTGCTGGAGAAACCAGCCCACAACGTGATCGCCGTGATGGCTGAACGTGATTGCAGCACGCCCAACTGGCGCACGGTGACTGCAAATGCAGGTTCGTAGGATAACGCTGATTGAAGCATGCCTAATGTTATTATCACAGCATAAAGCGCAGGCATGGTTTCTATGTACGACCAGACTACCAAGGCGAGCGATGCTGCAATGGTCGCTCCCCCCATAAGTTTGCGTCCATGGCCGTGGTCAATCACTGCGCCTATGGGGTATGCAGCCAGTACGGCAGCTAAAAGACCGAGTGTGGCGGCGCCATAAATATCCCCCCGGCTCCACCCCATATCATTGGCCATCGCTTCCGCAATTAATGGAAAGCTGTAATAAAGCGTTCCCCAAGATACTAATTGACTTAGACCTAGCGCGGCAACAAAGCCTCGCTTGGTCGGCAATGCTTTCATCCTCGGCAAAGTGAGATCGCTGGTGCGGCGCATGGATTTATATCAGCGGAAATCTCACTTGTGGCAAGTGCATTCACCACTGATTGAACTTGCTTATAGCCGGTTTTCAGCAGAAAGGTCGGTGCACGTCCATAGCTCTTGATCCCGACGATATAAAGATCCTGCTCTGGGTGGGATAGTTCTACGCAGCCGTGCTCAGGAACCGAACCGCAGCTATGTAAATTAGGATCGATCAATGGCGCCAGACGCGTAGGGCTTTGTGTTGCGGGATCAAGAGATATTCGTAATTCTGCAAGGAGACTAAGATTAGGGCGAAAGCCGGTCGCAGCTATAATGCGATCCACAGGCGGTAATTTACGTGAACCACTGTGCACAATAAGTCTGTTGTTTTCACGATTGATTTCTTCGATTTCAAGTTCGCTAAAGACTTCTATTCTTCCTTGCTCTAATAAATCCTGAATGCGAACTTCTAAACGTCTGCGTTCTTGCAGTTCATCGTTTGCTGGGGAGCGGACGACATTGGCTACACAGGCATTGCGAACGCCCCAAAGAACACGCATGTCCTTGTACTGATCCGCAAGCAAAATCAAATCCTGTAAGGCGTTGAATGCCGAATGGCCACCACCAACGACTAACACGGACTGGTTAGCGTATTGCTTGCGGCCATAACCGAGAATGTTAGGAACACCATATGTGATCGAATCTGCAGCAGCATTTTCGCCCAAAGCTGGGATACCATGAGTTCCAAGCCAGTTGGGAGTTTGGTATGTCCCCGAAGCGTCAATGACGGCCTGCGCTTTAACGTCACGATCACCATTGGGGCCCGTAACCCGCAGCACAAATGGGACCTCGTCTCGACCGTCTGTACGTAGCACATCATGGTTGAGGCGACTGACTGATTTAACCTGAGTATTCAGGTTCAGATGAGGCGCAATTTTACAATGGGATGCTAGGGGAGTTACATATTGCTCAAGCAACTCCTTTCCTGTGGGAAATTCATTGCCAGCAGGTTCGTTCCAGCCTTTTTGTTTTAGTAATGCAACAGCTGCGGGATCCACATTGTAGGCCCAAGGGGAAAACATACGCACATGCCCCCAGCGGGCCAAGTTGCTACCTGCCTTATCACCAGCTTCGAACAGGATAGGGGTATATCCTTGTGCAAGTAAATGAACCGCAGCACTCAGGCCTATGGGACCAGCGCCAATGACCGCGACAGGTAAGTTGGTTGATTCTTTAAACATATACATTTTTCTCCATTTTTAATGTTGTTACTAACAACTAATAAGTTAAAAAAGTGCGCTAAGAGCCTAAACGGTCCCGCGCTGCAGTCGTTAATTGCCTAATGAGTGTCAATGCCCCATCGACAACTTCTGGCGCAACATTTTTGATCATTAGTGCTTCTTCTGAGATCAAATCTTGATGAATCTTTTGATGTAATGCTTCACCTGATGGTGTCAGCGATAGTTGGACCGCACGTTGGTCTGATGGGTCCAATGCCTTGAGCACATACTTTTTTCGCAGTAAGGAGTCCACCACACGACTTGTGGTGCTCTTGTCCAGATACATCTCGTCCGCCAATGCTTGAAGCCTCAAAGGGCCTCGTTTTACTAAGGTTTCAAGGGCATAACACTGTGCAACGGTCACATCGTGGCAGCAAATATAATCTCGATCACGAAACTGGTGAACACGAATGAGTTGGTTGACGGCTTCGTATAACTCTTCTGCGCGCTCTAGGCTATGAGACATAGCATTGAAACCTTGTGTAAGTATGTTGTTAGTGACAACTATAATGGTGAATATCTCACCTGGCAATATCAGATAAGCTGTTAATTCTCATTTGCTAATCGTGGGAATGGGAAGATTTTGATTCTTAAGAAGTCTTTTCTAGTGGTTATTTTATACAAGTTAGGCTCAAAGATAGCAGATTTATTTTGACTAATATTTATCAATAACGTAACGATATTCTTCAAACACATGATTACATATATTCGTTATTTAACGATTTATGGGGTACTCGATTTGCAATAACTACAATTCTGCATAAGGCATATGATGGCAGGTCTCATCGGTAGTAACTGCGGTTGGCGGGTCAGATAAAGCCCATCCCACAACGTTTGCATAACCAGTTTATTCAGCTATTCCGGCGTGCTTATTGATTCTAATCAATTGGATGTCTGTTAAAAACCAAGCCTAACGGGTGAAAATGCTACATTCGTTTCGATAGCACAACACTTTTGTACTGGCTAGTTGGGAAGTATCTAAGAGCTTGGGTGAAACCTACGCAATAAGGAATTGTGAAGATGAGCAAAAGAAAAATCATAATAGCCATCGTGGCACTGATACTAGTCGTTGTCATTGCGTTGTTATGGTGGCGAGCTGACCTTGAGGATAGTAATGACTCGAAATTGCAACTTTACGGCAATGTGGATATCCGAGAAGCACTTCTGGCCTTTAATAGCAGTGAGCATATTGCTGCAATTCATGTGCAGGAAGGTGATCGCGTTACTAAGGGCCAGTTGTTGGCCCAACTTCATACCGAATTACTCGACGCGAAATTGGCCGAAGTTGAAGCGAATTTACTCGCTCAACAACAAACGGTGGCTAAACTAGAGGCAGGCAGTCGGACCGAAGAAATTAGTCAGGGCAAGGCCGAGTTGAAGGCAGCTAGTGCCAAAGTAAAGTCAACCAGAGATAGTTATAAACGCATTGTACGGCTACTTGAAAAGAATTTGGCGTCAGCAGAGGATGTGGAGAATGCCCAATCTCTGGCTGATGTAGCCGAGGCGCAAATGGAAGTATCGACGCAGGCACTAGCGTTATTGCAGGCTGGCCCTCGTAAAGAAGATATTGCCGTGGCTCGAGCTGAATTGGCTGCACGAGAAGCTGGGTTGGTCTTGGCTGAGCAACGTTTAGAAGATACCAACCTATATGCACCGGCAGACGGTGTCATCCGCAACCGTATTTTAGAGCCCGGCGATATGGCATTTCCAGCAACGCCTGTGCTGACACTTGCCTTCGTCGATCCCGTTTGGGTACGAGCTTATTTGTCGGAAACGATGTTGGGCCAAGTGCCTTTGGGCGCGAAGGCACTTATCCATACCGATAGTTACCCTGAAAAAACCTACCAAGGCTGGGTTGGTTATATTTCTTCTACCGCTGAATTCACACCGAAAAGCGTACAGACCGAAGAGTTGCGTACTCGCTTAGTTTACTCGGTTAGAATATATGTTTGTAACGCGCAAGGAGAACTGCGTTTGGGTATGCCTGCTACGATTACCATTGCACTCAATCAAAATCTGGACGCAACCACATCCAATCATTGTGGATCGCAGCGGTGAGTGCTATCGCGCTTAAATTTTCAGCCGTTAGTAAAACATTTTCCAGTGAAGGACGGCAGTTGTCGGCGTTGGATAAAGTCAGTTTCAGTATTCAGCCGGGTAGAGTGACGGGGTTAATCGGTCCTGACGGTGCAGGAAAAACGACATTGCTGCGTCTTGCTGCCGGTTTATTGCTGCCAGATACGGGGAACATACATGTATTAGGTATCGATGCGATTGCCGAGCCGCTGACAGTTCAATCAAGTATTAGTTATATGCCCCAGCGTTTTGGCCTTTATGAAGATCTTAGTGTGCAGGAAAACCTTGACCTTTACGCCGACCTACAAGGACTATCGAGAATAGAGCGACCAGCCCGTTATGCACAGCTGATGAAAATGACAGGCCTGGCGCCATTTGCACAGCGTTTGGCTGGGCAACTTTCCGGTGGAATGAAACAGAAGCTCGGCCTAGCTTGCACGTTAGTTCATTCTCCCCAATTGTTATTATTGGATGAGCCCACCGTTGGGGTTGACCCCGTGTCGCGTCGTGAGCTTTGGCAAATCATTTATCTTCAGGTGCAAGAAGCGGGCATGACAGTGCTGTTGAGCACCGCTTATCTAGATGAAGCAGAACGCTGTGATGAAGTATTACTGCTTCATCAGGGCAAGCTACTTGATCAGGGAAAACCAGCGAAATTTAGCCACTCAGTAGAGGGGCGTACCTTTTTGGTCACTGCTAAGGATTTGGGTCATCGTCGGTTGCAGGAAATGTTGAGCCGAGCGCCCGGTGTGCTGGATGCCCTGATAGAGGGTGAAGCGGTGCGTCTGGTAATGGAAACAATCGAGCAACCCAGGGTTGAAGTATTGCTACCGGGTCAAAAAGATATTCACATCACAACGGTCTCGCCACGTTTTGAAGATGCGTTTATCGCCCGCCTCAAAATTCGCCAGACTAACCCCGTAACGGAATTTTCGTCACAATTAACAATAGATCTTGAAAAGAATGACGAGGTGATCTCGGTTAAGAATCTGCAACGTCGCTTTGATGATTTTATCGCGGTGAATAATGTCAGTTTCAGCGTGCGACGAGGGGAAATATTTGGTTTGCTAGGCGCCAACGGTGCAGGAAAATCTACTACATTTCGTATGCTTTGCGGACTGTTGCCTGCTAGCAGTGGGGAATTGGCGGTCGCTGGTTATGATCTGCGCAGAGCTGCAGCCTCGGCACGTGGGCGTATTGGTTATATGGCGCAGAAGTTCTCACTTTATAGCAATTTATCGGTGATACAAAATTTACGTTTTTTCTCCAGCGCCTATGGTCTTAGAGGGAAAGAACAAAAGACACGTCTAGAATGGGCGTTAACCACATTTGCATTGAAGTCGTTTCAAGATGCTAATGCTGGGGATTTACCATTAGGCTATAAACAGCGTCTGTCTTTTGCCGCTGCGCTAATGCACGAACCGGATATTCTCTTTTTAGACGAACCCACTTCAGGTGTTGACCCGCTGGCCCGACGTGGGTTTTGGGCGCGCACCAATGCACTGGCCGAGGCTGGGGTGACAGTGCTAGTGACTACGCATTTTATGGAAGAAGCCAATTATTGTGACCGGCTTGTAATCATGGCGGATGGCGAAGTGTTGGCCTCAGGTACGCCGCTGTCAATGAAGTTGCGCGCGCGCACGGCGAAAAATCCTGATCCAACAATGGAAGACGCCTTTATACAGCTAATTGAAAAGCGTCAACAAACTCTGGATACAGCCCCTTGAATTCGCTCGCTCATATGCGCCTCGTGGGGTTGATCCGCAAAGAAAGCCTACAAATTCTGCGTGATCCATCTAGTATCGCTATTGCCTTTGTAATGCCGGTCGTGCTGCTGTTCTTGTTTGGCTACGGCGTATCGTTAGATGCGAAGCATATTCCATTGGGAATTGTTATCGAACAACCAGATAGGGAAACACAGTCACTAGCAGGGGCTTTCGAGCGCTCCGAATTTTTTAGTCCACAGCACTTTAGTGTTATTCAAACCGCGCAGCAGGCACTAAAGGAACACCAAATTGACGGTATTGTCTGGCTACGCAGTAATTTTTCAGCTCAGCTGTTATCTAATAGCGCAGCACCCATTGGCGTCATCGTTAATGGAGTTGATTCAAATCAGGCTAATATTACCCAAAGGTATATTGAGGGAACATGGTTTGCTTGGCTAACCCATTATGCTGAGAGTCGAGGCCAATCACTGACTATGCCAGTGACCCTAGAGCAGCGAGTGTGGTTCAATACAGCTTTGTCTAGCCGCCTGTTTCTGGTACCAGGTTTGATCGCCATTGTTATGACGCTAATTGGTTCGTTGCTCACGGCTATGGTGGTAGCGCGAGAATGGGAGCGAGGCACAATGGAAGCAATGATGGTGACACCGCTGCGACGCAGTGAAATACTGGCAGGTAAGCTTATTCCTTACTTTGTACTGGGAATGGGGGGGATGCTGTTCAGTGTGGCAATTGCTGTATGGCAGTTCCATGTCCCTCTGCATGGTTCGTTTTGGCTGCTGATGATAAGCTCGGCGCTATTTATGCTGGTGGCGCTGGCTATTGGCTTGTTAATTTCCATCGTCTCAAAAAATCAGTTTGTAGCAGGCCTGCTGGCTATAATCGTCACGTTTTTGCCTGCCTTTATCTTGTCGGGTTTTCTGTTTGATATTCATTCTATGCCTAGCTGGATACAGTTCATCACGTATTTAGTGCCAGCGCGTTATTTCGTCGCTATTTTGCAAACCCTTTTTCTTGCTGGTGATGTGTGGTCGGTCGTGCTGCCTAACATTGGTGCATTGCTTATCATGTCATTGTTTTATTTTTCACTGGTGTGGCGCAAGTTCCATAAGCGTCTGGAGTAGGCTATGTATTTCAGACTAATTTGGGCGTTAGCCGTCAAAGAGTTTCTTGCTCTATTACGTGATAAACGTAGTCGATTTGTCATTATTGGTCCGCCCATTATCCAGCTACTGGTATTCGGTTTTGCTGCATCCTACGACCTCAATAATGTACCGGTGGCAGTTTATAATGAAGATCTTGGGGAGGCATCTAGAGAACTAGTGAGTCGCATTGACGGCTCTCCTAATTTTGAGATTGTCGCGTACATTACTCATGATCGTGAGCTTGCACCGCTAATCGATAGTCGAGACGTACTGCTCGTCTTGCATATTGATCAGCGTTTCAGTAGCAAACTTTTACAAGGCACAAGTGCACCTGTACAGGTGATACTAGATGGCCGAAATTCCAACACCGCCATGATGGCCATGAACTACGTAAATAGAATCATATTGGATTATAACCTTAGCTGGTTGGCATCCCAGAATAAAAGTGGTTCTGTAGCGATCTTACAAACACGGGCTTGGTATAACGAAAATTTACAGTCAAATTGGTTTATTGTGCCCGGTATTGTTGGTCTACTGACCTTATTGGTGACCCTTTTAGTCACAGCGCTTTCAGTGGCTAGGGAGCGAGAGGCAGGCACCTTCGACCAATTACTGGTGACTCCGTTGCGTCCAATACAGATCCTCATCGGTAAAGCCATTCCCGGTATGATCATTGGCATACTGGAGGCTACGCTGATAATTGTCGTTATGGTGACTTTATTTGATATTCCTTTGCGTGGCAGTCTCGGCGCGCTGTACCTGGGTATTTTGTTGTTCCTACTTTCTGCAGTAGGTGTTGGGTTGATGATCTCTGCTATATCCGTTACGCAACAGCAAGCGGTGATGGGGGCTTTTCTGTTTATGGTACCTGCGATTGTCCTATCCGGATTCGCCACTCCCATTGCCAATATGCCGCAGTTTGTACAGTGGCTAACGTATCTGGATCCGTTGCGTTATTTTTTGGTGATAGTAAGGGGCGTCACGTTGGAAGGGAGTAGTTTTTCATTGCTGCTCAATCAGTATTGGCCCATGGCCATTATTGGCATTGCAACATTGTCTCTGGCGGGCTGGCTATTTCGAAATCGTATGTACTAAAGGCTGTACATATATGTATTCCAGGTATTAGGTCGGGACTGTAGGGAAGGTCGATAAGCCTTGCGTGTGTCAGACGTTAATAAAAGAATTCTAATTTTACTTGTTTGGTCATTCTGTTAATTGAAGTAACATAACTGAATAATGATTCGACATGGGCTGATTCATGGTATTCCCACAAAGCCTCTATCATTAAAGGGCTTTTGCAGGCTGTTTCTATAGCGTATAAATAACCTGATGTTTATTGGTTTTTTATCTCTTCTTTTTATTTTGCCTTGAGTGTGTGTTATGGCGATTAAGCCAACTATTTATAAATTTAAAATTTCTTTGTCTGATCTTAACCGTGACTATTACACCGCACTTAATCTAACAGTTGCTCAGCATCCGTCTGAAACACTGGAGCGCATGATGACCCGGGTTTTGGCTTATTGTTTAAATGCTGATGAATTACTGAGCTTTACCAAGGGGCTTAGCTCTGTGGAAGAACCTGACATCTGGTTACGTGGCTTAGACGACCAGTTACATTTGTGGATTGATGTGGGTGAACCCGCCCAAGACAGGATCAAAAAAGCCAGTCGCATGGCAAAAGCTACCAAAGTGTATAGTTTTAATAGTAAATCAGACACTTGGTGGCGACAAAGTCAGGCTGCATTTGCCATGTTACCTGTGCAGGTGTTTCAATTTGCGTGGAATGATATTCAGACATTGGCTAAATTAGTTTCACGAACGAGCGATATGTCATTTACGATAACGGGAGATTCAACTTACATTACAGCTGAAGGTGGCGAAGTGGAATTAATTTGCCGCGAACTACAAGCGTAAACTGTGGTCTGTTGTAAGAGTGGTATACAGGTACGAGCAGTGTCTTTACTGATATTTATAACTAAATTAGGTTTGCTGATTAACCTGTTCACAGGCAAAATGCTGGCCCAATTATTTTCCGTAAGTAGTTTTTCTTCATGAATGCAAAGTTTGACTCAATTCGTCCATTTAATGATTGTGATTTGCCGCAAGTATTAGGGCGGCTGATTCAAAATCGTCAACTTATGGACAGCTTAGTCGCTTTTCGTTTCTCTACTTGGCCGAGGTTTTGTTATCCGTTTCTACGTGGCGTGACTAGACTCTATTTATCTAGGCAGCGTGGCAGGATAAAGAGCTTACGGGACTTTCAAGTATTAGTTGAGCCCTATATGGAACGCATGATAGAGCAAACGACTGATAGTTTTACCGTGTCGGGACTTGATAAGCTCGATTTAAGCCAGCCATGTATGTTCGTTAGTAATCATAGAGATATTGCCCTTGATCCTGCTTTTGTGAATTGGTCGTTGCATCTTAGTGGTCAAGACACGGTGCGTATAGCGGTAGGAGATAACCTATTAAAGCAAGATTGGGTAGCGGATCTTATCCGCTTAAATAAGTGTTTTATTGTACACCGCAGTGCTAAAGACCGACGCGAAAAACTAGCCGATGCCAAACTTCTCAGTGAATATATCTTTCATACTTTAAAAAATGACGCACAGCATATCTGGATTGCACAAAGAGAAGGTAGGGCTAAAGATGGGATTGACGCAACAAACCCTGCAATTGTTTCGATGCTCAGTTTAAATAAGCCCAAAGAGCAGCCATTTAGTGATTATATTCGTAGCCTGCGTATTGTACCTGTATCTATCTCGTACGAGTTTGACCCCTGTGATTTGAGTAAGGCGAAAGAACTGTACACTACAGAGGTCGAAGGTAGTTACGACAAGGCTGATAGTGAAGATATTCGTAGCATAGTCGATGGCATGGTGGGTTATAAAGGTCGTGTACACGTATCATTTGGGCAAATATTAGATAGTGAGTTTGAAAATGCTAAAGGGGTGGCAGAACAAATTGATGGGCAAATTAAGCATAATTATCGTCGTTTCCCAAGTGCCGATGCCGCCGTGCAAATGTTAGAAGGGAAAGAAAGCGTAAAAGATGATCTTTTTAGTCAACAGCAAATAGATGCAGCCAAAATGCATCTGGCCTCTCGATTATGTGATGAATTACCAGAAATAAAGAAAAAGGTATTGTCGATGTATGCGGTTCCCATCAAAATTGTTGGTGAATGACGGTTACCAACAGATATTATTTATTTCTAATTTTGCTCAGCGTTAATTCATAGGCCTTTGTTGGGATTTAATCCTCGATAAAAAGGGCTTTAACGCCCTTTATCAAATCATTTACGTGTAATTTATGCGACTTTGTCTTTCTTAAGGTCATCAAACTGACGATGCAAATCATACTTTTCATCGGTGACGATTTTCTCTAAGGTTTCAATGCGCTCTTTTAAATCGGCGACCTGTTGTGCGAGTTCAGCGTCCTGTTGCAGTGTAACTTTGTTCTTTTTCTTAGTTTTTGACCCATTGGTTAACTCTACAATAGCCCAGCAGACGATAGCAACGATAGCAACGGCAGTGATGTTCATATGTCTATTCCTCAAATCGATGTGTTAAAATAATATCGGTATTTATATACTATTAAGCAATTCACTGACCAAAATTTAAATTCTATTTTAATCAGTGTGTTAGCATGATTTTTAGTTTTTTACATCAGGCTAGCTTGGTTAATTTGACGAACTTATTAATGAATTTCACCAATTTAGCTGTCCATTTACAACCTGTTTAAAGAGTAAGATGAGTTTGCAACAAGATCAACTTTGGATGCGTCATGCATTGAGTTTGGCAAATAAAGCTGCCCTAGTAGGGGAAATTCCTGTTGGAGCGGTGTTGGTTAGAGATCAGCAAATCGTGGGCGAAGGTTGGAATCAATCTATTATGCTTAACGATCCATCCGCTCATGCTGAAATGCAGGCTATTCGGCAAGCAGGTACTGCGATAAAAAACTATCGATTAATTAATACGACGCTTTATGTAACGTTAGAACCGTGCACTATGTGCGCTGGTTTACTGGTGCATAGCCGTATTCAACGCTTAGTTTTTGGTGCCTATGATGCTAAAACGGGCGCCGCGGGTAGTATTATGGATGTACTGAGGGACGAACGCTTAAATCACCAGGTCGAAGTCTTAGGGGGCGTTTTGGGGGATGAATGTGGTGAGACTATTTCAGCATTCTTTCGTCGACGTAGGGCGCAGATAAAAGCCAGCAAGCGTGAAAAAACTTAGCTGGCTGTGGCCCACTCGTCGGTTAATTCAGTGATTTGAAATTGCTGACGACGGTTCACTACTTTACTGTGTACTCGTTTAAGTAACTGACGTCGACGGCTAGCGTTACATACACGGCTGCGATTGTTAATGGTGGCTCTTTTCTTCATATTCTTTCCCTCTTCTTTGGTTAGCGTTACTGATATTTAGGGTGTATAGCGTGTTATCTACACTTTGATTAGCTCTACCTTGTCGATTAAAAAAGACATCAGTAAGTGAACTTATGTTCCCAAAAATATAATCTACCAATTTGATATGAATGAAAAATGACAAGCAGATGACGCTATGGTTACAAGCGTAAATTAAAGTTTACTATCAGTATTCTGCGGCCAGTACATCACTTGATTTTATCTGTCTGGTCGGGAGTGACGTCAGTGGTAGTTTGAACCTCTATTTCTGGCGGGGTAGACGCAGCGGACTTCTCATTGTGAGATTTATCTGTTTCCTCTTTATCTTTGAGCATTTCGACATCGGCTTTTTTATCTGCGTATTGTGTTGATGGTATAGGCGCTTTTAGAGAGGAATTGTCTTTAGAAATCTCAGGCGTCTGGGCATCGAATTCTGTGTCAGAAATATTTCGATTTGCAGCTGGATCTTCATCTTCCACATCAGCTTCCGCAGGCAATAATTCAGGCTGCTGCTCATTTAACCAAACTAAAGTGTCGTAGTAGCGGCGAATATTATCCACGTAAATTACAGCCTCGTGGCCTCTGGCATAGCCGTAGCGAGTGGTTTTGTAGTACCTTTTTTGGCGTAGCTGGGGTAAACGTTTTTTTACATCTACCCACATATCTGGATTGCCACCTTGTCGCTCCGTTAATACGCGAGCATCTTCTAGGTGACCTAATCCAACATTGTAAGATGCCAGTGCAAACCACAATCTATCTGGGGACGGTATACGGTCTGGAATACGAGTTAACAATGTCGCGAGGTACTCAGAACCTCCTCGAATACTTTGTTCGGGATCAAGACGCGAGGTAACACCTAAGTCTTTCGCTGTATTTAATGTGAGCATCATCAAACCACGTACACCGGTGACCGATCTTGCTTTAGGATCCCAGTGACTCTCTTGATAACTAAGGGCCGCTAATAAACGCCAATCAAGATCATTAGAATACCGTTCAAATAGAGTTTGATACTGAGGAAGTTTACTGGATGCTGAACGAATGAAATCTCGCGTATCCACATAATTGAATTGGCGAACGTGACCAAAATGTTTATCTTCTAGGGCTGCCAATGCGCCACTTTGATGAATTTGGCCAAAATATTCAATGAGGGCTGCACGCAAGGCGTCGTCACTTTTTTGGCTTGTGGCCCAAGCAATACCTTGTGACTGACTTAAAGAGAATCCAATACTGAGCTCAGGATATCTGCGGCGCATTAAGGCTAAAATATTTGAATCCACGACTGTGTAATCTAATTCATCAGCTAACACTGCCTCGAGTAACTCTTCAGAATCCTTGTCATTCGTTTCTTGCCAGCTTAAATCTGGATTTTGAGCTTTAAAGTTGCGTAAGGTTTCACTGTGACCACTGCCGGCTACTACCATAAAATCACCCGTGAGATCAGACAGTTCTCTAGGCCTGACATCACCTTGTTTAAAGACCAGCTTTTGGCTAACATTTTGATACGCGGGGCCAAAACGAAATTGTGCATAGCGTTCAGAACTAACGTTAATACCGGCAGCTATTACATCTAAGTGGGCATTATCTAGCTGAGGGAACAACTCATTTACGGTGTAATAAGGAAATATTTCCAGCTTGACACCTAAGTAGTCAGCAAATCCTGCTGCCAGCTCGTATTCAAAACCTTCAGGGCCGTTTGGGCCGTTATAGTAAGTGGTAAGGCCATAAATCGTACCCACACGCAATACACCCGTGTCTAGCACGTGCTGCAAGCTATCTTGCTTTTTTGGCTCATCACACGCACTGAGCAGCAATGACAATGAAAGCAAAAAATAATAACGAAAAGAAATACGACACCCCTTAAAAAGCCTATAGCTGGATATTGTGACCAAAAGTGATGAATTCATCCAGATATTTATCATTTAATAAAAGTCGCCCCCCAAGCGGTTAAGTGCTTATCAATTGGGCTAAAATCAGTATATAATCCTGCGCTTAAAAATTTCCCGAAAATCGGTTTGCCATCACGAAAGTGGGCGAGCCCTGCAACTTGGTGATTACCTTTATGCTTGTCCTGCGCGGCGCTCCTGCCCTCTCTGAATTTCGTACAACAAAACTTCTGCAATCTATCGCAGCTCTTAATCTACCCGTTCACTCCTTGTTTGCCGAATTTGTGCATTTTGCACAAGTAAGCGCACCATTGAACGACAATGATCAACATGTTTTAGATAAGCTGCTGACTTACGGCCCTAAAATTGAAGAGAAACAACACAAGGGCATGCTGTTACTCGTTATCCCACGTGCTGGCACTATTTCGCCTTGGTCATCCAAAGCAACAGATATTGCGCATAATTGCGGGCTGCACACCGTACAGCGTTTAGAGCGTGGTTGTGCATTTTACGTCGATGCCGACATATTAAGCACCGACCAACTTGTTCAATTAAAAAATGTATTGTACGACCGCATGACACAAAGTGTTGTCGGGGACTTGCAAGATGCGAGCGTGTTGTTCAAGCATGAGTTGCCAAAACCGCTTACTTCAATTGATATATTAAGCGGCGGTAGAGAAGAATTAGTCAGCGCAAATCTACGACTAGGCTTGGCATTGGCCGAAGACGAGGTTGATTACTTGGTCACCAGTTTCCAAACACTGGGACGTAATCCGAATGACATCGAACTGTATATGTTTGCGCAGGCGAACTCAGAGCATTGTCGGCACAAAATATTTAATGCAGATTGGACCATTGACGGACAAGACCAGCCAAAGTCATTGTTTAAAATGATCAAAAATACCTACGAAAAATGCCCAGACTACGTGCATTCAGCTTATTCAGATAACGCTGCCGTTATGGAAGGGAGCTTTGCGGGTCGATTTTTTCCTCAGGCTGATAGTAATCAATACCGTTATCATCACGAAGACATCGATATTTTGATGAAGGTCGAAACCCATAATCACCCTACTGCCATCGCACCATTTAGCGGCGCGGCGACAGGCTCCGGTGGAGAAATTCGTGATGAAGGCGCTACTGGCCGTGGTTCAAAACCGAAAGCTGGATTAGTTGGATTCTCTGTTTCGAATTTGCGTATTCCTGGGTTCGTGCAACCATGGGAAAACGACTACGGTAAGCCCGAGCGTATTGTAACTGCATTCGACATTATGCTGGAAGGACCATTGGGTGGCGCTGCGTTTAACAACGAGTTTGGCCGCCCGAATATTCTTGGTTATTTTCGAACGTACGAACAACAAGTTAATAGCTTTAACGGCGTTGAAGTGCGTGGTTACCACAAGCCAATTATGTTGGCCGGTGGTCTAGGGAATATTCGCAAGCAGCACACTCTTAAAGGTGAAATTACCGTTGGTGCTAAGCTAATCGCATTAGGTGGGCCTGCCATGAACATTGGTCTAGGTGGCGGAGCTGCTTCGTCTATGGCCTCAGGTGAGTCTAACGAAGATCTCGATTTTGCGTCAGTGCAACGCGGCAACCCAGAAATGGAGCGACGCTGCCAAGAAGTAATTGATAAATGTTGGCAACTGGGTGAAAACAACCCTATACAATTTATTCATGATGTGGGCGCAGGCGGATTATCAAATGCGTTTCCCGAATTAGTCAATGATGGTGGCAGAGGGGCTAATTTTTCTTTGCGTAATGTGCCTAACGATGAAGCCGGTATGACTCCGCTAGAAGTATGGTGTAACGAGTCACAAGAGCGTTATGTGATGTCAGTGGCACCAGAAAATTTAGCTATATTTACTGATATCTGTACTCGTGAGCGTGCTCCCTTTGCGGTGGTCGGCGAAGCTACTGAAGCGCGTCATTTAACCCTTGATGATACTCATTTCAATAATAAGCCTATTGATATGCCGCTGGATGTATTGCTTGGTAAAGCACCGAAGATGCACCGTGATGTACAATCTAAAAGCGTTACGGGTAGTGCCTTTGATGTCTGTGAAATTGATTTAAATGAAGCAGCAATGCGCTTGCTATATTTACCTGCGGTAGCAGAGAAAACGTTCTTAATTACTATTGGTGACCGCTCGGTGACCGGTTTAGTTAATCGTGACCAGATGGTAGGTCCATGGCAAATCCCTGTAGCGGATGTGGCAGTTACTGCTGCTGCGTTTGACACCTATCAGGGCGAAGCGATGTCTTTAGGTGAGCGGACTCCGGCAGCATTATTGAATTTTGCTGCCTCAGCGCGCTTAGCTGTTGGTGAAGCATTAACCAATATTGCCCCAGCCGATATTGGTGATTTAAAGCGAATTAAGCTTTCAGCAAACTGGATGGCCGCAGCGGGTCATCCGGGTGAAGATGCAGGTTTGTATGAGGCAGTCAAAGCTGTAGGTGAAGAGTTATGTCCAGCATTGGGCTTGACCATTCCTGTGGGTAAAGACTCAATGTCTATGAAAACCCAGTGGCAAGATGAGCAAGGCGACAAAGCAGTGACATCTCCCATGTCATTGGTCATTACGGCATTTGGCGCGGTACGAGACGTGCGTAAAACTCTTACGCCAGAATTAACCTGCGAGGGTGATACACGCTTGATGCTTATTGATTTAGGTGCCGGTCAAAATCGTATGGGAGCTTCGTGCTTGGCGCAGGTTTATCAGCAACTTGGTGATAAGACCCCAGATGTGGATTCACCTGAATTACTCAAAGGCTTCTTTTTGGCTATTCAACAATTAGTCCACGATAAGGCATTACATGCTTATCATGACCGGTCTGATGGTGGTCTGTTCACTACGCTGGTGGAAATGGCATTTGCAGGGAATACGGGTCTTAATATCAATCTTGATAAATTAGCTGGGGATAATGCCAGTGTCTTATTTAATGAAGAATTAGGCGCCGTGATTCAGTTTGATGCAGACAAGCAAAGCCAAGTCGAAGGGGTATTGGCAAAACACGGCTTAACGCAAGTCAGCCATGTTATTGGTACGCTGTCAGCAGATGATCAAATTGTTTTCTTACGAGACGGCAAAGCAGTGCTACAGAATAGCCGTGGCGCGTATCGTAATGCATGGGCACAAACCACACACCATATGCAAAGTTTACGAGATAACCCTGAATGTGCCGAACAAGAACTCGCCACTAAGAACGATTTGAACAATCCAGGTTTACACGCGTCATTAAGCTTTGACGTTCGTGAAGATGTTGCTGCACCTTATATAGCCAAGGGTATTGCGCCAAAAATGGCTATTTTACGTGAGCAGGGTGTGAATTCTCATGTTGAAATGGCTGCTGCATTTGACCGAGCTGGTTTCGACTCTATTGATGTTCACATGAGCGATATTTTATCCGGGCGAGTGTCTTTAACACAATTTCAAGGCTTGGTTGCATGTGGCGGTTTCTCATACGGTGATGTGCTAGGAGCGGGTGAAGGATGGGCTAAATCGATTTTATTCAATACTATGGCTCGCGACGAATTCTCAGCGTTTTTCCAACGCAATGAGACATTTAGTCTTGGGGTTTGTAACGGTTGCCAGATGTTATCGAATCTAAAATCACTTATTCCGGGAGCCGAACATTGGCCGCATTTCGTGACTAATCAATCTGAACGCTTTGAAGCGCGAGTCGCTATGCTTGAAGTCAAAGAGTCTCCATCTGTTTTCTTCCAAGGTATGCAGGGCTCAAAAATGCCGATTGCGGTATCCCATGGTGAAGGCCGAGCTGAGTTTGCCCAAGATACTGGCCTACAAAATGCGCTAAACAGTAACACCATAGCCCTGCAGTATGTAGATAACTACGGTAACGTGACGCAGCAATACCCTGCTAACCCTAATGGTTCGCCAGCGGGGATATCAGGGTTAACCTCATTAGATGGCCGTGCCACAATAATGATGCCGCATCCAGAACGCGTATTTAGAACTGTCGCTAACTCGTGGCACCCAAATGATTGGCAAGAAGATGGCCCGTGGATGCGTATGTTTAGAAATGCTCGGGTTTATCTTGGCTGATCTACTTGTAGCAAGATAGTGTAGTGTAAATAATTGTTCGGTAATTAATTTGCGCTACAAAAAAAGCCCCATTTTTGGGGCTTTTTTGAAATTTTGTCTATGTATTAACGACTTACACTCTTCCATCTGAAAAATAACAAACTATATTAATTTGCGTTCAAAAAACAAACAAAAAGTTCCCGACGTTTAGAAATTTTTTTCTCGTTCAATTCTTTGATTTTACTAAATAAAACCTTGTATCCTTAGTTAAAACTGCTTATTATTCGCTCGTTTCTTGACAGAAGTTTACAATTCTGATTGTAAAAAGGATGTTAAGAGTTCCTCGCAGGAAGCAAGTACTCATAAAATAATAAGAGACGTGATATGAATCGTTCATCTAAAGGTTTTGGTTTGGCAGGCGTATTAGCGACTGTGGTTGTTCTCATTTTGGCTGCTATTTTCAGCACCTCTGCAAACTCTCAAACTGTTCCAGCGTATAATGTTCAACCTTCAGCGAATCAAAATAATGCGTTAGGCTAGCCGGCGAATCCCAAGTTGATTTCCGTGGTGGTAATATACTTTTATACATGAGCACTAGACTGCCATTCGCACGAGTTTATTATTTAAAATCTGGTTTTAACCAAACTATTTTTTCGATGTAATTCTTTATTATGTGCTTTGTGCTGGTCGCTTTTTTTCAGTAATACATATAACGATGCATTTCCGCCGTGATGAATTTGTGCACTATGAAACGCGATCACTTCTGGCATTTGCTCTAGCCACTGATTTACCAGGCTTTTCAAATAAGCCGCAATAGGTTTGCTTTGCGCACCGCGGCCATGTTTGATTAATAGGCAGCGAACACCTTTTTGTTGGTTGCTATGAATAGCGTCAAACAATCGTTGGCGTGCTTTGTCGAAACTCGTCTGTTGTAAATTGAGTACGCCTTCGATTGCGTATTTACCTAAGCGCAGGTTTTTGAACACGCCTGCTTGTACTCCATCCTGTTTAAAGCTAAGCAGATCGTCTGGCTTAACGAATCGTGTCACTTCAGTAGATAAATAATTATTGGCTTGGTCAATGTGTCGCGTTAATGCTTGGCGTTTAAGTTGCTGTGCCAGGGTTTTATCTGCTTGGGTTATAGTGACTTTGTCACTAGGGGAGAGGGGAGTGACATCGCTCATAGCGGACAAAAAGTCATCATCAACATTATTTTCGTCCAATAACATACTCGTCACCGCCAAATTGTTAGTGTGATTGAAAATAATAATATAAGGGCACAGCGCTAAATTTCAATTTACAAAATGTTGCAAACAACACTTATTGCTATAGGTTCTGTTCCAGTGGTGAATGTGCCACAATTTACGGTGGACAAACCATTAGGAATAACAATGAAGTCAGCAATTTTAGCCACCACCATTTCAGCCATATTTGCATTGAGTGGTTGTCAGGGGCAAGGAACCACCAGTAAAACGGGATCTCATAGCCAGTTAAGCAGTATCGCCAATGCTGCCGTTAGCATCGAATCAGGTAAAGATTACCATTCATTTTCTAATCCAGAAAAAATTAGCGTCAGTCATTTAGCATTAGATTTGGATGTTAATTTTGATAAGAAAATTATTTCCGGGGATGTGGAATTAACGGTTAAGCGCATGCAAAAAGGGGCTAATACCCTTATTCTCGACACGCGAGATTTAACCATTAATAGTGTAACAGCCAATGGCATGCCGATACCTTATACGTTAGGCAAAGTAGACTCTTTTTTAGGTGCACCACTTTCGATAACTGTGCCTGAAGGTGTTAATAAGGTGACGGTTTCCTATCATACGTCACCAGAGGCATCGGGTGTTCAATGGTTAACACCAGCACAAACTGCGGGTAAAAAGCATCCCTTTTTGTTCACTCAGTCACAAGCAATCCATGCGCGCAGTTTTATACCTTTGCAGGACTCGCCCCAAGTACGTGTGACTTATAGTGCTACCATTCATACTCCTAAAGATTTGCTCGCAGTAATGAGCGCCGCTAATGATCCTGATACGGCTCGGGATGGGGTTTATGAATTTGCAATGCCTCAGCCTATCCCGGCTTACTTAATTGCGTTAGCCGTGGGCGATTTGAAATTCAAGGCTATGGGTAAACGAACCGGTGTATATGCTGAGCCCGCGTTACTTGATGATGCTGCAGATGAATTTGCTGATACTGAATCGATGCTCGAAATGACCGAAAAAACCTACGGACCTTATCGCTGGGATCGTTATGATTTGTTGATTTTACCACCGTCATTTCCCTTTGGTGGAATGGAAAATCCTCGCTTGTCATTTATTACACCGACCGTTATCGCTGGGGATAAAAGTCTAGTCTCGCTTATTGCGCATGAGCTTGCGCATTCATGGTCAGGTAACACGGTAACGAATGCTACATGGCGCGACCTATGGTTGAATGAGGGGTTTACCACCTATCTTACTTATCGCATTATGCAGATGGTTTACGGCGACGACAGATTTAACATGGAAGCTGTTCTAGGCCGCCAAGACTTGCAAGCCGACATTGATAGCCTGCCTGAGGACGATCAAATTTTAGCAATCGATCTTCGTGGTCGAGATCCTGATGTGGTCTTTAGTAATATACCTTATGAAAAAGGGGCATTATTTTTACGTGAGTTAGAGCAGAAAGTTGGTCGTGCTAATTTTGATAAATTTTTGCTGAATTACTTCGAGCATTTTGCTTTTCAAAGTATCACTACCGATCAATTTTTGGCTTATTTAAACGATACGTTACTAAAAGATTATCCAGATCAATTATCGGTAGAACGTATACATCAGTGGATATTCGAACCTGGTATTCCCGAAGGAGCTCCGATAGCGCATTCGAACGCGTTTAAAGTGGTTGACGATGCGCGTAATCAATGGCTAAACGGCGAGATAAAAGCACAGGATATCGATGCCCATAGCTGGGTCGTGCATCAATGGTTGTACTTCCTTAACAACATGCCAGAAACATTATCTCAAGCGCAATTACATGAGCTGGATCAAGCTTTTAATTTAACGCAAAGCAAAAATAATGAAATTGCGCATAGCTGGTTGTTAATGGCTGTCGAAAATTGGTATGAACCTGCATTACCTCGAGTTCACAGTTATCTGGTTAGCATAGGGCGTAACAAGTTGGTAAAACCAATTTATAAAGCGTTGTCGCAGACACCGAAAGGCAAAGCACTAGCGAAAAAAGCATTCGCTGAAGCTAAACCTGGTTATCACCCATTAACGGTTAAAGCCAATGAAGGCTTTGTAGAATAGCGATTTTTTACCTTACTTAGCACAGTAAAAAGGAGACCAAAGGTCTCCTTTTTACTGTCTATATTTCATTGGTACGTGAGGGATTAAGGCGTTGTTATATTAGATTGAGCATTTGCTTTAAGTTGCTGCTCAGCGGCTTTTCGCCATTTTTCTAACTCAAATAAACGACCAGTTAAGCCATTGCTTGCCAATGCAGTAGACATAAGTTTTTCTCGTAGGCTGGCGAGTTGCTGTTCTGAGTCTATTCCAGTTTGCTCAACCTTGCTTAGTAGCTGGCTTAATCTATTAGTAGTTTTGTTAGTGCTGTCTAATTGCTCCTGCAACAAACCCACAGTTGTAGCGTTAACATCGGTTTCACCCTTAACGGCTTGAATACTTTGCTCTAATGCTGATTTTTGCGACTTCATACTGACTTCGAGATCTTTAATTTCAGATTGATTTCTACGCCACGCTGATGCCCAAAGTTTGTCCATTTGCTCCCACAAGTCTTGGGTTTTGGCACTTAGCTCGCCGACTTTAACTTGCAAGGCTACGGCAGACTGATCCATTTCCTCTCCGGTAGCGGAAAGTCTATTTTCTAAATCAGCAATACGTTTTTGCGCCTCTACAATCACTAATTTTTGTTGTTCAATCGTGTACGCCGTATAGCCGATACCTGCGCCCAATAGCAGAATGATAAATATTAATGCTACCCACGATGGGCCGGAGTTTTTAGTCTTACGCTCGGGCGGCGGTGTAGGTTTGGTAGATGAAGTTGATTCTTTGGTGGATGTGGTACCGCGGGTACGACGATAAGAGTCGAGATCATCTTTGTCCAAAACCATGGAAGGCATTTCATCTTTAATATTATCGTTCGACATAACCTTGTATACATCCTCTAGCTAATTATAACACGCCGATTATAACGTTGATTAAGGGAAAATTACCAAGTCAGTATTTAATATGACCTTGATTTAACGATAATTTAGGCGCCGTTACACAATTAGCAACAGTTTTGCGGGGATCATCGATGTAAGTTAACACCTATTTAACTATGCGCTTGAACATTCTGCAGGTTGAATGACCTGATGATTTATTTGAGAAAGGTCGAATTGTCGCCCTACAACATTATTAAAGCTGTTGCAGAGCGAGCAGTAATAGCGAAAAAATATAGCTAGAAGCTGTAACTAACGCCAACAGATGCTGTGCGTGATTTGTTCGGGCGAGCACCATAAGGTTGACGACTAACAATATTTTCCTGATCGGTTAGGTTCTCTATTCGAGCAAACAGACGTAAGTTGTCATTCACATTATACGAACCTGATAAATCAACAATAAATGAGCTGTCTGTGACTTCAAACGCATCACAAGACGCACGTGTACAAACACCGTCTACAAAAACGGCATTGAGGTAAGTGGCCCATTTTTCGCCTTCTAACCCTATGGTGACTTGCCCTTGGTTTTCTGGGATGTAAGGAATGCTATCACCTGCGGTCACGTCCCCAAAAAAGTCAGTACCCGAAATATCCGTATCGAATTCACTGTCTATATAGCTATAAGTTAGGTTGAACGGAACGCGAATACCATTGAATTGACCCAATTCGGTTTTGAGTAAGAACTCAATGCCTTGTACGGTTGCTGCATCACCATTGAATGCATCGCCTATTTCACAGTTACTGCCAGACGATGCTGTACACACTCCGACAATGTTGTCGTAATCACTAAGGAAATAAACTAACTCGGCGTTCAGCACGTTGTTGTTATAGCGAAAACCAAGTTCGTAGTTAACGGCTTCTTCTTCTTTTGCACCAGGTGAGTTGCTTGGTGCAGTGAAGCCTTTATGTGCGCCTGCAATTAAATTTAAGTTAGTGTCGACTTTATATAATACGCCTAAGCCAGGTAGCAGAATGGTTGTGTCGTTTTCCCTATCATCACGAAAAACCCTATCTGCACCATTGGTATAACGAGTGCGGCTTTGGCTGATATCTTCAAAACGTAATCCTGGGGTAAATACCCAGTCGCCTAGCGTTATACGGTCATAAACATGAATAGCCAGTGCATCGGCGTCTTGCACGCGATTTCCTGCATTGCCCAGTTCACCTAAGTCGCTCAATACAAGTTGGCCATTAAGTTGTTGGTAGGTACTGTTGCGTTGTAGTCTGTCTTCTTGATCTTGGTGAAGACGAATGCCAACTTCAATGTGGTGTTTCGCTTCGCCTAATTGTTTATCCAAATTTAAGCCAAATTGAACCCCCCGAGAATAATATTCTCGATTGTTCGAACGAAGCTGAATACTGCCTTCTGCTGTATCAATAGTGCCGTTCAAAATACCTTGTAACTGACTAACACTAATGTCATCTATGGCCTCGTTGGTATTAATTGCATTGACCACATCTGACCAACTAGTGCTCGAAAAATCTTGGGCGTTGTCACTGCCATCTAAATCAATGCCTTCAGTTTTAAACCAATCACGTTCGTGCGTGTTGTTGTAAGCGACAGCCGTGAAGTTTAAGTCTTTGTTGATTTGAAATGCGTAATTCAACATCACTTGAGTGTGTTCAGTGCTGATGTTATCTAAAGAGGATAAGCCATAACGACGCTGGGCATTGTTAGCGAAATCAGCATCCGTTAAACCCAAGTAGCTTTGTTCTGAATCTTGGTCTGTGTACTGTAATTTTAGCTCAACACTATGCCGAGAATCTTTTGGTGCATAGGCCAACTTCATAGTGAGGTCGGTAACGTCTAAACCTGTGTCATTGTTGCTGCGGTCAATGTCTTGAAAACCGTCTGACTGCCATTGATGTGCTTCAAGTAAATAACCGAAGCCATTATCATTTTGACCGCCAACGGTTGCGTGGGCGCGATAAGTTGCATCTTGGCCTGCTTCTAAAGTGACTTGTCCACCTTGCGTGCTGGGTATAGGCGTTGAAATCATATTGATTGCACCACCAATGGTGTAAGGGCCTTGGGTAATTGCAGCAGGACCTTTCACCACTTCAAAGGCACTCATTCGGCCAGCAGTGGGAAAATAATAAGCTGACGGGGCAGAGTAAGGCGCAGGTGCGATAAGCACGTTGTCTTCTAAAAGGGTAATACGGCCGCTTCGCTCGGTTGCGACTCCACGAATACTAATATTCGGGCGTAATCCGTAACCGTCCTCTATTTGCAAAGATACCCCAGGGGCTTGTCTAATAATGCGCTGAATATCACTATATTTGAATTTTTCTAACTCTTGTTCGCCAATATATTGAGCCGCGCCGGTCGCTTCTTGCGCCTTTTGTTGATTTCCATAGATAGTGACGGTTTCGATGGCTTTGTTATTAGAATGTTCTTGTGCGACGGCATTAAACATTGTTAAAGCAATTGCAGTGGCGAGCAGCGTTCTTTTCATTTCAGTTTCCGATCCGTTACTTTTTTGTTGTGGGTGTATCTAGTGTGTTAAAAGCGGCCAGATAATATGTAAAAGAAAAGAGTAATGCAAATAATTATCAATAACTTAATGGTGTTTGAATGCACTAGCTCTTACCGTGTTAGTGGAATATATCGTTAAAATATACTGCGGCGCTGAAAGATATTGAGTGATCGTTATTTTGTAGTTAATCCGCTAACTTCTGCGATGTTTTTGTTATGAGTGCTGTATTTAAAATGTTAGGAGAGACAACGCAAATTATCACGATCTCATGTAGGGTGTGTAATGGTGCTGAGGGTAATAACGATTGATATAAAAAGTCTTACTCATTATAGAAAAGCACAACGTCATATTAAATTGGTAAGGCTACTTAAGAATAAGTGCTGTTCAAAGTGAGGTTTACCGCATAAAATTTGAGCAATTAGGGTGTTCAAGGAACCTGTAATGTCTAAATTATTATTAGCTATTTTTACTACTTCTCAGCTTGCTACATTTTCCGCTTCTGCTGCTTTAATGAGGTTTTCATTTGAAGGCGAAATAACAGAGGTTGAAAATCGCGGTGATATGTTATGGGATCCTGCAGCCGTTATCGGAACTAAAATTATAGGCCATATGATAATGGATATTACAAAAGTATCACGTGGAGGCCCACAAGGTGATGCTTACTGGAATTATCACAATGATAATAATCCTGGCGCGTTGCAATCATTTTTGATGCTAGGTGGCAGTAACTATTCATTGTTAAGTGAAAATGACTTCAATGAAACACACTCGTCTTATCTGATAGACGAGTATATAGATCATTACAGTGGAGTCCTTTCATCTGGGAGACCAGTTGCTGATAGTATTTCACTTACAGATACTGAAATTTACCAAGAAATGTTGGCCGATGGGGATCTTTATCACCAAGAGGCGCTCTCGTTCAATTATTCAGATAGTATTAACGACTTTCTCACGGATATAGGACCGGTTTCTGGTTCTTACGAAGATCAGCCAGACTGGCGACAAGAATATATTTGGACTAATGATGGTTCACCCAATAATGGAAAAACGGGGGCGGGAGGTTTCGGATATTACGAGAAAGTTACCGACCTTGATTCTAATCTAACCACTAACTTTGATTCTTCAGTAAGATTCGAGTTATCAAGGGTTGCTGTAGAGCAGGTAAAGTATGTGCCTACGCCGAATTCGCTTTGGATAATGTTGTTAGCGTTGATTTTTATTCGACGCTTGCGCCGCATTCCTTCTTTAAATTAATTATTAGAGACAGTATTGCGTATTACCTGATTAATATTCATAAGGCAGACGGTGCTTGAAGTCAAAAAATTATCTATTTGTGTAGTTAAGCTGTATTTGGACTGCTGCCTAATATACAAATGCCGTATTTTTACTTGCGATGTTAAAACTCCGTTGCACTGAGTGCTTTAGTGAAACAACAGACATTAATATAGCGTGTTTAATTTTTCTTGGCTAAAGATGACAGACAATTGGATTGTCTGGGTGGCTTGTATTAATTAGTGTTGAATGGTTTTAGATTTGCAAAATTTTTCAATCATAATGCAATTTGGTATCCCCACCTGGAATCGAACCAAGATCTAGCCCTTAGGAGGGGCTCGTTTTATCCATTAAACTACGGGGACTACGTTTATCAGCGCGCGTATTATTGCCCAGCATCACTCATAATGAAAGGCTTACTGCCGAGCTACGAAATCGTTTGCTTGAATGTTAACCAATGGGACCGATGTGGTTGAGCCAACCACCGCTGTGTCGCTATATACATGGGTCACCTTGACGTTATTTGGATGAAGCTTCAATTGTTGATGCAAATTTCCCACTGAATCATAAAATTGTGCGTGTTTGAATAACGTCAACGTATCGCCGACTTGAACCCCGTCCTGTTGGCCGATATTAACCGTTAACTGCTCGCTATTCACTTGTAATACACGCGCGTAGGTAGGTAAGCAGTTTAGGGCTTCATCCATTACGGCTGATTGTTCTACTAATGCGCTTGTCACGGCCTGTCCAAATTGCGATTGCCATAATTGTTGACTTGTAGGACTTACTTGTTGATGTAGTTCGAACTCCCACAGACTATTTACAGCCATTCGCGTTTGTTTAAGTAAAGTGGCGTTGTTGCCGTCAAACAGAAATAGTTCTAGATGAAAATTACGTGACAAGGGGGCGTCCTGCCAAAATAAAAATGAATTCCGTGATGAGCGTTCAATGGATAGTTCGCTTATTTCACCTATGAGAACGTATTGATTATCACTTTTTCTGGCAAGAGAAATAATGTCTGCTTCGATATTGGGGCCGTTCGGATAAATATAGTAAGGTTGACGTTGCTTGATGCGTGCAAAGCGACTCGATTCATTAAACTGCTGCTCGAAATGTTCACTTATGATTTGGCCAAATTCGCCTAGTCCACCTGCAATGGCTTGCTGTCTATCACGAATAGGAAACCAAGCACTTACCACACGCTTTTTGTATTGTGCCGCCTTACACTGACTTTCTTGCGCAAATATATCTGCGCGAATAACCACGGTCACGTAGTTATCGTGATACGACTCATTGACTAACTCTAAATCATTGACTTCACCACCACTGCGGATCTCAAAGCGGTCATTCTGCAGCAAGCCGTTTGATACCGCTTGAATACTCGTGATCGAGGCGCCAGCAAACATCAGTGCTTGTTTAATGGCCTCTTGCGTTGCTTGTTTCTTTGCTAGGGCTTTATTGCCGTCTATGATTACTGCTTGGCCGGTAGCTTCGAACCAAGCAGCGTTAACTGGCATTGAGAGTAGCGGTAATCCAAGTGCAATGAGGGATATTAGGGTCTGGCCCAGCTTTAGCATACTTTTTAGCTCGTTTAGGTTAATCGATTATTATTAACTTGATAGCATTTATAAATTCAGCAAGTGAAATATGGTATCAAACAATAGATGTCAGATTTTTGTTATGCAATCAAATAAGCATTTTTCATACCTAGCTCGACAAAACTACAATATTTAAATTACATAAACATAGGTTGTATGAAATAAGGGTGCAATTCTTGCTTCAAACGACATATAGAATTAAAACCAAAGATCGGTGTTTATGCCTATGTGGCTAAGCTCGGTAGCACTGGAACGATTATGAACAGATTATGTTTTACCTTAATAGGCTTGAGTATATTACTTAGTGGATGCTCGTCTGTATTCGATAAACAGGTCGAATGGGAAGTCGTAGAGCCTGAGAGTTATCCTGTTTTATCTGCCATCGGGTATGCGCCCATAAAAGCCCAGAGTGGCAGCACTGATTCAACTAAAATGTTGATGGCGATAAAGGCATCTAAGCTGGATGCCTATAGGGAACTAACAGAGCAGGTATATGGCCAAAAAGTTGACGGTAGCCAAACGTTATCCAATTTTTTATTGTCTGATGAACGCCTTTCTAGTTCAGTACAAGGTGTGATACGTGGAGCGCGGGTCATAAAAAGCTACCCTGTAGGTGATGATTTGTACGCCACTGAGTTAGAGTTAGATTTTAAACGTGTTTACGATATCTATTTGTCGACAGCACGGCCTAGAAGGGTAAAAGATGTACATTATTATTAGTCGTAAGCAGGCTAATTACCCTTTCACCGTTTTTATTTTAATTGATTAATTAACACGTTTTACGGCAACTTCTTGCCGCTTATGCTCTGTTTGCCTGTATTGCCGAGTTGGGTGACTCAGATGACGTTAGCGTATTCTTCAGCTACGATGATATTACCGTTTTCCCTTGGGTAGCATAAGCAAGTAAACCTATCCTCTATATTCCACATATAGTTTAATAATGACTCTTAATAAGAGAATATACTTGTTCATTAGGGGCTTAAAAATAGGGGCTTAAAAAATGTTAAGCACTGATACCACGGCCGCTTTTCCCCCCGCGCGCCTTACCACTTTTATCATAAGTCATAGATTCTTTGGCGCGGGATTCAAGTAACAATGTGCGTAGATGTTCGAGTCTGAGTTGCCCTTGTTCAACGGCAACTTGATTGATTTTTGTGCGGTATTGGCATTCAGATACTAACTTCTTTGCTCGGTCGAACAAGGCTAGTACTTCTTCAGTGGTACGTTCTTCTTCGCTACTCGCATTAAAAGCGATGCTGATTGCATCGTCTTGTTGCTGAACGGTTGTTAGAAGATTTTCTTTGTTTTTGAGCAGATTGATTAATGCTTCGGCATCTCGACTGCTGATTAAATGCAGCTCTGAGTCAAGTGCCTGAATGAGGTCTTCGAGATGATCAAATTGTTTTGTTATCGCTTTTATTAATTCTGACATTCATTTTGCCTGAGGTTAAGTAGGCAATCATTATGCTGCCGATACTAGTTTCTACCAAATATTTCTGACTCTTGTGCCGCAATATTTTTAGCCAAATTCTGTGGGTTCACGCTATATTCACCACTTTGTATCTCTTTCTTTAAGCGGTCAACTTTTTCTTGATTAACTGGAGCTTCAGTACTCTTCTTCTGAACTTGGGCTAGCTGTTGAGCTGATTGTGTCAAAGACACTGAATCTTGGCGCAGAGGCTGAGATGAAGTGGTTTTACTGGTCGCTTCATTTGATTGTTGGTTTAGTGCTTGTTGCTGATTAATCTTTTGATTATCAATAACTTGCTTTTGACCGTTGTTGTTAATGTTGTTAATAGACATAGTGACTACCTAACCTTGTTAATCTTACCTCACTTACTGTATCGGCAACCGAGGACACATCTTTAGTGTTATCTACACTATTTTTTTACTATTTGACCCAAGTACATTAGTCATGGGTTTAGATACCGACGATGACTTCATTTGTACTGGCTACCCTAGCATTAATTTGTTTTTTTGAACGACTGTTAGTGACGATAATAGTATCGCCGATGTTTCCGTCTTGCATTGCCACACCCGATGCTTTGACCTGCATCATAGTGTTTGAAGCATTTATAATAATTGTATCACCCTTACATACAAAACATAAATTATTCGGTGTAATAGGTTGGCCTGGCCGCACACGACGTTTGATGCGCGCGCCTAATACATCTTCTACATTTGAAAACGTGGTTCGTCTAAGTAAAGCGCGATTCATATCAATTAATTTAATATTGCCAGTGTTTAGAATTGTGCCTGGACTGACTGCATTTGAAATAACCACAACGGGCTGCATTTGTTTAACGCTAATCATTAAATACATATACCAATTAGACGGTTTACACAGGGCTTTTACCGCAATATTGCTTTGTTGCAGTGACTCGTTACTCGCCGTGTAAGTGATATTTTCTGGACAAACAGGTAAATTCACCCGCTTATCTATCTCTGCTGTACTAATGTTAAGGCGTATTTGTGCCGATGTTGTAAGCTGGGATGCTACAAACTGCTGTGCGCCATCTATCAGTTGGGCGGCGCGCTCTTGATGCGTATTTGTGCTCGCGGATCCTGCGAAACTGGTTAGAGTAAGCAAGATGATCGAGGCAAACGCTTTGTAAATCGCGATATTATTCATTTTCACTTGTGCCCAATTTGTCTATGCTTAAGCAAGTACAAATTGTGCATAGCGTCAAAAAATAGACGGTTTAACATAAAATGCGAAGTACTTGCCGAGATATATAAGCACAAAGCAACTATTAAGCCGACTTTCACTTTCACGGAGTTTTACATGTCCGATATTATGAATTCAGTCAACCAGCGTACTCAGTTGGTTGGTCAGAATCGTCTTGAATTGTTGTTATTTAGATTAAATGGTCGGCAAAAATTCGGTATCAATGTGTTTAAAGTACGAGAAGTACTTCAGTGTCCAAAATTAACGTCTATTCCTAAATTGAATTCTTATGTGCGCGGAATAGCCCATATTCGTGGGCAAACAATTTCGGTGATTGATATGAGCATGGCTACAGGTGGTAAGCCCATACTTGATTTGACTACCGCTTTTGTTGTTATTGCTGAATACAATAGTTCTGTTCAGGGCTTTTTAGTCGGAGCAGTGGAGCGGATTGTAAACACCAACTGGGAAGCGATCATGCCCCCCCCAAAAGGTAGCGGTCGGGCCAGTTATTTAACCGCGGTCACTGAATTTGAAAAAGAGTTAATTGAGATTCTAGACGTAGAAAAAATCCTCAACGAAATATCTCCTATCAGCACTGATGTTAGTGAAAGTGTGTCGAGTATTACGGTCGAAAACAAGCGGAAAAAAATTATATTTATTGCGGACGATTCTGCAGTGGCCAGAAATCAAGTTAATAAAGCGCTTTCCACCTTGGGGCTCAAAATTGAAATGGCCAAAAATGGTTTAGAGGCACTCAATCGTCTTAGAGAGCTAGCACAAGAAACAGGTGATATTACAGATAAAGTCGGAATACTGGTGTCTGACATCGAAATGCCTGAAATGGACGGCTATACTCTGACCGCTGAGATTAAGAATGATCCCACGTTAAAGAATCTACACGTAGTACTGCATACCTCATTAAGTGGAGTGTTCAATCAAGCAATGGTTCAAAAGGTTGGGGCTGACGATTTTATCGCTAAGTTTCACCCCGATGAACTGGTGACTTCCGTACAAAAATGGTTCGATAACAAATAATCGTGAAGGAAAGTCTATTGTCTAGTAATACACTTGATGATCTTGAATACGCACATTTTTGTCGTTTTCTTGAGCATCGATGCGGCATCGTATTAGGGGAAAACAAACAGTACTTAGTACGTAGCCGGCTATCGCCTTTACTTAGTAAATTTAACCAAGAATCGTTATCTGATTTGATTAAACGAACACTTGCTAACCACGACGTCACGCTCATAAATGCAGTTGTTAATGCTATGACAACCAATGAAACATTATGGTTTAGAGATAGTTACCCTTTTGAAATTCTTCAACAAACGTTGCTTCCTCAATTAGCTAAGTCAGGTAAAAAAATTAAAATTTGGAGCGCGGCTTGTTCGTCAGGGCAAGAAGCGTACTCTATTGCGATGAGTGTGTTTGAATATCAAACGCGTAACCCTGGTGCTCTTTCTGGCGGAGTAGAAATAATAGCAACTGATATCTCTAGTGAGATGCTAGATTTGGCGCAAACGGGACAGTACGATAATTTGTCTATGTCTCGGGGGTTATCTAGCGAGCGTCGAGCGCGCTTTTTTGACGCTTCAGCCGGTGGAAGTTGTAGTGTGATTAAACAGAATATACGTAATATGGTCAGCTTTAAACCGATAAACCTGCTGATGCCTTATACCAATCCAACACGTTATGACGTGGTCTTCTGTCGAAATGTGCTTATTTATTTTTCGGCAACCTCCAAAGCCTCAATACTGCAAAAACTTGCCGCTTGCCTGCAACCACAAGGCGCACTTTTTGTTGGCGCGTCTGAATCCTTATCAGGAATTACCACCGAATTCACCATGAATCGTAGTGGAAGTGGTTTATTCTATTCAAAGAAAGTATAAATATTTCAATTGGTTAGCTAGTATCCTCCAAAACGTCAAATCTTCTTTGGCATAGCTATTGCTTTACCCCTTGCGAATGAGGAGTAAAGCAAATGGCAATTAGTTTAGATAAGTTAACGGGATTCTCCCACAAAGCAGTGCAAGTACGTGAAGATCGTATGGAAGTGCTGGCCGGCAATCTTGCGAATGCAAATACGCCTGGCTATAAAGCAAGAGACATTAACTTTCAAGATGCTATGCGCAGTGCGCAAAGCGGACGCAGCCAAAATCTTACTCGTACTCACGAAAATCATATTAAAGGCCATATGCAGGGCTCGGGGGAGTTAGAATTTCGTATTTCTAATCAGCCCGATACTGGTGATGGTAATTCCGTTGATGTACAAGTCGAACGTAATGCTTTTTTAGATAACGGTTTACGTTATCAGGCAAGCGTAGAGTTTCTTAGCGGTAAAATTAAAGGCATGAAGAAAGCCATCAGCGGAGGTCAAAGCTAATGAGTTTATTTAACGTAATGGACATTGCCAGCACCGGCATGAGTGCACAGAGTGTGCGCTTAAATACTACCGCCAGTAACGTGGCAAACGCGAACTCAGTCAGTAGCAGTTACGATCAAACGTATAAAGCGCGCCATCCCGTTTTTGCCGCTGAAATGCAACGCGCCTCTCAAGATCAAAATGCGGGTACGGGTGTACAAGTTTTAGGCATAGTCGAAAGCCAGGCACCATTACAAATTGAATATAGTCCCGGTCATCCGATGGCTGATGAAAATGGCTATATCTATAAACCAAACGTGAATATCGTTGAAGAAATGGCCGATATGATGTCTGCATCAAAAGCATACGAAACGAATGTTCAAGTCGCTGATACAACTAAACGTTTGTTTAGAACCGTATTGCGGTTAGGCCAAAGCTAGTCGCTTTACTATCCAGATAATTTCGAGGTACAGACGTGGATACATTAATTAAAAATGGCTTGAATAGTGATCTTTACTGGCAACCAGAAACGGTACCGGTCGCGGATGAGAGTAATCAAAAGTTATCGCAAGAAGACTTTTTCTCATTACTCACCGAGCAACTTGCTAATCAAGATCCAAGTAAGCCCGTAGATAACGATCAGATGGTTGCGCAGATGACCAGCTTCACTATGGCTGACGGGATTAGTCAGTTAAATGAGAAGTTTGAGACATTCGCCACATCAATGACGTCGAATCAAGCGCTTCAGGCTTCTAGTTTGATAGGACAGCAGGTTCTACTACAAGGTGACGTCGCGCATATGTCCAGCGAAGGGCAGGGCGTTTCTGGTGTAGTGATTAATGATGCTACAACACTAAACACAAAAATTACCATTGAAAATGAATCTGGCAGCATAGTGAAAACTATCGATATTGGTACGCAACCTGCTGGCAATATTCAGTTTAATTGGGATGGCAAAGATAGCGCCGGAAATATTATGGCAGCTGGAAATTATGTTGTAAAAGCGCAAGGTAATGTGTCCGGCGAACCTCAACAATTAGTAACAGCAGTCAATCGGCATGTTGATAGCGTCAGCCTAGCTGGCAGCGGCCAAGGTGTCATTTTAAATCTTGATGGTGATGTGAGTGTCAAACTCGACGACGTCATTCAACTTGGTGGTTAACAGGAGAGCAAAACATGTCTTTTAATATTGCATTGAGTGGCGTATCTGCTGCGCAACGAGACTTAGATACAACCGCTAATAATATAGCGAACGTAAATACCGTAGGCTTTAAAGAGTCTCGAGCAGAGTTTGGTGATGTTTATGCGTCATCGTTGCTAGCGGGTGGCAAAACGAAAGTCGGTGACGGCGTTATTACGCAAGAAGTAGCACAACAGTTTTCACAAGGTAGTTTGCAGTTTACCAATAACTCTTTGGATCTTGCGGTAACAGGGAATGGTTTTTTTGCCACAGTACCGGAAATTGAGTCACGTGAATATTCGTACACTCGTGCGGGTATGTTTAAACTTGACGCAAACAATTTCGTTGTTAATTCAAATGGCGATAATTTGCTTGGCTTCCCTGTTAACAACGACGGTACTTCATCTTCAGTTGCATTGAGTACGACGCAACCAGTTCAAATTCCTGATTCTTCTGGCTCGCCGCAGCCCACTTCTGAAGTATCGTTAAAGATGAACTTGCCTGCTGGTGACGACCCGGTTGACTTGGACGCGTTCGACCCTGAAGACCCTTTGACTTACAATGCTGCCACGTCTGTCACGGTATTTGATTCTCTAGGTGACAGTCACGTTATGACCTATTATTTTATGAAGGATCAAGATCAGACAAATGAGTGGGTAGTGGCGACTTATATGGACGACCTTCCCTTAAATACTGAAGGTGACACCGTAGGTACCCCTCCCACAACAGGGCCAAACGTTGTAGGTGAATCAACTTCCCCTGTATCAGGATTTCGAATGACGTTTAGTGCTGGTGGTGACTTTAACGGAATCCAAAACGCAAATGGTTCGCCAAGTTCGATTGGTGAAGTAACGTCAGTAGCTCTAGGGGGCACGATATTGTCGAATGGGTCGGAAGCGTCTCAAACTATTAAGACCGATTTTGCCTTTGACGCATCTTCAGCTACATCAGGTGAGCCAACCCAATTTGCATCCGCTTTTGAGGTGACATCCCTTGAGCAAGACGGTTTAGCTGTTGGTCGGTTAACGGGCATCGACATTGGCGCAGATGGCCTTGTACGTGCGACGTACTCAAACGGTACATCTGAACCCATTATTCGTGTTGCTTTAGTTCGTTTCGCTAATGACCAAGGCCTAACCCAACAAAGTAACACCCAGTGGCAAGAAAGTATCTTATCGGGTGAGGCACTTGCCGGAGAGGCAACAACAGGTACCTTTGGCGATATTAACTCGTCAGCCTTGGAGCAAGCTAACGTGAATTTAACCACCGAACTCATCGATTTGATTATCGCTCAACGTAACTTCCAAGCAAACTCCAGAGCCTTGGAAGTAAATAACCAGCTCAACCAAACAATTTTAAATATTCGTTAAATGAGTTAATTACAGCGACCACTGCAGCTTTGTTATGTGCACTGGTCGTTTTCAAACGATACTCAATTTTTTCTCAATTCAATTTACATGTATGTTTAAATTTACATGTATGTTTATATGCGAAATGGATGATAATGATTATCTCTAAAAAATCAGTTTATCATAACTACTGATAACTCAATGGGATCCTATAATTATCATTCATTAAACCTCCTTAAGGGAATTATTTGAAAGCTCTATTTCTCACTGGTTCGAATCAATATGGTGTAGTGACGCATTTTTTGCATGGCATGATGAGCGACCTTAAGCTTTTGGGAATACGTGTCCACGAACTTAATGTTGCGAGCCAGACCACGCGGAAAAAAACCGAGTTAAATCTTGACCCACTATTAACTTATGATTTTATTTTAAGTTTCAATGGGGTTGGACTTGATGTTGTTATTGATGGAATGTCGATTTCGGCGTGTACTAAGACTTGTAAGGTATTTGTATTTTTAGTTGATCATCCATTGCATCTTATTACACGATTTATAGGCTTGGATGTAACCGTGTTATGCGTAGACAAAGAACATGTCGCTTTTTGTGAACTATGCAATATTAAAGCTATTTATTTTCCTCATGCAGTTAGTGAATCAGATTTAACAAGCCATACTCCGGTGAATTATAGCGAAAAAAATAACGAAATTATTTATCCGGTTTCGTTTCTTAATGTGGATGTAGCTAAAAAAAGGTTACAGCCTGTTTGGCATCAAATTGGCCCTTTGGTGGAACAATCTTCTAATATGACTCGCTTCTTGCAATACTTAAGTGTATTACCATTGGGAGATAAGCCCTCCTCTGTTGCATTAGATGAAAATATACGGCGAATAGCTGTATTAACAGATTTTTACTTAAGAGCAAAAGCGCGAAAAGAGTTTTTGCTTAAGTGTCAAGAAAGTCGGATTGTATTAACTGTTATTGGAAATAATAGTGAAAATTATCGTACTGAGTTTTCTGCCCATAATTATGAGTCAGCTATACCATTTTCTGCTTTACTCACTCGAATTCACGAAGCACGTTTTGTGGCGCATAATTCCCCTGGTTTTGAGTTAGGGCTCCATGAACGAGTAGTTATTCCGTTAGCTCTTGGTACACATGTTCTAGCAGATGCACCTTATATACAAAATACGTTTGGAAAGGCTGTAACTTCAACTCACGGAGAACCCATAAACGGAGCTGAATTATATAAACAGTCCATATCTGAAGCACGAACTCATATATGGCAAAACCATACTTGGCGACAACAGTGGATCCCATTAGTCGCTTCTGTTTAGCAGTGGCAATAATTGTCCGAGGTTATGAAGTTGGTTATGTTGTGTTCAAAATTTTAATTTTTACTATTAGCCCCCGTCCTAAAGATAATGTATCAGCTTGAGAGCTAACTTTAAGTATTATATATAATATTCAAATGCTTATAGGTGATTTTTTATTTTTCTTATGATGCTTTAGTTCTTTCCTCTTCCAAATAATCCGATATTGACCTAAATAAATACATCTCTCAATGAATGGCACTTAATTTGCACAGTTCTAGTTAAGTTTACTTTTCGTCAAGAAGTTGTCATGGATAAATTACTGTACATTGCCGCCAGCGGCGCTAAGCAAGATCTTCTTGGTACGGCTGTGCGTGCAAACAATTTGGCCAATACTCAAACCACGGGTTTTAGGGCGCAACTAGAGCAAGCTCGCAGTATGCCTGCGTTTGGCGAAGGGTTGGCAACCCGCGTATTTTCCATGACCGAGAACCCTGCCAATAATTTTGAAGGTGGAGCTATGATCCAAACCGAGCGAGAGTTGGATGTGGCCATTCAAGGTGAAGGTTGGTTTTCAGTACTAGATACTAATGGCGGTGAGGCTTATAGCCGTAACGGCAGTTTGCAGATCAGTGCTGATGGGCAATTACAAGACTCTTCTGGCAACACCATTATCGGCGAAAACGGTCCAGTATTTTTGCCCATTCCTTTATCGAATATCAATATTGCTGGCGACGGTACAATTTCAGTAAGGCCGCAAGGCGCACCGGCAACAGTGCTTGAAGAGGTCGGCAGATTAAAGCTGGTGAATCCACAACTTACCAATATTGAACGTGGCAACGACGGTTTATTTCGTCAAAAAGATGGCGAGATAGCGCAATTTGATCCTACGGTGAGTATCCGCAACGGCATGCTTGAAGGCAGTAACGTTAATCCTGTAGAGGAAATGGTGGATATGATCGCACTGCAACGACATTACGAAATGCAAGTTAAATTTATGAAACAAGCCGGTGATTTAGATTCCAAAGCGAATCAATTGCTGCGCATTATTTAAAGCCTTTTGGCTGACGACAAATTTTATAAGGGGAGATGACCTATGCACCCAGCATTATGGATCAGTAAAACCGGACTCGATGCAGCGCAAACTGATGTAGCTGTTATTTCAAACAACTTGGCGAATGCCAGCACGGTTGGTTTTAAGAAAGACCGGGCGATCTTCGAAGACTTGCTCTATCAGAATATTAATCAACCAGGAGGACGTTCTTCGGCAGACACCGAGTTACCCTCTGGTCTGATGTTAGGCGCTGGTAGTAAAGTGGTTGCGACGCAAAAAGCCCATACCCAAGGCAATATGCTGACGACTGAAAATGCTCTGGATATGTCAATTCAGGGCAGGGGTTTTTTCGAGATATTGCAACCTGATGGTAGTACAGCGTATACACGAAATGGGCAATTCACCCTAAATGATCAAGGGCAGATTGTAACCCCTGGAGCCGGGTTCTTGCTACAACCAAATATTACCGTTCCCGAGGATGCTCAGCAAATTACCATATCTCAAGACGGTGAGGTTTCAGCTTCAATTCGTGGTCAAGCTGATCCACAAGTCTTGGGGCAAATAAGCCTGTCTGATTTCGTGAATATGACTGGCTTACAGCCTATAGGTCAAAACTTATACGTTGAAACTGCCGTTAGTGGTGCGCCCATTCAAGGTGTACCAGGCCTTGAAGGGTTGGGGACTGTAGTGCAAGGAGCACTGGAAACGTCAAATGTTAATGTTACCGAAGAACTGGTGAACTTGATTGAAAGCCAACGCCTATACGAAATGAACTCAAAAGTTATTTCGGCTGTGGATTCAATGCTTGGTCAGGTTATTCAACAACTTTAGTGGTTATTATTATGAAAGCCTTATACGTCATTGGATTAAGTGGATTACTCAGCGCCTGCCAGAGCACGCCTGAGCCGGATGTTATGCCGAACGACCCTTACTATGCACCTATCACGGCTGAGTTGCCGCGGCAAAAGATTGCCGAAGACGGCTCCATTTTTCAGGCTGATATGGCCAATAGCTTGTATTCAGATGTGAAAGCCCGTCGTGTGGGCGACATCATCACTGTGAATCTGGAAGAAAATACCCGGGCAACGAAATCCGCAGGTACCACTACTTCGAAAGAGTCGGCCTTGGATGTCAGTCCCATTATTGGCCTTGGCGGGAATGCTGTGAATCTTGGTTCCCAGTCATTGCAACTGGGTGTCGACAGCTCAAACGAGTTTACCGGCGATGCATCTGCTAATCAGAGTAATAATTTAAGCGGTAGCATTTCAGTCACTGTGATGAAAGTTTTCTCAAATCAAAACTTATTGGTACGAGGCGAAAAATGGTTAACGCTAAATAACGGCAACGAGTATATACGTTTAACCGGTGTTGTTCGCCCCGCTGACGTTAGTCCAACGAATGAGATAGTTTCAACAAAAATAGCCAACGCACGGATTCAATATAGTGGCACAGGTACATTCGCTTCAGCGCAAAAAGAAGGTTGGCTAACCAGTTTCTTTTCCTCCGAGTACTGGCCATTTTAGGCAGGAGTAGCATATGAAATTATTTATTTTAACTTTTATGGTGGCGAGTTTATTAGTGGCGCCTATCGGAAAGGCTCAACGAATTAAAGACTTAGCCAGCATCCAAGGCGTACGTAGTAACCAATTAGTGGGTTACGGTTTGGTTGTTGGTTTACCCGGCACTGGCGAACAGAGTCCGTTCACAGAACAAAGTTTTCGCACTATGTTGTCAAACTTCGGTATCAGTTTGGATAGCACCTTAAAACCTAAGATTAAAAATGTTGCCGCAGTAGCGGTACACGCTGAACTGCCACCGTTTTTAAAGCCGGGACAAAAAATCGACGTCACTGTTAGCTCAGTAGGGGAAGCAGCCAGTTTACGAGGTGGTACATTACTGCAAACTTTTTTGAAAGGCTTAGACGGCAAAGTATACGCGGTTGCTCAAGGCAGCATGGTGGTCAGTGGCTTTGGCGCAGAAGGCGCTGATGGCTCGAAGATAGTCGCCAATACGCCAACGGTAGGACGCATAGCCAATGGTGCAATCATCGAGAAAGCCGTCCCTAGTGGTTTTATGCAGAACGACTTTTTAACTATTAATTTAAATTATCCAGATTTTTCTACCGCCAAAATTCTAGCGGATACGATTAATCAGCGTTTAGGCGCGGATCCGGATAAAGGATACATTATTGCCACTCCTATTGATGCCGCATCGGTGCGTGTGTCAGCGCCTCGAGATGTGGGACAGCGAGTGGGGTTTTTAGCAACGCTAGAAAACTTTGAATTTGTACCAGCTAAAGCACCGGCGCGGATTGTTATCAACAGCCGAACAGGCACGATAGTGATTGGTCAAGATGTACGTTTATTACCCGCCGCCATAACCCACGGCGGATTGACAGTCACCATTAGTGAAAATCAACAAGTTACTCAGCCTAATCCTTTAGCACAAGGTGAAACTGTAGTGACGGATCAGTCAATTATTGACGTGAATTTGGATGACACTCGCATGTTTAAATTTGATCCAGGCGTTACCCTTGACCAATTGGTCCGAGCGGTGAACGAGGTGGGTGCCGCACCTGGTGATTTAATGGCAATATTAGAAGCGCTTAGTGAGGCCGGTGCCTTACAAGGCGAGCTAGTGGTTATCTAGTGTGTTTAATAATACTAGGGTGTAGCCGATGGACAGCATAGACAATAGCATTAAGTTTCAAGGTCAATTTGAAATGTCGCGCAATGCGAATGACATTCAAGGATTGGACAAGTTGCGCCGAGCTGCTCAAAACGGCGATGACGCTGCTTTAGAAGAGGCTGCGAAACAGTTTGAAGCTATTTTTGTGCAAATGATGCTGAAGTCCATGCGTAAGGCACAAGATGTTATGGCAGATAAAGACAGCCCATTTAATTCAGAACAGGTCAAGTTTTATCGCGATATGCATGACCAACAACTAGCCAGTGATATGTCAAACAATGGCAGTATTGGACTAGCCGATATTATTATGCAGCAGCTTAGTAAGGGCGGAGATGGTTTTACGCCTGCCAGTGTTATTCGTAATGACGGCAACTTATCAGACATCAATCGTCATAGTGTTCAAAGTATCAAACAGGCTCAACAAGCCGTGTTGCCGGAGGCTTCTTCTACAGGCGCTGGTTTCAAAGATGCGGCATTTAGCGACCAACAAAATTTCATGGATGCCTTATATCCAGTCGCCCAACGGGTTGCACAAGAGCTTGATATAGAACCTAAAGCATTGCTGGCTCAAGCTGCCGTAGAGACAGGTTGGGGCCAATATATGATGCATACCGATAAAGGCAATACGCATAATTTATTTGGCATAAAAGCTGGTAAAGCATGGCAAGGCGACACGGCTAGGGTTAACACTTTAGAATTTGAACAAGGTTTAGCTACACCTAAGAAAGCTGAATTTAGAGCATATGGTTCGTTTGACGATGCGATGCAAGATTACGTGTCATTCGTGAAAGACAACCCTCGTTATCAACAAGCACTGCAAAATACGAGTGACCCTAAACGTTACTTTGAAGAATTACAACAGGCTGGATACGCGACTGATCCAGCCTATGCTCAAAAAATCATTTCTGTCTTGAACAGTGATTCATTAAGCAATTATCAACCATGAACAGCCATGAACAGCATCAGAGTAGGGAGTGTAAAATATGATTAGGACTTCGGATTTATTATCCATTGCCCGCTCTGGTGTTGAAGCAAGCAACCAGTTACTCAGTACGACAGGTAATAATATTGCCAATGTTAATACTGATGGATATGTGCGAGAAAGAACTAATTTTGTTGCGGAGCTAATGGGTGGAGTCGGTCAATATACTACTGACCGAGTCGTTAATACTTTTGCTCAAAATCAGCTACGTCGTGATACTACCATGCTTGCAGAGCATGAAGCATATTGGGAAAAAACTGCCATTTTGGACAATGTTTTTGCCGGTGAAGCTAACAGTGTATCGACTAGCATGAGCCGCTTTTTTGCTTCAATGCAAACAGCGAACGATGATCCGACCAATATGTCAGCGCGCCAACTGGTGTTAGGTGATGCTGAATCCATGATTGGACAAATGGGCACCATATCAACGTTTTTAACTGATAAAGAACGTGAAATTAATTTTGAATTTGAAGCATCCCTAAATAAAGTTAATTCACTGGTTGAATCCATCGCATCGTTCAATGATTCTATTCGCATCGTTCAGGCAAATAATCGGCATGATACTCCAGGCGCGTTAATGAACCAGCGTGACTCCGCTATTTTAGAGTTAAGTAGTTTGGTATCAATTGAAACACGCAATAGCTCTAATGGTGATGGTTCGGTTATGGTGAACCTAACCTCGGGTGAGTCACTCGTCATGCAAGATGGTACTTTTAGTGTTTTAGAGGTTAATAATAGCGCAGATCTCAACTACAAATCCCTGCAGCTCACCAGCAATGGTAAACCAACATCGCTGAACCTTACGGAAACTGAATTGGGTGGAACGATTGGTGGTCTGTTTCGTTACCGTGATGAGGTTCTTGAACCAAGTCGTCGAGAACTTGGACAAATAGCACTGGCGGTTACAGAAGCTGTCAATACGCAAAATCGTGCAGGCATGGATTATGATCAACAGTTGGGTGGTGAGATTTTTACACGGCCTGTCAGTATTGGTCTTAATTATCCTGGTAACGCTGATACAACTTCCGTTGTTAACGGTCGTATTTCCCAAGGCGGCGCAAACGCAATAACCAGTGCTGATTACCAGGTTACGATTGATGCCATCACCGCTAGTGTTCCCCCAACAGTCGATGTGACTGTGACATTGCTCAATATTGATGGTTCTATAGTTCTCGATGTGAATGGTGTCCCAAAAACAGATAGTTACCCTGGTCTAGTTGCCCAAAGTGGTGTGTACAGTGAAGTATTAGGTGGTTTAGAGCTAGAGTTTTCAAAAGGATCTGGTTACTCCGCAGAAGATCAGTTTTTAATACAGCCGACCAAGAGTGCTGCTGATAAAATCGAGTTGGTGACAACACGCCCTGAAGACTTAGCGCTTGCCAGTCCAATTAGAATAGATGCTGCGGATGATAATTTAGGTGGTGCGGAGTTAATCTCAACCCAAGTCACGAATACTTTTGTCGATACTACGCCGTTCGATTCTCGTTCATCTGGTTTTGATGGTGCTGGTGGTATTCATGCCCCTGGAGATGCACCCGGTGGAGGCGTAGGTGCGCCATCAAGCATTTTATTTAACTCATCAAATGAGTTCGAGGTGTACGATAGCGCGGGCACATTAATTACTACGGTTAGTGGTGCGGCGTCATTAGATAACTTACTAACGCAGGCCTCTGAAACGGCTGGTTGGCCAGCAGCATTCAGCGCGCTGGATAACTATCCAGGTTATGATTTTAGTCTGCAAGGTGAACCGAAAGCCGGCGACTCGTTCTCTATTGGTTATAATACCAACGGACTTAACGATAACCGTAACGGGTTAATCATGGCTAATTTGCAAAACGAGAATGGCATGCAGTTGAATAATGCTGGGTCGGGCGATCCCGTTAGTTTTCACGAAGCTTACGCCGATACAGTTAGCGATATAGGTCAAAAAGCAGCTAATGCCAACATAGCCGTAAAAGCAGGAGAAGCGCTAAAGTTGCAATCTAAAGATTGGTTTGATTCGGTGTCAGGGGTTAGTTTAGATGAAGAAGCCGCTAATTTAGTGCGCTTTCAACAGTCTTATTCTGCTTCAGCACGTTTGTTGAATACTGCGCAAGAAATGTTCGATACCATTTTGAGTATGGTGAGATAGTGAAACAAGTGAGAGTGAAATAATGCGTATTTCTACTGGTCAATTATATGATAGAAGCATCCGTGCGGTGCTGAAAAATCAAGATGAGTTGTCTGATGTTCAGCAACAATTATCGACTGGAAAAAAGCTACTACGCCCGTCGGATGATCCTGTCGGGACGGCACAGGTTATTCGTTTAACCGAAGAAATTGATTTAATTGCACAATATAATAAAAACAATAATTTGCTAACAAGCAGTATCGCGCAAGAAGAAACGATACTTGGCAATGTGACAGATAATATTCAAAGAGCGCGGCAATTAATGATTCAAGCCGGCAATGGAGTGCTAAGTGCCGAAAACCGAAGTGCCATCGGTATTGAAATTGGACAGATACGTGACCAAATATTTGACGCAATGAACAGTCAAAATGCGAGTGGCGAATATATTTTTGCAGGCTACCAATCTGCTACTCCTGCTTTTAGTTATACCGCCGGCGCTTCAGGGAATAAATACGCTTTTGAAGGTGACCAAGGAATAAATGAAATCAGGGTGTCGAATACATTCTCTTTGGCGATGAATACGTCAGGTCAAACCGTTTTTGAAGATGTTTATGCGCGTCTAACAGGAGATATTACATCAACTAGTGGCGTCACATCAGCGTCTTCGATTATCACTGCTCAATCTGAGTTCGATCAGTTTCATGAGCAAAATTATGATCCAGTCACAGCCGCAAATAACGAATATCAGATTGATATCATTAGCGCCACTGAAGTAAGTATCACTAATTTGGGTACTGGTAATGTTGTCGGTACTGAAATATTTGCAAGTGGCACACCTTTCAATTTCGAAGGGCAGGATTTTACTATTGACGGTAGTGTAGGCGACAGCGTCAACTTCATACTGCAAAAGCCTGAGAAAAAGAACATCACAGAAACCCTTAATGATTTTTATACTAATTTAAGTGATGAAAATATCTCCGATAAAGACTACGAAGAGGGAATTAGAGATGCATTGGTTGGTGTGGACAATAGCTTAACGAGTATTCTTGATTCTATATCAATGCTTGGGAGTAAAATGAATACGGCTCAATCGGTACTTGAGGCTAATTTAGATTTGGAGATAACCCACAAATCAGCCCGGGCCGAAATAGAAGAAGTGGATTATGCTGAAGCGGTATCAGAGCTGAGTAAACAAGAAGCTGCACTGCAGGCAGCTCAGGCTACGTTTTCTCGAGTGACGGGGCTGTCTTTGTTTGATTACATCAGCTAAAGATTATATTTTAACCGCCTGTCTATTTGTATTGGTTTAAGGCAATGTCAACTCTGCCAAATATATATGTGCTTGTTGGTCTTGGTGAGATGAATAATAACTAATAAATAGCCGATTTCCCCTTTTTACCATCGCTGGATAACTGTTGTCACCTGCTGAAGGTAATATAGTAAGCAGTGATACTTTGGCACTTTTTAGGTCGATATTTAGTATGGCCGTTACCAACTTCGTTTTATAAATAACTCTTCCTGCAAGCAGTGCTGAATCATTGTTTAACCGCAACATATTAGGCCCTCCAAGATAAAAACCCAAATCTCGCCACTGCCAATTGCTATAGGGCGGCTTACTGCTCCCTAGTTGCGCGCTATAAGTATCACTATCTCTGCGCAGAATAACGTGTGCCGTACCATTCTCAGCGAAACACATATCGCTTTCATTGGGGTATCCTTTATTGTGCTTTTGTAAACTAAATATTTGACTTCTATGTCGATGAAAACTGCGTTTAGGGTCGCCTGAATAAAGATGCACTGCGTTTTTAGAACGATTGTATGCGATACCATAAGCTTTACCGTCATGCCATCGTAAACGCCACAACCACCAATGCTTTTCGCCTATATTTTTAGGGCTAGACCAACTTAGCCCATCTTGAGATAGCCATATCACGGGATATTGATTACCGAGCTCACCGTGAAGTTTGGTTTTGCTTGTGCGCCGAGCATAAGCAAGTAAAAGCAGCTCCCCCGTTGGGGTAACACTTAATTTAGGATCCCGCAGATCAGTATCCGGCATAATTATACGCTGGGTATAAAGTACCTCTGCACTTTCTGATAACGTTACGACGTTTATTTGTCCGTCATCACTGACATGGTTATCTGCGACGCGAAAAGAGCAGTAAAGTATCCCGTTAAAATCGCATAAATCAGTAAATGCATGGTGTTTACTACCCTGTGTTACGCGCTTTACATCAATAATTTGCATTTTATTTGACCAACCACTATTTAATAAACTCATTGGAACTCAGAAGGTTAGCAAAAGTAAAGCCATGGTTCTTTGCCATAAAAGTAAAATTTATTAAATTTTAATTAAAGAGAGCCTAGCTACAGTCGATAACATTTATGAGAGAGATAGTAATTATGATTTTTAAAATCTCATTATTACTTTTAGAGTTATTTAACCACCAATTTTTTATTTTCGGTTAACAGCGAAAACTGAACTGAAAATGTAGGAGAGAAACCATGGGTTTATTTGTAAATACTAATGTGTCGTCTTTGAACGCACAGCGTCAATTATTTAATTCGTCGACTAGTTTAAATACGTCGTTCGAGCGTCTTTCGTCAGGTTTTAGAATAAATCGAGCAGCTGATGATGCAGCAGGTCTACAAATTTCTGAACGTTTAACTACTCAGATTCAAGGTTTAGACCAAGCCGCTAGAAACGCAAATGATGCAATATCGCTAGTTCAGACTGCTGAAGGTGCGTTGGGTGAGGTTACGTCTTCGCTACAACGTATTCGTACGCTAGCTGTTCAATCACAAAACGGGATTAACTCGTCTGCTGACCGTGCCGCTCTGCAAAAAGAAGTGAAAGCACTTGTTACAGAAATAAGCCGTATTGCAACTGACTCACAGTTTGGTGATGCTACTCTTCTAAATGGTTCGTTTTCTGCTAAATTCTTAGTGGGTGCAAACGGCGGACAAAACATCTCCGTTAACTTGCAGGCTGATAATGTAGGTGGTGGCTTTGCTGCTTCTTCTCTAGGTATTCAAGAGCTTTCGGTTGAGAATATTGCCGGTGCTTCAGGAGCGCTAACAACGATTACTAAGGCTATTTCAACTATAGGAGCAGTACGTGCAGATTTAGGTGCCTTACAGAATCGATTCCAATCGACAATCCGTAACCTGTCGAATATCTCTGAAAACGTATCAGCTGCACGTTCACAAATACGTGATACTGATTTTGCGACCGAAACAGCTGAATTGACTCGTAACCAGATTATTCAACAAGCGAGTTTGACGGTATTGAGTCAGGCAAATCAGCGTCCTCAGGCCGCTCTATCTCTACTCGGTTAATTGAATAGTTAAACTAGGTTTCTAGACCCTTCTGTTAGGGCTTTGAAACCAGGAGATAAAACGCCAGGTTGAGAAGATCCAATCAGTTGAGAGTCTACTCACTCTCTCGCCATTTTAAGCCGAAGGTTATCCTTCGGCTTTTTTCATTTAGTTTTTTACTTTCAAAATAAGATAGATAGTTTATTAATGATCCGTATCTTTCTTTCGAAGATGGAATAACTACTAATAATTTATACGTGTATTTATTTTCGTTTCAATAAGCAAACAACTTTCTACAACCTCATGATCGCGTAAATTACCTCGTAACTGCTACGGCTTTCAAGTCCACACATCTTCATGATCAAACGTCATCCATCCCTCGTGTATTCTTTATCTTGGCATGATTGGCCAGCGACCCTTTTTTTCTAATTCTATAAAACAGAGCTATCACCTGCGCGTCCAGAACGATCAGATTTCTATGCTTCGAGGCAGCATTTGCAACTCATACGCGATCATTGCATTTAGGTTGCTTACTTAACTAGCAGATGTCTAATAAATAGCTGTTCATCTACAGAGAATTTATTCTGGCAGTATTAATTTCTTCCAATGATTATTTTTCGATTAAATGCTAAAGATACTAGAGATATGGCCGATACTATAGTTAAGGTGAATTGTATTTTGTGCTTTTTAAATTCCCGAAAGGGAAAGGATACTGTGAATTTAAGCTGCACAAACGACGTATAGTTTATACGCTAAATTAGTTAAGTTTACGATACTGAAAAGTGGATTATACTTACGATTAGTAATCCGTTATTAGTAACATAAAGACAGGGGATATTTGATGTTGATGCATCTTTGTTCTCTGCATTGTTTACGAGGTGAGTTATGGATATTGGAATATCACAAGTTGGCCAAAATTTTGCTTTGAATTCTGACTTGAAGCAGTTAAATAATGAAGCAAAAGAAGATCTAAATCTGTTTAAAAAGCAATCCGTCGAAGAAGTTAAAGACATTGCTCTTTTAGCCGATAAAGATATTCAAGAGCAGATCGATTTCGAGCTTTCGGACAAAGTGATTGATAGTGCGATCGCTGATGTAAATGAATTTGTTCAGACTAAAAATCGTCAACTGAATTTTTCCGTTGACGAAGGTAGCGGTAGGCAGGTGGTTAAAGTCACTGATTCACAAAGCGGCGATGTAATTCGGCAGATACCCACGGAAGAAGTTCTTAATTTTTCAAAACGGATTAAAGAATTACAAACAGACGTTAGTTCGGCCGTAGGTATGTTTGTTAATAAACAAGCTTAAAATATAAATATATGAGGTAGCTATGTCAATTCAATCGCTTGGAGTAGGTTCAGGTTTAGATCTTGAGGCTCTGGTTAGTCAGCTTTTGGAAGCAGAGCGCGCGCCTAAACAACAACGATTAGATACGCAAGAAGAGTCTTACGACGCTGAAATATCCAGCATTGGCTCACTTAAATCTAAAATGAAAGATTTTTTGGATAGTGTAGAAGAACTGAGCAGTGACGCAGATCTAAAAGGCCGTGAGCCTACCGTTAAAAATCCCAGTGAAGATGTCGAACCTTTTACCGCTGAAGCATCAAATAGTGCTGTAGAAGCGACTTATGCAATAGCGGTTACCCAATTAGCCAGTGGGAGTCGTATAGAAACGGATAACGCCGAGGACGGCGGCTTCGCGAGCACCAGTGACTCCGTTTACACTCAATCATTACCAACCGATCCTGCATCAGGCAGTTTGACATTTAAAATTGGCGCAACCAGTGATAGTTTTTCAATTGATGTGACGGCAGGAATGACGTTACAACAGTTAAGTAGCGCTATCAATAATTCCGATGACAATTTTGGGGTTCGCTCTAGCATTATTGATACGGGTACAGAATCAGGTGGTGCGAAGTTAGTATTTACATCTTCAGTCGAAGGTGAAGGGAATGACCTGGTTATTGTGAATGATAATGATCTTGCGGACCTTAATCGACTTGCAACGACTAATTCAACAGAAACAGTCAACTATTTATCGCCGGTTTTAAATGCTCAAAATTCCAAAGCCACAATTGATGGCATTGCGGTTGAAAGTAGTAGTACAGAGTTTGAAAACGTAATTGAGAATGTGTCATTTTCCGTATCTCAATTGTCTGAACTTGGGGATGACGGTGTTACGCCTCTTACCTCGTCTTTGAAGATAGGCTTTGATACCGAGGCTGTCGAAGAAAAAATTAGAGCGTTCGTTGAAAACTTTAACGCGTTAAATACTGAAATCACCAATTTAACAAAGTATGGTTTATCTGATTTAGAGGACGATGGTGCCCTTGCCGGAGATGCCATGATCCGTGGAATTCAAAATGGTTTATCTAATATTATTGGTTCAAAAGTATCATCTTCTGGTTTAGGTACTTTATTCCAATTAGGCATTGAGTTTAATGAAGATGGCGAGCTAGAAATTGGTTCTTCAAATAAATATGGTTTTGGAAGTGGTGAAGATCGTTTAAAAGAAGCGCTTGAGGATAACTTTGATGATATAGCTGCGTTGTTTACGGATAGTGAAGAAGGTGTGGCTGTTCGGTTAGAAGAATATGTTGAGCAATATACGAAATCTAGTGGCTTATTGACATCTAGAGAACGCTCTGTGAAGGATCAAAAGGATCAACTTTCAGACGAAAGAGTGCAATTTGAGTTAAGATTGGCATCTAGCGAGCAAATACTGCGTGACAAGTATCTCAATCTTGATCAAACCGTAACAAAACTAAATCAAACCGGGTCAGCGCTTATGGCGTCATTAGGTTCAATTTAAAGCAGTAATGGGAGAATTTAAATGGCTTTAAAAGGCATTAACGCATATAAAAAAGGTAACTTGAAGCAAGAAGTTGCACAAGCTGACCCTCATAAATTAACCCTAATGTTGATGCAAGGTGCACTTGATCGAATGGCCTATGCAAAAGGTTGCATAGAGCGGAAAGAGTTTGCCGAAAAGGGGCAACATATCGGCCGATGTACCTCCATATTAATCAACTTACGGGATACGCTCGATTTAACCAATAATGCAGAAGTGGCAGATAATCTTTTTGCTCTTTATGATTACATGGTGCAAAGGTTAACTGATGCGACAGTGCAAAATAGTGTGTCGATTATGGATGAAGTAATTAATTTAATGCTACCAATTAAAACGGCCTGGTCGCAAATACCTGAAGCTGCGAAATTAGAAGCTTACGAAGCGCAACGGCAAAAACGCCAAGCTGCAGTTTGAAAAACATCACACTGACACACGAATATACCCCGCCTGAACTTGAAACTATCAATCAGGAGCTGTCTGAGTTATTAGCTTCAGCAGACCCTGATGAAAAGTCTTTCTATACACTTTCTGTTCGTAGAGATAACTGTATTAATACCTATATTTTAACACTTGATGACGTTCGTAAAACGCTGTTCTGTAAGGCCGAAATTGAAGTCAATAACGCATTAGTTGGCTACGCAGAGCAAATGTTTAAGGCATCTTTAAAGCAATTAAGTGGTTTAGTTCGCGGTCGTAAAGCGGTTAAAAAATATATTTAACCATAGTGGCGTATCCACGTGTTAATCTTACGTTATATATGAATAATTAAATTTTCTTAAAAGTCTATATTATTCATAGCGATATACACTAGAATAGTATCAATATGAGCCTGCAATCACAGTGATGGAATAACAAAATGTTTAACAATAAATCGATTTTAATTACTGGTGGTACAGGCTCGTTTGGTAATCGTTTTGTTTCTTATATCCTCAAAAACTATAACCCTAGAAAAATCATTATTTATTCTCGAGATGAACTTAAGCAGTTCGAGATGCAGCAAGTCTTTGATGAAAAATGTATGCGTTATTTTATTGGCGATGTGCGTGACAAGGACCGTATGATATCCGCAATGCGTGATGTCGATTACGTGGTGCATGCTGCTGCTCTTAAACAGGTTCCTGCCGCTGAGTACAATCCGAATGAGTGCATTAAAACGAATATCTATGGCGCGCAGAATGTCATTGATGCCGCAATTGCGACAAATGTCAGTCGCGTTATAGCACTTTCTACTGACAAAGCAGCCAATCCAGTCAATCTTTATGGGGCAACAAAGCTGGCATCGGATAAATTATTTGTCGCCGCGAATAATATTTCAGGCGCAACGGGACCGCGCTTTTCAGTCGTACGTTACGGTAACGTCGTGGGGTCTCGTGGCTCAGTGGTGCCATTTTATCGTTCTTTACTTGATCAAGGAAAACGTAAGCTCCCGGTTACTCACGCAGAAATGACACGGTTTTGGATAACGCTTGATGAAGGTGTTGAATTTGTTGTTAAAAACTTTCAACGAATGCAGGGCGGCGAAATCTTTGTGCCTAAAATCCCTTCCGTAGACATTCTTGATTTGGTTGAGTCAATGAGCGGTACGCGTGAGCATGAGTTGGTTGGTATTCGCCCTGGCGAAAAATTGCACGAAGTCATGGTCCCAGAAGAAATGGCGCACCACTCTCTAGAGTTTGATGATCATTACGTGATTACGCCGGCGATATTATTTTTCGAAAAAAATATGGATTACAAACGCAATAAGCTTGGAGAAGTAGGCCACCCCGTAGCAGATAAGTTTGAGTACCATTCGGGTACCAACCCTCATTTTTTGACGGTAGATGAGCTGCGCACATTAGAAAAAGCGACGAATTAATTGTGACCATGTTGCCTTATGGTCGCCACACAATCGATCAAGATGATATAGACGCTGTCGTTAATGTACTTAAAAATCAGTTTCTCACTCAAGGGCAATCAGTCCCTGCGTTTGAAAAAGCGTTATGTGAATATACTGGCGCGAGTCACTCGATTGCGGTTAATAGTGGTACGTCTGGATTACATATTGCATGTTTAGCTGCTGGCGTTGGGCCAGACGACGTGGTTTGGACTGTGCCTAATTCATTTGTTGCGTCAGCTAATTGTGCTCATTTTTGTGGTGCGGATATTGATTTTGTTGATATTGACTCTAAAACTCGAAACCTCTCAATTGATGCCTTGAAGCGTAAAATAACGCAGAGCAATAAATTGCCTAAAGCGCTGATAGTTGTGCATTTTGCTGGGGCAAGTTGCGATATGCAGGCGATAGCTGATATTACCGACGAGTATGATATTACGCTTATCGAAGATGCTGCTCATGCATTCGGAGGCAAATACCAAAATCGTCCTATTGGTAGTTGCCAATATAGCGATATGACCGTACTTAGTTTCCACCCAGTAAAATCAATTACTACAGCTGAAGGCGGAGCGGTAACAACAAATAACGAAACGCTACTCGAACGCCTCACTTTATTTGCGAAACACGGTATTACGCGGGAAGATAGTAAGTTAATAGTTAGCGGTCAGGGCGCTTGGTATTACGAACAGCATGAATTGGGTTATAACTATCGTTTAAGTGATATTCACGCAGCGCTTGGCATTTCTCAGCTATGTAAATTAGATGATTTTATTCACTTGAGACGTGAAAAGGCCGAACGTTACTTGGATGCATTAACTGGATTACCCATTATCCTACCTTTGCGTTCAAGTTTAGCTGATAGTGCTTGGCATTTATTTATGATTGAACTCGTTGAACATGACAGGCGAGAAATTTTCGACCTTCTTCGAGAACGCGACATTGGGGTGAATGTGCATTATATTCCAATACATTTGCAGCCTTATTATCAACGGGAAGGCTTTAAGAAAGGCGATTTTCCACATGCAGAGCGCTTTTATCAAAGTGCCATTACTTTGCCACTCTTTCCGACGATGACAGAGTCTGAGCAGCAGTACGTAATCGAAACACTGCATAAGGTATTGCAGTGAATTTTGCTACATGAACCTAGCCATTATACCCGCTAGAGGGGGCAGCAAACGTATCCCTGGTAAGAACAGTAAAATATTCTGTGGCAAACCATTAATTGCCTATTCCATTGAAGCGGCGAAAGAATGCGGGTTGTTCGATAAGATTATTATTTCAACTGACAGCAAGCAAATAGCCGAAACCGCAAAAGAGTATGGCGCAGAAATCCCTTTTCTAAGACCAAGCAATTTGTCTGATGATTTTACCGGTACCGTTCCTGTGGTTCGCCATGCAATCACTCAAATGCAGCAGCTAGGAATGAATCCAAGCCATACGTGCTGTATTTACGCTACAGCTCCGTTTATACAAGCGTCGGCTCTAAAGGACGGATTTGAAAAGCTAAGAGCTGATGATGCTAAGCACTACGCCTTTTCCGTCACCAGCTTTCCATTTCCTATTCAACGGGCGCTTAAAATGCAAAATGGCGGTGTATTTCCTTTTAGTCCACAAGACATCCCTAAGCGATCGCAAGATTTAGAGGAGGCTTTTCATGATGCAGGGCAGTTTTATTGGGGTACAAGTAACGCATTTTTAAAAGGGATCCCCACATTCAGTGAAACCAGTATTCCGATTGTGTTACCTCGCCATTTGGTGCAAGACATTGACACACTTGAGGATTGGGAGCGAGCTGAGCTAATGTATAAAGCGTTTATGCAATCCAAAAGAGGGGAATAGTATGGAGCAAACGACATCACTAAATTTGGAGCGAATACTGCTTATCCGTATGTTGAGCGTGAAAGACACCGCGACCATTGGGGTGGCAGCGCTACGTCATTTTCAGCATAAATTCCCTGAAAGTAACATTGATTTTCTAACCTTTGGTGATGGCGTAGATATCATCCATCTGGTTGACCCAAAAATAACAACACTCAGCTTATCGGCGCATGCTTGGCCAAATGATTTGTTAGTGGCGATAGAAGCTTTTTTGGGATTAGCGGAACAGATAATCCCCATGGAATACACGCAAATAGTCAATCTTGATACTGCGTTTATGCCCTGTTTTTTAGCGCGCTTTCTGCATGACGCTGGCGAAAATGTAGCGGGTAATATGTTAAATATTTCAGTGCAAACGTTACTCAGTCAATTTCAGGATCAAAGTCTACAACCAGAGTTTGTTCAATCGACTGAACGGTACATGCAAAGCACCTTTCACGGAATGACACGTTTACATAGTCAATGGTGGAATACTCAACAACAGTTTGATGCAGGCTTTACAGAGTTTTATTTAAAAGAATGCTGCGGTTTTAAAGACATTAATATTGATGTGCATCTACCGGTTGAGCGTATTCAAGAGGCTGTATCCCAATTCCCGGATAATGCTGATACAAAATTGCAGCCTGAAAAAACAGTGCCGAAACAAATAGTCTTATGTTTAGCTGATGCACACGACGGATATGCCTATCCATATATAACTCAGCTTAAAACAATATTAGAAGACAAAGGGTTTGCTGTTTGGTCTAACGCGAATACCAAGTTGCCTCTGTTGCAAACTCTAAGCAAAGTAGCACACGCTGATGTAGTCGTTACTAAGCCTGGGGAGTCTCAATGGTATGGTAATGCAGTCGGCTGCTTGACACTGTTAATCAGTGCCAGTGAATCTCCTCTAATAAGTATGCCAGACTACGCGACGGACCAAACAGAACGTTGCCCAGTGCATTGTCCGTTTACGCAAAGTGCAGGGCAGCCAGTGTGTTGTTGTGACTCCCCTGAAGAATTGGCGGATGACATTGAGTCAATTTTTGCTGAACAAAGTCGATAACCTAAAAGTAAATATATTCATGCTAAGAACGTTTTTATGCCAATAAATAAACATACCACGATTTTCATTGGAGATAGGCCGATTGGGCATCAGCACCCCCCTTTTATCATTGCAGAGCTGAGCGGCAATCATAATCAGCAGCTAGGGTTAGCATTGGAGATGGTTGACGCTGCCGCGAAGGCCGGAGCCCATGCGATAAAACTGCAGACGTTTACCGCTGATAGTATGACGCTTGATGTAAAATCTGCAGATTTCATTATCCAAGAAAAAGACAGTTTATGGCATGGCGCATCGCTACACGGCCTATACGAGAAAGCAGCCACGCCGTATGAATGGCACAGCGTGTTATTCGATAGGGCTAAAGCATTAGGTATGTTGGCCTTTAGTTCCCCCTTTGATGCTAACGCGGTAGATTTTCTAAGTGAGCTAGATGTGCCGTGCTACAAGATTGCTTCTTTTGAACTGACGGATATACCGCTTATTACCAAAACCGCTTCTAAGGGCAAGCCGATGATCATGTCCACTGGCATGGCATCATTAAGTGAAATTGAAATGGCGATATCCACAGCAATGGCTGCGGGTTGCAACGACATTGTTTTGCTTAAGTGCACAAGCACCTATCCCGCAAAAGCGTTAAATACAAACTTGCACACCATTCCTCATCTTCGTGACGCTTTCGGCTGCGAAGTAGGACTGTCGGATCACACCGCCGGTGTCGGGGTGTCGGTTGCTTCGGTGGCGTTGGGTGCCAGCGTGATTGAAAAACACTTCGTACTCGACAGGCAAGCAGGTGGCGTAGATGCAGCATTCTCGTTAGAGCCAAGTGAATTTAAAATGCTGGTGGACGAAACCGAACGGGCATGGCAAGCACTTGGTGAAGTTAAATATGGTGGCAGCGATGTTGAGCAAAAGTCCAAGCAATATCGGCGTTCTATCTATGCTTGTGAAGATATTAAAGCAGGTGAGCAATTTACTACGTTAAATCTGCGAGTGGTTCGTCCCGCGTTCGGGCTTGCTCCTAAGCACTGGGATGGTGTTCAGGGCAAACACGCCACGCAAAATATCGTAAAAGGCACTGCGCTAAACTGGTCTCATGTTCGCTAACGCGCTCAAACCGCAATGTATTATATTTCGGGTAGATGCGGGATCGGAGCTCGGGTTGGGGCACCTAATGCGTTGCTTAGCTCTGGCTCAAGGGCTCGAAGCGCAAGGCGTGCGAGTGTTATTTGCTGTGAGTCAGAATAGTTTGCTACATTGCCAATCCCGCAGCGATTGGGTGGGGGAAATACACCCCGTAGCGGGTATTTCGTTATATGATGAGCACCACGAGCTACAGCAGTTGTGCGTTAAAGAGAAAGCAGATTGGTTAATACTAGACGGATATCAATTTGATTTTAGTTATCGAAAATCACTTTATTTAGGTGCCTGCAAACTCGCTATGTTTGATGATGGTCAATTACTAGAAGCTGACATTGAAGACAGCCAGTTGGCAATGATTATTAATTGGGCGAGCGGGGCACAGGAATTAGCGTATAAGGCGCTTTCACCCAACGCACAGCGTTGCACTGGGGGTACCTTTCGTGTGCTTAGGCAAGAATTCTATCAGGTAGCACCGCTGACCTTTGATAAGCGAAACCGATTGATCATTATGTTCGGTGGCAGCGACCCAAACCAACTTACTCAGCCATTGTTGAAGCATTTTAATGATTCCTTTATTCGACTCCCAATTACCATAATAACAGGAAGTGGGTATCAATATTTAGACTCGCTTAATGACGCCATAAAACAAAGCCACCTGTCGATTGAACATTTTCATGACTGCCAACAGGTAGCCAGTTTATTTCAAGAGGCGCGTTTAGTTGTTTCGGCTGCGGGGGCCAGTCAATTTGAATTGCTGCATTGTGCCGCACCGTCAATATTAGTCGTTACGGCAAAGAATCAACAATTCGCTAGTGCTCAAGCGAGTAAAAAAGGGTGGTGTCTTGTGAGTGATCAAAGCACCCTTCAAGCAATGGGTGGCGATGAACTGGACACTAATGTAAAAGAGCAATTACTCTCACAAATAGTACAAAAAACAATGGCTTTGTGGCACCAACCTGAACAACTGAAAAAAATGCATAGCAACGCACTATCGGCTCGTCAGCAAAACGGGTTTACCCACATTTATGCAGGGCTATATCCAGAGTCAGTTAATCAGCCTACTCGGACAGCAAGCGATGAGTAGCACTGCTAGTGAGCATTGTTTTATACCCATTAATGCATCACATTTATCCATTGTTTGGCACTGGCGAAATAGTGATAGAGTGCGAGCCAACATGCATTACGATAAGTTGATTACGTGGGAAGAGCATAAAGACTGGTTCGACGCATTACTGCACGACCCTAACCGGGAATGTTGGATATATTGTCAACATGCGCGTCCCATTGGTGTATTGAATTTTAGTGAAACTCAACAACAAGTAATACAGTGGGGGTGTTACTTAGGTGAAGTAAACTGTGCACCAGGCAGCGGATTAATACTCGAATGGGCCGCGCTCGAGTATGCTGCACAAAATACAAACTGCATAGGGCTAGATGCGCAAGTATTGTCGTTCAATACGGCGGCTTTAAAACTGCACAAACTATTTAATTACACACTAATAAAAATAGAAAGTGGTGGAATGCGAATACGAAATGAGCAATCAGAACTGGAACAGTTCGACATTCACTTTTTTCACTATGCTATGCACAAATGGCGACAGCACAGAGATAAAGTGCTAACCACGTTACCCAAACCCATTCAAAGAGGATGTCAGCAAGTGACATTTTTGAGTAAGGAACAAATGTGAATATTGAACAGACAGTTAAACGCGCAATGAGTGATGTTGCTCAGTTGAGTGATTGCCAACTCATTGAAACGATAGAGCCTGATACGTTACTGCTGCAGTCAGGGCTTGATTCTTTAGGGTACGCAATGTTAGTGGCTCAACTAGAAGAAGAATTAGGCATTGACCCTTTTACGGAACTGGCGATTACAGTCTACCCTGCAACATTTGCTGAGTTTGTCGCAGTTTATGCACAAGGATTAGAGCAAAAGCGCGATTAATGAGCAACTTAGCGTCACTTCTAATCAATAGGGCAGTTACTCCTGTCATTGAGTCAGCAAGTCAGTCATTTTCAGTTGAGTGGCTACTTGAATTAGCTCAGCAGTGGCGAGAGGAATATCAGCACCTCAAAAATAAACCCTTAGCATTGATATACACTGACAGTGCTTCTTTTAGTGTTGGGTTGCTTGCATTTGATGGCTTTTGCTCTGATCTTTATTTATGCTCAGCGTCGTTGGTAAAAAGTATTGATCCTAGTTATCAGCGCCTTTCGATAAATATATACCCAGCATCTGAACAACATATTAAGCTGAGTCAAGAAGACGCAGAGATTGCCCAGAAATCGAGCTTTCGTGTCGATCATGCTTTTACTCACACAATCGTCACACGATGGTGGTTGGCCTCATCGGGAACATCAGGGCAACCTAAATGGTTTAGTCACTCCCTTGCTTCGTTAACACTCAGTACTAAGGCTTCACCAACGCTTTCAGCCCTATGTTGGGCAAACTTGTATCAACCCTATCGATACGCAGGCCTGCAGGTATTGCTGCAAGCATTGACCAGCGGTGCAACGTTGGTTGATGGGAGCTCTGAGGACTTAATAACAAACATGAAGCACTTTGCTAGAGAAAAGGTCAGCGCACTTTCCGCTACCCCAAGCATGTGGCGTCAAATGCTGATGACAAATCAGCTCCTAAATCTACCGTTAAAACGTATTACGCTCGGTGGTGAGACGGTTGACCAACCTTTGCTCGATAAGCTCTCTGCACTTTATCCTGACGCCAGTATCCGTCACATCTATGCATCCACGGAAGCCGGAGTAGGCTTCGTAGTAGCAGACAAGCTAGCGGGCTTTCCCGTCGATTGGTTACAGCAAGGCGTGGGTCGTGCGCAACTACGAATTGATGAAAACCAACATTTACGCATAAAACCGAGCCATAAATTGGATGCACAACTTGAAGCACTCATTGATGAAAAGGGCTATTTAGATACCCAAGATCAAGTTCAAATCGAAGGTGAACGAGTACTTTTTCTTGGACGTGCAAGTGGGGTCATCAACGTAGGTGGCAATAAGGTACACCCTGAAAAAGTGGAGTCGATAATTTTATCTGTTGCCGGCGTATTACAGGCCAAGGTGTATGGCCAGGCTAATAGTGTGCTGGGGAGTTTAGTGGTTGCTGATATTGTGATCGATTCACATCATGATTGGTCGAGTATTAGTCACAGCGTGCGCGAGCGGTGCAAATTGATACTGCAACGTTTTGAAATTCCTGTAAAATTACGCCATATTGACAGTTTGGTAGTAAGCCCAACAGGTAAACTAAACAGGAGCGATAATGTCTGAATATGTTGTGGTAACAGGGGCAAGTAGAGGCTTAGGTTTGGCTATTTGCCGAGACATACTCGACTCTGGCATGTCTGTGGTAGCACTTTCTCGAACCTATAGTACTGAACTACAAAAATTGGTTGCGTCAAAGCCTGAGCTTTGCCACTTCGTCGAAGCGGATTTAGCGGATTTAGAACATATTCCAGCGTTGTGTAAATCCATCGTGAAAACCTTTGGTCGCCCCTACGGTTTGGTTAATAATGCCGCTGTTGGGCATGATGGTGTACTAGCCACCATGCCGAATGGTGTAATTGATAGTTTAATGCGCCTGAATGTGCAATCTCCTATGTTATTAAGTAAGTACTTGCTACGCTCAATGTTGCTTAATCGAAAAGGGCGAGTGATCAATATTTCATCGATAATCGCTAAAACAGGATTTAATGGCCTGAGTGTTTATGCTGCAAGCAAAGCCGCTTTAGAGGGCTTCAGTAAATCGCTAGCCAGAGAAGTAGGCAAGGCAGGCATTACCGTAAATTGTGTTGCACCCGGTTATATGCAAACTGACATGACAGGTGATTTACAGGGTGAAAAGTTAGCGTCGATTAAGCGCAGAAGCCCATTGGGTAAATTAGCCAGTGTTGAAGATGCCGCTGCTATGGTCAGCTTTTTATTAAGTGACAAAGGCTCTGCTATCACTGGGACTGTGATGACGGTCGATGCGGGAAGTACCGCTTAAAGATTAGAATACGGGCGATTAAAGTCGACTCAGTACTAGCCGATAATAAAGTATACCTAAGATAGTCAGTCTATTTAGAAAGAGCGAAATATGCAGAATCACTCCAAACAAACACCCACAGTCGTGATCTTTGGCGCAAGTTTGTCTGGTCGTTCTGCGTTATCTGAGCTTTCCAAGCAATATGATATTGTCGCGTTCGCTGACAATGACAGTGCTAAACACGGTTCAAAAATTCAGAATATTCCGATTGTTTCACCTTTGGACTTGGCCTCGCTAGCTCCTGATAAGGTTATGATTGCCAGTGAATTTTTCGAACAAATTGAAGAACAGTTGGCGCAACTCGTACCTGAAATAAGCGTCGAAGTGTTACCGGCTAGGCTGATTAAACCGATACAACTAAAAAACTCTCATAGGCAAGGTCAAACCGCCGTGGATTTGCTGCTAATGCTTTCAGCAAATCTAAACTCACACGATGTGCCTCATTATATTGACGCAGGCACGTTACTTGGAGTGTATAGAGATAATGCACTTATCCCATGGGATGATGATTTAGATTTTTCAGTCAATGCACAATATTTGGAACATACAGTTGAGACACTAGAGCAATTGTTACCAAAATTGCTCGAGCTAACTGGAGTGCCATGGACGTTACATCAATACGTTAATCAGCGGGAATACGGTGCAGTGTCAGTAGGAGCCATACGAGCACTAAAATTTCTACCTTCAGAAGAGAACGTGACTTTACCGGGAATAGATTTTTTCGTTAAATATATCGACGGAGAATATATGGACTATTGCTTAGCTTCACGCGGGTTTCGTATGCCTACTCGGCATTTTTCTAACATTCGAGGTCATTCGTTTTCTGAGGGAACTGTTTACTTACCACACGACGTTGAAGACTATTTAGAAGGGCATTACGGCGATTGGCAGACCCCTAATCAAGACTGGTCACTCAATCAAATTAAATCCGCTACTGTGTTCACTGCTGAGGATTAAATGAAAACGATTATTACCTATGGCACGTTTGATTTACTGCATATTGGGCATATCAATATGCTTGAGCGGCTAAGAGCGTTAGGTGATCGACTGATAGTTGGCGTATCGACTGATGAGTTTAACGCTGTTAAAGATAAGAATAGCTTATATAGCTATGCTGACAGAGCTAAGATTGTTGGAGCATTGCGTTGTGTCGATGAAGTCATACCGGAAAATGATTGGCAGCAAAAACGCAAGGATATTGAAAAGTATAGCGTCGATATTTTTGGGATCGGTGCTGATTGGCAAGGCAAGTTTGACGATCTAATGTCACATTGCGAAGTCGTGTATTTGCCTAGAACACCAAGTATTTCAACCACAAATTTAAAGAAGGTATTGTCAAAAATTGACGACACTTCTATCAAAAAAATAAAACAAGGCTTGGATGGGGTACTCGAAATTGTAAAGGCATTGGAATGATAATAATAAACCACATGTTATTCGGACATAATTTATAATGGCTTCAGATCCTATCATTCAGGTTTTAATGCCGGTTTTTAATGCCGATAGATATTTGACGTTAGCAATTGATTCTATTCGAAACCAAAGTTTTTTAGAGTGGGAGCTATTGATTATTGATGACGGCTCTACTGATGAATCACTAGAAATAATTAAAGCTATGGCTACAAAGGACTCTCGTATAACTTGGAGAGCAAGAGAGAATAGGGGACTAGTAAGCACTTTAAATGAGTTAGTTGAGTGGTCAACATCTTCGTTCTTGGCCAGGATGGACGCAGACGATATCTGCTCAGAGCGGCGTTTAGAACATCAATTACATTACTTAAAAGAAGCTGACCTTGATATTGTGGGTTGTTGGGCGGAAGTATTTGGAAGTAAAAATGAGGTGTGGCATTTCAGACAGTTTCATGAAGATATTCATATAACGAGTGTCTTTGGTAAGAGCTGTATGCTCATTGCTTCATTACTTTGCAGAAGGAAAGTATTTGAAGGCTATGCATTTAATCCAGAATATACGCATCTAGAAGAATATGATTTTATTTCAAGAATTGTAGCTGACAATAAATATAAGCTAGGTGGATTGCGTGAAGTATTATATCGCTATCGGCAACACGATGATTCGATTATATATACACAACAGGCATATCGCGAGAAACTCTATAAACATCGATTATATGAACATCTAAAAAAATTGGGTGTACAACTTGAGCCTCGTGAATTTGAATATTACCTTAAGTTTATTCACTGCACAGAAGTACCTTTGAATGAAATAGATGACTTAGCTATGGTTGTTGAAAAAGTTTTTAAAAAAATCTCTTTATTA